>NZ_JARESN010000022.1:0-100418 GCF_046054045.1 Paraburkholderia sp. RL17-368-BIF-A
AATCGAGATCGACTCGCATGAGCGCATGCTGCTCGACGCGCTGGTGAAACTCAAGGCGCTCGACGAAACGCTGTCGTTCCGCCGTTCGTGCCGCGAAGGCGTGTGCGGTTCGGACGCGATGAACATCAACGGCAAGAACGGTCTGGCGTGTCTGACGAACCTGAACGACCTGCCGCAGAAGATCGTGCTGCGTCCGCTGCCGGGGCTGCCGGTGGTGCGCGACCTGATCTGCGACTTCACGCAGTTCTTCAACCAGTATCACTCGATCAAGCCGTACCTGATCAACGACACGCCGCCGCCGGAGAAGGAGCGTCTGCAGTCGCCGGAAGAGCGCGACGAGCTCGACGGTCTGTACGAGTGCATTCTGTGCGCGAGCTGCTCGACGTCGTGCCCGAGCTTCTGGTGGAATCCGGACAAGTTCGTGGGTCCGGCGGGTCTGCTGCAGGCTTATCGTTTTATCGCGGATAGCCGTGATGAGGCGACCGGCGAACGTTTGGATAATCTGGAAGACCCGTACCGTCTGTTCCGTTGCCACACGATCATGAACTGCGTCGACGTCTGCCCGAAGGGGCTCAACCCGACCAAGGCGATCGGCAAGATCAAGGAATTGATGGTTCGCCGTACTGTCTAGAGTGAAGTGAATAACCCACGCTTCGTGTCGTTGGCTGCCCGAAAGAGCGGTCGGAGCGCCGCGGAGCGACCCGGCAAGTATTGACATGAACGATGCATCGCATCAGTCCGATCCTCTCCGCCGCGCGCGTCTTCGCTGGCGCGCGCGGCGGGGCCTGCTGGAAAACGATCTGATCTTTGAACGTTTTTTCAGCCGATATGAGCATGACCTCAGCGATGCCGATGTGGGCGCACTTACGCGCCTGCTCGAGCTGAGCGATAACGACCTGATGGACTTGCTTCTCGCGCGCAAGGAACCTGAAGGCGAGCTTGCCGACCCCGATGTGATTCGGGTCCTGGAGCTGCTGCGCAACGCTTGAGCGCCGCGAGTGCGTTGTTCCAGGCGTGCAATTATCGAAACCCTGTTTACATACTTCGATTGAGGATGTGCTATGACCCCGTCAGATGTTAAAGCCACGCTATCGTTCAGCGACAATTCGCCGAGCGTTGAAATGCCGATTTACAAGGGCACTCTCGGCCCGGACGTGATCGACATCCGCAAGCTGTACGGCCAGACCGGCAAGTTCACGTACGACCCGGGCTTCATGTCGACGGCGGCGTGCAATTCGGCGATCACCTACATCGACGGCGATAAGGGCGAACTGCTGTACCGCGGCTACGCGATCGACAACCTCGCGCAAAACGCCGACTTCCTCGAAACGTGCTATCTGCTGCTGAAGGGCGAACTGCCCAACACGGAGCAGAAGGCCGAGTTCGTGAAGACCGTCACGAATCACACGATGGTGCATGAGCAAATGCACTTCTTCTTCCGTGGTTTCCGTCGCGACGCGCACCCGATGGCGATTCTGGTTGCCGCAGTCGGCGCGCTGTCGGCGTTCTATCACGACTCGCTGGACATCAACAATCCGCGTCACCGTGAAGTGTCGGCCATTCGCATGATCGCAAAGCTGCCGACGCTGGTCGCGATGGCGTACAAGTACAGCATCGGCCAGCCGTTCGCGTATCCGCGCAACAACCTGTCGTACAGCGCGAACTTCATGCATATGATGTTCTCGAACCCGTGCGAGGAGTACGAGGTCAACGACGTGCTGGTGCGCGCGCTCGACCGTATCCTGATCCTGCACGCTGACCACGAACAGAATGCGTCGACGTCGACCGTGCGTCTCGCCGGTTCGTCGGGCGCGAATCCGTTCGCGTGTATCGCAGCGGGCATCGCCTGCTTGTGGGGCCCGGCGCACGGCGGCGCGAACGAAGCAGCGCTGAACATGCTGGAAGAAATCGGCTCGGTCGACAACATTCCTGAGTTCATCAAGCAGGTGAAGGACAAGAACTCGGGCGTGAAGCTGATGGGCTTCGGTCACCGCGTCTACAAGAACTACGATCCGCGCGCGAAGCTGATGCGCGAAACCTGCCACGAAGTGCTGAACGAACTGGGCCTGCACGACGACCCGCTGTTCAAGCTCGCCATGGCACTGGAAAAGATCGCGCTGGAAGACGAATACTTCGTGTCGCGCAAGCTGTACCCGAACGTCGACTTCTACTCGGGCATCGTGCAGCGCGCGCTGGGCATTCCGACGTCGATGTTCACGTGTATCTTCGCGATGGCGCGTACGGTCGGCTGGATTGCGCAGTGGAACGAAATGATCGCCGATCCTGAGCAGAAGATTGGCCGTCCGCGTCAGTTGTTCATCGGCGATACGCCGCGTGAAGCGAAGCCGATCGGGCAACGCTGAGCGGTTGAGTCTGCCTGGCCTGCTACGGGCTTGAGTGGGCTTCAACGTTTGAGATAGAAAACGCCCCAACGGGTACACCGTTGGGGCGTTTCCGTTTTCGACGCGTATTGCGATGGGTGTTGCGTGCGGCGAGCCGTTCGTCCTGGAAGCTCATTCGCGCCGCTGCCGCCTTCCCGATCTCTCGAGCGAAGGCGGACGCATCTGCAAATTATGCGGCGTCGCGGCTGCGTCTTTCGCGGTCCGGCCATGCGTCTCGAAGAAGCGTCGATACGCGCTCGGCGTCATGCCGCGCGCGGACAGAAACTGTCGATTGAAATTGGCCAGATTCGCAAAGCCGGCCTTCGCTGCGATCAGCGCGATGGGCCATGTCGTGTCCGTCAGTTGACGCGTCGCGTAGCCGATCCGCAGACGGTTCAGATAGCGCCCGACGCTTTCGCCGAGATGCCGCACGAAGTAGCGGTGCAACGAGCGCTCGGACAGGTTCGCTACCTCGCACAGTTCGGTGATCCGCAGCGGCTCGTGAAAGCGCCGGTCGAGCAGATCGAGGACGCGGTTCAGCCGCTCGGCTTCGGACGCGCTTGCGCCCGGCGTGACGGTAACGCCTCCGACGGGGCGACGCGTTCTTGATTCTGCTTCACCTCCCGCTCCCGCCTCGACGGAATCGGCCGGTCGGCCCGCCCCGGCAAATCGCACGGCGCTATACGTTGACGCACCGCCTCGCTTCGTTGCACTCCGATACGCCGCCGGCGACGCCAACGGCTCCGAAGTGCCTTCCGCAAGCCGCGCGAGCACGTCGAGCACAGCGCCAAGCCGCACGCGCGGCGACGGGTCCAGCAACGCCTCCATTCGTTCGCGCATCGACGCAGCGGCCTCGCTCGGAAAGCGCAGCCCCGGCGCGGCGCGCCGCAGCAGCGTGCGCAGCGACGCGAACTCCGGGCAGCAGTCCGCGATTCGCCGCGCCCAGTCGCCGCTGAACCACACGACGATCGCCACCTGAGGCGCGCTTGCGTCGATCGGCGCCGTCGACGCCCACGTATGCGGCATGTCGGGCGGCACGAGCACGAGATCGTCGCCGCTGTAGTCCGCGATGTGGTCGCCGATAAAACGGCGGCCGCGGCTATTCATCGTCAGCGTGAGTTCGTATTCCGGGTGGTGGTGCCACTCGAACGGTATCTGCGCGAGCTGCCGATGGTAGACGCGGATCGAGCAGCCGTCCGGAATGGTGACGCGTTCGTATTGAGGTTTCACGATAGGCAGCCTGGCCGCACTGGGGAGCCGGAAACGGCGGCGAATGTCTGGATTGTATCGGTATGTGGCCGTAAAGCATGCTTGGCGATGGCCGAACATCCTTAATCTGCAGGAAGGCCGTAGCACACAGATCATCTCAAGGAGACAAAACCATGCCGCTCGTCATCGACAATCTTCCCGAGGCTATTCGCAGCACCAAGCGCACGTTGCGCGCCGCGCTGCCGAACCACAAGCAAGTGTTCGAGCAGGTGGAAGGCGCGATCCGCCAGCAGATCGACGCGATTCACCGCGACCGCGCGCAGGGGCGCGATGCGATTCCCGTGTTCGATTATTCGTCGATTGTGTCCGGCGCTGTCGATCAGGCGACGATCGCCAGCATCAAAACGCGCGGCGCATGCGTCGTGCGCGGCGTTTTCGACCGGCAGCAAGCAAGCGACTGGAACGACGAAATCGCCGAATATGTGCAGCGTAACGACCTCGACGCCAAGCTGGCGCATCGCGCGGAAGACAAGTATTTCGGCAACCTCGCGTCGAGCAAGCCGCAGATTTACGGCGTCTACTGGTCGAAGCCGCAAACGGCCGCGCGCCAGTCGCCACAGCTAACTAATACGCGCGTGTTCCTGAACCGCCTGTGGACGTCGGAGAGCGAAGGCCGGCGGCACTTCGATCCCGAGCGCGTGCCGGTGTACGCGGACCGGATTCGTCGCCGGCCGCCGGGTTCCGAGTCGCTCGGTTTGTCGCCGCATGTGGATGGCGGCTCGGTCGAGCGCTGGCTCGACACGAATTTTCAGCAGGTTTATCGGCATGTGCTGTCAGGCAACTGGCGCGCGTATGACCCGTTCGACGCCGCGTATCGGCCGGACGTGCAGGAAATTCCGTCGCCGGCCGTGTGTTCGATGTTCCGCACTTTCCAGGGCTGGACTGCGCTAACGCCGCAAGGCCCCGGCGACGGCACATTGCAATTGATCCCGATCGCCAACGCGATGGCTTACGTGATTCTGCGAGCATTGCAGGACGACGTTCCCGACGACGAACTATGCGGCGCTCACCCCGCCCGCGCGCTGTCGATCAAACCTGAATGGCACGGCCTGCTGCTCGAAGCAGTCACGCCGATTCCGCACATGCAGCCGGGCGACGCGGTGTTCTGGCACAGCGACGTCGTGCATTCCGTCGAAGACGCGCATCGCGGCAGCGGCTACAGCAACGTGATGTACATCGCTTCGGCGCCGTGGTGCGCGAAAAACGAGGCCTACCTGAAGCGTCAGTTGCCGAGCTTCTTGCGCGGCGAAAGTCCGCCCGACTTTCCCGCCGACCACTTCGAAACGGACTTCGCCGGCCGCGCTCAGGAAAGCGATTTGACGCCGCTTGGCCGCGCGCAACTCGGCTTCGATCTTTCGCGCTAAAGCATCGGATGCCCGCCGGCGACGACTCGGTTTATTCGCTTGCAGACCAGAGCCGACTCCGGGCGGGCGCGTCGCGTCACCGCCAGGCGCTCATGCCCGGCGCCGCACGATTCCATAAATGACCAGCAGCACGATCGCCCCAATCACCGACGCCACCCAGCCTGCCGGCTGCCCCGGCTGATACCAGCCCAGCGCACGTCCGACGTAGCCCGCAATCAGCGAGCCGGCAACACCGAGGATGATGGTCATGATGAGACCCATGCGGTCGTCGCCTGGCTTCAGCGCGCGCGCAATCAATCCGACGACCAGCCCTACGATCACTGTACCAATGAAGGAAAACATGCTGACCTCCCAAAGAGTGTGAGTACTTCAGTCTTCTTTACTACGAGCTGCCGCTTTCCCGGCGACGCTTTTCGGAGCATACGCGAGACGCGGGATAGGACCAAAAAAGGCGCATTGGTTTGTGCATCGCGTGCGCCGTCGCAACAATCGCGCCCAGGTCCAGGCGCGACTAGGACGTTCGGGAATGTCCCGCACTTGCCGTTGAGCACTGCATTGGACTGTCGGTGATGCGGGTATCGATTGTCGGCTCGACCTGGCCGCGCGATAGGCGAATTGCGTTCGAGCCCGACGGCGTGGAAATCATCGCGGAACCAGGAGCCGCCGCCGCAACGTCGGACGAAGCGCTTAGCGCTGCTGTCCCTCAGCGCGCCAACTCGTCCGTCTCGTCCGCAGCGTAGATGATCTGCGTGCCGTTATCGCCGAGCCACTTTGCGAAGTCCTCGGTCAGGCCCCCGTCGGTGACAAGATAGTCGATCCTGTCCATCGCCCCGAACGCCGCGAACTCGCGTTTTCCGAACTTGCCCGAGTCGGCGAGAAGGTAGACGGTCTTTGCCGCATCGATCATCGCCCGCTTAACGTGCAGGTCGATGAAGTCGGGGTACGAAATACCGGATTCTTTCGACACACCACCGGCAGCCAGAAACAGCTTGTCGACGAACATGCCCTGGAAAAAGGCCGACGCCTTTTCTCCCGAGACCGCAATGGTTTCCGGCTTGAATTCGCCGCCCGTCAGCATGATCCGGTTGGTAGGCTCCGCGCCGAGAATGATCGCGATGTTGAGCGCATTCGTCACGATCCGCAGGTTCTGACGATCAAGAAGATTTTTCGCAAGTTCGGTCGTCGTCGCACCGCAATCCAGAATGATGGAGTCGCCGTTCTTGACGAGGCTCGCCGCCATCCGTCCGATCAGCGCTTTTTCCGGACTTGTGGGAAGGATGTTGGCCCGATCGACAAAATGGCGCCTCGGACCCGCCTCCGACGTGACCAGGCGGACGTTGCCGTGCACGCGTTCAACGCGGCCCTGCTTCTGCAGCTCATCAATGTCTTTTCGAATAGTTGGCATCGAAACGCCAAACTCGCTGGAAAGCTCGGAAAGCTTTACCAGCCTGGCGGCCTGCACTTTCTCAAAGATCTTCTCTGTTCTTGTCCGTTGGTCCATTTGCTCATCCCGCAAAGCGTCGGTGCGGCTTCACAACACCCGTCGATATTGTGCCCTAAACGGCAGCAGTATGGCCCGGCCAGGGGTTTTCCCGCTTTCCATCTATTTCTCTTTGACTTTCTAAAGAAAGTAACAGAAACTGAATCTCAAGCAAACGGGAAGTTCGGGAGTTGGGAATGGAAAACCCCTACAAGCAGTCTGGCGACGCCCTACATCGGCGGGCGCAGGAAATCCGTAAAAAAATCTGCGTGATGAATTCCGCTGCGAAGAGCGGCCATACGGGCGGCGACATGTCCGAGGCCGATGTGCTCGCGGCCCTGTACTTCCATGTGCTCCGCTACGAGGTTCAGTCGGACCGCACCGTCAAATGGCACGACGAATTCATCCTCAGCAAAGGACACGGCGTAGGCGGCCTCTATTCCTGTTTTGCCGAACTCGGCTGGCTGGCTGACGAAGAACTTCTCACGTATCTCAAGGACGGTTCGCGTCTGCCGGGACATCCGGTCAGGCAAAAGCTGCCGTCGCTGGTGACAGTCAACACGGGCGGGCTCGGACACGGCTTCCCGATCGCGGCAGGGCTCGCGATGGCTAAGCGGCGTCATGCCGCTAACACGCAAGGCTCGGTCGGCCGCGTTTTCGTTCTCACAGGCGACGGCGAACTGGAAGAGGGTTCGAACTGGGAAGCCGCAATGGCGGCGGCGCATTTCGAACTGGCCAATCTCGTGGTGATCGTCGACCGCAACCGGCTGCAACTGGCGGACTTCACCCACAACATCATGGACATGGACCCGCTCGACGAAAAATTCCGGGCCTTCGGCTTCGAAGTGCACGACGTCAACGGCAATCAGGCCGACGCCATCTGGAAACTGATCGAAAGTCTGGACTACGAAAACGGGAAGCCGAAAGTCCTCATCGCTCATACGATCAAGGGCCGCGGCGTGTCGTTCATGGAGAACGTGCCGGCATGGCATCACAAGGTCCCGGACGAAACGCAACTGAAGCAGGCATTGGAGGAACTGGACCATGCGTGAGTACGCCGATTTGCGGGACGGTGCGGTCAGCGCGCTCGGACGGTTGACGGCCGAAGGCCGCGACATTGTCGTGATGGTCGCGGACTCCACGTCCACGTCGAAGATCAGCCCGTTTCTCGAGACGTACCCCGAACGGGTCATCAATGTCGGCATCGCGGAACAGAACATGGTCGGTATGGCCGCGGGCCTGGCCCTGGGCGGCCATGTCGTCTTCACGGCCAACGCGGCGCCGTTCCTCGTGGCTCGCGCTAACGAGCAGGTGAAGAACGACGTCTGCTATAGCGCAACAAACGTGAAGATGCTGGGCCTGAACGCCGGTGTCGCGTACGGCCCGCTGGCCTCGACGCACCATGCCATCGACGACATATCCATCATGAGCGGATTCGGCAACGTGCAGATTCTTGCGCCGTGCGACGGGATCGAAGTCGTGCAGATGATCGAATACGCCGCGGCCGTCGAAGGTCCCGTATATATCCGGCTCGATAACGCGAAGTTCCCGATCGTTCACGAGGCGAGCTACCGTTTCGAGCCTGGTCGCCCGGACGTGGTGATCGAGGGCAGCCGCGTCGCGGTGATTGCGTTGGGCTCCGTGGTCGGCGAGGCGCTCGAAGCGTGCGAGTCGCTGAAGGCAGAGCATGGCATTGCGCCGACGCTCGTCAACCTCTCTTCGATCAGGCCGCTCGATGCCGATGCGCTCGCAAAAATCATTGCGGCTCATGACTCGATTGTCACCGTTGAGGAACATTCGCTTCATGGCGGCATCGGCGCGCTTACCGCTGTGCTGATGGCTCGGCGTCAACTCTCGAAACCGCTGACCATGCTCGGCATCACCGAAGGCGAATTCGCAAACTACGGTACGCGCAAAGGCATCCGGCGCCATTACGGAATCGACGCGGCAGGTATCGCCGACGCAATTCGCGCCCAGTGCGCGCATTGAACGTATAGCAAAGACCTCAAGGAGACACTGGAATGGCAATTCAGTACGACATGTCGCTGCGTCATGGCGTCGACTTCGACTTCCGGCTCGACGGCAAGGTCGCCGTCGTCACGGGTGGTCTGGGCGGTATCGCGATGGCGACGAACGCAGCGCTTATCGCTAAGGGTGCCCGCGTTGCGATCTTCTATCCGAGTTTCGAAGAGCCGCGCGTGCAGGCCGCGATCGAAGAACTCGGGGCCACTAACGCCCGCGCGTTTCCATGCGACGTCGCTAACGAGGCCGACGTCGAAAAGGCAATGAAGGCTGCGCTCGGCCACTTCGGCGATCTTCATCTGCTCGTCAATGCTGCCGGCTGCATCACGCTGACGGCAGCCGAAGACATCGGTGTCGACGAGTGGCAACAGCAGATCGGCGTGAACCTCACGGGTCCGTTCCTGTGCGCGAAGCATTTCGCGCGGCATGTTCTCGCGAGCGGCCACGGAGGCAAGATCGTCAATATTGCTTCGCAGGCTGCAACCGTGGCGATCGACAAGCATTGTGCGTACACGTCGGCCAAAGCCGGGTTGATCGGTATGACGAAAGTGCTGGCGAAAGAATGGGCGTTGCGCGGAATAACAGTGAATACCGTTTCGCCGACCGTTGTACTGACGCCGATGGGCGCAGCCGCTTGGGAGGGCGAAAAGGGCGAAGCGATGAAGAAGCTAATACCCGTCGGACGCTTTGCGTACACGGATGAGATTGCCGCGGCCATTCTGTTTCTGCTCTCGAATGGAGCGGACATGATCACCGGCGCTGACATCATGATCGATGGGGGATACACCATCTGCTGATGCAGTTCGAGCGCAGCCGGTCCGAGGCTGCAACACGTTAAGAAAGAGATCAATCTGGAGACAAAAAATGCTGAAGAAGATCGCACTTGTTGCTGCCGTCGCTGCTTCGTTCGCAGCGGTTCATTCCGTCGATGCACTCGCCGCTTCGAAAGGAACCATCGCCATTCTGGTGAACGCGCTCGACAATCCGTATTACGCCGCCGAAGCCAGGGGCGCCGACACCGAGGCGAAGAAGCTTGGCTACGACACCATCGTGCTGTCGCACGGCGAGGATGTGAACAAGCAGAATGAACTGGTCAATCTGGTGATCGGCAAAGGCGTGAAGGGGATCATTCTCGACAATGCGGATTCGAACAGTAGCGTCGCCACGGTTCGCACCGCGCAGGAAAAGAAGGTGCCGGTCGTGCTGATCAACCGCGAGATCCCGAAGGATGGCATTGCCATCGCACAACTGAGCCACAACAATCTGCAGGCGGGTACCGAAGTCGCGCAGAAGTTCGTGGAAGCGATCGGCGAAAAGGGCGAATATGTGGAGCTCACCTGCAATCAGGCAGACAAGAATTGTGTGACCCGTTCGCAGGCTTTCCACCAGGTGCTTGACCAGTATCCGGACCTCAAGATGGTTGCGCGTCAGGATGCGAAGGGCGCGCTGCTGCCCGGCAAGCAGGCAATGGACTCGATCCTGCAGGAACATCCGAACATCAAGGGCGTGATCTGCGGCAACGGGCCCGTGGCCCTCGGCGCGATTGCGTCGCTCGAGTCCGCCGGCAAGAAAGACGTTGTCGTGATGGGTATCGACGGCAGTAATGACGAGCGCGATTCGCTGATGCAGGGCAAGTTGAAGGCAAGCGTCATGTTGCAGGCGCAAGGCCTTGCGATTCACGGCGTCGACCTGCTCAACAAGTACATCACGACGGGCAAGACCGGCGAACCGGAGCGCCAGCTCACGCGCGGCATCCTGATCACGAAGGACAACGCGTCGCACGTCAAAGACTTCTACTACAACAAGTAAGCGCGCCAGCTTTTCAAGTAGGCGGGTGCGGCCGGCGCTGCACCTGTTGACGTGTCGTCAGGAGAGGTTGTCATGGTTTTTTCCCCATCTGTAGCCAGGTTCGCGCTGGTGGTCGTCGCTCTCGTTTCAGTTGCCGGGTGTCACGTCGTGACGGATACCGAGCTGGCCCAGATTCGCAGTCAGGGCCAGCATCAAGGCCCGGACCCGGAAAAGATCCTGAATGAACAACTGATTCCGTATGCGGACAAGAATGCCAGGCCCGCTGCACAGGTGATCGGCGCTGCCGGTCAGAACTTCGATAACGCCTGCAAGGAGTACGGCTTTCGCCAAAGCGCGGCTTTCCCATGCAACTTCTGGATACGCGTGCAGGGCAAGGTTATCAAGGTCGACACTTCGTCGCGCGTTGGGAAGGTATTCGTCGATGTCACGCCCGCTTCGGGCGGCGAGCCCGTCCATGTCGCACTCGAGACGGGGCCGGTCGTGATCGGTACTGGCGTGCGCGACGGATTCCCCGGCGTCAAGTACAGCGACTTCGACGATCAGACGCGTTTCGCCGTATTCGGACAGGACCTGAACAAGCTGGTGGTCGCGCGAGCGCAAAAGTCGCTCAAGCCTAAAGTGGGCGACACGGTCGACGTAGCCGCGGTATTCAGCAGCTGGAGCGAACCGACGGGCGAAATCCGCGCAATTCCGGTGACATGGAAATGAACCAACCGCACACCATGAATCCCGCCAACGTGATCGAGACGCGCGGACTGTCGAAAGTCTATCCGGGCACCGCTGCGTTGGTCGAAGTCGACTACAAGGTGCGACGCGGCAAGGTCAATGTGTTGATCGGCGAAAACGGCGCCGGCAAATCGACGCTGATGAAGCTGCTCGCCGGTGCCGAGACGCCGACATCGGGAGAGATATGGGTCGATGAAAAGATTGCCCACATCACGGACGTGCGTACCGCCGAAAAGCACGGCATCGGCATCATCTTCCAGGAATTGAACCTCTTTCCCGATATGACCGTGGCGGAGAACATCTTCGCCGGGAACGAGTTGACGAGTTCCGGCGTAATCCGCACGAAGGACGAGAACCATCAGGCGAAAGTACTGCTTAACCGTCTGCAGATTCCAATCGACCCGCGCATGCGACTGGGCGATCTCTACGTCGGGCAACAGCAACTGGTCGAAATTGCAAAGGCGCTCTCCAAGCACATCAAGGTGCTCATCATGGACGAGCCGACTTCCGCGCTCTCGAAGACGGAAGTCGAGATTCTCTTCAAGATCATTGCGCAGCTCAAGGAAGAGGGCGTCACCGTCATTTACATCTCGCATCGTCTCGAGGAAATCATGGCGATCGGGGATTGCATTACGGTATTGCGTAATGGGCGCCTCGTCGCAGAAGACGACATCGCGAATATCGACATTCCCTGGATCATCGAAGCGATGGTCGGATCGTCGAAGAAGCGTTTCGCATTCGAGCAGCACGCAATCGGCGAGGAAGTCCTGAAGGTCAAGGACCTTGCGCTGAAGCGCTCGAATGGCATCTACGCGGTTGACCATGTTTCGTTTTCCGTCAGGGCCGGAGAAGTCATTGGAATTTACGGCTTGATGGGCGCCGGCCGCACTGAACTGCTCGAGTCTTTACTCGGCGCGCAGCCGCTGGCTCTCGGCGAAATAGAACTCGCCGGCAAGGCAATCGAAGATCTGCCAATTCCGAAACGGATCGAGGCGGGCATTGCGCTCGTACCCGAAGACAGACAGAAGCAGGGGATGGTGCAGCTCATGTCGATCCTCGAAAACATGACGCTGTCCAGTCTGTCCAGATTCACTCGCCGTCTCGCGTTCGGTGCACTGCGACGCGACCGGCAGCTCTCTGCGTCCAACGATATCGTCAAGCGCCTCGCAATCAAGGCGTCGTCGGTGGATGCGCCGATCACGTCGCTGTCGGGCGGAAACATGCAGAAGGTGGTGATCGGCAAGGCATTGCTGACGTCGCCGAAAGTACTGCTGATGGACGAGCCGACGCGGGGAATCGACGTGGGTGCAAAAGAGGACGTGTACAAGACGATCAGCGTGCTCGCGCAGTCTGGCATTGCAGTCGTGTATGCGACCTCGGAACTGGACGAGGCAATGGCTGTTTCCAATCGGGTCTTCGTGATGGCCAGCGGCAAGCTGACGGCGATCATGGAACGTGCACAGTTTGACAGCGAGCGCATCGTGCGCGCGTCAACGCCCGCGACAGCCGTAGTGTGAAGCACCTTGAGGTGGAAACCATGACTACTCAGAACAGCAGCACTCCTTCGATTCAACCGGTTCACGGCAAGCACAACCGGCAATCCGCTTACATGGCTTCGCGCATGGCGGTGAACCTGCTCAAGCTGCGAATCTTCATTGCGCTCTTTGCGATCATTATCGTGTTCTCGCTTGCAACCGAGAACTTCCTGTCGACAAGCAACATGCTGATCATGGCGAAACACGTGACTATCGTCGCGATTCTGTCGATCGGCATGACGCTCGTGATTCTGACGGGCGGCATCGACCTGTCCGTGGGTTCCATTGTCGGAATAAGCGGGATGGCGGCGGGCTATCTTCTGCTCGAAGGCGTGAAGATCGGTCATCACGTCGTGTTCTTCAACCCGTGGGGCGTGACGCTGATTGCATGCGCGCTGGGCGCGATCATCGGTGCGGTGAATGGTTATCTGATAACGGCGCTCAATGTCGCACCGTTCATTGCAACCCTCGGCATGCTGTATGTCGTACGCGGCGCAGCACTGCTCGTGAATAACGGCAGCACGTTCGCCGATCTCGGAGGCAATCCGGCTCTGGGCAATACGGGCTTCGAATTCCTCGGCAACGGCACAATTCTCGGCCTTTCCATGCCCGTGTGGATTCTCGTGATTCTTGCTGCCATCACCATTTTTGTTGCGAAGCGTACGCCGCTTGGCCGGCGCATCTATGCGATCGGCGGCAACGAGCAGGCGGCGCGCTTCTCGGGAATCCGCACCAACCGCGTGAAGCTGTTCGTGTACATGTTCTCGGGATTCTGTGCGGCGATCGTCGGACTGGTGATCACTGCGCAGTTGCAGACCGCTCACCCATTGACCGGCCAGACGTTCGAGCTGAACGCGATTGCCGCGGTCGTATTGGGAGGAACTGCGTTGATGGGTGGCCGCGGTACGGTCTTCGGTTCGGTCGTCGGCGCCTGTGTGATCAGCATTCTCGGCGACGGCATGGTGATGTGCGGCATCAGCGATTTCTGGCAGATGGTGATCAAGGGCCTCGTGATCATCTTCGCTGTCGTCATCGATCAGTTGCAGCAGCGCCTGCAAAGCCGCATGGTTTCGCTCACCGCGTGAGCGTCACGAGTTGAGCCGTCTTCTGGAAAGCAACATGCAATATGTTCTGGCAATCGATCAGGGCACGAGCGGTACGAAAGCACTCGTGTTCGATGCGGAAGGGCAGGTGCACGCTCGCGGTTTCGTGGCCGTACCGTGCACGCATCCGCGCAACGCATTCGTCGAGCAGGACCCGCAGCTGATTTATGAGTCGGTACTGCAAGCGGTTTCCATTTGCCTCGGTGAATTCAAAGGCGACCGGAAAGAGATAGCAGGTGTCGGCATCTCGAATCAGCGTGAGACGGTCGTGCTGTGGGATGACGAAGGTCGCCCGATCGTTCCGGCAGTGTCGTGGCAGTGCCAACGTTCTCTCGCGATATGCGAGCGTCTAAAGCAGGAAGGCAGGGCACAGGTCATTGCAGAGAAGACGGGACTATTGATCGACCCGTACTTTTCGGGAACGAAGCTCATCTGGCTTAACGAAAACGATGAGCGGGTGCGCGCGCATATCGCCGCCGGCACCGCTCGCTTCGGCACGGTCGATAGCTGGCTTCTGTACCGTTTGACAAACGGCGACGTGTATCGCACCGATTACACGAACGCGTCGCGAACCATGCTGTTCAATCTTGCAGGACTTGAATGGGATCGCGAACTGCTCGCCGATTTCGGTTTGCAGAAACTGCGGCTGCCTGAACTGCGCCCGTCGGCATCCGATTTCGGCGCGAGCGATTTCAACGGCATTTTCGATCGACCCATCCCGATCGTATCGATGATCGGCGATTCTCATGCGGCGGCCGTTGGCGAAGGCTGCCTCAGTCCCGGATTTGCCAAGGCAACAATGGGAACGGGCTCGTCGATCATGATGAACGTGGGTGGCAAGCCGTTGCCCGCGGACCACGGTCTCGTGTCGACGCTTTGCTTTGCCACCGAACAGCGGGTGGATTACGCGCTGGAAGGCATCGTCATTAGTGCCGGGTCAACGCCTTCGTTCCTCAAGGAAAAACTGCGCATCGTAAAGGATTTCGCGGAAGCGGAAGAGGCGTTCACGGAATATGACAACGGCGGCGTGTTTCTTATTCCGGCTTTTTCGGGAATCGGTTGCCCGCACTGGAAATATCCAGGCGGCGCGCAGATCGTCGGGCTGAATTTCTCGACGTCCTGGCAAAACGTCGTGCGCGCAGCTTATGAATCGATCGTCTATCAGATCAGGGACGTGATCGCAGTCATGGAGCGCGCTGCCGACGTCCCGTTGCGCGAACTCTTTCTCGACGGAGGACTGGTTCAACGGCCATTCCTTCTTCAATACCTGGCGGACACATTGAACCGGCCGGTGAGCACGCTGACGCTGAGCGAGATATCCGCTGCGGGCGCAGCAGCGCTTGCCGCGTTGAAGCTCGGGTTAATCAACTCGCTCGATGCCTATCGCGAGACTCGCGTGGTGGCACGACGCGTCGAACCAGGGCCAGGCGTCGAAGCGGCTGCAAGAAATCACGAGCAATGGTTGCAATGGATACGACGGCTTTAAGCTCCGTCGATTAGTGGAGATCGGCATATGGCATTCCAGCAGCGTTTCGAAAACAAGGTGGTGGTTGTCACTGGCGGCAGCCGGGGTATCGGATTGGGCATTGCCAGGCGCTTTGCGCAGGAGGGCGCGAAAGTGTGCGTGTCGGCGAATGAAAAAGCCGTGCACGACGCTGCCGCGCAGCTACGCGATTCCGGCTTCGAGGCCCTCGCCGTGCAAACCGATGTCACGAGCAAGGAACAGGTTGTCGCGCTCTACGAGGAAGTGGCGGCCACGCTAGGTGAGGTTGATGTTTCAGTCCAGAACGCGGGCGTCATTACGATCGCGAAGCTGGAAGATCTGACCGAGAAGGAATGGGACAACGTACTTGCGGTGAACACCAAAGGCGTTTTTCTGTGTTGCCAGGAAGCGGCGAGACGGATGCTGCGTGCCGGGAAAGCGGGCCGTCTGATCAATACGGCGTCGGGACAGGCCAGACAAGGTTTCGTCTATACCCCGCACTATGCAGCCAGCAAGTTTGGCGTTCTGGGCATCACGCAGAGCCTCGCGAAAGAACTGGCGCCCACGGGCATCACAGTGAACGCGTTCTGCCCCGGCATCATCGCGACTGACATGTGGTCGTATAACGACGAAGCGTGGGGCAAGCTGCTGGGCAATTACAAGCCTGGCGAACTCATGGCCGAGTGGGTCGAGAACATTCCCATGAAGCGTGCGGGTAGCGACAAGGATGTAGCAGGTCTGGTCGCGTTCCTGGCGTCCGATGACGCGTCATACATCACGGGGCAGACCGTGAACGTCGATGGCGGAATGTTCATGTCCTGAGGCCGCGTTCGCAGGTCGCGAGACACGTTGCCTCGCGACTTTCTATCGGACTCGGTCCGCGAGTCTCAGGCGGTCTGCAATAGCGAAAGCTTATTCACTGTGTCGCCGCAAGCGCGCGCCACTTCTGCGCCCTTCACGACGAAGTGCTCAGTGAAGAACTTCACATGCTCTTCGCCGTGGTGGAAGTGGTGCGGCGTCAGCACAGCAGAGAACACAGGAACACCTGTTTCGAGTTGAACCTGCATCAAGCCTGAAATGACCGCTTGAGCGACGAATTCATGGCGATAGATGCCCCCGTCGACAACAAGTCCGGCCGCAACGATGCCAGCGTATCGACCGCTCTGTGCCAGCCGTTTTGCGTGCAGCGGGATTTCGAACGCTCCGGGTACTTCATAAAGATCGATGTCGCCGCTCGCATAACCAAAGTCTTCGATGACCTTAAGGAAAGAGGTTTTGCATTGGTCGACGATGTCGCGGTGCCAGCACGCCTAGACAAAAGCGATGCGACCGCGGTTGCTGCCGGAAACGAATGCTGCTTGTGCTTCGATCGAGTGAGATGTGTTCATGGAGTTCAGCCTGTTTTGTGTGAACAGGGCGAAGAACAGCCGTCTCCCGCCAGTGCGGGCATTGTGGCTGTTCTGTTCTCTTTCATCCGGACTATACCGTCGGCCCCGGAATCCAACCGGGTCTGCTGACCTCTGTTATCGCAGCAATATCGAAACAGAGCGCTCGCGGGCTACGTCTGCAAAAGACGATTACCGCCGGTGGGGAATCGCACCCCGCCCCGAGAACGTGTTCTTGAAGAACGGTGCGTAAATTACCACGTATCCGGCAAATCTGCTGCGCCACCCGCACCACATTTCACTGCGTGCCTGCCTGAAATTGTTGCCCTCCAGGCAACATGGTGTACGCATTCGCGATGCTACTGGCGCTCGTCCTCGCTGACTACTATCTGTCACACGCTCCTTCGAAATGCAGGCAATACGGAGCGCGTGACACTCGTAGTCGTGCTCGTGAACCGCGTCGCGCGGTGCAGTGCGGCTCACCCCACTTAATCAATTGGACTATTGAACATGAGCGAAACAACTCGCAATATGCGGCCGGTTATCGCCAACGTCGGCAAAGAAGGGTCAGGCGAACTCGTGTCTTCCCGCTACGGCGTGCGCGTGGGCGACGTTGACGTCGTGCTGATCAGCGATGGCGTTCTGCCGCTGCCCACCTCCACCATGTCGACTAACGTGAGCGAAGCTGACCGCAACGAATGGTTCGATGGTCGTTTCCTGCAGCGCGATATGTTCGACTGGGCGCTAAATATTGCGCTCGTGCGCAGCGGCGACCGCCTGATTCTGATCGACTCGGGCGTGGGCGACGGTTTCGAATACTTCACGCGCGCCGGCCGCTCGGTAATGCGCCTGGAGTCGGCGGGTATCGACTTGGCTGCGATTACCGACATCGTGATCACGCATATGCATATGGACCACGTCGGCGGCCTGAACGTTGCCGGCGTCAGGGCCAAGCTGCGCCCGGACGTGCGCATTCACGTGTCGGCGAAGGAAGTAGAGTTCTGGAAAAATCCGGACTTCAGCAGGACGGTGATGCCGGAAACTGTTCCTCCGGCGCTACGCAAGGCTGCTGCGACGTTCGCGGAACTCTACCGCGAAAACATCGTGCAGTTCGATCAGACCGTGGAAGTTGCCAAGGGCGTGTCGGCGCGCGTGACGGGTGGACACACGCCGGGGCATTGCGTCGTGGACGTCGCATCGAACGGCGAAAAACTGACGTTCGTGGGCGACGCGATTTTCGAGGTCAACTTCGACCATCCCGACTGGCAAAACGGCTTCGAGCACGATCCTGAATTGGCTGCGGACGTGCGTATCGCGCTACTCAATGAAGCCGCTGAAACCGGCGCTCTGCTGGCCGCAGCGCACGTCGCGTTCCCATCCATCGGTCACGTTGCGAAGACGGACAACGGCTTCCATTTTGTGCCGGTGGTGTGGGACTACTGATCGGTGCCCGACGATCAACCATCGCCGTATAGATTGCACTGACGTTTGTCAGAAAACCGCCACGAGCGCACAAGGCTCACGGCGGTTTTTTGCAAACGGTCACTTGCCCTGGTGTGACCGCGGCAGATCAATGCGGTGCCGTTGATACCGGTTGCACGCATCTTTCATCCTTCAACGGAGCGCATCATGAGAGTGAAGAGTTTGTTGCCCGCAATTTTATGCACGTCGATGGCGCTGGCGGTCATCCCCGCGATAGCCGGCGCCGAGCCGTTCACGATCAGGGTCGACGACCTGCGTGACGGGCACTTTTCGAACGAGCAGGTGTACGGAGGTTTTGGCTGTCACGGTAACAACGTTTCGCCGCGCATTTCATGGGCTCACGTTCCGCGCGGCACGAAGAGCATTGTCGTGACCATCTTCGACCCTGATGCGCCGACTGGCGGGCTCGGCTGGACGCATTGGGAGATCGCCAATATTCCACCTTCCGAGTCGTCGCTCGAAAAAGGCGCTTCCGGCAATTCGAAGCTCTTGCCGGCAGGCGCCATTGAGACGTTGACGGACTTCGGCGAATCCAGATACGGCGGACCGTGTCCGCCTAAAGGGGAATCGCATCGATATGTCGTGACGGCGTCTGCTCTCGACGTGGCGCAGATCGATGTCGCCCCGGCGGCGAGTCCCGCAGTCGTCGCCTATCAGATGCATGGGAAAGTCATTGCTCAGGCGAAGTATGTCGCCAGATATCATCGCGCGTCGACTAACGATTAACGATTGACGCGTGCAAGAACCAGGATATCGGCAACCGTTCCTGGCAGCTCGGCTGCCGGTGGGACGGTTGCTGCATTTCAGATGCAAATCCTTTGCACGCCGTTCAATTGCACGATGCGTCGCTTATCGAGCGCAGGCTGATTGAGTTGTTCTCGTGCATAGATTCTTTCCGAAGCTGCGAGCCGATAACGAGGCAAGTCGTCCGGTCCGGGCTGGATGTGCAGCATGTGCTTTGCAACCAGACCTTCAACTACGTCTATCGCATTCGAAAGATCGCCCGTTCGGTTCGTTCCGTTCGCCACCGCCGCGAGAACGGCATCGAGCGTTGCGGGCTGTTCAAACGACGACAACCGGCGGAAAGCGGACCTCTCCTCGTCCGACAGCAGCGCGTAACTCCATCCAATCGATGCGGCGAGACTCCGATGCCTCGCAGGCGCATTGCGGCATCCCTGCCATTGAAGACGTGAGCGGGTTCCGAGCAGCGTCATGGTGCCGGCCAGTCCAAACGTCGCGACGCGCGCCGCAGCAAGTTCGATTGCAAGCGCGACGCCTTCCAGTTCGCGGCACATCTCCGAAATGGCTGCATAGCTCTTGCTGGTCTGCGGGAATCTCGCGCCCGCTTCCAGAGCGCGTTGAATGAATACCTGCACGGCGGGATAAGTATGCGCATGTTCGATCGAAATCACCTCAGGTCCCGGCGGGACTTCGAGCGCAGGCAGGCGGCAGACGTGTTCGTATTTCACTCGTAGCGCCTCGCGACTTGTCAGCACGAAATAGGTCGCGGATGAGACCGCGAGGATTTGCGTTGTGAGGGACGTCACCTCGTCGATGACATGCTCGCAGTTGTCCAGAATGATCAGCGCGCGCCGGGTGCAAAGATAATTGGCGATGCATGCGACGGGTATGTGGTGAAGATCGCCTAACCCAAGCAGACGAGCGAGCGTGAGCGCTACCGTATCGCCATGAGTAACTTCGCTCAAATCGGCGACGTGGATCTCCGAAGGAAACACTCCGGACAGTCTCTTCGCGAGAGCAATGGCGACTGTCGTTTTGCCGATGCCTCCAGGTCCCACAATAGATATGAGCCGATGTCTGCTCAAGTCGGACGCAAGCGTTCGCAAGACCTCGTCGCGACCTTGCGGGCAGGCGGCTCCTGGTGTGAAGTCGCCGGAATGTACTCGGGAAGACGGTTCAGCAAACAACGAACTGGATTCGACAACGATCCGTTCACGCGTAAGCTGACCAACAAAGCAGTAGCCGATGCCCTGAACGTTTTTAATGTAGCGCGCACCGTCCTCGCCGTCGCCCAGTGCTTTGCGTAATCCAGCAATGTTCACGCGCAGGTTGCTTTCGTCCACGACGATATTCCGCCACGCATGCGACATCAACATGCGCCGCTCCACGACCTGTCCGGCGTTCTGAATAAGCGCAATAAGAATATCCAGCGCGCGGCTGCCTATTTGCACGAATGAACCTGACCGTTCGAGACGCCTCTCCGCCGGAAACAGCGTGAACGGCCCAAATGATATGGCCTCGCCGTAGTCCTGCCGGTCGGTATTTGTCACCACGCCGGAACGCAAAAAATCTTCCTTGGCATTCATCTTCTCAGCAGACTCCGGATTGCGCGATTCAGGTGCATTGGAATAGACCCATACCACGGTCTCTCCGCGGCGAAACATTGCGTCACAAGCAATCCTAGTTGCGCCGCCCAGAACATGGAAGACGCCGGCGGGATATCACAGTGTTGCCGCCAGGACAACATCGGGGCCATTGAGCGATTGGCGTACTAGCCCATTCACCGGACCTCATCTGCAGAAGCGGTTGATTGGGCATAGAGTGCCAGCGAGACCTGGTCTCGAACGAGGTTTGCGCCTCCGCGTGTGGTCTGCTGGTGAAGCGAGTAGAGAAGATTAGAGAAGAGTTGATGCGGCGAGAAGCGAGAAACAACATCCAACTGTGAGACATGCCATGACAAAGATATCGGTTCCCATTATTTGCCTCGAATGCAACCCGGACGGAAGCTCCGTAGGGAATTCCGTTCTTTCTTCTGTTTTGCTGGATCTTCGACCCGACGGCGACGGAAGGTATAGATCCGAGTGCTCGCGCGGTCATCAGCAGATCGTGGCATTGCGGCAGCAGAAGTTCGAGATTCTTTTTGAACTCGCCGCTTACGCGATACGCGATGGACACTATCGACAATCGGTATCGTCCTGCACCGCGAGTCTCGAAGCCTTTCACGAATTCTTTCTGCGCGCGATGGCGTACGAGAACGGAATAAAGAAAGAGCGTTTCGATGCCGCGTGGAAGCTGCTGGGCATTAGCCCGCAGAATCGCCAGGAAGCCTACTTGCTGAACTACCGGAACTTCTGCGCGCGGCGTCCCGTTCTACTCAGCCACCAACAGAACGACTGGAAAGACTCGGTCATGCAGAAAGGAAAAATGCCGACGCGCGAAGAATGCGTGAAGTTTGGCCAGGCCGTATTGCATGTATTGCAGACGGCGGTGGGAGACACGAGGGTTGCCTTTCCCAATGGCGTAAAGCAGGCAATGCAGGAACACGCGACTGCGGCTGAACAACATGCGTCCAGATCCGAAGTGCCGTGGAGCATTCGCACCATCGTGAATCTTGCCAAGGAGGATGGCGAACATCCCCATGCGACGCTCGAAGCCGAGCTCGCCAGAACGAATTGACGACATTGAAGCCGTCGATTGTTGTCGCCGAGACAACACGGTGATCTCCTTTGCGTGCCTACTGCCATTCGAGCACCAAGTCTACGATTTGTCGTGACGGCGGGCGGCAGATGAGTCGGCCGCCGCGATCATTAGCGATCGTCGCGCAGCGCAGCAGGGCTCGGTTTGTCGTGAGTTCCGGTGCACATCGTCAACTTGGCAATTTAAAAACTTAGGGCAAGAATCATGTCGCAGAAGATCTTGATTGTGGGTGCCGGCTTCGCCGGAGTGTGGGGCGCGCTTGGCGCGGCTCGCGTGCGCGACCGTGCCGGCGCAACGGCTGGCGACATCGACATTACGCTTATCTCGCCGAAACCCGAGTTGGAGATCCGGCCACGGATGTACGAAAGCGAGCCGCATCTGATGTCCGCGCCGCTTTTGCCTCTGCTTGACGCCGTCGGTGTGAACTACGTCGAGGGCAGTGTCGATGAAATCGCTGTCCGCGAGAAGACCGTGCGTGTGATAGCCGCGAGCGGCGCAACCCGCACGCTCGGTTACGACCGGTTGCTGCTCACGAGCGGCAGCAAGCTGAGCCGGCCGTCGATTCCAGGGCTCGCCGAGTATGCATTCTCGGTCGATTGCATGGAGGACGCATCGGCACTTGAAGGCCATCTGAAGGAACTCGCGAAGCTGCCCGATTCAAGCGCTCGAAATACCGTTGCCGTGGTGGGATGCGGCTTTACCGGCATCGAGATCGCAACCGAATTGCCTAAACGAATGCGCGCGCTATTCGGCCCGGATGCGGCGATCAAAGTGATCGTCGTCGGTTCGCAGGCCGACATCGGTCCCGATCTCGGACCTAACCCGCGGCCTTTCGTCGCCGAGGCATTCGCTTCGCTGGGCATCGAAGCGGTATTGGGTTCGAGTGTCGTATCGGTCGACGCGAGTGGCGTCCGAACCGCCTCAGGTAAACATATCGAAGCGCACACGGTTGTATGGGCGGGCGGCATGCGAGCGAGCACGCTTGCAGCGCAGGTTTCGTCGCGACTCGACCCGCTTGGCCGTGTCGAAGTCGCACCTGATCTTCGTGTGGAAGAGGCGCCCGGCGTGTTCGTCGCCGGCGATGTGGCGCGAGTGCGTAGCGACGATCAAGGGCACTACGCGTTGATGTCCTGTCAGCACGCAATGGTGATGGGCAAATTCGGCGGCCACAATGTCGCGGCCGATCTGATCGGCGAATCGACGCTTGCGTATACCCAGCCGTTTTATGCAACTTGTCTCGATCTGGGCGAGTGGGGCGCGGTCTATTCAGAAGGCTGGGACCGCCAGATCAAGCTGACGCATGCAGAAGGAAAAGCACGCAAGCAGATGATCAATACGCAGTGGATCTACCCACCGGCGCCGAATCGCGCCGATGCGTTCGCGGCAGGCGACCCGCTCGCGTCATTTGGCTAATGCGTTAGTACGTTAGTGCGTTCGGGCATCGCGGTTAGTCGTTCACCATGGCTCCGGGCGGGGGCGGCATGAGTACTCGTCAGGCGCGTTTTTCCCGTCGGAGCGTCCGTGAGCGATTCGCTGGTGTTCGGTTATGCCGTCGTTCTGATCGACGTGGCACTGTGGCGTTTCAAAGTGCCGAAGCAAGACGTTTCGCGTCTATTGCTTCGGCTAGCGATCTTTGCCGTGTTCACGGCGAGCATTTTCACCGCGGGCCTCAGCCCCTTCCGACAGGCTACGCATCTTGAAGCGTCGCTGCTTCACGAAGCGGCGCAGGCCCTGAAAATATTCTGGTGGCTGACCGGTGCCCGCCTGTTCACGCTTGCTCTCGACGCACTTCTGCTGCCGCAGACCTGGCGCAAACAGAGACTGTTTCAGGACGTATTCGGCGCCGTGGTGTTTCTTGCCGCGGCAGTAGCCGCGACGGGATTCGTTCTGGAAATACCCGTTCGCGGCCTGATTGCGACGTCGGGCACATTGGCCGTTATTCTTGGTTTGGCTATTCAAAGTACTTTGCACGATGTCTTTGCGGGCATCGTACTGAATTCCACGGAACCGTACCGCGTGGGTGACTGGATCTCGATTGACGGCGCCGAAGGCAAGGTGATCGAGATGAACTGGAGAGCAACGCATCTTCTCAATTCGCACGGCAATGTAACCATCGTTCCCAATGCCGCGGCGGCAAAGGCAAATATCACCAATACGAACCGGCCGCACGCTTTGCATGGCGTGACGGTGTCTCTGGAAATTTCGCCGGACGAGCGGCCTGCAACGGTGATTGCAGCGCTTGAATGCGCACTGGCTGCGGCGCGTTCCATTCTGCCGACACCGGCTCCCTTCGTGCAGGCGAGAAAATCGACGATACATTCCATTCAGTACGAAGCAACGGCTTTCGTGGATGACACCGCGAAAAAGACGCCATTGACGAACGAACTGTACGACCTCTGCTATCGACACCTCACCGCCGCGGGAGTCGCTTTGCGGCCACCAGGCGTGCCATCTGTCACGGCCATTGTGGCAAACGCCGAGGAGCGCCTGCTTAGACGCATCGAACTGTTCGCCGCCATCAGCGACGACGAGTTGAAGATGCTTTCCAGTTGCATGGTGCGGCATGAATACGACGCGGGGCAGGTGATCTTCACGCCGGAAGTGGTGCCCGACAGTCTCGCAATCGTCGACTCGGGCGTGCTCAGTGTTTCAACGGAGCAATCTACCGGGGCCGTCGAAGTGGTGCGTCTCGGACCTGGCGATACGATGGGCGAGACCGGACTACTCGCGGGTTTGCCGGTTCAGGTGAAGATCGTGACGCTTACCCGGAGTGTCATTTACAGATTGAGTAAGGATGCTGTGACGCCTCTATTGAGGGATAGTCAGGAAGTGACTCATCGAATGTGCCGGCTGCTTTCCCAACGGCAAGACATGTTGCACAAGATGGCGATGAAGAACGCCGCTCATGCAGACGATGAGCACGCCAGCTTCCATTGGCTTCTGGATAAGATTCATCGGCTGCATGCGTTGAAGTTCTGATTGTTAAGCGTCGTTAAAGGAAACGGCTATTTTTAGTTGGGTGTACGTAGAAAGATAAACGGAGTTTTGCAGCGCTTAACTGGGCCGATAAACGCGTCGTCGTTACTCTGAATACTCGACCGGTAAGCAAGCCAATTCCCTTATCTCCCGGTCGAATAATTCCTGGACTTGAGCCATGACTAAAGACTTGGGACACGTTTCCCCCGACGCAAAACGCCGCAACCTGCTGATTGGCGGAATCGCCGCAACGTTGACGACAACGGTGGCATCGGCCGCCGGCAAACAGTCAGGACCCGGCACGACGGTCGCGCACATGTCGTCCGCAAACCATACCGGTGACGTTATCCGCACCCGGGACGGAGTGAGCCTGTACTTCAAGGATTGGGGCGCGAAAGACGCTCCCGTCGTTACGCTGAGTCATGGCTGGCCGCTCAACTCGGATAGCTGGGAAAACCAGGCCTTCTTTCTGGCGTCGCACGGGTTTCGAGTCATCACACATGATCGCCGCGGTCACGGCCGCTCGAGCCAACCGTGGGACGGCAACGACATGGACCACTACGCGGACGATCTCGCGACAGTCATCGACACCCTCGGCCTGCGCGAGATAGCCGTTATCGGGTTCTCGACCGGCGGGGGCGAGGTCGCGCGTTATGTGGGCCGGCACGGTACGTCACGCGTATCGAAGATCGGATTGATTTCAGCCGTGCCGCCGTTGATGGTCAAAACGCCCGGCAATCCGACAGGTGTACCTATTGAATCGTTCGATAGCGTTCGGGCTGCGATGATCGCCAACCGCTCGCAATTGTTCAAGGACATTCCCGCCGGTCCGTTCTACGGCTTTAACCGGCCGGGCGCCAAGGTGTCGCAAGGTCTGATCGACGCGTGGTGGCGTCAGGGAATGAGCGGTGGTTTCAAGAACGTCTACGAATCGGTCAAAGCCTATTCCGAAACTGATTTCACGGCGGATCTGCTGAAGTTCGACCGACCGACGCTGATCATTCACGGCGACGACGACCAGGTCGTTCCTATGGATGTTGGGGCCCGTTCGAGCAAGAAACTCGTGCCTCACGCGATCCTGAAGATTTATCCCGGCGCGCCGCATGGATTGACTGATACCCACAAGGACCAGCTCAATCAGGACCTGTTGTCTTTCCTGCGAAGCTAGTTTGCGGAAAGCGTGATTCAAAGCAACCAAGGAGTGAGCCGTGACAAAAGACGATATCCGCAAACACGCTTTTTCGATGCCGCTGCACAATCCGGCATACCCGCGTCCGCCGTTCCGGTTCGTCGACCGGGAGTACTTCATTATTTCCTACGAGACGGATATCGAGGCGCTAAGAGCCGTCGTTCCCGAGCCGTTGAAGGTCGACAACGCGATCGTTCATTACGAGTTCATCCGCATGCCGGATTCGTCGGGGTTTGGCGACTATACGGAGAGCGGTCAGGTCATCTCGGTTCTGGACGAGCAGGGCAGAAAGGCGAACTACACGCACTCGATGTATCTGGACGACGAAGGTCCGATCGCCGGCGGCCGGGAAATCTGGGGATTTCCCAAGAAGCTCGCTTCGCCGCGGCTTTCGATTGATGGAAAAGACACCTTGCTCGGAACGCTCGACTACGGCACGCAGCGAATTGCCACCGGCACGATGGGCTATAAGTATCGTCCGCTCGACGCCGTTGCCGAGCAACACAAGCTCGCCGACACACCTAACTATCTGCTCAAGGTAATACCGCACGTCGACGGTTCGGTTCGAATATGCGAACTCGTCCGCTTCTTTTTGCGCGACGTTCAGGTAACCGGCGCCTGGGAAGGGCCGGCTGCGCTCGAGCTTCATCCCCACGCGCTGGCTTCGGTCGCGGACCTGCCCGTTCGCAAGGTAATCGGCGCGCGTCACGTCGTCGCCAATCTCACACTCGATGTGGGCGAGGTGGCGCACGACTACCTTGCCTCCGTCGATCCGATGAAACTCGTAGTGAACCAATAACTCTCCCGGAGGATATATGGCATTGAAAGACAAAGTGGCGCTCGTCACGGGCGCGGCGAGCGGAATTGGCGAGCAATGCGCACGCAAGCTGGCCGAGGACGGAGCGACGGTCGTCGTAGCGGATCTGAATCTCCCGAGCGCAACGAAAGTGGCCGAAGACATCGTCCGCAGCGGTGGCCGCGCGGTTGCTCTCTCCATGGACGTGACGAACGAAGAGGCGGTCAATGCGGGCATTGCCGATACGGTAAGCCGATTCGGCGGCATCGACGTATTGGTGTCGAACGCCGGTATTCAGATCGTCAACCGGATCGAGGACTACTCGTTCTCCGACTGGAAAAAGATGATGGCTATTCATCTCGATGGCGCATTCCTCACGACGAAGGCAGCGGTGAAGCATATGTACGCATCGGGTAAAGGCGGCGCAGTGATCTACATGGGTTCCGTGCATTCGCACGAGGCATCGCAACTGAAGTCGGCTTATGTGACGGCCAAGCATGGGCTGCTTGGGCTTGCACGTGTTGTCGCGAAGGAAGGCGGGCCGCACGCTGTGCGCGCGAACGTGGTGTGCCCTGGTTTCGTCAGAACGCCGCTGGTCGACAAGCAGATTCCGGAGCAGGCGAAAGTGCTGGGAATTTCAGACGCGGAGGTCGTGAAAAACGTGATGCTGAAGGACACGGTAGATGGCGAGTTTACGTCGCTGGCCGATGTCGCCAATACGGTCGCGTTTCTCGCCGGCTTCGAATCGAATGCGCTGACCGGCCAGTCCGTCGTGGTGAGCCACGGCTGGTTCATGCAGTAAGGGGATAACCGTGAGATCGAGTCAGCGCAAAGAGTTGCAGCAGCCGTCTCCTTTCAGGCTGCCCCGGTACGATGAAATCGGACTTGTGCTCCAGGGTGGCGGAGCCCTGGGTTCGTATCAGGCCGGCGTATACGAAGGGATTGCCGAAGTGGGTATTGAGCCGACCCGGATCTCCGGCATATCGATCGGCGCGTTGAACACCGCGGTGATTGCGGGGAACGCGCCGGAAGACCGGGTGGAGGCGCTACGCGGATTCTGGAACACGATAAGTCAACCCGCGGATCTTTTCTCGCATGTCCGTTCCCTGCTGCCCGTCTATCCGGGCTGTGAAGACATGGCGCGCAAGTGGTCGAGCGCGTGGGCGGCAACGCGCACGCTGGTCGAGGGACAGCAGGGATTTTTCTCGCCGCGTATGCGCACGCTTGCGGCCGATCTCGTGAAGAGGCGTCCCGACGAAGTCAGCTATTACGACACCACTGCGTTGCGTGAAACGCTGATGAAGTACGCCGACTTCGACCGGATCAACGATGGAGGCATCCGCGTTTCGGTCGGCGCTGTCAACGTACGGAATGGCAATCTCGTGTACTTCGACAACTCGACGATGCGACTGAAGCCGGAGCACTTCATCGCGTCCGGCTCGCTGCCGCCAGGGTTTCCCGCCGTCGAGATCGATGGAGAGTTTTACTGGGACGGAGGGCTCGTCTCCAATACGCCGCTGACGGAAATTATCAGGGAGAGTCAGCACAGAGACACGCTCGTTCTGCAGGTCGATCTGTGGAGTTCGCGCGGCAAGCTGCCGGGTGATTTTCTCGACGTCAACGAGCGTGTCAAGGACATCCAGTATTCAAGCCGTACGCGGGCCGTCACCGCCTTCATGGCGCAGAACCAGAAGCACGCTCAATTGATCAAGGCACTGCTCGAACATATCCCCGATTCCGCGCGTCGCGATCATGCGGTCATTCAGGAAGCGCAGAAGACGGCGGATGGCAGCGCGGTGAATGTGGTGCATCTGATCTACAAGAACAAGTCGTTCGAAGGCCACTATAAGGACTACGAGTTCAGCAAGGACACAATGAAGGAGCACTGGGCGAGTGGATTAGACGACATTCGCAATTCCTTCTGTCATCCCGAGTGGTTCGATATTCCCAGCCGTGAAGTCGGCTTTATCAGTCACGACGTGCATCGATACAGGCCGGGTGTGAAATCGTGACGCGGCCAATCCACTGCGGCTCGCTCGACGCGAGCCTGATCGCGCTTCTCGAGTTGCGCGCATCGCAAATCAACGGCTGTTTGCTGTGCGTTCAGCACGGCCTGCGCCTCGCGCTCCAGGCAGCCGTCGCCACATCGAAGATCGAGCATATCGGAAGCTGGCGGCGCGCCGATGTTTTCTGTCATGCGGAGAAGGCCGCGTTGGCCTGGACTGAACATCTTTCGGGTGTCAGCGAACAATCGGCGTCCGATGAAATCTGGTCGCGCATGCGGAAGTACTTCAACGAGACGCAAATCTCAGAGCTGTTCAGGTACTGGAGCAGCAGCGCATTGTGGTCGACCGGCGAGGTCATCCGTTGTTGCACCGCCGGTATCGCGGTCAATTCCGCTGTTCCCTGGCACGTCCAATAGCACCCGGCCGTTCCCGGGTCAGGAGGCAACGTGTTTTCCCATGAACTCATCGCGCAATACGGCGCGCTCGTCGTATTCCTGAGTGTGCTTGGCGCGTCACTCGGTCTGCCTGTGCCCGCTATGCCAACGTTGATTACCGTCGGCGCCAGCATCACGATTGCAACCGGTGCCCAGCAATCGGCAGTGTCGCATTTCGCGTCGACGTTAGGGGCTGCCGCGTTGGGCGGAGTGCTTGGCGATCTCGTCTGGTATGAAGGCGGAAGACGATTCGGCGAACGCACGCTTCGAACGGTTTGTCTCTTATCGTCGTCGCGTGATAGTTGTGTGAGAAAAACCGAGCGGTTCTTTGGGCGCTGGGGCGTGCGAGTTCTGATCGTCGCCCGTTTCGTCCCCGGCCTGTCGCTCGTTGCAGTGCCGTTGTGCGGGGCAATGGCGGTGAGGTTGCGGTACTTCATCGCCTGCGATTGCGCCGGAGTGGCCTTGTGGGCTTCCATCGCGCTCACTATTGGCGGAGCTTTCGCCGCGCAGATCGACCTGTTATTCGCGGTGATTTCGCATCTCGGCTGGCGGGCGCTGGGTATCGTCGCAAGTGCACTCGCGCTGTATTGCTGCTATCGCTATTGCCGGCATCTCATGCTGTCCAAAGCGCTCGAAACGTCGCGGATCGATGCAGTGGAGTTGCACGGTTTGCTAACCGACGAACCGCGGCCGGTTATCTTCGACATTCGTTCTCCCGAGAGGCGGACGCTCGATCCGTTCGTCATTCCGGGCGCCGTATTCGCCGACGAACGCAAATGCGGCGAGATAGTACGGGCGTACGACACGAACCGGACGTTCGTCATTTACTGCTCGTGCCCGGGAGAAGTGTCCGCTGCATGGATGGCCGGCCGTTTGCGGCGTGCCGGAATCAGACTTGCATTGCCGCTGACCGGAGGCATCGACGCATGGCGCGACGCGGGTTTCAACGTTGCCCCTGTACCAGCAGCCGGCGGCGAGCGCCGTGCGCAGTAAAGATTGGCGGAGGTGTCGGATTTCATGACGGTATACTGATCGGCGCGAATGATCGCGCGGGCGTATGTGCGCGGTTTGGTCATGCGTTTCTGCCACGGAAACGCAATAGATCCCATGTACTGTGCACAAGGACCGCTCCATGGACGACACCAGCGTTTTTGACAAGCTACGCCCGCGTTTGCAGGGCATTGCATATCGGATGCTGAGTTCGGTCGCAGAAGCGGAAGACGTGGTGCAGGACGTTTGGTTGCGCTGGCATTCGACCACACGGGAGACCATCGAGAACGCGGAAGCGTGGCTTGTCGCCGTGACGACGCGGATCTCCATCGACCGTCTGCGCGCCGCGAAAATCCAGCGCGAGCATTACACCGGCATCTGGCTTCCTGAGCCGCACGTTACCGACTATCCCGCAACGCCGGAGCAGGCGAAGGAGCGCGCTGACGATGTGTCCGTCGCCTTTCTGATGCTGCTCGAACGGCTGAGTCCTGAAGCGCGCGCGGCCTTCCTGCTGCGCGAAGTATTCGATGCCGACTACGATGAAATAGCAAAAGCCATCGGCAAGAGCGAAGCGGCGTGCCGGCAACTGGTGAGCCGCGCGAAGGCGCAGTTGCGCGACGATCGTCCGCGCTACGTCGTGTCGCGGGAGACGCATCATCGGTTGCTGCAGACTTTTGCGCACGCTTTGCAGCGCGGCGACTTTGCGGCGATCAATTCAATGCTTGCCGAAGATGCCGTGCTCATGGGCGATGGCGGCGGCCGGGTGCAGAGCTTTCCAAAACCGATGGTGGGCGGCCGGCGCATCGCGCAGCTTTTTTATGCGGCTGCGCTTCGCTACAAAAGCGGACTGCGCGTCGAACTCATCGTCCTCAACAGCCAGGCGGCACTGTTGCGCTTTTTCGACGGCGCACTCGAATCGGCGCAAACGTACGAGACGGATGGGGAGCGCATTGTGCGCATTCAGGTGCAGCGAAATCCCGACAAGCTGGCGCGCATCGCGGCCAGATTCGACGGCCGATGATCCGCGACCCCGCCAGGTCTGGACAACGTCCATACGATTAATTGCAATAGCAGCGAAATCGATGCCGCAACATTGCTGAACGGGAAGGGCGCGCCCGCCATCGCGCGGCTGAAATTGCGGGCGGACTGGCAGATTGTCTATCCCAGCGGATTCGTGAGCCGGGTTTGTCACAGATGACCGGGTTAAAACGTCTTGTCGAGTACGAAACCTTTAAATCGTGCCCGCCCATGTCCGACGATCATTCCGCCCGCCCCTTGACCGACAATTCGCTCGCGAGCAGCTTTGCCACGAGTTACGCCGGTGTCGTTTCGTTTCTCGCCGTGGCCAATGAAGGCAGCTTTGCCAAGGCGGGTGACCGCCTCGGCATTGGCCGCTCCGCCGTCAGCCGAAACGTGCAAAAGCTCGAAGCGCAGCTCGATGCGCGGCTTTTTCTGCGCACCACGCGCAGCACGTCGCTGACCCGCGAAGGCGAATTGTTTTATCAGAACTGCCATCCGGGCGTCGAACGCATCGTGCAGGCGCTCGAGGACATGCGCGAATTGCGTAACGGACCGCCGCGCGGCCATCTGCGTATCTGCTCGACACCCGGATTCGGCCGCAAGATCGTCGCGCCGCTGCTGCGCGGTTTTCGCTCGCGGTATCCAGACATAGCGCTCGAACTGTTGCTGAACGATCGTCCTGCCGACTTCATCGCGGATCGCGTCGATGTCGGGTTTCGCGACGGGCGTATGGAGGACAGCGAAGTCGTGGCAAAGCAGCTGATACCGATGCAGATGATCGTCTGCGCGTCGCCCCAGTACGCGAAAAAACATGGGGTGCCGCGTCATGTCGACGATCTCGCCCAGCATCGGTGCATCAACTTCCGCAGTGCGTCGGGGCGCGTAAGCGATTGGGAGTTCAAGGTCGACGGACTCATACAAAAGCAGTTGCCGCGAGCGCAGCACACGTTCAACGACATGGACCTCATCGTGCAGGCCGTGCTCGACGGCGAGGGCATCGCTCAATTGCCGGCCTATCAGGTCTGCGATCTGTTGCGGAAAGAGCGCCTGGTTTCCTGCCTCGCCCAATATGCGCCGGACGACCGCGGTCACTATGTCTGTTATCTCAGCCGCAAGCATTTGCCCGCCAGAATCCGCGTGTTCATCGACTACATGGCGGAACAAACGCGCGCGCTCGACCTGCAATGCCTGAGCACCATGATGGCGGTGCCGGCGCTCTGATTGGTGCTTTGGAGGCAACACGGTGCGTCGCCGCGCAAGCCTTCCCGACGGGCGGCCGCGCACCTACGATGCACTCATACGCTGACGGCGCATCCACGCCGGTCCGGCGCACTACCTACAGAGTCGCGAACTCACGCGCATGGTTCGACTGGTTGCGAGCCTCGGCGTGAGCCAACGGCTGTCGGACATACATGATGAGCCCTTTGCATCCGCCGCCCCTCACGCTGCTCGATAAGTACTTCGGGCCAGACTTTCAGTCACTGTATTCGACGACCGTGACCGCCACGGGCGGCGAGGCGAGTCATGGCCGGGCATCCGGCGTAGTCCAGTCGGACGACGGCCAACTCCACCTCGACTTGCGCCTGCCTGCAGCGCTCGGCGGTCCGGGCGGCGGGACGAATCCCGAGCAGTTGTTTGCCGCCGCCTACGCCGCGTGCTTTCACGGCGCGTTGAACCTGCTCGCCGCCAAGGCGGAGATAGCGATCGTCGACGCGAAGGTGGAAGTGACGGTCGATTTCGGGCGAGACCCCGTCGATGGCCTGTTCAGGCTGATTGCGCAGGTCCGCATTCATTTGCCGGGCGTTGAGCCGGCCATTGCGGAAGCACTCGTGCGCGACACCGAACGTTTCTGTCCGTACGCGAAGATGGCGCGCGAGGGGATCGTGAGCGTCGTCGCACTCGCGCGGCCGGACAGCGCGCCAAAGCGGTAAGCCGGCAGCGTCAGCCCGCAGCCATGAGACTCTAAAGCCAGAGGCGAAGCATTGTGCAGGCGATCGCCGCTGCAAGTCGCAGGAGAACCGGAGATGTGTGGACCCGACCCCTGGTCGCAAATTATCGGACGGCTGAGCGCGCATTGGCATGAGACTGCATCGGCGGTTTGCGAGGCGTCGGGGCGCCGCAACCGACGCAGCCGCCCGATGGCTGCGCATGCGGTGTTCAACGGCCGCCTGCCTACGATTCGAAGCATCGAATGGCAAACCGACACGACGGTGCTCGTTTCATGGAGCGACGCTACGCGCGGGAGCTATCTCGATCAGACCTGGCGCGCCGGCTATGCGCGCGTCAGAGGTGTTTGCGCGCTGAGCGGCATGTCCGTCAAGCGGGGCGATGTGGTGTTCCGGCCGTTCCACCGCGGCACCGCACCGCCGTCGAATGCGCTTGAGATGATCCTGGCTTCGGTGCTGACGGGGTATGCGGAGAGGCTGCTTGTGCTGGAGTGATGTGTGGCGCGATCGGCGCTGCATCGTTCGATCCCGGCACCAACGGCGGCATTAAACCTTGCCGGGTGCCGCCGATACAGGTATCGACACTACCACCCAACTCCCTGTTTTTTATCGCTTTTTTGCATGGTTGCGCGGCCCACGGCGTGACTTCGCGTGGCATAATCGACCGACACAGTCAGCCCGCAGTCATTACTACCCCCGCATACCATGGCACAGACTCTCTACGACAAATTGTGGAACACGCACGTGATCCACACGGAAGAAGACGGCACGACGATTCTCTACATCGACCGTCACCTGCTGCACGAAGTCACCAGCCCACAAGCGTTCGAAGGCCTGAAGCTGGCCGAGCGTCCGGTGTGGCGCATCAGCGCGAATCTGGCCGTGTCGGATCACAACGTGCCGACTACGGACCGCAGCCACGGCATCGCCGATCCGGTTTCGAAGCTGCAGGTCGACACGCTCGATTCGAACTGCGACGCGTACGGCATCACGCAGTTCAAGATGAACGACCTGCGCCAGGGCATCGTCCATATCATCGGGCCGGAGCAGGGCGCCACGCTGCCGGGCATGACGATCGTATGCGGCGACTCGCACACGTCCACGCACGGCGCGTTCGGCGCGCTCGCGCACGGCATCGGCACGTCGGAAGTGGAACACGTGCTCGCCACGCAAACGCTCTTGCAGAAGAAAAGCAAGAACATGCTGGTCAAGGTCGAAGGACCGCTGCCGCGCGGCTGCACGGCGAAAGACATCGTGCTCGCGATCATCGGCAAGATCGGCACGGCGGGCGGCACGGGCTACGCCATCGAATTCGGCGGCTCGACCATTCGCGCGCTCTCCATGGAAGGCCGCATGACGGTCTGCAACATGGCGATCGAAGCCGGCGCGCGCGCCGGCATGGTCGCTGTGGACGACACCACGATCGAATACCTGAAAGGCCGTCCGTTCTCGCCCGAAGGCGCGGAGTGGGACATCGCAGTCGATTACTGGAAGCAGTTCAAGTCCGACGAAGGCGCGCAGTTCGACCGCGTGGTCGAACTGAACGCGGCCGATATCGTGCCGCAAGTCACGTGGGGCACGTCGCCGGAAATGGTCACCGCCGTGGACGGCCGCGTGCCCGATCCCGAGCGCGAGAAGGACCCGGGCAAGCGCGAGGCGATGGAGCGCGCGCTCAAATACATGGCGCTCGAACCGAATGCGCCGATCGAGTCCATCAAGCCGGATAAAATCTTCATTGGGTCGTGTACCAACGCGCGCATTGAAGACATTCGCGCCGCGGCTTACGTCGTGAAGAAACTGGGCCGCCGCGTCGCGCCGAACATTCGCCTCGCGATGGTCGTGCCGGGCTCGGGTCTGGTGAAAGCGCAGGCCGAACGTGAAGGCCTCGACAAGGTGTTCACCGACGCCGGTTTCGAATGGCGCGAGCCGGGCTGCTCGATGTGCCTCGCGATGAACGCCGACCGGCTCGATCCGGGCGAGCGTTGCGCGTCCACGTCGAATCGTAATTTCGAAGGTCGTCAGGGCGCCGGTGGCCGTACCCATCTCGTGAGCCCCGCCATGGCCGCAGCCGCGGCTATCGAAGGGCATTTTGTCGATATTCGCAAGCTGGGATAAATCGCATGATGAAGAACATGAATCGCACTACTCTACTGCGCCGCTTCGCGCTCGGTACTCTGGCTGGGTTGCTGCTCGGCCTGGCCGGCTGCAACACGGTGCACGGATTTGGGCAGGACATGTCGCACCTCGGCAATTCGATCAGCAATCACGCTGAGAAATAACCGGTTTTTGATTTTTTGCCGGCGACGCAGCGAGCGGCTTTCGTGCCGCCACGCGCATCGCCGGTCCTGAAACAGGCGCAAGCGTCATGGATAAATTCATCGTACACACCGGCGTCGTGGCGCCGCTCGATCGCGAGAACGTCGACACGGACGCGATTATTCCCAAGCAATTCCTCAAGTCGATCAAGCGCACGGGCTTCGGTCCGAACGCGTTCGACGAGTGGCGTTATCTCGACCATGGCGAGCCGGGTCAGGACAATTCGAAGCGTCCGCTGAATCCCGACTTCGTGCTGAACCAGCCGCGTTATCAAGGCGCGTCGGTGCTGCTCGCGCGCAAGAACTTCGGCTGCGGCAGCTCGCGCGAACACGCGCCGTGGGCGCTTCAGCAATACGGCTTCCGCGCGATCATCGCGCCGAGTTTCGCCGACATTTTCTATAACAACTGCTTCAAGAACGGCCTGTTGCCGATCGTGCTGACCGAGCAGCAAGTCGATCACCTGTTCAACGAGACGTATGCGTTCAACGGCTTTCAGTTGACCATCGACCTCGACAAGCAGGTCGTGCGCACGGCGGACGGCGGCACCGAGTATCCGTTCGAAGTGGCGGCATTCCGCAAATACTGTTTGCTGAACGGTTTCGACGACATTGGCCTCACGCTGCGTCACGCCGACAAGATCCGCCAGTTCGAAGCCGAACGCATCGCGAAGCAGCCGTGGCTCGCTCACCGCATCGTCGGATAAGACTCGAAGTCTCGAAGAAATCACCAAGGAATTCGCATGAAGATCGCAGTGTTGCCGGGCGACGGCATCGGCCCCGAAATCGTCAAGGAGGCCGTCAAGGTTCTCAACGTGCTCGGCGAAAAGTTCGAACTGGAAGAAGCGCCGGTTGGCGGCGCGGGCTACGAGGCGAAGGGTCATCCGCTGCCCGATTCGACACTCGCGCTCGCGAAGGAAGCCGACGCGATCCTGTTCGGCGCCGTCGGCGACTGGAAATACGACAAGCTCGAGCGCGCGCTGCGCCCGGAGCAGGCCATTCTCGGCCTGCGCAAGCATCTGCAACTGTTCGCGAACTTCCGCCCGGCCATCTGCTATCCGCAGTTGACCGGCGCTTCGTCGCTGAAAGAAGAGATCGTTTCGGGTCTCGATATCCTCATCGTGCGCGAACTGAACGGCGACATTTACTTCGGCGCGCCGCGCGGCGTGCGTGAAGCGCCGGACGGTCTTTTTGCGGGCGCGAAGGAAGGCTTCGACACCATGCGTTATTCGGAGCCCGAAGTGCGCCGCATCGCGCACGTCGCGTTTCAGGCAGCGCAAAAACGCGGCAAGAAGCTGACGTCGGTGGATAAAGCGAATGTGCTCGAAACGTCGCAGTTCTGGAAAGACGTGATGATCGACGTCTCGAAGGAATACGCGGACGTCGAGTTGTCGCACATGTATGTCGACAATGCCGCGATGCAGCTCGTGAAGGCGCCGAAGTCGTTCGACGTGATCGTGACCGGCAACATGTTCGGCGACATTCTCTCCGACGAAGCCGCGATGCTCACGGGTTCGATCGGGATGCTGCCGTCGGCCTCGCTCGACAAGAACAACAAGGGCTTGTACGAGCCGTCGCACGGTTCCGCGCCGGACATCGCCGGCAAGGGCGTGGCGAATCCGCTCGCGACTATTCTGTCGGCTGCCATGATGCTGCGTTATTCGCTGAACAAGGCGGAGCAGGCGGACCGCATCGAGAACGCGGTGAAGAAGGTGCTCGAGCAGGGCTACCGCACTGGCGACATTCTCACGCCCGGTTGCAAGCAGGTCGGCACGGTGGCGATGGGCGACGCAGTGGTCGCAGCACTGTAAAAGAGGCTCGTGCATGTGGGGCGTAGATGGCCGCGCCCCGCGTTCAAGTCGGCGGTAATCAGGTCGTTAAAATGATCTTTAATACGCGAATCGGCCTGCAACAGGCCGATTCGTGCGTGTAATACGGGCGGCAGCGACGGTTAGGGACGTCGCCGGATTCCGGTTTTCGTGTATATTGTAGCGATGGCACAGATGGCTCAAATCTCCTCGATTTCGAAACTGCACGGCAAAACGGCCCGTGTGGTTGAGCTCGCCATTACCACCAAAGCGCTGATTAAAACGATTACCCCGAAAACGATCACGAAACGCTGATCGTCCGTCGTGCCCGCTCATCTTCCCCGCGCGGTCACTGCGGGCAAAGATGCGGGGAAGTTTCCACTCGAAGGGTATGAAGTCATGAACGTAGGTCTCGTAGGTTGGCGCGGCATGGTCGGCAGCGTCCTGATGCAGCGTATGCAGCAGGAAGGCGATTTCGACTTGATCGAACCGGTGTTTTTCAGCACCAGCAACGCGGGCGGCAACGCGCCGTCGTTCGCCAAAAACGAGACCAAGCTCAAAGATGCGACAAGCATTGACGACCTGAAGAAGTGCGAAGCAATCATCTCCTGCCAGGGCGGCGACTACACGAACGAAGTGTTCCCGAAGCTGCGCGCGGCCGGCTGGAACGGCTACTGGATCGACGCGGCTTCGTCGCTGCGCATGAAGGACGACGCGGTCATCATTCTCGATCCGGTCAACCTCGACGTGATCAAGAACGCGCTGGTCAAGGGCCAAAAGAATTTCATCGGCGGTAACTGCACGGTCAGCCTGATGCTGATGGCGCTCGGCGGCCTGTTCCGCGAAAACCTCGTCGACTGGATGACGGCCATGACGTATCAGGCCGCCTCCGGCGCGGGCGCGCAGAACATGCGCGAACTGCTGTCGCAAATGGGCACGCTGCACGGCGCAGTGAAGAACGAACTCGCGGACCCGGCTTCGGCGATTCTCGATATCGACCGTCGCGTGCTCGAAGCGATGAACAGCGACAGCATGCCGACCGATCACTTCGGCGTGCCGCTCGCCGGCTCGCTGATTCCGTGGATCGACAAGGATCTCGGCAACGGCATGTCGAAGGAAGAGTGGAAGGGCGGCGCCGAAACCAACAAGATTCTCGGCAAGCCGGCCATGGGCACGCCGGGTTCGATCCCGGTCGACGGCCTGTGCGTGCGGATCGGCGCGATGCGTTGCCACTCGCAGGCGCTGACCATCAAGCTGAACAAGGACGTGCCGCTTGACGAAGTGAACAGCATCCTCGCTTCGGGCAACGACTGGGTGAAGGTGGTGCCGAACGAACGCGAAGCGTCGATGCGCGATCTGTCGCCGGCAGTGGTGACGGGCACGCTGACGGTGCCGGTCGGCCGCGTACGCAAGCTGGCCATGGGCGGCGAATATCTGTCGGCATTTACTGTCGGCGATCAGCTGTTGTGGGGCGCGGCCGAGCCGCTGCGCCGCATGCTTCGCATTGTGCTCGACAAGTAAAGTAAACTACGCGCTCACGACGCGTAGAAAACTCAAGAAGCGTCGCGCTTGCGCGGCGCTTTTTTCATTTGTGTGCTCCGATTATCTTGTCTCTTTATAACCGCAAAAAAGGGCCGCGCGCTGACGCGCCAGGAGTCCCGATGAAACCTCGACTCTCTTCCCTTCGGGCCATGTTTGCGCGCCCACGTACCGGCCGCCTCGCGGCCACGGCCGCTTTGGCGTTGATGCTGACGGGCGCCGGTTTGGGCAGCGCGATGGCCGCGCCCGGCGACGCCGCGAGCGCGCCCGAAGGCGCCACGGCATCTGCGGCTCAAGCCGCGTCGGCCTCTTATTCGGCGGGTGGGCAATACACGGTCAAGCCGGGGCAGTCGCTCAACGACGTGGCAATTGCCGTCACCCAATCACACGATCGCGCCACGCTCGCACGCGCGGCACGCGCTGTCTTCGACGCGAACCCGAACGCCTTCATGGGCCACGATCCGAGCCGGATGCGTCTGGGGGCGGTGCTGACGGTGCCGCCGCTGGACGCGTCGGGCGCAGTGGTTGCGGCGGCGGGTGCAACGCCAGCGGCTGCTGCTTCGGGGCCGGCGGCTGGCAGCGGGTCGTCGTCGAATGCTTCGGTCGCGGCGGCCGCGAGCGGCGCCGCGCAAGGCAATGCGGCGGCGAGCGCGCCAGGGGCGGAAACTCCCGCGACGCAGGCTGCGCCGTCGGCAGCGCCTGCGGTTCAGGCCAACGCCAATGGGGCATCGGACGCGGGTTCGGAAGCGTCGGCCGGGGCCGGCGCCGCGTCGTCGGAGGCTGCTGCTGGTGCGCAGCCGACGTCCGCCGCGAGCGGCACGCATGTTTGGGCGGGGTCCGTCCAGCCGTCAGCGAGCGAAGCCGCCAGCGCGGGCACGGGTGCATCGCAGCCGCGCGCGCAGGTGTCGAGCTTGCAGCAACTGCTCGCGCTCAAGAATCGCGTGCTGATGGAGTTGCAGAAGCATGGCATCGGCGGCTCGCCCGCGGCGCCGGCTGTGCAGTCGTCGGCGAGCGGCGTGCAACCGGCGGCGGGCGCATCGGCCCCGGCTGTCGTGTCGGGTCATCCGGGCGCTGCTGTGTCGACGTCGAACCAGGCCGGCCTTTCGCAGACGAACCTCGCCGTGGGCGCGGCGGTCGGCGCGGCGCTGGTCGTGCTGCTGACTGCGTTGCGTCTCGGTCGGCGCAAGCGCGAGCGTTTGGCCGACGCGCAGCGAGCGGAGGCGTCGGAGGCATCCGAGAAGGCTGCGGCGGCCAATGACGCCGCGCCGGTAGTTCCGGCTGCTATTCCCGTTGACATCGCCAAACGCGAACCCGAAGCCGACGCCGAAGACGCCGCGACCGCGCGCCACGCCGCAACGATGGCCGAGACGGAGCGCGAAGCGGCTGAAGGCGACGCCGCCGCCCGGGAAATGTCGGAGCGCATCGCGGCCGAGCGCGAGGCGGAAATCCGCACGGCGACCGCACGCGAGGCGGAGGCGAGCGAAGCGGCGGAGCAGGCGGCTGCGCAAGGCGCCGTCGAGCGCGAAGCGGCAGAACGCGCGATAGCCGACGAGGCTGCGCATGATCGCATCGCGGCTGAACAGGACCTCGACGCAGCGCGCCTGGCGGCTGAGCGATTGGCAGCGGAAAACGCCGTAACTGGCGCTAGCGCCAGCGAGGAAACCGCAGCCCAGCAAGCCGCGGCAGACGAGGCAACTGCAAGGCAAGTCCAACTCGCGTCGGAGCAGCCCGCGGCTGAACGCGTAGCGGCGCACGAGCCTGCATCGGAACAGGCAGATCGAGCGGCGCCTCATGAACCATCGGCGGCTTTCGAATCACACTCGCCGGAACAACCCGCTGCCTTCGACCAAAGCGGCCTCGCACCAGAAGAACACCGCCACAACCTGGACGACGCGACGACAGCCGCGAGCCTCGACGCCGCCGCCGAACTAGGCGCCGACGCGTTGCCGCGAGCGCCGCTTCAGCCGTTCAACGAGGCGTGGGAGCCCGAGCCGGTGTCCCATCGTCTGGAATGGGATGACGAGCCGTTGCCGCCCGAGCCGATGGAGCCGTCAATCCCGGAAGCACCGGCAACGCGCGCCCAAGTCGATCACGACCAGCCGCGCGCGCCCGCATCGGCGGAATTCCCGCGCGACGCGCTCACCGCGTTCGGCAGCCTCGATATGCCGTTGCCGCCGCGCGTCGGGTCCGCAGCTGAGACCGTGGGCGCACCGCAGTCGCTGAGCAGCCAGCCTGTCGCGTCGCCGGAAGCCACCGCGCGTCAAGCGGTGCCGCCGCCACCCAACGCCGAACAAGCGCCGCATGCCGCCGACGAAATCGCGGCCGGCACCGCCGGCCGTGGCGCCGTAGCGGGTCTCGGCGCGGGCACATTGGGCGCAGCGGGTTTCGGCGCGCTCAAGCTCGACTTCGACTTGGAACTCCCGCCGAGCCCCGCGCAGCCGCTGCCCGCGTTCACGCCGGCGGATCTTGCCCGCATCGCGCGAAACAAGCTCGATCTGGCCGCCGAGTACATCGAGCTGGGCGATCTTGCCGGCGCGCGCACGCTGATCAACGAAGTGATCGAAGCCAACGATCCGGCCACGCGCAACGATGCCCGCGCGTTGCTCTCGACGCTCGCTCCGTTGTCGTGAAGCGCATTGCTTTAGGCATTCAGTACGACGGATCGGCGTTCTGCGGATGGCAGTCGCAGCCGCATGGCAACACGGTTCAGGACGAACTGGAACGGGCGCTGCGCGAGTTCGCACAGACGCCTGTGCATACCGTCGTCGCGGGCAGGACGGATACGGGCGTGCATGGCCTCGGCCAGGTCGTGCACTTCGATACCGAACTCGAGCGGGCCGACGTCTCATGGGTCCGCGGCACGAATACGTTTTTGCCCAAGACGATTTCCGTGCAATGGGCCAAGCCGATGCCCGAGGCGTTCCACGCGCGGTTTTCCGCGTTCGAGCGCACTTATTACTATCTGCTGTACGTGCATCCGGTGCGTTCGCCGATGCTGGCGGCGCGGGCGGGTTGGGTGCACACGCCGCTCGACATTGAAGCGATGCGGGCGGCGGCGGCTCATCTGATCGGCGAGCACGACTTTTCGGCGTTCCGCTCGTCGCAATGCCAGGCGAAGACGCCGATCAAGCATCTGCATCAGATCGACATCGAACAGCACGGCGACTTCGTGCATTTCCGTTTCCGGGCTAACGCGTTTTTGCATCACATGGTGCGCAACCTGATGGGATGCCTGGTGTATATCGGCAAGAAGCGTCGTCCGGTCGAGTGGATGGCCGAGGTGCTCGCGAGCCGCGATCGCGAGTCGGCGGCGCCGACCTTCATGCCGGACGGGTTGTATCTCGCGCAGGTGGGCTATCCTGAGCACTTCGACGTGCCCGCGCCGCAGACCGGCAGCGTGCCGTGGAGCACCGTATGGAACGAGCAGGCACACACATGAGTTCGACTGAAAACCTCGCAGCAGCGTCAGAGTCAGATACGGGCGCCGCACAGCAAGCCGTGCCCCGGCGCACGCGCATCAAGCTGTGCGGCCTGTCGAATCCGGCCGACGTCAACCACGCGATCGAGTTGGGCGCGGACGCCATCGGCCTCGTGTTCTATCCGCCAAGTCCGCGCTCGGTGAGCGTCGCGCAGGCTGTCGAAATCATGCAGGATGTGCCGCCGTTCGTGTCGGTAGTCGGCTTGTTCGTGAATCCGTCGCCGGAATGGGTGCGCGAAGTGGTCAGCAACGTCGGGCTGTCGCTGTTGCAATTTCACGGCGACGAGACCGCTGAACAGTGCGAATCGCTCGCCGGCATTGCGGGTTTGCCTTGGTTGCGCGCGCTGCGCGTTGCGGCGGATACTCGACCGGCCGATTTGGTAGAATCGGCTCTCAACTATTCAGGCGCCAATGGCTTTCTGTTCGACACTCACGTCGAAGGCTATGGCGGCGGCGGGAAGGTTTTCGATTGGTCACTTATTCCAGCAGAGCTCGCGCGTCGGGCCGTTTTGAGTGGTGGGTTGAACGCGCAAAACGTCAGTGATGCGATCCATCGCGTGCGCCCGTACGCGGTCGATGTCTCGAGCGGCATCGAAGTGCCGGGCGCCAAGGGCGTGAAAGATCACGCCCGGATGGCGGCGTTCGTACGCGCAGTGCGCGCGGCGGACGCCGGATGATTCCGCGGCGCGGCGCTCCAAAAAGCTCGCCGCGCGCCACGAAAAGAGTGATCCACATGTATAACTTGCCTGACGAAAGAGGCCATTTCGGCCAGTTTGGCGGCGTGTTCGTCGCCGAAACGCTGGTTCACGCGCTCGACGAGCTGCGCGCAGCCTACGAGAAATTCCAGAAAGATCCTGAGTTTGTCGCCGAGTACGAGCGCGAGCTGAAGTACTTCGTCGGCCGGCCTTCGCCGATTTATCACGCGCAGCGCTGGAGCGAGATGCTCGGCGGCGCGCAGATTTTTCTGAAGCGCGAAGACCTCAACCACACCGGCGCGCACAAGATCAATAACGTGATCGGCCAGGCGCTGCTCGCGAAGCGCATGGGCAAACCGCGCGTGATCGCTGAGACCGGCGCCGGGCAGCACGGCGTTGCCACCGCGACCATCGCCGCGCGTTTCGGCATGGAGTGCATCGTCTACATGGGCGCCGAAGACGTGCGCCGCCAGGCCGCCAACGTCTACCGCATGAAACTGCTGGGCGCGACCGTGGTGCCGGTCGAGTCGGGCTCGCGCACGCTGAAAGACGCGCTGAACGAGGCCATGCGCGACTGGGTGACCAACGTCGAAAACACGTTCTACATCATTGGTACGGTGGCGGGGCCGCATCCTTACCCGATGATGGTGCGCGACTTCCAGCGCGTGATCGGTGACGAGTGCAAGGTGCAGATGCCCGAGCTCATCGGGCGGCAACCGGACGCGGTGATTGCGTGCGTGGGCGGCGGTTCGAACGCGATGGGTATCTTTTATCCGTATATCGACGATACTTCGGTGCAGTTGATCGGCGTCGAAGCGGCCGGCGACGGCATCGAGTCCGGTCGTCACGCCGCTTCGCTGATCGGCGGCAGCCCCGGCGTGCTGCACGGCAATCGCACGTATCTGCTGCAGGACGAGAACGGCCAGATCATCGAGACGCATTCGGTGTCCGCCGGCCTCGACTATCCGGGCGTCGGGCCCGAGCACGCGTGGCTAAAAGAGAGCAACCGCGCGCAATACGTCGGCATCACCGACGAAGAAGCGCTCAAGGCGTTCCACGACTGCTGCCGCATCGAGGGCATTATTCCGGCGCTGGAGTCGAGTCACGCGCTGGCTTACGCCACGAAGCTCGCGCCGACGCTGGCCAAAGACAAGCACCTGCTGGTGAACCTGTCCGGCCGCGGCGATAAGGACATGCACACGGTCGCGGAGCGATCGGGCATCCAGTTCTGAGCGCCGCCACGATGCGCGACGAGTTCGACGAGCCGCAGCCGGCGACCAGTGAAACGACGCCGGCCGGCGAGCTTCTGGCGCCCGAGGCGCCTGCGCTGCTGTTGCCGCAGGTGCCCGCGGGCATCCAGTTGTTGAACCGCGATTTCCTGACCGATGTAGCGAATATTCCCGACGCGTCGATCGACCTGATTCTTTGCGACCCGCCATATGGGCTCGGCAAGGACTACGGCAACGACTCCGACATGCGCACCGGCGACGACTTCCTCGCCTGGACGCGTGGCTGGCTCGAGCTTGCTATCCCGAAGCTCAAGCCGTCGGGCTCGCTCTACATCTTCTGCACTTGGCAGTACGCGCCGGAAATCTTCAGCTTCCTGAAGACAAAGCTCACGATGATCAACGAAATCATCTGGGACCGGCGCGTGCCGAGCATGGGCGGAACGACGCGCCGATTCACCTCGGTGCACGACAACATCGGTTTCTTCGCGGTGTCGAAAGATTACTACTTCGACCTCGATCCCGTCCGCATCCCGTACGATGCCGTCACGAAGAAGGCGCGTTCGCGTAAATTGTTCGAAGGCAGTAAGTGGCTGGAGCTTGGCTATAATCCAAAGGACGTCTGGTCTGTATCGAGGCTGCATCGGCAACACGCCGAACGCGTCGATCATCCCACGCAAAAGCCTTTGGAGATTGTCGAGCGAATGGTGCTGGCCAGTTGTCCGAAGGGCGGCCGCGTGCTCGACCCTTTCATGGGCAGCGGCACCACCGCAGTCGCTTGCGCCCGCCAGCAGCGCGAATTCGTCGGCTATGAGATCAATGAAAGTTACTGCGCGATAGCGCGGGAACGCGTCAGCGCGGCTGCTGCCGCGCCCGCCGCGCGTCGGCCGGCCAAAGCCAAAACGCAACGGCAAGCCGAAGTGCAATAACCCGACGCGCAGCGCAGTAGCTCAATCGAGAACAACTCCATGTCCCGTATCAAGAACACGTTCGCCGCACTGTCCGAGCAGGGCAAAAAAGGCCTGATTCCTTTCATGACGGCCGGCGACCCCGACCCGGCCCGCACGGTCGAATTCATGCATGCGCTCGCCGCCGGCGGCGCGGATGTCATCGAACTCGGTGTGCCGTTTTCCGATCCGATGGCGGACGGTCCTGTGATCCAGCAATCGTCCGAGCGGGCACTCGCACACGGCGTGTCGCTGCGCCATGTGATCGCCGATGTGAAACGCTTTCGCGAAACCAACGACACGACGCCGGTCGTGCTGATGGGCTACGCCAATCCGATCGAGCGCATGGGCACCGAAGCCTTCGCGCAGGCGGCGAAGGAAGCCGGCGTCGACGGCGTGCTGGTGGTCGACTATCCGCCCGAAGAATGCGCTAACTTCGCCGAAAAAATGCGTTCGGCGGGGATCGATCCGATCTTTTTGCTGGCGCCCACGTCGACTGACGAGCGCATCGCCGAAGTCGGCAAGATCGCGAGCGGTTACGTCTATTACGTGTCGCTGAAAGGCGTGACCGGAGCGGCAAATCTGGACGTTTCCAGCATCGCGAGTAAAATCCCGGCGATCAAGTCGCGCGTGCCCCTACCGGTGGGCGTCGGTTTTGGCATCCGTGACGCGGAAACGGCGCGTCTCGTGGGCGAAGTTTCCGATGCCGTCGTGATCGGTAGCCGTATCGTGCAATTGCTCGAGCAGGCGGCCCCCGAAACCGCTGTCGAAACGCTCACGCGTTTCATCGCAGAGGTGCGCGAGGCGCTCGATAGCGTCGCGACTGCCCGATAACAGTGATTTTGTCGTCTGTAGTGTGAGCGGCGGGTTTGTCCCGCCGTTTGCGCAACCGTTGACCCCAGAAGGATTCAATATGAGCTGGCTCGATAAGCTGCTGCCGCCAAAAATCAAACAAACCGACCCGAAGAGCCGCAAGGGGATTCCGGAAGGCCTGTGGATCAAGTGCCCGTCGTGCGAAGCCGTGCTGTATCGCAACGACGTCGAGGCCAATCTGCATGTTTGCCCGAAGTGCGACCACCACATGCGCATTGGCGCGCGCGAGCGGCTCGACGGCCTGCTGGACCCGGAAGGGCGCTATGAAATCGGCCAGGAGATCGTTCCGGTCGACGCGCTCAAGTTCAAGGACAGCCGCAAGTACCCGGACCGCCTGAAAGAGGCGATGGACGACACCGACGAAACCGACGCGATGGTCGTCACGGGCGGCGCGATCCACACGTTGCCGGTCGTGGTGGCCTGCTTCGAGTTCTCGTTCATGGGCGGCTCGATGGGCTCGGTGGTCGGCGAGCGCTTTGCGCGCGGCGCGCAGAACGCGCTCGAGCAAAAGGTGCCGTTTATCTGCTTCACCGCATCGGGCGGCGCGCGGATGCAGGAAAGCCTGCTCTCGCTGATGCAAATGGCCAAGACCACGGCGATGTTGACGAAGCTGGCCGAGGCCAAGCTGCCGTTCATCTCGGTGCTGACCGATCCGACCATGGGCGGCGTGTCCGCGAGTTTCGCGTTTCTCGGCGACGTCGTGATCGCCGAACCCAAGGCGCTGATCGGCTTCGCCGGCCCGCGCGTGATCGAACAGACCGTGCGCGAAAAGCTGCCTGAAGGCTTCCAGCGCGCGGAGTTTCTGCTGACGAAGGGTGCGATCGACATGATCGTGGACCGCCGCAAGCTGCGCGAGGAACTCGCTCAATTGATGGCGCTGTTGAGCCATCAGCCGGCGGACGCCGTCGCGTAAGCTGCGAAGGCCAACGACAGACGTCTTCGTCGTCGGGAAAAACGCAAAAAACAGCGCGCCGCTTGAGCAATCAAGCGGCGCGCTGTCATTTCCGGGATAATCACGGTCTCACATACTGCGCGAGGCGCTGCGCCGCGCATGTTTGCCACACCGCTCAATGATTTTCTCGCGATTCACCCGATGACCACATTCCCCACCCTCGACGCGTGGCTCACGCATCTCGAATCCGCGCATCCGGTCGGCATCGACATGGGGCTCGCGCGAATCAGCCAGGTTCGCGACGCGATGCAGTTCTCGTTTGCGTGCCCGGTCATCACGGTTGGCGGGACGAACGGCAAGGGCTCGACCTGCGCGATTCTCGAATCAATCCTGCTGCGCGCCGGTTTCACGGTGGGCTGTCACACGTCGCCGCATTTGCTGTCGTTCAACGAGCGCGCGCGGATCAACGGCCAGATGGCGACGGATGCCGATCTGCTCGAGCACTTCGAGAAGGTCGAGGCCGCGCGTTCAAGCCTCGCCCAACCGGTGTCGCTAACGTATTTCGAATTCACGACGCTCGCGATCATGAGCCTGTTCGCGTCGCGCGGACTGGACGCGGTGATCTTCGAAGTGGGCCTCGGCGGGCGCCTTGACGCCGTCAATATTCTCGACACCGACTGCGCGATCATCACCAGTATCGACATCGATCACACCGAATATCTCGGCGACACGCGCGAGAAAATCGCGCTCGAAAAGGCGGGCATTTTCCGCCCCGGCAAGCCGGCGATCTGCGCGGACCCGGTGCCGCCGCAAACGCTGATCGACCACGCGGAGCAGATCGGCGCCGAACTGTGGCTATTCGGCCGCGACTTCCGCTACGAAGGCCAGGCCGGCAGCGAGCGTCAGCAATGGAATTACGTCGGCCCGACGCTGCGGCGCTCGGCGCTTGCCTATCCGGCGTTGCGCGGCGCGAATCAATTGATCAACACGTCCGCTGCATTGGCCGGACTCGAGGCGCTGCGCGACCGGTTGCCGGTTTCGGCCCAGGATATCCGGCTCGGGCTCGCGAACGTCGAGTTGCCTGGCCGTTTCCAGGTCCTGCCGGGCAAGCCGGCGGTCGTGCTGGACGTCGGCCACAATCCGCACGCGGCCGCCGTGCTGGGCCAGAATCTCGGCAATATGGGCTTTTTTCCGTACACCTACGGCGTGTTCGGCATGATGGGCGATAAAGACATCGCCGGCGTGCTCGCGCATCTGAAGGGCGAAATCGATCACTGGTGCGTGACCGATCTGCCCACGCCGCGAGCGGCCTCGGCCGGGCAACTGGAAGCCGCGTTGCGCGAGCAGGGCGTGGAAGACAGCGCCGACAGCAGCGTCACGCGTTACGCCAACCCCGCCGACGCGTACCAAGATGCGCTAAAGCGGGCGTCAGAGAATGATAGAATCGTGGTTTTCGGCAGTTTCTATACGGTAGCAGGCGTGATGGCCTACCGTAAATCGCAGCAACACTGAACGGGCGCCACGCTCGAACCAAGCGATTCATGGGAATTTTCTCGTTCGGCAAGAAAGACGACGCGCCAAGCCGGCGCGGCGCAAACACCAGTTCCACCCGGGCCGCCCGTAGCGAGCGCGTGGAGCGGCGGACCCGCCGCACCGAGCGCACCGTCGATGCCGATGCGATGCTGCTCGACCCCACGTTGCCGGAAAAGCAGCGCGCGCGGCGGCGGCTCGTCGGCGCGATCGCGATGGTCGTCGCGGCAGTGGTCGTCCTGCCGATGGTGCTCGACTCGCACCCCAAGCCCGTTACCGACGACATTTCCATCGACATCCCCAGTCGTCCCGCACCGAAACTCGCAAAGCACGAAATCGACACGCAGGCTGGCGTCGCGCCGGACAATCCGACGCCGGACGCGGCACTCGCCGCTTCGAGCCTCGCGCCGGCCGCGCAAGCGCCGTCGAAGGACACCAGGCGGGCCGACGCGAACGCAGCTTCGGCGTCCGCCGCGAAGCCTGCTACGAAGCCGCAGGCGCCCGCCGTCGCAGCCAACACCGCGCCGACACCGGCGCCCGCCACATCGACAGCGCCCGCCGTGACGGCGAAGCCGACCAGCAAGCCGGCAACCCGCAGCAATGCCACGGCCGCCGCGCCATCCGCGGATGAAAACAACGTCGCCGCGAGTGCAGACGCGAATTCGGGCACGCCAGCCTCGCCGCCAGGCAACCGTTTCGCCGTCCAGCTCGGCGCTTTTGCAAACGAAGCCAATGCGCGCAACTGGGCAAGCAAGTTGAAAGCGGCGGGAGTGCCCGCATATACCGAACATCGGAAGCAGGCTGACGGCTCGACGCTCACGCTGTTGCGCGCCGGACCATTCGCGGATCGCGCGGCGGCAAGCGCCGCCATCGCGAAGGTTCGCGAGGCAGGTCTGGGTTCGGGCACGAACAACGGCGCTAGCCAGTAAAGCGAGCGATGTTCACTGCCTTCGACTACGCTGTAATGGCGGTGATCGGTTTGTCGGCCTTGCGCGGCACATGGCGCGGGTTTTTGTCCGAGGTGTTCGGGCTGATCGGCTGGATCGCGGCGTTTTTCATTGCCTGCCGCTTCGTCGGTTATGTCGTGCCGTATATCCCGTCCACGTGGCCGGGCGGCGCGCTGACCCAGTGGCTGTTGGCCTTCGCGCTCGTGGCGATCGGCGTGGTGCTGGTGGCGAGCGTGCTGAATGCGCTCCTGAGCCGCATCGTGCAGGCTTCGGGCTTGAGCGGCGTGGACCGCTCGCTCGGTTTGATGTTCGGCCTCGTACGAGGGGTCGTTCTGGTGCTGATTCTGGTCGCCCTCGCAGGCCTGACCGAACTGCCCCAACAGGAATTCTGGCGCAACGCCTTGCTGCGGCCATATGCGGTAGAGGGCGTGCACGTAATGAAACCGCTGCTTCCGGAAACGCTCGCTGCGTACGTCCGCGTGTGACGATCAGTTAAGCGAAAAGGGAACGCGGCAGGACTCCGGCTCAAACCGGTTGCCTTGTCATCATGTCGCGAACCGTCGCGGCATATCGCGCGCGCTTCGCGAGGCACCGGCCGCTCTGACGAATTTCGTACCTTTGAAGGACATGCCATGTGCGGCATCGTAGGCGTAGTTTCCCATTCTCCGGTCAACCAGCTGATCTATGACAGCCTGCTGCTTTTGCAGCACCGCGGTCAGGACGCCGCCGGCATCGCGACAGCGAACGGCAGCAATTTCCACATGCACAAGGCCAACGGCATGGTGCGCGACGTGTTCCGCACGCGCAACATGCGCAGCCTGCCGGGCAACACCGGCATCGGCCAGGTGCGCTACCCGACGGCCGGCTCGGCGTCGAGCGAAGAAGAAGCGCAGCCGTTCTACGTGAACGCGCCGTTCGGCATCATCCTCGCGCACAACGGCAATCTGACCAACTGGCAGCAGTTGAAAGATGAGATGTTCCGCATCGACCGCCGCCACATCAACACCAATTCCGACACGGAAGTCATGCTCAACGTGCTCGCGCACGAATTGCAGCTTTCGAGCTCGGGCCTGCAGCTCGATCCGGCGGCGCTCTTCAAGGCGGTGTCGGGCGTGCATCGGCGGGTGCGCGGTTCGTATGCGATTGTTTCGCTGATCGCCGGTTACGGCCTGCTCGCTTTCCGCGACCCGTTCGGCATTCGCCCGCTGTGTCTCGGCAAGCAGGAGACGGCGGAAGGCGTCGAATGGATTCTGGCGTCGGAATCGGTGGCGATCGAAGGTATCGGCTTCGAATTCGTGCGCGACGTGGCGCCGGGCGAAGCGGTGTTTATCGACCTCGACGGCAACCTGCACTCGCAGCAATGCGCGACGAACCCGAGCCTGAACCCGTGCATTTTCGAACTCGTGTATCTCGCGCGTCCGGACTCGGTGCTCGACGGCGTGCCGGTTTATAACGTGCGTCTGCGCATGGGCGATTATCTCGCCGAGAAAATCAGGCGCGAATTGCCCGACGTCGCGATCGACGTCGTTATGCCGATTCCCGATTCGTCCCGTCCGGCCGCGATGCAGGTCGCGAAGAAGCTGGGCGTCGAGTACCGCGAAGGCTTCTTCAAGAACCGTTACGTGGGCCGCACCTTCATCATGCCGGGCCAGGCGGTGCGCAAGAAGTCGGTGCGCCAGAAGCTGAACGCAATGGGCATCGAGTTCAAGGGCAAGAATGTGCTGATCGTCGACGATTCCATCGTGCGCGGCACCACCTCGCATGAAATCGTGCAGATGGCGCGCGATGCCGGCGCGAACAAGGTGATCTTCGCTTCGGCGGCGCCGCCGGTGAAGTTCCCGAACGTCTACGGTATCGACATGCCGACGCGCGGCGAGCTGGTCGCGCATGGCCGCTCGGACGAAGAAGTCGCGCGCATGATCGGCGCGGATCATCTCGTGTATCAGGACGTCGACGCCCTCAAGCAGGCCGTGCGCGACATCAATCCGGCGCTGAAGGAGTTCGAGGCTTCGTGCTTCGACGGCAACTACGTGACCGGCGACGTGACGACCGAGTATCTCGACCGCATCGAAACCGCGCGCCTTGCGCCGTCGTCGCAATCGGATCGCGACGCCGCGAGCGAAGCCATCGACGGCGGCGGTCCCGCTCGCTCGCAGTTGCACTTGCAGTTGTCGGTAGGTTAAATGCCGACCGCGCGTTCGCGGCATCGCGTGCGTCGCTGCACGCCGCGCCGCGAGCGTGTTAGCATGATGGCTTGCGTCGATTTGATCTCAGCTTGCGGACGCGGGGCAACCCGAAACAGCTAAAGCGAATGGTGGAAAAGCCGCACTTGTCCGCCTCCGCTCCAGCTTTCCCCGCACATGAAGCCCGTTTGTACCGACGCAAAAAGCGCCGGCGCAAAGCGGGCTTTTTTGTTACTGCCGTTCGACCACGCGGTCTGGTTGCATGACGCAAGCCGCGCGCCGAATGCAGTCATGGAACTTTGGAAACCACAACGACTATGGACGACTCCCTGAACTTCGATACGCTGGCAGTCCGCTCCGGCACGGTGCGCAGCGACTTCAACGAGCATTCCGAAGCGATCTTCCTCACTTCGAGCTTCGTCTTCGCGAGTGCCGCGGACGCAGCCGAGCGCTTCAAGAAGTCCGAGGACTATTACACGTACTCGCGTTTCACGAACCCGACCGTCTCGATGTTCCAGGACCGTCTGGCCGCGCTCGAAGGCGGCGAAGCCTGCATGGCGACGGCTTCGGGAATGGCCGCGATCATGTCGGTGGTGATGTCCACGCTGCAGGCCGGCGACCATCTGGTCAGCTCGCAGGCGCTGTTCGGCTCGACGCTCGGCATGTTCTCGCAGATCTTCAGCAAGTTCGGCATCACGACGACGTTTGTCGATCCGACCGATCTCGATGCGTGGAAAAACGCCGTGCGTCCCGAGACGAAGATGTTCTTCCTCGAAACGCCGTCGAATCCGCTGACCGAGATCGCCGACATCGAGGCGATCAGCAAGATCGCGAAGGCGGCGAATGCGCTCTTCGTCGTGGATAACTGTTTTTGCAGCCCGGCGTTGCAGCAGCCGCTGAAGCTCGGCGCGGACGTGGTCATGCATTCGGCCACCAAGTTCCTCGACGGCCAGGGGCGCGTGCTCGGCGGCGCGCTGGTCGGCTCGAAGAAGTTCATCATGGAAAAGGTCTTTCCGTTCGTGCGCAGCGCCGGGCCGACGCTGTCCGCATTCAACGCGTGGGTGCTGCTCAAGGGCCTGGAAACGTTGTCGCTGCGCGTCGAAAAGCAGTCGGCGAATGCGCTTGAACTCGCGCGCTGGCTCGACTCGCATCCTGCCGTGAAGCGCGTGTTCTATCCCGGTCTCGAATCGCATCCGCAACACGCGCTCGCGATGCGTCAGCAGAAGGCGGGCGGCGCGATCGTTTCGTTCGAGTTGAAGGGCGACACGCCCGAGCAGATGCGCGCGAACGCGTGGCGCGTGATCGACAGCACGAAGATTTGCTCGATCACGGGCAACCTCGGCGACACGCGCACGACCATCACGCATCCGGCGACGACAACGCATGGCCGGGTGACGCCCGAAGCGCGAGAAGCGGCCGGCATCACCGAGGGTCTGATTCGTCTCGCGGTGGGATTGGAGAATCCGGCGGATATTCGCGCCGATCTGGAGCGCGGCCTCGCTGGCTGAGTGCTGAGTTATCGCAGAGAGTAGGTATAGGGCGCGCTGAGCTTATTGGCCAGCGCGCTTTTTTATGCGGCAAGGTTTGATGCTTCGATGCGGCAGCGCCTGAAGCGTCTGAAGCTCAACGCCCTCGACCCAAAACCGCTCAATGCCGCAACGCCCGCCATTGCCCAGGCGCTAACCCAAACCGTCGCGTGAATGCGTGCGTATAAGCGCTCTGATCGCCGAAACCGATGTCGAGCGCGATGTCGGCCAGCGAAAGCCGCGGATCGGCGAGCAGCGTGAGCGACGTATCGAGCCGCAGCCGCTGCAAATAGCGATGCGGCGTTTCGCCGAACGCGTCGATAAAAAGTTGATGGAAGCGCCGCATGCCGAATCCGCAATGCGCGGCAAGGTCGGCAATACGCAGCGGTTCGGACAGATGCGCGCGCAACCAGCGGTCGATCCGCGCGAAGTCGAGCCCGGCCGCGGGCGCTTCCGCGCCTTGGATGCCGGCGCCGGCAATCAACGCTGCGCCGAGGCGCGCAGCCGCGTCCCAATGAAAACGCCGCACATCGAGATCGTCCGCCGGCGCGTCGTGCGTGTCGTCCACGCCCTGCGCCGCGTGTGACGCAATGCGCTGCACGAGTTCGGTAAACGGCGCATCGACGACAACAGCCCGTGCCCGGTCGAACAATCGCTCGGGCACGGCGAGCGTCGCGGCCGGCAAGTCCAGCACCAACTGCCGGTTTTCGCCGAGCCCCGCGTAATCGTGCCGCGCGCCTGCTGGAATCAGCCACGCGCAGCGCGCGTCGATTCGTTGCGCGACGCCGTCCACCGCCATCACCATCGCGCCGTCGAGTCCGAGCACGACCTGGTGGAAGTCGTGCACGTCCGACGCCTGCGCCGCGCCGAAGCGGCGCAGCGAAACGCTAGGTGCGGTAACGGCGGCGTGCGTCATCGAAAATCAGGCAACAGACCAGCGGCGAAACGGATGGCCGAAGCCTCAAACGTCGAGCAGTTCGACTTCGAACACGAGCGTCGCATTCGGCGGAATCACGCCGCCCGCGCCGCGCACGCCGTAGCCGAGTTGCGGCGGAATGGTCAGCTTGCGCGTGCCGCCGACCTTCATGCCTTGCACGCCTTCGTCCCAGCCCTTGATGACCATGCCGCCGCCCAGCACGAACGCGAACGGATCGTTGCGATCCTTGCTCGAGTCGAACTTCTGGCCGTCGGTCAGCCAGCCGGTGTAATGCACGCTGACGGTCTTGCCAGCAACCGCTTCCGCGCCCGTTCCTTCAACGATGTCTTCATACTTCAAGCCGGATTCGGTAGTCACAGTCGACATATGTCGCTCCTTGGTTCACAAACGTAAAACCGACATTGTAGGCGCGTTGACGCAGGCCAGTCGAACAGCGCGGCGTGGCACGCGGATTGCGGCCAGCAATAGCCATCCGGCCAGGCTGGTGGCGTCCGGTGGCATGCCTATAATGGGACTTTCCCAATCATGATGCATTGCCTGAGAGGTCGATCGTGACAACGTCTACAACGGGAACGGCCGGGGCAACCGGGACCCAGCCGGCGGCTTCCGCGTTCGCCGTATCCGAACGCACCGCGCATCTGCGCGCCGAAGCCGCGCTTTTCATGCGCGACCATGTGCTGTCGCTCGTGTCGCACGACCTGCGCGGTCCGTTGAACGCTATTCATAGCTGGGCTTATGTGCTGGAACGCAAGCTCGATCCCAACGATCCGAATTCGCAGCGTGCGGTGACCGGCATTCGCAACGGTGTCGATCAACAGGTGAAGTTGCTCGAAACGGTCGTCGACGCCACCCGCGCCGAAACGAAATCGCTCGCGCTCGCGTATGCGCCGTTTCCGCTGCATCCGCTGCTCGACGAAACCGCGGAAGAAGTGCGCTCGGGCCTCGCGCGCACGCGCGGCGTCGAAGTCGTCGTCAATTCTCAACTCGGCACCGAGCAACTGAATGGCGACCGCGAGCGCCTCGCCGCCGCGTTATGGATGATGCTCACCTTTGCGGTCGAATCGAGCGCGCAAGACTCGGCTGTCACGCTTGAAGCGCGTGCGGATGCAACGGCCTGGCATGCCGCGGTCACGTACGAGGCGAGCGCCGCGCTGGTCGATGCGTCGCTGCCTCATCTGCTCGAAGCGTTTGCGCGGAAGCAGGCTCGCGAGCCGCGCGAAGCCAATCGCATCGCGTGGGTGCTCGCGCTGTGCAAGCGCGTCGCGGAAGCGCATGGCGGCGGCTTCGAGCAACAGGACGCCACCGACGCCGCTCCCGCCACCCTGTCGTTGCGCGTTCCGTTGAGCGCCCCGGCAGCGCGATGAACGCTTGCAGCGCTTACGGCGCTTACGGCGCTTACGGCACATACTCATGGCACGCGTCATCGGCGATTAACTTTTCGACGAGCTTTCACCCTCTATACTGACAACTTTTGTTGCCGGAGCCCGCCGCTTTGATCCAGGTTGTCGCCCTTCTCGGGGCATTGCTTCTCGTCGCCCTCAACGGTTTTTTCGTTGCCGCCGAATTCGGCCTGGTCAAGTTACGGCAGACGCGCGTGCGCAGTCTCGCCGAACACCACGGCATGCGCGGGCGCCTGCTCGCCAAGGTGCATGGCCGCCTCGACGCGTATCTGTCCGCGTGTCAGTTGGGCATTACGCTCGCCTCGCTCGGGCTTGGCTGGATCGGCGAGCCCGCGTTTGCCGAACTGCTGACGCCGCTCTTCAGCATCGCCGGTGTGCAGTCCGAGCAGTTGATTCACGGCATTTCGCTGTTCTTCGCGTTTTCGTGCATTTCGTTTCTGCATATCGTGGTCGGCGAACTCGCGCCGAAGTCGCTCGCAATTCGCGAAGCGGAAAAGGTCTCGCTATGGGCCGCCACGCCGCTGTACGGTTTTTATTGGGCGATGTATCCGGCGATCTGGCTGCTCAACACGAGCGCGAACGCGGTCCTCAAACTCGCCGGCCTGCACGCGGAGCATGCGCACGACTCGCACTATTCGACCGACGAACTGAAGCTCATCCTGCGCAGCCGCCGCAATGTCGCGTCGGAGCGCGGCGCGCCGGAAGACGCGTACAGTCAGGACGAGTGGAACACCATCGCGCATTCGCTGGATTTTTCGCGCATGACCGTGTCGGACCTGATGCGTCCGGCCTACGAAATGATCGGCCTGCGCGTCGATCTGCCGTTGCGTGAAAACATGCAGGTGGTCGCGCGGCATCGCTTCAGCCGCTACCCGCTTTTCGAGGATGCGTCTGGCGAACGCGTGGCCGGCATGATCCACCTGAAGGACTTGCTGCTCGCGCGCCATGCCGGCAGCACGCTCGACGATCTGTCGCACTACGCGCGGCCCGTTCAATACGTGAAGCCCGATATGCCGGCACTCGAACTGTTTCGCCGGTTCCGCAAGGGCGCGCCGCATTTCGCGCTGGTGGGCCACAAGAATTCGAAGCCCATTGGTTTTCTCACGCTCGACAATCTGCTCGGCGCGCTAGTCGGCCAGATTCACGACGAATTCCGCCAGGGCGACGCCGACTGGTCGCGCATGGACGACGGCACGTTGATGGGCAAGGGCAGCTTGCCGGTCGTGTCGCTCGAACGCGCATTGGGCATCGACATCGACGAAGGCAAGGCCGAATCCGTTGGCGGCCTCGTGATTCAGGCGCTCAACGATTTGCCGACCGAAGGGCAGCGCGTCGAATTCGACCGCTTCGACGTGGTCGTGAAAAAGATGAAGGGACCGCGCATCGTGCTCGTGCGCGTGTACCCCAAGGTGTTCGACGACGAAGGCGGTTAGCGAAAGCGCTAAACCCGCCATCAACTCCGCGGCACACCGTCTTCAACCAGCACCGCAATCGGCATCGCGGCGAGCGCATCGCGCAGACACAACAAGCCGTTCTCATCGACCTTCGGCGCGGCCGGACTCAGCCAGTCGAAGAGCGCTCGCGCGGACAGATCGGCGGGCATCTCGACGGCGGTGTCCTGCCACTTCTCCGGGTCCACCATCGGCAGATCGCCTTCGCCGCCGAGCAGCCCTGCCGCAAGCCGGCTCGCGACGACAACCGCCCACGCATTGCCATGCCGCCGCGCAAACGCGATCACATTCGACGCATGCGCGCCGCGCACGGTCAGCGGCAGATAAGTGCCCTGGCTCAGCAACTCCGGCAAATGCGCGCGCAGCGCGAGCACGCGCTGCACGACCGCGAGCTTCACGCGTCCGTTGCGCCACGTCGATAGAAATTCGGACGGCGGCGTTTGCGCGAGCAACGCGGCGCGCGCGTCGAAATCGACTGGCCTGCGATTGTCCGGATCGACGAGGCTGAAGTCCCACAACTCGGTGCCTTGATAAAGATCGGGAATCCCAGGCGATGCAAGCCGCAAGACGGTCTGCTGCAGACTGTTGAGCGCGCCGGCGCGCGAGATGCGTGCGACAAACGCGGCCAGTTCATGGAGGAACCCGTCGCGCCGCTGCGGCGCGAGAATGTCGAACAGGAAGTCGCGGCAACCGGCTTCGTAGGCTTCGTCTGGCGTGAACCAGTTGGTTTGCAGCTTCGCCTCGCGCAGCGCCTTCAACTGCCATTGCGCGACGCGCTCGGCCAATGCCTTGACGCCCGCCTGGTCGTCGGGCTGCAGGTCGGGCGGCCAGCAACCGACCAGCGTCTGATACAGCATCGCCTCGGCGGCGGGACCTGGCGCCCAGTCGTAGCTCGTGTCCTGGCCGACGCTGCTGATCGGCTTGCCGTCGAGCGAGCGGCGCTGCGGCGCGTTCAATGTCGACCATGCGCGCAACGTCGCCGTCCACTCGTCCGGAATTTCGCTCAGCACCGCGAGCCGCGCGCGCACGTCTTCACCGCGCTTGTGATCGTGCGTGGCGGTGGTCAGCATTGCGTGAGGCAATCGCTGCGAGCGCTCGACGTTGCCCGCGTGAAACTGCTCAACCGACAACGCAAACTCGCCCGGATCGGCGCCGACTTCACACCGCGACAACAGCCGGCCATAGCGATAGCAGGCCGTGTCCTCGACGGCCTTCGCGGCAACCGGCGCGGTCAACTGCGAGAACAGCGTTTGCGCGGTGCGCCGCGCGGAGCCGGCGTGATTGGGCGGCGCGCCGTTCTGGCCTTGCTGCGGCTGACTGTGGCGCGCGCTCTGCGTGTCGTCGACGCCGCCGCCGAGCCACGCATCGACACGTTCGAGCACGCCATGATCGGCGCGCGAAAGCGTCGCGCGCGCGCCCGCCAGCGCCTGTTCGAAGAACACGTTGTCGGCGGCGCTGCGCAAGCCGCTTTGCGGATAGATGCGGTACACGGGAAAATGCACGACCAGTTCGGTCAACACGCGGCGCAAGCTGGTGAACGTGTAATCGCGTGTGGCCAACGAGTCGCGCGCAATGCGATGCAGCGCGCGCGCCGCGCGGTCGAGTTCCGCCGACAGATTCTCCCCGACGATCTTGCGCCGCGCGGCCAATGCCTCGTCCGCGAAATTCGGGCTGCGGCCCGTGAGTTCGGCCCACGCGTCGGCAAGCGGCTCTGCACCTGCCGGGTCGTGCAGAAGCGCGCCCACGTCGTTCATGAAGTCATAGCCGGTCGTGCCGTCCACCGGCCAGTCGTCGCGCAGCGGTTCGCCGCGCGCCAGAATCTTTTCGACGACCACATACGGCGTCGTATCGCGCAATTCCGTCAGACGTTGCCGCAGCCGCTGACAGTACTCGCGCGGCTCGGCGAGGCCGTCGACGTGATCGATCCGCAGACCGTCGATCACGCCTTCCTGATACAGACGAAAAACCAGCGCATGCGTCGCTTCGAAGACCTCGGGCCGTTCGGCGCGCACGGCGGCGAGCGTCGAGATGTCGAAGAAGCGCCGCCAGTTGACTTCGTCGGCGGCGGTGCGCCACCACGCGAGGCGGAAATGCTGGCGTTCGAGCAGCCGATGCAGGCGGTCGCGCGTCAGCGGATCTTCGGGCGAATAGGTTTGCAGCGCGAACTGAATCGCCGACTCGCCGTTTAGCGCAACGAACTCGCGCAGCATCTCGCGGCCTTCGGCGGCGCGCGGCTGATCGGTGGGCTGCGTCGTCAGTCCCTGGAAGCGCTCAGCAAGCGCGCTGAGATCGGCGCGATCGGCGCTTTGCAGGATCGACGGGTAATCGACCGGACACACCGGAAACACGTGCGGTCCGTAGCCGACATAAAAGCGCCCGCTGTCCGCGGCGAAATGCAGCGCGATGCGGCCCGACGCCAGTTCGTCGCCATACGGCGCGCCGAGCGTCGGCAGCAGCACCTTGCCGCGCAACGCCGGATCGGGCGAATGCCAGTCCACATCGAAGTGACGTGCGTACGTGCTGTGACGGCCCCATTCGAGAATATCGAGCCACCACACATTGCTCGAGCCGCCGACGCCCATATGGTTCGGCACCATGTCGACGATCAGCCCCATGCCGTGCGCGTGCAATTTTTCGACGAGGCGCTTCAGGCCCGCCTCGCCGCCGCATTCGGCGCTCACATGCGTGTAATCGACGGTGTCGTAGCCGTGCATCGAACCGGGCTCGGCCGTGGTGATCGGCGACGCGTACACATGGCTGATGCCGAGCGCGGCGAAATACTCGACGTGCTTCGCGGCATCGTCGAAAGTGAAGCCCCGATGAAACTGGAGGCGAACAGTGGAGCGTGGGACGGTCATGGCGTATCAGGCTCCGAAGCGGTATTGGCTGAAGGAGTGGAAACGGTTGCGGCGCTGCGCGCCCGGTCGACTGCGAGCAGCCGGTCGCAGAAGGCGTCGTCGAGAAACATTTCGTCGATGGGCAGATTCATGCGGCGGCGCCAGTTCGGATGCTCGTCGATCGAACCGGGCAAGTTCGGCTGTTCGCTCTGCGCGAGCAGGTCTTCGAGCGGAAACGTGACGAGCGGGCCGGGCGTTGCCGCGACAAAGGCGAGGGCTTCGTCGACGGGCGGGCTCTCGAGCGGCGGCGCGTCGACATCCGGCGCGGCCACGCCGGCTTCCTGGAACGCGCGCCACAAGTCGGCGCGGTCGCTCGCGCGCTCTTCCTGCGCGGCTTCTTCGGGATCGCGGCCATCGGGGCGCGCCATCGTCTGGCCGATCTTGTTGCGCCAGCTAATGTCGCTGCCGGCCCACCAGCCGGCGACGGTCGGCAGATCGTGCGTGGTCGTCGTGCCGACCGCATTGCGGTCCCACGCCTGCGGCGGCTTGAAGCCTGTGCCGTCTTCGCCGCGTTCGAACCACAGCACACGGATGCCGGCAATGCCATGCTCGTTGAGCCGCTCGCGAAAGCCGGGCGGCACGGTGCCGAGATCTTCGCCGATCACAATCGCGCGATGCCGCCACGATTCGAGCGCGATCAGACGCAACTGGTCTTCGAGCGGATAGCGCAGATACGCGCCGTTGCGCGCGCTCTCGCCTTCCGGCACGAGCCATAGACGCCGCAAGCCGAGAATATGATCGATGCGAATTCCGCCAGCGTGTGCAAAGGCGGCGCGCAGCATGTCGATGAACGCGGAGAAGCCTTGCGTGCGCATCGCGCGCGGCGAGAACGTGGTGAGGCCCCAGCTTTGTCCCGCCTGATTGAAGAGGTCGGGCGGCGCGCCGACGGACACGCCTTGCAGCATGTCGTCGCGGTAGGACCATGCATGGCTGCCCGCGCTGTCGCATCCCACGGCGAGATCGGCGATCACACCGACCGCCATGCCCGCTTCACGCGCCGCGTGCTGCGCGTGCGACAGACCTTTCGCGGCAAGCCATTGCAGAAAGAGATGAAAGTCGACTTCATGGCGATGCGCTTGCGCGAACGCATCCACTTCCGGGCTGCGCGGATCGCGCAATGCTTCCGGCCAGTCGCGCCAATGACCGTTGCCGCCTTGCGCGAGTTGCGCGGCCTGCAGTGCTTCGAAGCGCGCATGATCTTCGAGCGCTCGTCCCGCGCGTTCGCAAAAGCCGTGAAATTCGAGCGCGCGCGGCGTATCGGGCGTGCCGTCGTGGGCCCGCTCATGCGCGCAGAAATTCTCGAACAACGCGCGCAACACCTTCAGCTTCAGCACGACCGCCTTCGGCCAGTCGATCAGCGGCAAGCCTTCGAGTCCGGTCCACGCATCCGCGGCTTGTGCGGATTCCATCGCGGCGCGCGCAGCATCCGCGCCGAACACCGCTGCCGGATCGATATGCGTGACGTTCAACCACAAACGCGACGACGGCGAATACGGACTGAAGCGGTTCGGCTCCGCGCTGAACATCGCGTGCGTCGGGCTCACGGCGAGCGCATGCGCGCCGCGTTTTGCGCTCTCCGTCGCAATGCGGGCGAGCGCCGAATAATCGCCGATGCCGCCGTCGCCCACGCGGCGCAAGCCATACAACTGGGCGGCCACACCCCATAGCGGCGGCGCCTCGGCGCGCTCGTCGTCACGCAACGTGCGCCATGCGTCGGCGACGGTATAGCAGCGCGACGGCGCGATCGCGAGCGTCACGCGCTGTTCGTGAATGACGAGCGTGTGATAGCCGGGTTCGTCGATGGGCGCGAGCAACGCCTCTTCGCCTTTGGGCGCGGTAAAGCGTCCGTCGATGATGGAGCCGCTTTCCAGTTCGATGCGGTAATGGCTGCCCGACTTGAGCGCGGTCGCGGGCAACGCAATGCCGCGCCCGACTTCGGCGGTCATCAGCGGCGGCAGTTTGCGGCCCGACAATTCGGCGTCGAGTGCGGCCGCGCTTTGGCGGATCTGCGTCGCGTTGCCGCACGGCAAGCCCATGCGTTCGAGCAGAACCGCGAGCGTCTTCTCGGGCACGCGATGTACCTTGTGATGCGCGTCTTCCCACTCCACCTCGAAGCCGGCGCGCGCCGCGAGCGTGTCGATGGTATCGCCAGAGCGTCGGGTACTCACGAGCGGCGCTCCTCTTTCCCGACTATGCGAGCATCATGACCGATCGCATAGTCGTTGATGTCGCCGGTCAGCCACGCGACGAACGCATTCGGCGGCAGCACGTTCGCGTCGATCTGCTCGCGCACGCGCGGCGGCGTTTCGAAAATGACCTTGCCGGCAGGCACATCGTTAAACGGCACGCTTTGCTTCGACAGATTGAGCGCGAGCGACAGCGTCTCGCCATCGCCGAGTTTCCAGCGTGCTATTAGCGCATTCGCGTCCGTGCCGTTTTCATCCACAAGCACCGTTGCGTTGAGCGCCTTGCCGTGCTTCAGACGCGGCGTGATCAGTTTTGCGCGTACCGTCAGCGCGGATTTGTAGAAGTGCATCCAGTCGAGGCGGTCTTTTGCTTCGTCATCCTGCGCAGTAGAAGACGAGGCGGTCAAGGGCTCGGGCGGCGACGATGCGGCAAACGTCTTCACGTCGTTCGGATCGGGAATCTGCGCGCGACGCTTTTCGTCGCTGAACGACGAGAAACGCGCGAACTCGCGGCGACGTCCTTCGCGCACGGCGTCGGCGAGATCGCCGGTGTAATCGGTGAAGAACAGGAACGGCTGCGTCGAGCCGTATTCCTCGTCCATGAAGAGCAGCGGAATTTGCGGCGACAGCAGCAGCAAGCCGGTGGCCGCGCGCAAGGCGTCGTCCGACGTGAGCTTGCGCAGACGCTCGCCGAATGCGCGATTGCCGATCTGATCGTGATTCTGCAAAAACATCACGAACGACGTGGGCGGCAAATGCCCGCTCGATTCGCCGCGCGGCGCGCCGTCGTGCAGCGGCGACGGATCGCCCTGATACGCGAAGCCCTCGGAGAGCACGCGGGCAAGACGGCGGATCGGCTGATCCTCGTACGCGTGGTAATAGCCTTCGGTCTCACCGGTCAGCAGCACATGCAGCGTGTTGTGCGCGTCGTCGTTCCATTGCGCGTTGAAGTGGTTCTCCAGCAGGCTTGCACTGTTGTGCTCGTTTTCCAGCACCAGATGCACATGGCGGCCATGCTGCACATGGGCGCGGATATGATCGGACAGCTCGCGCAGCCAGCGCTGATTGTCGATCGCGTGAACCGCGTCGAAACGCAGGCCGTCTATCCGGTATTCGTTGATCCAGTAGACGGCGTTGTCCATGAAAAAGTCGCTGACTTCACTGCGCTCGAAGTCGATGGCCGGGCCCCACGGCGTATGCGTGCCTTCGCGGAAAAACGAGCGCGCGTATTCGTGCAGATAGTTGCCGTCAGGGCCGAAGTGGTTGTAGACCACGTCGAGAAACACCATCAGGCCGAGACCGTGCGCGGCGTCGATCAGCGCCTTCAGTTCCTCGGGGCGGCCGTATGCGGAATCGGGCGCGTAGGGCAGCACGCCGTCATAGCCCCAATTGTGCTTGCCCGGAAAGTCGTTCAACGGCATCAGTTCGATCGCCGTCACGCCGAGCGCCGCGAGCGCGGGCAAGCGTTTTTGCACGCCCTGATAGCCGCCCATCGCACCGACGTGCAGTTCGTACAACACGGTTTCTTCCCACGGCCTGCCATGCCAGTCGCAATGTTCCCAGCGATAGGCGCGCGGGTCGATGACTTCGCTCGGACCATGCACGTCTTGCGGCTGAAAGCGCGACGCCGGATCGGGCACCGCATTGCCGTCGTCGAGACGAAAGCGGTACAGCGTGCCCGCGCCGCTCTCGACGCTCGCTTCGAACCAGCCGTTGCCGGCCGGCGTCATTTCATGCGCGCCTTGCGCGGCGCCGTTCTCGATTTCGACCTGCACGCTTTTGCACGAAGGCGCCCAGAAACGAAAACGCGTGCGCGGATTCGCGCCCTTGGGCCCGAGCAATTGCGCGCCGAACGGCAGGCAATGCGCGTAATGATGCGCGTGAGGATCGATTGGATGTTCGGACATGACTCTTCACCATTCGGTTTTGCTGTCGGATTGCTCACGCATCGTTCGCAAACGGATGCTCGCCCGGACGCGGCGGCAACGCCGTCAATAGCCGCTGCCCGTGCTGCGCGCCGGCTTTCCAGCCCGCTTGCCAGTCGGCTTCGCCGACCGGGTGCGCGGCGAGTATCACGAGCCCGCGAGCGGCCACTTCCAGATCCATTGCGGCGAGCCGGTGCGGGGCGCCTTGCGTATCCGCAGTGTCTAACAGCACGTGCCATTCCAGGTGCGGCGGAGGCGGTGTAAAACGCAGAGTTTCCGCGCTCGCGTTGAGCATCATCAACAATACTTCGGTTTCGCCGTTCAGACCTGGGCCCGCGCGCCGCAAGGTGAACGCGCGGCCTTCCGGGTCTTCCCATGCTTCGATCGTCAGCGGCTCGCCGTTTTCGTCGAACCAGCCGATGTCGAAAAGACCCGGCAGCACTTCGCGGTCGCCGAACAGAAAACGCGTTTCGCGCAACAGCGGATGCTGCTTGCGCAGCGCCACCACGCGCGCGACGAAATCGGTCATCTGGCGTCCGTCCGGCGAATCGGCGCGTTCCCAGTCGATCCACGATATTTCGTTATCCTGGCAGTACGCATTGTTGTTGCCGTTCTGCGTACGCAACGATTCGTCGCCGGCAAGCATCATCGGCGTGCCGAGCGCGACGAACAGCGTCGCCATCATCGAGCGCGCCACGCGTTTGCGTGTCTCGAGAATCGCGGGGTCGTCGGTGGGTCCTTCGACGCCCCAGTTGCTGCTGCAGTTTTCGTTATGGCCGTCGCGGTTGTCTTCGCGATTCGCCTCGTTGTGCTTGTCCTCGTACGCGGTCATGTCGGCGAGCGTAAAACCATCATGCGACGCGACGAAATTGATCGACGCCCACGGCTTGCGAAAGCGGCGGTTGAAGAGATCGGCGGAACCCGTCAGGCGCGCGGCCAGGTCCTGGCGCAGGCCCGCGTCGCCGCGCCAGAAGCGGCGCACGGTGTCGCGGAAACGGTCGTTCCATTCGCCGAAACCCGGTGGATGGTTGCCGAGCTGATAACCGCCCGGACCGATGTCCCACGGTTCGGAAATCAGCTTGCGTTGCGAGAGGACCGGGTCCTGGCGCAACGCGTCGAAGAAACCGGAGCCTGGATCGAAACCATGCGGCTCGCGCCCGAGCGTCACGCCGAGATCGAAACGGAAGCCGTCGATGTTGAACGCGGTCGACCAGTAACGCAGCGAATCCATCACCATCTGCAACACGCGCGGATGCAGCAGATTGACCGTGTTGCCGCAGCCCGTGTCGTTGATGTGATGCCGCTCGTCGCCGGGAATCAGGCGGTAGTAGCTCGCGTTATCGAGACCGCGCCACGAAACGGTCGGGCCCATTTCGTTGCCTTCGCACGTGTGGTTGTAGACCACGTCGAGAAACACTTCGATGCCGGCCGCGTGCAACTGGCGCACGGCAATGCGCATTTCGTCCAGCCGGTGCGTGCTCAGATACGACGGCTCGGGCGCAAAAAACGCCGCCGTGTTGTAGCCCCAGTAATTGCGCAGGCCGCGCTCGACGAGAAAGCGGTCGTTCAGAAACGCATGAACGGGCAGCAGCTCGACGGCAGTCACGCCGAGCTTCAGCAGATGCTCGATAAATTCCGGCGACGACAGCGCGGCAAACGTGCCGCGCTCATGCTGACGCAGATCGGCGCGCAGCATCGACGCGCCGCGCACATGCGTTTCATAGATCACAGTTTCGCCCCAAGGCACATTCGGGCGCTTGTCGTGCGACCAGTCGAACGCTTCGTCGATCACCACGCATTTCGGCATGGCAGGCGCGGAATCGCGCCGGTCGATGGAAAGATCCGCGCGATTCGAATGCACGCGATAGCCGAACAGCGCGTCCGACCAGCGGAATTGCCCGACCAGTTTGCGCGCGTACGGATCGAGCAGCAGCTTGTGCGGATTGAAGCGATGCCCGTGCTGAGGCTGATACGGCCCATGCGCGCGAAAGCCGTAAGCGGTGCCGGGATGCGCGTTCGGCAGATAGCCGTGCCAGACCTCATCGGTGCATTCGGGCATCGGGTAGCGTCGGATTTCCTTGCGGCCGGTGGGATCGAACAGACACAGTTCGATTTTCTGCGCGTTCGCCGAGAACACCGCGAAGTTGACACCTAGACCGTCCCAACTCGCGCCGAGCGGATACGGCGAGCCGGGCAGAAGCCGGTCGGGCATTGCATGCGACATGGTTCCCCTTCCTTGTTCTGATTCGATGGAGCGCGAGCGCGGTGCTTCATGCGACGAGCGCGCGGCCTGTCATCGCACAGGCCGCGCGCTCGCCTTCTGCGGACTCGGGCGGAATCGGGCGGCGCTGCCGGATTCCGCGGTCAGTGCCGCTCAATCGGCGCGCAGCACGATCGTCGCCAGCGGCGGCAAGGTCAGTGAAGCCGAATGCGGCCAGCCGTGGCTCGAGATCGCCTCGGTGTGAATCACGCCGCCGTTGCCCATGTTCGAGCCGCCGTACACGCCCGCATCCGTGTTCAACACTTCCGACCAGCGCCCTTCGCGCGGCAGGCCGATGCGATAGCCGACGCGCGGCACCGGCGTCATGTTGCAGGCCACGACGAGCTCGCGGCCCGCGCCGTCGGTGCGTCGATACGCGAACACGCTGTTGGCGCTGTCGTCGCCGATCAGCCACCCAAAGCCGCCTGGCTCGCTGTCGAGCAGATGCAGCGCCGGCTCGTCGTGATACAGGCGATTCAGGTCGCGCACCAGCAATTGCACGCCGTGATGATGCGCGTCGTCGAGCAGATGCCAGTGCGGCGACGCGTCGTGATTGAACTCGGCGATCTGACCGAATTCGCCGCCCATGAACAGCAGCTTCTTGCCCGGATGCGTCCACATGAAGCCGAAATACGCGCGCAGATTGGCGAACTTCTGCCATGTATCGCCTGGCATCTTGCCGAGCAGCGAGCCTTTGCCGTGCACTACTTCGTCGTGAGAAAGCGGCAGCACGAAGCGCTCCGAATACGCGTACACCATGCCGAACGTCATGTTGTGGTGATGGTATTGGCGATACACCGGATCTTCGTGCATGTAGTGCAGCGTGTCGTGCATCCAGCCCATGTTCCACTTGAAATGGAAGCCGAGGCCGCCGTCTTCGACGCGCGCCGTCACGCCCGGCCATGCCGTCGATTCCTCGGCGATGGTGATCGCGCCAGGCACGCCCGGCACATAACCGACTTCATGATTCAAACGCTTGAGGAACGCGATCGACTCGAGATTCTCGCGTCCGCCATAGATGTTCGGCACCCACTCGCCGGCGGCGCGCGAGTAATCGCGGTACAGCATCGACGCGACCGCATCCACGCGCAGGCCGTCGACGTGATAGCGCTTCAGCCACGCGAGACCGGAGGCGACGAGGAACGCGCTCACCTCGTTGCGGCCGAGGTTGTAGATCATCGTGTTCCAGTCCTGGTGGTAGCCTTCGCGCGGATCGGCATGCTCGTAAAGCGGCGTGCCGTCGAACTCGATCAGACCGTGCGCGTCGTTTGGAAAGTGCGCGGGCACCCAGTCGAGAATCACGCCGAGCCCGGCTTCGTGTGCCTTGTTGACGAACGCGGCGAACTGCTCCGGCTTGCCGAAGCGCGCGGACGGCGCGAACTGCCCGAGCGGCTGATAGCCCCACGATCCGCCGAACGGATGCTCCGCGACCGGCAGAAATTCGACGTGCGTGAAGCCCATCGTCTTCACATACGGAATCAGGCGCTCGGCGAGCTCTTCCCAATTGAGACCGCGCTGACCTTCTTCGGCGACGCGCAGCCACGACTCCGCATGCACCTCGTAGATCGAGATCGGCGAACGCGGCGTCTGCTTCGCGCCGCGCGACTGAATCCACTCGTGATCGGTCCACGGAAACTGCTCGATCTCGTCGACATGCGCGACCACCGACGCCGTGCCTGGCGGCTTCTCGCTTTGCATCGCGCAAGGGTCGGCCTTCAACGGCAGCGGATGACCATCGCGCGAGAGCAACTCGTATTTGTAGCGCGTGCCCGGCCCGACGCGCGGCACGAACAGTTCCCACACGCCGGCCTGATGACGCAGACGCATCGGATGACGACGGCCGTCCCACGCATTGAAGTCGCCGACCACGGAGACGCGCCGCGCATTCGGCGCCCACACGGCGAAGCGCACGCCGGGCACGCCGTCGATTTCCATCGGACGCGAGCCGAGGCATTCGAGCACCGCATACGGATCGCCGCCCGCGAGACGGCCGAGCGGTTCATCGCCGAGAACTGGGCCGTACGAGTAGGTATCCTCGATTTCCTGCACGACGCCATGCCAGTCGATGCGCAAGCGATACGGCGCCGCCGAACTCACGCGGCCCGCGAATAAGCCCGGACGCAACTGCTGAAGCTCGCCGAGCAGCGCGCCGTCGGCGCGCGAAATCACGCTGACGTGCGAGGCATTCGGCAACAGCGCGCGCACCACGGGACCGCTGTCGGTGTGATGCGGCCCGAGCTGCGAGAAAGGATCGGGATGGCGCGCCTCGACGAGCGCGTCGATGTCGAGCGGCTGGAGGCCTGCGGCCGGATCGTGTTCACTCATGATCGCCCTCGGCCGGATGAGGCGGTGTGGCGGCGTCTGGCGCCTGGGTTGAGGAATCGTGCGGCGCGCCGGTGTCGCCGAGCAGCCGGCTGGCGAGCGCCGCAAGGCCTCGCACCGGCAAGCTGAGCCACGTCGGACGGTTGGCCGCTTCGTAGCGGATTTCATACGCGGCCTTCTCGATCAGGAACAGATCGAGGAGCGCCTGCTCCGCCTCGGGCGCGACGAGCGGCGTCGGCGCTTCGGCGGTGGCCGCGCGGTATTCCTTCAGGAAGACGTTGGTGGCTTCCGCGCGGAAACGGTCGAACAGCGCGCGCTTGCGGTCCGCGGTCTGTTGCGGCGCGGCTTCCGTCGTGGACTGCGCCGCGGCGCTCGCATACGACAGCGAACGCATCAGGCCGGCCACATCGCGCAGCGGGCTCGACTTCTGCCGACGCTCTTCGAGCGAACGCGCGGGCTCGCCTTCGAAGTCGATCAGATACGCGTCGCCCTGCGCGACCAGCACCTGGCCCAGATGGAAGTCGCCGTGAATGCGAATGCGCAGCGCCTGCGTGTCCGGCGCGATGAGCTTGTCGACAGCTTCGACGAGCGCCGCGCGCCGGTCGATCAGACTTTGCGCGAGCGCCTTCGTGTCCGCATCGAGCAACTGGTCGATGCGCGGCGCGAGCAGATCGAGCGCGCTCGCGAGCATCGACTGCGTGCCGTCGACCCACGCCTTGACCTGCTCGGCGCTCGTCGGTTCGGGGGCGAACGCGGGGTCGTCGGTCGGCGAAGCGAGCGCGACGTGCAACTCGCCAAGCCGTCTGCCGATGATGCCGGCCAACGCCGCGTAGCCTTCGAGCAGAATCGCCTCGTTGCCGCGATCGGGCGCAGACGACGCTTCCGTATCGATCGTGATCGCGAGTTCGTCGACGGAGCGGCGCAGATAATCGAGCGACCAGTTCCACGCATCGCCCTGGTTGTCGACGAAGCCTTGCACGATCGCGAGCGTATGCGGCACGCCCTCGGGGTCGACGCGCACCACTTCGCCAAAGAGCGGCGCCGTGTTCGCATAGCCGAGTTGCGTCAGATAGCGGCTGATTTCCGCTTCCGGATGAATGCCGCTCACGAGACGCCGCACGAGCTTGAGCACCGCGGCATCGGCAATGATCAGCGAGCTGTTGCTTTGCTCGGCAGCCAGCCAGCGGATTTCGGGGCGTTCGCCGAGATTGTCGAGTTCCGCGAAACGGTCGGTTGGAATGAACCTGATTTCGCTCTTTTGCACGGTCGGCACGACCGCGCGTTCGCGCAATTTGCGCAGCACGCCGTGCGCGAAGATCGGCAGCGCGAACGCGTCGGTGAGATGCCCGACGTTGCGGCCGCGCCGTACGCGCGCCAACGCAAGCTGGAGAAAGAGCGGTGTCGTCGTCTCGCCGCCCCACGTGATCGCGATCGGCACCACGTAGCGTTCCGTGTGCTTGCCGACGTCCGCTTCGATTTCGGTGAACGCGAAGCCGCCGTTCGGGATCGTGGTCAACGCGGCGAGCCGCACCGCATGCATCTTTTGATCCTTCGATGCAAACCAGCGGCGCCGGCTCAACCACGAAGGCAGCACTTCCGATTCGAGCAGCCGCACGTTTTCAGGCGTCGGGCCGGCCTGGCCTTCGCGGATCACGATGGTCACGAATTCCGGCAATGGCTCGGGATGCGCCTGCGCCCACGTCGGACGCTGACCGCCTTCACACAGCAGGAACCACAGGAAGCCATACGGCGGGAAGGTCAGCAGATAAGTCAATTGACCGATCGCGGGGAACACGGAATCGGCGGTCATTTCAATCGGCACCGCGCCGTTGAATTCCGACAGATCGAGTTCCACCGCTTGCGGCGCACGCGACAAATTCGCGACGCAAAGAATCGGCGGCTCGCCGGGCAATTCGCGCAGATACGCGAGAATCTTGCGGTTCTCCGGCTTCAGGAAACGGATCGTGCCGCGCCCGAACGTTTGTTTCGCGCGACGCGTGGCGAGCATGCGCCGCGTCCAGTTGAGCAGCGAATGCGGATCGCGGCTTTGCGCTTCGACGTTCACCGCGTCAAAGCCGTAGAGCGAGCCCATCACCGGCGGCAGCACGAGTTGCTCGGGATCGGCGCGCGAGAAACCGCCGTTGCGATCCGACGACCATTGCATCGGCGTGCGCACGCCGTCGCGATCGCCGAGGTGAATGTTGTCGCCCATGCCGAGCTCGTCGCCGTAATAGATCACGGGCGTGCCGGGCATCGACAGCAGCAGCGAATTGATCAGCTCGATGCGGCGGCGGTCGCGCTCCATCAGCGGCGCGAGACGGCGGCGAATGCCGAGATTCAGGCGCGCGCGGCGATCGCTTGCGTAGGTGTTCCACAAGTAGTCGCGCTCGGAATCCGTGACCATTTCGAGCGTGAGCTCGTCGTGATTGCGCAGGAAAATCGCCCATTGATTCGACGGCGCGAGGTCCGGCGTTTGCCGCATGATGTCGGTGATCGGAAAGCGGTCCTCGCTCGCAATCGACATGTAGATGCGCGGCATCAGCGGGAAGTGGAAGGCCATGTGGCATTCGTCTTCGTCGCCGAAATATTCCTTCACGTCTTCCGGCCACTGGTTGGCTTCGGCAAGCAGCATGCGGTTCGGATACTCGGCGTCGATGGTCGCGCGAATCTTCTTCAGCACTTCGTGCGTTTCGGGCAGGTTCTCGTTGTTCGTGCCTTCGCGTTCGACGAGATACGGCACCGCGTCCAGACGCAGCCCGTCGATGCCCATATCGAGCCAGAAGCGCATGATCTGCAACACCTCGCGCAGCACCGCGGGATTGTCGAAGTTCAGATCGGGCTGATGCGAGTAAAAGCGATGCCAGTAGTACGCGCCCGCGACCGGATCGTGTGTCCAGTTCGAAGGCTCGGAGTCGATAAAGATAATGCGCGTTTCCTGATACTTCTGATCGGTATCGGACCACACATAGAAGTTGCGATGATTCGAGCCTGGCTTCGCGCGGCGCGCGCGCTGAAACCACGGGTGCTGGTCCGACGTGTGGTTAATTACCAGTTCGGTAATCACGCGGATGCCGCGCGCGTGCGCTTCCTGAATGAAGCGCTTGACGTCGGAGAGCTGGCCGTAGTCCGGATGCACGTTGCGGTAATCGGCGATGTCGTAGCCGTCGTCGCGGCGCGGCGACGGATAGAACGGCAGCAGCCAGATCGCATTCACACCGAGTTCGGCGATGTAGTCGAGCTTCGCGATCAGGCCGGGAAAATCGCCGACGCCGTCGTTATTCGCATCGAAGAACGACTTGATGTGCACCTGATAAATGATCGCGTCCTTGTACCAGAGCGGATCGTCGCTGAGCGCTGCCGGCTTGCCGCGGCGACGCGTGCGCGCGTTGGTTGCGCTGGCGGTCGCCGTGCTCGCATGGGCTTGCGACGCGGCCTGAGAGGGATCGTCACGCTTCATATCGCACCTTCCGTCGGGGTAGGGTTGCCGGCGTCTGCGTGAAAGGCGCCAGGCGGGGCACTGCTCGAATCGCTGTCGGCTTCATCGGGACGTTCGGCGGGCAGGCCGCCGAGCGGCGCGATGCGCCAGATCGAAAAAGGCTGACCCGTGCCGAGCCGCACATGCTGCCAGCGGCCATGCCATTCGAAACGGGCACCCGTCATCTGGTCGGTCACTTCAAGCGGGCCGTGGTCATGCAGATTCCATTTCTGGAAGGTCTCCCACGACAGCTCGATGTCCGCGCCCTGTTCGTTGAACGGATCGAGATTGATCGCGACCAGGATCACGTTATCGCGCGCTTCGGTCGCCTTTTCGAAGAACAGAATGTTGTCGTTGTGCGCGGGCAGGAACGTGAGACCGAGATGCGTTTGCAGCGCGGGATTGGCGCGGCGAATGCGGTTCAGTGTAGTGATCTCGGCCATGATGTTGCCGGGCCGGTTCCAGTCCCACGCGCGCAACTGGTACTTCTCGGAGTCGAGGTATTCCTCGCTGTTCGGCAACGCCGCGGCCTCGCATAGTTCGAAGCCGCTATACACGCCCCACAATCCGGCGAGCGTCGACGCGAGCGCCGCGCGAATCAGAAAGCCGGTGCGTCCCTGCGATTGCAGATGACGCGGGTTGATGTCCGGCGTATTCACAAAGAAGTTCGGCCGATAGAAATCGCGCGCGCCGGTTTGCGTGAGCTCCGTCAGATACTCGATGAAATCGCGCTTCGACTCGCGCCACGTGAAGTACGTGTACGACTGCGAGAAGCCGATCTTGCCGAGCCGGTTCATCATGCGCGGCCGTGTGAATGCTTCGGCGAGGAAGATCGTGTCGGGATAGCGCGAACGCACGTCGTTGATCATCCACTCCCAGAACGGCAACGGCTTCGTGTGCGGATTGTCCACGCGGAAAATATGCACGCCCGCTTCGATCCAGAACAGGATCACGTCGCGCAATGCGAGCCACAAGTCGGGCTTAGCGTCGTGTGCATAGAAGTCGGGATTGACGATGTCCTGATACTTCTTCGGCGGATTTTCCGCGTAACGCAGCGTGCCGTCGGGACGCCACGCGAACCATGTCGGATGCTCCTTCAGCCACGGATGATCCGGCGAGCACTGAATCGCGAAATCCAGCGCGATTTCGAGTCCGTGCGCGTGCGCGGCCGCGAGCATCGCCTTGAAGTCGTCGAGCGTGCCGAGCTGCGGATGCACGGCGGTATGGCCGCCTTCCGCGGCGCCGATTGCATACGGACTGCCCACGTCGCCCGGCTGCGCGTTCAGCGTGTTGTTGCGGCCCTTGCGATTGGTCACGCCGATTGGATGAATCGGCGGAAAGTACAAAACGTCAAAGCCCATGTCGCGAATGCGCGGCAGCTTCTTGGTGACATCGGAGAAGGTGCCGTGGCGCGCTTCGTCGTCGCTCATCGAACGAGGGAAGATCTCGTACCAGCTTGCAAAGCGCGCGGCCGTGCGTTCGGCGTCGATCTTGTAGGTCACCGGATCGCGGCTCAGGAACGGGCGATGCCGCGCGGCGGTCATCGCCTTCGCGGTGGCCGGATCGAGCAGCAGCTTGAGCTTCGTCTCGTCGTCGGCCTTCGTGAAGTCCTTGACGATGTGTTCGAGCGGTTGCCTGTCCGCGCCTTCGGCCGTTTCCACTTCGGCGAGCACGAGCGCGAACAGATGCGCGGCTTCGTCGAGTTCGGTTTCGACCGTTTGCCCCGCCTTCAATTTCTTCTCGACATGTTCGACGAGCGAAGCGAAGTCGTCGCGCCACGCAATCACCGTGAATTCATGACGGCCCATGCGTTCGAGTGGAATGCGCGCCTTCCAGATGTCGAGGCCCGCGGGTTGCGCGGGAGTCATCAGCACTTCGTGCCATGTGTTTTCGTCGGCGGCGCGCCACAGCACCGCGGCGGCAATCTTGTCGTGGCCTTCGGCGAAAATCGCGGCGCTGATCTCGGCACGCTCGCCGACGCTGCGCTTCGCGGGAAAGCGGCCGTTGTCGACGGAAGGCATCACGCTTTCGATCGCCACGCGCGGCGCGTTGAGTGCTTCGAGCACGGTCTTGCGGCCGCTGCGCTTGCTGTTCGCCTTGTCGATGGGCGGCGCGAGACAGATCGGTTTTTCCGTCACGGCCTGAAAGAGCCGCACCGCGCCGGGCGCCAGCGTGAACGGCGTCAATGTCGTGGGCGACGCGTGGCCCGGCGCATCGAGCGGAATGAAGCGCGTGAAATTGCCGGGCACGCCGGCGAGAAAGCGCGCCGGGTCGACACGAACCGGCGCGCCGAGTTCGGGATTGATCGCGATCAGGACCGCTTCCCCGGCATCGCGCACGTCGGGTCGATCCGCGCGCAGCAGCACGGCGGCGGGCGCGCCCGGTCCGCTCAACGGACGCAACTCGCCGTTCGCGTGCAGCGCGCCGGCCGTGCGTGCGAGTTCGTTCGCGCGCGAGATCTGTTGCGAGAGGTCGAATCGTTTCGACTGGCAAGCGAGCGCGAATTGCGACGCGTCGCCGCGCGTTTGCGACATCGGTTCGCTTACGCCGTATTCGAAACCCATCGGCATCATCCAGCCAGCGCCGATTGACGCGGACGTGAAAAGCGCGCGCCGATAAGCCCGTTCGACGATGCCCGAATCGTGCGGATCGCTCAGCTCGGCGGCGAGCCTCGTACCGTAAGGCGCTTCCGGAAAAGCAATGGGTCCGCCGATGCGCGCGAGCGCCGCGTATTCGTCGGCCATCCAGCTCTCGCGATAGTCCCACCAGCGCAGCGACGAGAACACACTGTCGAAGCCGGCGCCTTCGAGCGCGGGAAGGTCGCTGCGGGAGAGGCCGGGCGTCGCGGCGAGAAAGCGCACGTCGGGATGCGCGGCGCGCACGGCATCGCGCAACTGCCGCCACACGTCGGCGGGAACGCGATGCGGCGAGTCGAAGCGAAAGCCGCCGATACCCGCATCGGCGAGCGCGAGCAACTGCTGCGTCCACCATGAGACGAGCGCGGCGCGCGTGCCGGCATCGCCGAAGTTGGCGTACGCGACGTTGTCCTCGCGATGCACGTGGCGCGGATCGAGGCGCGCCTCTTCGGTCTCGAGTGGATGGAACCAGTCGTGATGCTCGGCGTAAAGCGCGCCATCAGCGGCCACGCGATCGATCACGAGATCCACCAGCAATGTCAGGCCATGCTGGTGCGCGGCGTCCGCGAGCGTGCGGATAGCGTCCGTGGCGGACTGCCCGGCTTCGAACACCGGATGCAGGCGCGCATGATTGCCGACCACCTGGCCATGACTCGCCCGGCCCGGCTCGAACAGACTGCCGACCAGCGCATGATCGAAGCCGAGCGCGGCCGCGTGGGCGAACTGCGCCGGCCACGCGTCAAGCGGCCCAACAAGAAGTGAATGAAAAAAATAGATCCGCGGCGCGTACCCTTTTGGAGGTTCCATCGGTCGTTTCCAGATTTGTCCTGCTGCGGTGTGGATGCAGTTGGCATGCGATCACAGCGCTCATTGGGCTTCCAGAGCCGGCGGCCGCGCGATTCGTGAACTGTCGGCGCGTACTTGGTCAATGTAGTGCAAAGATCGTCACGCCGCTGGCCAGTTACGGGTGCCTCGCCGCCAGGCGTCGCGACGCGAGCCGGCCAGAACGTCTGCGGAAGTCAGCAAGGCCTGTGCCAGTGAACTCGGCCGGCGCGCGATGAAGGGGTGCGGGTGCCCTTATGGGGACGCTTGCTCCGGGGCTTGCGGCCCGACGCTGCCGCAGAGGGCGGGCGCGTGTAAAAGGCGCTGCAATCGTCCGCGTTTTACACGGGACTCGTCTGCGCGGAATTCAGCGGAGCGGAAAAGGAGAGGTTGCCGGGCGGCGATGCGCGCGCCCAGCGGAGCAGGTCACGAGCCGAGCAAGCCCGCTGCGATGTTCACGCACAAGCCGAGCACGGCAACGTTGAAATAGAACGACAGGATGGATTGCGCGAGCGCCGCGCGGCGAATGGTGCGTGAGCGCAGCACCACGTCCGACGTCTGCGAAGCGACCGCGATCGTGAACGAGAAGTACAGGAAGTCCCAATAGTCGGGCGTGAGCGAGCGGTCGGGAAACAGGAGCGGCGTCTCGGGCACGTCGGTGTCGTAATAGAGCCGCGCATAGTGCAGCGTGAAGATGGTGGGAATCATGAACCACGCGCCGATCATCGTGAGTCCGGTCAGCGTGTAGTGCCATACCGTCGACGCGCCCGCCGTGCCTTTCGCCGACGCAAGCTCGAGCACGATCGCGGCAATGCTGGCGACGGTGGCGGCGCAGATCACGAACAGCACGACGCCTGCGTTCTCATCGTCGCGGCGCGCGGAATCGCGCACGTTGCCTTCGTCGGCGCGGACCATGTGCGCCCAGATCAGCACGAGGTAACTCCACACGGTAATGTCCCAGCCGACGAGGACGCGCGCCATCGGGCGTATGTGCGCGGGGATCAGCACGGCAGCCGCGACGCCGAACGCGAGGGCGATCAGCATGCGTGGGCGGTTGCGAAGTGTTTGCGGATAATATTTTGTGAACATGGAATGGCGAGCGAGGCGCTGAAGTGGCGCTGAAGTGGCGCGGGGTCTGTTGATGCGCCCGTAGTGTTCCGTAACGGCCTTGCGGGCCGCTTTCAATCGAAAGCGCATTGCAGGCCGAGCCTACGCGTGGCGCTTCCCGCAACTTTAGCCGCGCATGGGCGTCGAATCGGCGTTTATCGGCCAATGCGCATAGCCAGTTGGCAGTTTGCGAAGCCAGCAAGGACGCGCCTTCAAGTCGGCCATTTTCCGGCAAAATCTGCCCGGAACCTGTCGTTTTCGCGTGATTTTGTGTCAACTTTGCGCTTTCGATTGCCGCGCTACGAGAGGCAGCGCGCATACGCGTCGGACATTGCGCATTATCATGGGCTTATGGCTTCCGTACTCGACATCTCTGTTCAGCACCACCCGGCCAACCGGAGCGGCCGCGACTTCGTCGTCGGCGACTTGCACGGTTGTGTCGATGCATTGCGCTATCTGCTGCGCCTGGTTTCGTTCGACCCGGCGTGCGACCGGCTCTTTTCAGTCGGCGATCTCGTGGATCGCGGCGAGCATTCGGAGCAGGCGCTCGCGCTGCTCGACAAGCCGTGGTTCTTCGCCGTGCTCGGCAATCACGAAGACGCGCTGTGCGCCGTCGCCGATGGCCGCTTGCGGCGTCAGTGGTGGTACGGCATAGGCGGCGCATGGGCCGCCAACCTGCCCGACGAAAGTTTGCGCCGCTACGCGGAGCGGCTGCGCACGCTGCCGCTCGCGCGCGTGGTGGGCAGCGGGCCGGAGCGCTTCAATGTTCTGCACGCCGAATTTTTCGGCACCGACGCCGAACTCGACGCCGGCAATTTCTCTTCCGACACGCGCCAGCAAATGCTGTGGGGACGCGAACTCGCGATGGGCAACGGCGATCCGCAACGGCAACGCGGTTTGTCGCTCACTTACTGCGGCCATACGCCGATGCGCGACATCAAGCAGATCGGCTCGCAGGTGTTCGTCGATACCGGCGCGTTTGGGCCTGGCGGCAGGCTGACTTTGGTCGAGCCGAGGGCGCTGCGGCGCTGGTCCATTTCCGTCGAAGAAGCGCGCGCGGAAGGCGCGGCGGCGTTGGCGCTGCCCTGATCGCGCGTTGCTCGACGCGTGTCAGCCGACCTGGCTGAGTTCGAACACCATATCCACGCTGCTGCCGTTCCAGTTGTATTCCAGGTACGCCGCGTGATGGCAATCGCGCAGCAGCGTCGTTCTGAACGCGGCGAGGCATTCGCCTTCGGGGTCGCGCACCGACGGATACGCGATGCCCGGCGCTCCCGCTTCGCGCACCGCACGTCCGAGCGACTGGCCGGCGAGATAGTCGTCCGGCGACAGCACCGCGAGGTCCAGCTTCGGATCGCCGCGCAGATCGACCACTTCGCCTTGCGCCGCCACGGTATAGAGACGCATCTGCTGGCGCATGGGCGGCTCGGCGGTGGCTTCCAGGAATTTTCCCGTGTGATAACGCGTTTCGGCGATGGCGGTCGCGCGCGAGCGGGCGCAATAGAACACGCCGTACGTGCCGTCGGAAAAACGGCTGCCGAGCGGATTGAGATGCGTGAGCGCGGCCATGATCGGTCCATAACCCGGCCCGAAGCGGCGTTCTTCGTGCGGCACGAGATCGAGTTCGCCGATTTCGGTGCGCAGGCGGTCGTTGGTCATGGCTTCGAGCGCGTAGAGCGCGTCGAAATCTTCCGCCGATGCAACCCGGTCGAACAGATTGACGGCCGGAAAGCGCGTGGGAATCACGCGATACGCGGGCGACCAATCCAGTGGCGCGCTGCGCCAGCGGTCCTGCCAATGCGGTTGTGTCACGCCCAGCCGCCTCGCATTGCGTCGAGATACTGGCGCACGGCGACGAGGTCGCTAATGTTGCCGGCCAGCATGCGATCCAGCGCGCGGCGGCCGCCGAACGGCGGCGCGCTGTTGGGACGCTTGACCCAGTTGTCCGCGGCGCTGGGTTGCGGCAAGAGAATTTGCAGCGCCTTGTAGATGCCTAGCAGCAGCGACAGACGTTCCAGCGTGTCGCGGCCTAGCCGCGCCGTTTCGGGCGCCTGCTTCCATTTGAAGAAAGTCGAGCGGCCCGGCGAGCCGAGCAGCACGATCTGCTCGTCCGCGCTCAGATCCCAGTCTCGTGCGATGTTGAAGAACGCGCGCAATCCCGCTGCGGACATTTCTGCAAACGAGGGTTCCGAAAGCGGCCGACGAATCGGCGCTTCAGCTTGGGCGGCGCGGGCGGCATGTGCCATGAGCGGGTAAGTCCTTATATGTACTTATTTCCTATGCTAGTCCATTTCGGGATTTTTGCAAGGGAATATAATCCCGGCTCGTCGTAAAGCAAAGAATTCAGGAGTTCAGGAGATGAGGTTTCGTGCAGTAGCAACGGCGGTTGCGGTGTGGTGCGCGTCCGGCGCGGCAATGGCGAGCGGTTATACCGAAGTGTGGAATCCGCCTGAGGCCGCGGCGCACGGGAAGCATGGGGCGGCGAAGGGGCGGGCGAAGAGTGCTGCGAAGCATGTGGCGTCTGCGGGGGCCGCTAAGTCGAAGACAGACGTAAAGCATGTGGCAAGCGCGGGCGCTAATAAAGCTTCCGGCCTCGCGAGCGGCAGGGCAAAGCCGAAGAGCGCGGGCGTCGCGGATGCCGCCAAACGCCCGGCCCAAGTCGTTCAGACGAAGTCCGTTCACGCGAAGGCCATTCACGCAAACATCGCGCAAGGTCAGAGCGCGCATGGCGGTGTAGTGAAGGTTGCCGGCACAGCGAAAGGCGCGGCTGCCCGCCCGGCGCCAGCGGACCACAAGACGCCGGCGCTCGCCGCTAACACTTCCGCCGATCAGTTAGACGCAGTCGCCAATCCTGCGACAGCCCGCAGCGGCTCCCTTCCGCCGATCTTGCACTGAACGGCCGAGCCGGCGCGCGCTCAACCGCCCGCCAGCCCGCTCGTCACCAGCCGCAGCGTTTCCCTCAAACGCGCGTCCTTCACGCGCGAGTGCAGCGTCACGCGCGATTCCGGCAACGACGGCAAGCCGAGCCGCGTACCGACATCGACTAAACCGCGCGGCGCAACTCTTCTCGCCAGCGGCGACACCGCGAGCCCGGCTGCAACGGCCGCGCCGACAGCCGCGACGCCACCGCCGACAAACACCTCCTGCCATGCCACCGACGCCTCCGTCAGCGTCCGCAGCGCCACGTCGCGCACATTGCACGGCGCGCTCAACAGCGCCAGCGGCAACGGCTCGCCGACGCGCGGCAGCCATGCCGGCGTCGCGAGCCAGCAGACCGGTTCGCTGAACAGCACCTGTGCGTCGTCGCGCGGCGGCTCGTCGGCGCCATAACGGACGATGACCGCGTCCAGCCGGCGCTCGTCGAACTGGGCCAGCAGCGCGGCGGACGTGCCGAGGTGCAGTTCCACCACCAGCGCCGGATCGTGTGCGTTCAGCCGCGCGAGCAATTGCGGCAGATCGGGCCCCGCGACGTGTTCGCTCAACCCGAGCGCCAGCCGCCGACGCTCCACCGACAGCGACCCCAGCGCCCGCTCATGCGCGCCCAGCAGTTCGCGCGCGGCGCCGAGAAACGCCTTGCCGTCGACGGAAAGCCGTACGACGCGCGGCGTGCGCTCCAGCAACTGCTTGCCCAGATGCGCTTCCAGCCGCTTCAGCTTGAGGCTGACGGCGGATTGCGTGGTGCCGAGCGCGTCGGCGGCGCGCGTGAAACTGCACAGGTCGGCGACGAGCACGAACGCGCGAACGGCGTCCAGATCGAGGACCTTCATTTCAATCCAACATAGATGAAATAGCGAAAGATGTCTGTTTATTATGGCTGAGCGCGCCTACGCTGTGTGCATGTATTCACCACCTCGAAGGAGAACGTCATGCCTTTCACCCGCATCGCTTTGCGCGCCGGCAAACCCGTCGAATACCGGAAGGCGCTCACGGACAGCATCCAGCGCGCGCTCGTCGCCACGTTCAACGTGCCGAAAGACGACATCTTCATGCTCATTAGCGAGCACGACGCCGCGAACTTTGTCTATGACAATCAGTATCTGAACGTCCAGCGAACGGACGATCTCGTGATGATTCAGCTCACCGTGAGCAACACCCGCACGCTCGAGCAGAAGAAGGCGCTCTATCAGCGCCTGGTCGACGAACTGCACGAGTCGCCGGGACTGCGGCGCGAAGACGTGCTGATCAGTCTCGTGGAAGTGCTCAAGGAGAACTGGTCGTTCGGCAACGGGATTGCGCACTACGCGCTGTGAGCGGTGGCCGGAAGGCCGGTCGCTATAATGATCCGCTGCCTTTCCTCATTCCCGACCGCTCATTCCCGACCGCCCGCGCTATGGCATCCGACCGCAACGATTCGTCCCACGAGCCGCTGGAACTCGGCGGCTCCGTCTGGTTCCAGGCGGGCGCGAACACGCTCGGCGGCGCGTCGCGAATCGCGCTGCTCGCGGCGATCGGCGAAACGGGCTCCATCACCAGCGCCGCGAAAGCCGTTGGCATGAGCTACAAGGGCGCGTGGGATGCCGTCGACGCCATGAACAATCTCGCTGGCGAGCCGCTCGTCATGCGGCTCACCGGCGGCAAGGGCGGCGGCGGCACGACGCTGACGCCGCGCGCGGTCAAGCTCATCGAGACGTTTCGCGCAGTGGAGCGCGAGCATCGGCGCTTTCTGGAGCGCGCGGGCGCGGCCATCGAAGGCTTTGCGACGGACTGGGATCTGATCGGCCGCATCGGCGTCAAGACGAGCGCGCGCAATCAGCTCTATGGCACGGTGTCGCAGATCACGCGCGGCTCCATCAACGACGAAATCTCGCTGACGCTGCCCGGCGGCCACACGATCGTCGCGGTTCTCACGCACGAAAGCACCGAGGCGCTTGGCCTCACGGTCGGCGCGGCGGCGTTCGCGCTGATCAAGGCGTCGTGGGTCGTGCTGCTCGTCGACGATGAAAGCGGCGCGCCGCTGAAACTGTCGGCGCGCAATCAGTTGCGCGGCAGCGTGCAAAGCGTGAAGCGCGGCGCGGTCAATGCGGAAGTGTCGCTAGTGCTCGAAGGCGGCGCGGTCATTACCGCCGTCGTCACGAACCAGAGTGCCGAGGCGCTCGGTCTCGTGGAGGGCGCGAGCGCGGTCGCGGCCTTCAAGGCATCGAGCGTGATACTCGGCGTAAAGGAATGAAGCGGACTGAAGCGGTGAAACGCGCGACGAAAGTGCGCGCTCAGGTCATGCTCACGTCTCGCTGCGCACGTAGCCGCTGAATGCCTGGTGTTCGCGGACGCGGCCGTCGCTGATCTGCACGACCTGATCGCCGAACGCGGCGACGTCGTCGGGATCGTGCGTGATCAACACCATCGGAATGTCGAGCCGCGTTTGCAACTCCGATAATTCCTGGCGCATGCGCTGGCGCAAATGGCTGTCCAGCGCGGAAAACGGCTCGTCCAGCAATAGCAGTTGCGGGTTTGCCACCAGCGCCCGCGCCAGTGCGACACGCTGCTTTTGTCCGCCGGAAAGCTGCGCCGGATAGTGGCCGCCGACGCTGCGCAACTCCAATGCATCGAGCCAGTAATCGACTTGCGCGGAGCTGTTGCGCGCGCGCGGATTGAACCAGCCGCGCTGCAAGCCGAAGCCGATGTTCTGACGCACGTTCAGATGCGGAAACAGCGCGTAGTCCTGAAAGAGATACGCGACCTGGCGCGCTTGCGGCTTCAGATCGATTTCGCGCGCGCTGTCGAACAGCGCTTTGCCATGCAGCGTGATCGTGCCTTCGTCGGGACGCAGCAGGCCGGCGATCGCCTGCAGCGTCAGGCTCTTGCCCGCGCCCGACGGGCCGAACAGCACCACCCGCTGCGTGGTCGCGGTAAAGGCGACGTCGAGCGTGAAGCGGCGCTCGGCGCTCTCGAAAGTCTTGCGGATGTCGACCGTTAGCGGCATATCAGCGGGAAACCAGAAGCGTGCGTTGCGGCACGAGGCGGCCGGCGAGCAGCAAAATGACGACGCACGTCACCGAAGTCACGACCACGAGGAAATTCGCGGTGCTGTCGTCGCCGGCTTGCACGGCTGAGTAGACCGCGACCGAAAGCGTCTGCGTGCGCCCCGGCAAATTGCCCGCGATCATCAGCGTGGCGCCGAATTCGCCGAGCGCCCGCGCGAACGCCAGCAAGCCGCCCGCGAGAATGCCGCGCGCGGCAAGCGGCAGGCTCACGCGAAAGAACACCGCCGTTTCGCTGACGCCGAGCGTGCGCGCGGCGCGCTCGAGTTGCGGATCGACGGCTTCGAATGCGGCGCGCGCGGACTTGAGCACGAGCGGGAAGGCGACCACCGTCGACGCGATCACCGCGCCTTGCCAGGTGAAGACCAGTTGAATGTCGAAGCGGTCGAGCCACGCGCCGAACACGCCGCGCCGCCCGAGCAGAACCAGCAGGTAGTAGCCGAGCACGGTCGGCGGCATCACGAGCGGCAGTGTCAGCAACGAATCCACGATGTCGCGCGCGCCCGAGCGCCAGCGCGACAAGCCGAAACCCGCCGCGACGCCGAACACGAGATTCAGCGCGGTCGCCCAGCCCGCCACTTTGAGTGACAGCATCAGCGGAATCCAGGCTTGTTGCATGACTTGCGGTTCCTGTGGGCGTAAGTGGATGGGCGGTGATGGCCGGTCAGTGAGCGGGCTTGAAGCCGTACTTCGCCAGCACCGCCTGGCCCGCCGGCGACAACACGAAGTCGACGAAAGCCTGCGCATCCGCGGCGTGACGGCTGCCTTCCACTTGCGCGATCGGATAGGTAATCGGCGTTTGCGTCGGCACGCTCAGCGCGACTTTTACCTTGCCCGGCACGATCGCGGCGTCGGTGCCGAACACGAAACCGGCGTCCACTTCGCCGCGCGACACGTAGTCGAGACTTTGACGCACGTTCGCCGCCAGCACGGCTTTGGCGCTGACCGCGTCCCACACGCCCGCAGCTTGCAGCGCGCCTTGCGTGTAGCGGCCCACCGGCACGGACGCCGGATCGCCATACGCGATCCGTTTCACGTTCGACGATGCCAGTTCGTTCAGGCTCGACGGCGCAAAACGGCTGTCCGCCGGCACGATCAGCACCAGCGAGTTGGCCGCGAAATCCTTGCGCGTGGCCGGCACGATGACTTTTGCGGCGGCGGCCTTGTCCATCGCCTTCTGATCGGCCGAGGCGAACACGTCGGCGGGCGCGCCTTTGGCGATTTGCTGCATCAACACGTCGGACGCGCCGAAGTTGAGCAGCACTTTGGTGCCGGCGTGCTGCTTTTCGAAGGCGTCGCTGACGGCCTTGAATGCGTTGGTCAGACTCGCGGCGGCCGAGACGATCAACTCATCGGCGCGTGCGTTGGCGCTCAAGGCAACGGAAAACGCGCTGGCGACAAACAGCGCTTGTTTCAGCAGGCGGCGGGAAGGCGTCATGAACGTGTGAGGCTCGGGCGTGTGCCGGAGCGGTGGTTAAAACGCTTATCGTAATATAGACGAGGTTATAGCGCTGGCATGACCGACATTCGGCCGGTCAAATACAGCAGCGAGCCGGACCGGAAACGCGTTTAAACGTGGGAAGAACTGATGAGCGCGAGCGTGCCGCGCGTCTGCGAGACAGGCGCGGCGCCCGGCTGGACATCGCGCACGGCCTTCCATTTTGCGCGGATGAAAGGCCGGTCATGCCCCGACACTTTCAGCGCGATGTGCGTCACCCAGCGCTGCGTCGGCACGTGCACGCCGTGCATCAGCACCGCCAGCACCATCAGGCTGACCGCGACCGGAACCGCCGAAAGGCGCTCGGGCTGGGCCTTCCATGCCATCCGCACGAAAAGCAGCGCGGCAACGGCGCCGACGAGACAGCCGGTGATCGCTTCCGAAGGCGAGTGCGCGCTCAGGACGACGCGCGACACGCCCACGGCCATGCCTGCGGCGAGTCCGAGCAGAACGCCGAGCACGCGAACCGGCGGACGCGTCCACAGCAGCATCAGGAACAGCGCGACGGGATAGACCGCCGTGGACAGCATCGCGTGGCCGCTGACGCCCGTGAAATCCAGCTCGCGCACGCCGACGCCCCAACCGAGGAACGCCAGCTTCGTGACGGTCACGACGCCGATCGCCGCGCCGAGCAGCACCAGCCAGCCCGCCGCCATGCGCCACGTATAGCCGACCGCGAGCCACAGCGCGATGGCGAACGCGAGCGGCAGCGTCATGCCGGCACCGCCCAGGCTGGTGATGGAGTACCACAGATAGTCAGGCAATTCAGGCATCGGAAAAGGCGATCAGGGCCGCATAGAATCGTTCATATCAGACTGCAACGCGCGAACCGGGCAAACCGACGACGCGCGGGACAACCGCCAGTATAGACGGCGGCCATCGACGGCTCGCGCCGTACAAAAAGCCTTTTTGTTCGGGACGTTAGGTGGCCAACAGGGGCCGGCAGCGCTGCGCGCGCGTCGTCACCGCACGGGTTCATCGCAAAAAAACGGGGCGGCGAATTCGCGTGACGCGTTCTGCATCGCTGCTCGATTGATGTTATTGTGCATTGCACAAGAAGCCGGTTTCACCCGGCAGTCCTGCCCCTTTTTGCGAGGTTTTTGCGCCGATGGCAAAAAGTCTATCGAAGATCTGGCTCGGCGGTCTTAAGCGCCTGCTGGCGATTCAGAGCGAGCACGCCCACAAGACCACCAAGCGCACCACGACGCGCCCGGCCCGGCCGGCGTCCAGCAAGCCGTCGACGAAAGTTCGTCCGCTCAAGTCCGCCGCGCTCCGTACTCCCGCCAAACGCGAGACGCCGCACGCTGCCGCGCGCGAATCGCGGGTGCGTCCGCGCGCGGCAGCGTGGGCGAGCGGTGCGTGGACGCGTTCGTTTCATTCGGCGCCCGCGGCGCCGGGACGGCTCGTCAACCATCTCCAATATGGCCTGTACGTGCCGTCGGGCCATGCGTTGGAGAGCATGCCGCTCGTCGTGATGCTGCACGGCTGCACCCAGTCCATCGACGAATTCGCGCAAGGCACACGGATGAACGTGCTGGCGGATCGCTACGGCTTTGCCGTCGTTTATCCCGAGCAATCGAAGCACGCGCACTCGCACCGTTGCTGGCACTGGTACGACGCGGGCGAGAACGCGGGCGGCGCGGAGGCGCGCGCAGTGGCGTCGCTCGTCGATTCGTTGATCGTGCAGCACGGCTTTGACAGCGAGCGCGTATATGTCGCCGGCATTTCCGCCGGCGCCGGGCTGACGGCGTTGCTCGCGCTGCGTTATCCCGAGCGCTTCGCCGCGGTCGCGCTGCATTCGGGCCCCGCTTTCGGCGAAGCCCGCTCGGGCATCACAGCGATGGACGTGATGCGGCGCGGCGCACGGCGCGATCCCGTCGAACTCGCCGACGAAGTGGCCGACGTCACCAATTATCCGGGCATGCCGGCGATCATCCTTCACGGCGACGCCGACCATGTCGTTGCGGCGGTCAACGCCGACCAGCTCGCGACGCAGTTTCTGCGGCTGAACCGGATGGTCGATCCGAAGGGCGCGCGCAAAGCCGGCGAATTGCGCGAAGAGCGCAAAGGCGGCGTGACGATTCGCGACTATTTCCGCAGCGGCCGGCGCGTGGTGCGCATGTGCCGCGTGCAGGGACTCGCGCACGCGTGGGCCGGCGGCGACGACGCCGTGCCGTTCCATTCGTCCAAGGGTCCGGACGCGAGCGCAATGGTGTGGGAGTTCTTCAAGCATCAACGGCGAGTGGGCGCGGGCGTTGTTGAAAGCACCGCCGACGAGGCCTCTGCTCAGGCCCGGTGACATCCGAGCAACACTTCGAAAATGAATGCTGGCGCGCGCCTAGGGTTTTCCCTATAATACGGGTTATCCCCTAGGCGTTAACACCAAGCGAACGCCAACACTCATTGCCGAGGTTCACCATGTACCTGCTTAGCCGCCTGTTCCTGTTTCTGACGAAGTCGCCCGAACAACTCGCCAAAGAACGCGCTGACGCGTTCCTCGCCGAAGCCACTGACCTGTACGACCTGGAATTCCGCATGCGCAAGCTGGATCGCGAAGCGAACTTCCGTCAGCCGTCGTGGATGAGCCAGCACTAAGCTGCGCGTCAGTTGAAGCATCGGCGGTAGTGAAGGACGCCGGTGCGGGGCTTGAGCGACTTTGCTTTTTGCCCCCGAGCTCTCAAGCTTTTGAGCTTTCGAACTCAATTAAGCCGAAGCGAGCCATCCTCCGGCTGCATCGTTAGTTTCACGTGAGCGTGTGCTCACTTGCCGAATCGGGCCAACGTCCGCGCCCTTGCTTGCGCGTGATCCACGATCGGCTGCGGGTAGTCTTCGCCCAGCACCACGCCGAACGCCGCCAGTTTTTGCGCGCCAGCCAACCACGGCGCATGAACCCATTTGGCCGGCAACTTCGCGAGTTGCGGCAAATAGCGCTTGATGAACCGCCCGTCGGCATCGAATTTCTCCGACTGCGTAATCGGATTGAAGATGCGGAAATAGGGCTGAGCATCGCATCCCGTCGACGCCGCCCACTGCCAGCCGCCGTTATTCGCTGCGAAGTCGTAGTCGTTCAATTGGTCGGCGAAATAGCGTTCGCCGCGCCGCCAGTCGATACCCAGATCCTTGACCAGAAAACTCGCCGTCACCATGCGCAGGCGATTGTGCATGTAGCCGGTGCGGTTCAGTTGCAGCATCGCCGCGTCGATCAGCGGGTAGCCCGTGCGGCCTTCGCACCATGCGGCGAACGCAGCATCCGCTGCCGGGCCTTGCTCCCAGCGCAGCCCGTCATATTCCTGCTTGAACGATGCGCCGCCCGCGAGCCTCGGGTGATGCGACAGGATCATGAAGTAAAAATCCCGCCAGATGAGTTCCGACAACCACGTCGCCGCTCCCAGGCCATCCGGCTGCAGCGATATCTCGTGAGCGAGTCGCGCGAGCGTGCGGATCGACACCGTGCCGAAGCGCAGATGCACCGACAAGTAGCTCGGCCCCCTGGCCGCCGGAAAATCGCGCCGCTCGGCGTAGCTGGCGATTCGCGTCACGAAGTCGTCAAGCAGACGCTGTGCGCCGCTCATGCCCGTAGGCAAGTCCAGTTCCGCGAGGTTGCCCGGCGCGAAGCCGAGTTGTTCGAGCGTCGGTAACTGTCGGTTCAGCCCCGGCGGCAGCGCGGCGAGACGATTCGCGTAAGTTTCGACCGGGTAGGGCTTCAGATAGAAGCTCGTCAACTGCTTGAGCCAGGCATTTTTGTATGGCGTGAACACCGTGAACGGCTTGTTCTGGCCGGTCAGCAATTCCGTGCGCTCGAAGATCACCTGGTCCTTGAACGTCAGGCACGCGCGGCCCGCTTCGGCGAGCCGCTCGCGCACGGTCTCGTCTCGCTCGATTGCGGCGGGTTCGTAGTCGTGGTTCGCAAACACCGCGTCGACGCGAAGCTTGTCGGCCAGTTTCGGCACGAGATCCGCCGGATCGCCGTATAACACGATGAGACCGCCGCCTTGCGCGCGCAGCGCGTCGTCCAGTTCGCGCAGCGACGCAAGAATGAACTCGACGCGCCGGTCTTGCGCCGGCGCACCCGCATGGCGGGCCTGCCATGTGTCGACGAGCGGTTGCAGGATCGTCGTATCGAACACGAACACGCACCAGACGCGCTCGCAGTGTTTGAGCGCGTGGTACAGCGCGGCGTGGTCGGTGGTGCGCAGGTCGCGGCGGAACCAGACCAGCGCGGTGTCGAAAGTGTCGTTCACGACGGACGCGCGGCGCCCTCAGGTCGCCGGTGTGCTCGGCAGATCGGGCGTCTGCGGCGCCTGTACGCCGTAGCAGCCGCGATATGTCGCGTAGAACGAGCAATACAGCATGGTCGTGACGATCATCGTGGCCGGCATGAGCACGGCGAACGCGAAGTCGCCGGCGCCGAGCGCCTGCATCAGCACTGACAAGCCGAGCGATACGGTTGTCGCCACCGCGAACCACAGCGCGCCGAACACGACAAACGCGCCGCGGTTGCGCCAGCAACTGACGAGGCTGAAGAACATCGCCTTGATGGGCGGCACGTCATGCCAGGCAGCAAGAATCGGCGAGAACCAGAAAAGCATGGCTACCGGAATGTAGAACGCGAAGGCCGTGACCACGGCAAGCGGCATATTGCTGTTGGCCATCGCCTCGGGGTCCATTGCGCCGGCCGCGCCGAGCATCACCTTGAGCAGCATGCCGCCGTCGGCGAGCGCCGAGCCCGCCAGCACCAGCGCCATCGCGATCACATAGAACACGCCGAGCACGATCAGCCGGCGCGCGACTACCGAGCCGTAGGAACGGAAACCGTCCGCGAGAATCGTCGGGAACACCGGCTTGCCGGCGATCGTGTTGCGGCACGCGGCCATGAAGCCGACCGCGACGCCGGGAATGAACGCGAGCGGCAAAACGCTGCCGATCAGCGGAATTTGCGCGACGAGCGTCATCACCAGCAGATAGGTGAAGAAGAGCGTCAGGAACGCGAGCGGATTCTTGCGGAACAGCCAGATGCCTTGCCGGAACCACACATAGCCGGTTTTCGCGGGGACTTCGATCAGTTGCATGAGGTATGGATGCCAGGAAGTGCGACGCCGGACAGGCGCTCGCGCAGAATGCGCTCGAAATGGCAGGGGTCGTGCGGCTTGAGCAACTCGGCCGCGCGCGGCAAATAAAAATCATACAGGCGCGACACCCAGAAACGGTACGCGCCCGCCCGCAGCATGTCGCCCCAATGACGGTTTTCCTCGACGGTGAAAGGACGCACGGTTTGATATGCGCGCAGCATCGCCTCGGTACGCGCGTGATCGAGCTTGCCCGTGGCGAGGTCCACGCACCAGTCGTTGACGGTGACCGCGACGTCGAACAGCCACTTGTCGCAGCCGGCGAAGTAAAAATCGAAGAAGCCGCCGAGCCGCACTTCGTGGCCGGTGTCGGGCGCGGCGTGCGCGAACATCGCGTTGTCGCGGAACAGATCGGCGTGGCACGGGCCTTCGGGCAACGCCGCGTAATCGGCGGATGCGAAGAACGCTTCCTGATACGCGAGTTCCGACGACAGCAGTTCACGCTGCTCGCCTTCGAGAAACGGCACGATGGTCGGCACGGTTTCCTTCCACCACGGCAGGCTGCGCAGATTCGGCTGATAGCCGCTGTAATCGCGCCCGGCGAGATGCATGCGCGCCAGCATCTGGCCGACTTCGATGCAGTGTTCGACGCCCGGCGCGAGCTCGGGCGCACCTTCCAGTTTCGTCACGATCGCCGCGGGCTTGCCGTGCAGCATGCCGAACAGCGAACCGTCCTCGCGCGGCATCGGGTCCGGCACGGGTACGCGGTGCGCCGCCAGATGGCGCATCAGGTTCAGATAGAACGGCAACTGCCCGGCCGTGAGCTTTTCAAAAATGGTGAGGACGTATTCGCCGCGCGTCGTCGTCAGAAAAAAATTGCTGTTCTCGATGCCGGATGTGATGCCGCGAAATTCGACGACGTCGCCGAGATCGTAATGGCGCATCCATTCTGCAAGTTGGGATTCGGTGACAGCGGTGAAGACAGCCATGCGGGGAACGTCGGATCAGGTTGGTCGGGCTGGCGCGGTGCGGCCAGCAACATACGTGCGGTGGTCAAGGCAGTGGCGAACGCGCGAACAGCGGGTCCGCAAACGGCAGCGGGATTCACGGCAACAGCGGCATCGAAACGGTTACAGCGGCTAAAGCAGCGGAAGCCGCACAAGCGGTCAGGCGGTCAACTTCGCGGCGCCATAACCGCGCGCGCGTTGGCCAAGGCGGGGCGAGGCCACTGCCCCGCGATTCATCAGTACCTCAGATTCACCGACGGCAAGCGCGTGCTCGCGCGACCGTTGTCGCGCACGGATGGCGACGTGTCGAGCGGCGCGCTCATCTGATAGCGCGTGCCGAGGTTCGAATGCACATTGATTTCGACCGGCTTGCCCTTGTCGCGGTATTCGGTGATTTCGGTGCCGTTCGCGCTGCGCTCGTAAAAGCTCGGCGTGCGCGGGACGTTGATCTCGACCTTCGAGCTGACCTCGGCGGCCGGCCGGTTGATCTTGTCAAGGTCGGGCAGACCGGCGCGTTCGTTGGCGGACTGCGGCGCGCCCGGAGGCGGCGTGGCGTCGACAGGCTGAGCAGCCATCGCGGCGTTGCCAAAGGCAAGGGCCAGTGCAACGGCGACGGGAAGGAGCGGCTTCATGGTGATTCTCCGGAAGGGTGCCCCGATTCTAGCAAATCCAGACCTCTGCCACGGGCGCGATCCCTTATTTTGCGCCGCTTTCGCGCGACGCGTCCGCGATTGCGCGAACGCCGCGACGGCGTGTGTCGACGAGCGGCGCGGTCATTTGGCGATCACGGGTTCCGTGGTAATGTCGTCTCATCAATCGAGGCGAACGAAGATGAACAACGATACCAATCAACGCGCGGTGCAAACTCCCGCGAACAGCTTCCCGACCGAATCCTTCGACGACGCTGCCGAAGCTGTCACCCGCCTGTCGGCGATCTACGAAGCGAACACCTCCTTTTTGCGCGACGCCTTCGCGCGCTATCGCCGCAACGAACTGTTCGAGCGGCGGGTGCGCGCATGCTATCCGTTCGTGCGCGTCTGCACCGAAGTGAACACGCATATCGATTCGCGCCGCTCGTATGGGTTCGTCGCGGGGCCTGGCGTGTTCGAGACCACGGTGACGCGGCCGGATCTGTTCGGCAACTACTATCGCGAGCAATTGCGGCTGCTGGCGAAGAACCATCATGTGAAGATCGAAGTCGGCGTATCCGATCAGCCGATTCCGATTCACTTCGCGTTCGCCGAAGGCATTCACCTCGAGGGCGATCTCGATCGCGAGCGTCTGTTCCTGATGCGCGACGTGTTCGACACACCGGACCTCGCGCTGCTCGACGACCGCATCGTCAACGGCACGTATGAGCCGTTGGCTGGCGATCCGCATCCGCTCGCGCTCTTCACGGCGGCGCGCGTCGATTTCTCGCTGCATCGGCTGAAGCATTACACGGCGACTTCGCCCACGCATTGCCAGAACTACGTGCTGTACACGAACTATCAGTTTTATATCGACGAGTTCGTCAAGCTGGGCCGCACGATGATGGCCCATACCGACGACGAGGAACTGCGCGCCTATCGCAGCGAATACACGTCGTTCGTCGAACCGGGCGATGTCGTCATGTACAACGAGAATCTCGGCGAGCAGGCGCAGGAAGGCACGGCGCCGCCGCGTCTGCCGCAGATGCCCGCGTATCACCTGAAGCGCGCGGACGGCAGCGGCATCACGATGATCAACATCGGCGTGGGGCCGTCGAACGCGAAGACCATCACCGATCACATCGCCGTGCTGCGTCCGCATGCGTGGATCATGCTTGGCCACTGCGCGGGTCTGCGCAATACGCAGCGTCTGGGCGACTATGTGCTCGCGCACGGTTATGTGCGCGAAGACCATGTACTCGACGCCGATTTGCCGCTGTGGGTGCCGATTCCGGCGCTCGCCGAAGTGCAGGTCGCGCTCGAGCGCGCGGTCGCGCAGGTCACGCAACTCGACGGTGTGGAACTCAAGCGCGTGATGCGCACGGGCACGGTCGCGAGTGTGGACAACCGTAATTGGGAGTTGCGCGATCATCGTGAGCCGGTGCAACGGCTGTCGCAAAGCCGCGCGATTGCATTGGATATGGAGAGCGCGACGATCGCCGCGAACGGGTTCCGTTTCCGTGTGCCTTACGGCACCTTGCTATGCGTGTCCGATAAACCGCTGCACGGTGAACTCAAACTGCCCGGCATGGCGGACCAGTTTTATCGCGCGCAGGTCGATCAGCATCTGCAAATCGGCGTGAAGGCGATGGAGCTTTTGCGCGAGAACGGGCTGCATCGTTTGCATAGCCGCAAGCTGCGCAGTTTCGCGGAAGTGGCGTTTCAGTAACGCGGCGTTTTCGGGAGCGCGCAGTGGTTTTCGCTGCGCGCTTCTGCGTTTGCAACCGCGACCGCAACCCGCCTTACTGCCCGAAGCCCGTAAGCCCGATCAAGCTCCCGGCGGCCAGCAGCCACAGCGGATGAATGCGCGTCTTCAACGCGACCGCCGCGGTCAACGCGGTGATCGCCCATGCGATCGCCGTCGAATCCGACGCTTGCGCAATCAGCGCCGCGCTCGCCGCGACGATGCCGGCCGTCACCGGCACGAGTCCGACTTGCGCGTAACGCCGCCACGGGCGGTCCTTGAAACGGTCCCACGCGTGCAGCGCGAATATCGTCACGATCGACGACGGCCCGAACTTCGCAATCGACGTGACCAGCATGCCCGGCCAACCGGCCACGTGCCATCCGATCAACGTGACGATCATCAGGTTCGGCCCCGGCGCGGCTTGCGCGAGCGCGAACAGCGCGCTGAATTCGCTGGCCGGCATCCAGTGATGCACCTCGACCACCTGACGCTGCATCTCCGGAAGAATGGTGTTCCCGCCGCCGAATGCGAGCAGCGAAAGCTGGCTGAAAATGATCGCGAGGGAAATCAGCGTGTCGTTCATTGCGCGTTCCTCGATGCGACGTAGATGCTGAGCGGCGTCAGCACCAGCATGGTGGGCAAGAGCGGCAGCCGCATGATCGCAATCGCGATGAAGCCGAGCGCGGCGATCAGCGCGGCCATCGGTTTATTGCGCAACGGCAGCACGATCTTTATCGCCATCGAAATTAGAAGGCCCGCCGCGGCAGCCGCAAGCCCCGCGAACAGATGGCGCACATGCGGGTCGTCTTGCGTGCGTTCGTACAGCACGCCCAGACCGATCACGACCAGCGACGGCCCCGCGATCAACCCAAGCAATCCAGCAAGCGCGCCCGCAATTCCGCGAAAGCGCATGCCGACGGCGACCGAAAGATTGATCACATTGCCGCCTGGCAGGAACTGGCAGAGGCCGAGCAGGTCGGTGAAGTCTTCGGCGCTCAACCAGCGGCGTTGCTCGACGAGCGCGCGGCGCGCGAGCGGCAACGCGCCGCCGAACGAGATCAGGCCCAGGCCGAGAAAGCCGCTAAAAATTTCCCGCACGGTGGGCTTCGGGCCCGTGGCGGAATCGAGTGAGGTGAGGTTGTGGTCCATGGCGCTTCGCTTCCAGTTCAAGCTCAGAAGGTTAGCGCCGAACCGCCGCGCCACAAAACGATTTTTGGGCCGCGCCTTGTGATCTACAATCACAAGCATGGCTCGCAATCTTCCTCCTTTCCCTGCGCTGCGCGCCTTTGAAGCTGCGGCGCGTCACGAAAGCTTCAGCGCCGCCGCGAACGAGCTGCATGTGACTCACGGTGCAATCAGCCGGCAGGTCGCCGCGTTCGAGTCCTGGCTCGGCGTGCAGGTGTTCCAGCGTCACGGCAAGCGTGTGCGGCTGACGGCCGACGGCCGCCGCTATCTGTCGACGGTGCAAGCCGCGTTCGACAGCATCGCGCACGCCACCGACCAGTTGCGCGACACCGGCGTCGTGCATGTGCTGCGCGTGAATGCGCTGCCCACGTTCGCGATGAAGTGGCTGCTGCCGCGTCTGCACCAGTTCCAGCGCAAGGTGCCGAATGCCGAATTGCGGCTCGCAACGTCGAATGCGCCCGTCGAGACATTGGACAGTTTCGACGTCGCCGTACGGCGCGGTCCCGCGCATTGGCCGAACTGCGTGAGCGGCCATTTTCTCGGCGAGAGCGAGCTGCCCGTGTGCAGTCCCGCGTTGCTGCAGCGCTCGCCGATCCGAATCGCGGACGATCTCGCGCGGCATGTGCTGCTGCATTCGGACACGCGGCCCGATGCGTGGAGCAACTGGTTATCGGCGGCGGGCGTGACGGCCAAGTGCCGCAAAAAGCAATCGTTCGATCACTTCTATCTGGCGTTGCAGGCCGCGGTGGATGGGCTCGGCGTGGCGCTCGGCCCATTGCCGCTGCTCGCCGACGAACTCGCGTCGGGCCGGCTCGTCGTGCCGCTCGCCGGACCGCGGATCGACGCGCGCGGCTATTGGTGGGTCGCACGCAGGGAGGTCGCGAATGCGCCGCTCGTCGCACAATTCTGCGAATGGTTGCAGGCGCAAGGCGATCAGACCGACGAGATGCAAATGCAGGTGCAGGCGCAGACGTAGGCTGTTAAACATTAAACATGAAGCACAAACGCAAAACGGGCAGCACAAAGGCTGCCCGTTTTGTTTAAAGCTCGCGCGTGCGTACGTTACAGATAGAACATTCGGTCTTCTTCCGACTTGGTCGGCTGCGGCTCGGCGCCTTCGCGATCTTCGTAGAACTTCAGCACCGCTTCGAGCACCTGGTCCGGATCGTCGATTACCTGCATCAGGTCGATGTCGGTCGGATTGATGAGACCCATTGGCGTCAGCGAATTCTTGAACCACGCAAGCAGTCCTTCCCAGAACTCGGCGCCCACCAGAATGATCGGCACGTGGCGCGACTTCTTGGTTTGAATGAGCGTGAGCACTTCGGCGAGTTCGTCCAACGTGCCGAAACCGCCGGGCATGACGATCACCGCGTCGGAGTTCTTGACGAACGTGACCTTGCGCGTGAAGAAGTGACGAAAGCGCAGCGAGATGTCTTGCCACTGATTGCCCGATTGCTCGTGCGGCAACTCGATGTTGAGGCCAACCGAAGGCGCCTTGCCTGCATGCGCGCCTTTATTCGCGGCTTCCATGATGCCGGGGCCACCGCCGGAGATCACGGCGAAGCCCGCATCCGACAGCTTGCGCGCGATTTGCGTGGCGAGTTTGTAATACGGCGAGTTCGGTTTCAGGCGCGCTGAACCGTAGATGCTGACAGCCGGGCGAATCTCCGAGAGGTACTCGGTCGCCTCAATAAACTCTGCCATAATCGTGAACATCTGCCACGATGCGCGGGCCTTTTTTGCCGTTGCGCGCTCTTGATCTGCGAGTGATCGCAGACTCGGAATCACTTTTCTCTTAGTCATAATGCCTGAAGAACGAAGCCTTGAAGGTAAGACCCTGCTATTGGTCGACGGTTCGAGTTATCTGTACCGGGCCTACCATGCGATGCCTGATCTGCGCGGGCCCGACGGTGGTCCCACGGGTGCGCTCTATGGGATGATCAACATGCTGCGGCGCATGCGCAAGGAAGTCACAGCAGAGTATAGCGCGTGCGTGTTCGACGCCAAGGGCAAAACGTTTCGCGACGACTGGTATCCCGACTATAAGGCGAATCGTCCTTCCATGCCCGACGATCTGTCGCGGCAAATCGAGCCGATTCACGTGGCCGTGCGCGCTCTCGGCTGGCCGCTTCTGATGATCGACGGCGTGGAAGCCGACGACGTGATCGGCACGCTTTCCACCGAGGCGGAAAAGCGCGGCATGAACGTGATCGTGTCGACTGGTGACAAGGATCTGGCGCAGCTCGTGTCGGATCATGTCACCCTCATCAATACGATGACCAACGAAAAGCTCGACCGTGCCGGCGTGCTCGCCAAATTCGGCGTGCCGCCGGAGCGCATTGTCGACTACCTGTCGTTGATCGGCGATACCGTCGACAACGTGCCGGGCGTCGAGAAATGCGGACCGAAAACCGCGCTCAAATGGCTGACGCAATATGAGTCGCTGGATGGCATCGTCGCACATGCGGACGAGATCAAAGGTGCGGTAGGAGACAATCTGCGACGCGCGCTCGACTTTCTGCCGATGGCGCGCAAGCTCGTCACCGTCGAACGCAATTGCGATCTGACCGAACATATCGCGTCGATCGGGGAAAATTTGCAGAGCCGCCCTGAATCGCGGGAGGAATTGCGCGACGTGTTCACGCGCCACGGGTTCAAGACCTGGCTGCGCGAGGTGGAAATTGTCGACGCGGTGGAAGGTCCGGAAACCGACGTGCCGCCGGCGCTCACCGTCGATCACGAACGGCACTACGAAACCGTGCAGACGTGGGAGCAATTCGACGCGTGGCTGCAAAAGATCAACACAGCGGAGATCACTTCGTTCGATACCGAAACCACGTCGCTCGATCCGATGGTCGCGCAAATCGTGGGCCTGTCGTTCTCGGTTGAGGCAGGTCATGCCGCTTATGTGCCGGTCGCGCATCGCGGCCCGGACGCGCCCGTGCAACTGCCGCGCCATGAAGTGCTCGCGAAGCTCAAGCCGTGGCTCGAAAGCGCGGAGCATAAAAAAGTCGGTCAGCATCTGAAGTACGACGAACAGGTGCTCGCCAATTACGGCATTGAAATGCGCGGCGTCGAACACGACACGCTGCTGCAATCGTACGTGCTGGAATCGCATCGTCCGCATGACATGGACAACCTCGCGCTGCGCCATCTCGGCATCAAGACGATCAAGTATGAAGACGTCGCGGGCAAGGGCGCGCAGCAAATCGGTTTCGACGAAGTCGCGCTCGACAAGGCCGCCGAATACGCAGCCGAAGACGCCGACATCACGTTGCGTCTGCATCAAACGCTGTATCCGCAGCTCGCAGCGGAAGAGACGCTCGAGCATGTGTATCGCGACATCGAAGTGCCCACGTCGCGCGTATTGCGCAAGATGGAGCGCAGCGGCGTTTTGATCGACGCGGAAAAGTTGCGTCAGCAAAGCAGCGAAATTGCAACGCGGCTTATCCAGTTGGAGAGCGAGGCGTATGTGCTCGCCGGCGGCGAATTCAACCTTGGTTCGCCGAAGCAGATTGGCCAGATCTTCTTCGAACGACTCGAGTTGCCGGTCGTGAAGAAAACGCCGAGCGGCGCGCCTTCGACGGACGAAGAAGTGCTGCAAAAGCTCGCCGAAGATTATCCGTTGCCGAAAATTTTGCTCGAACATCGCGGCTTGTCGAAGCTGAAGTCCACGTACACCGACAAGCTGCCGCGCATGGTCAACGCAAACACGGGCCGCGTGCACACGAACTATGCGCAGGCCGTCGCGGTCACGGGGCGTCTTGCGTCGAACGATCCGAACCTGCAGAACATTCCTGTGCGCACCGGCGAAGGCCGCCGCATTCGCGAAGCCTTCATTGCGCCGCCGGGACACAAGCTCGTTTCCGCGGATTACTCGCAAATCGAACTGCGCATCATGGCGCACATTTCGGGCGACGAATCGTTGCTACGCGCCTTCTCGGAAGGTGAAGACATTCACCGCGCGACCGCCGCGGAAATTTTCAGCGTGACGCCGCTCGAAGTGTCGAACGATCAGCGGCGCGTGGCGAAGGTCATCAACTTCGGACTGATCTACGGCATGAGTTCGTTCGGACTCGCGTCGAATCTCGGCATTACGCGCGATGCCGCCAAGCTTTATATCGACCGCTATTTCGCACGTTATCCGGGCGTCGCGCGTTATATGGACGAGACGCGCTTAAGCGCGAAAGCCAAGGGTTATGTCGAGACCGTTTTCGGCCGACGGCTGTGGCTGCCGGAAATCAACGGCGGCAACGGTCCACGTCGTCAGGCCGCCGAGCGCGCGGCTATTAACGCGCCGATGCAAGGCACGGCCGCCGACCTCATCAAGCTCTCGATGATCGCCGTGCAGAAGTGGATCGAAGAATCGAACATCGGCACGCGCATGATCATGCAGGTGCACGACGAACTGATCCTCGAAGTACCCGACGAAGAACTGTCCGACGTGCGCAAGCGTCTGCCGGAGTTGATGTGCGGCGTCGCCGCGCTGAAAGTGCCGCTGGTCGCGGAGGTCGGCGCGGGGCTCAACTGGGAGGAAGCGCATTGACGCACGTGTGACGGCGCGCAATAGCGTCGTTTGCATGTCACACATGCAAATTGGCAGCTTGTGACAACCCGTGCGGCTCACGGACAATCGGTAAGAACGCGTGCCCGCGGCGCGCGATTACGACGCACAACCCATCGGCAAATACGGAGAGTTCAATGCATCGTTTTATCGTCGTTGGCGGAGGCGCAGGAGGACTCGAGCTGGCAACTCGCCTGGGCGATCGCTATGGTCACAACAACAAGGCGGGCACGCGTGCGCAGGTCACGCTCGTCGACCGTAACCCGACGCATATCTGGAAGCCGCTGTTGCATGAGGTGGCGGCCGGCAGCATGGACCCGTTCACGCAGGAACTCGAATATGCGGCGCAAGCGCGCTGGCATGGCTTCGAGTTTCAGCAGGGCGAGCTGACGGGGCTTGATCGCGCGAACAAGCGCCTCACGCTCGGCACCGTACTCGACGACGACGGCGCCGAACTGCTGCCCGTGCGCCAGCTCGAGTACGACACGCTGATCATCGCGATCGGCAGCACGACCGCATTCTTCGGCGTGAAAGGCGCGCCGGAATTCTCCCTTGCACTCGACACCGTCAGCCAGGCCGAGCGCTTTCGCAAGCGCCTGATCGCGGCTTGCATGCGGGCCGAGCATCAGGCGCATGAACCGGTCGAGTCGGGACCGGGCACGTCGCCTTCAACCGAGCCGCGCATTCAGGTGGCGATTGTCGGCGGCGGCGCGACCGGCGTCGAACTGTCGGCGGAATTGCGCAATACGGCGCAGGTGTTGTCGGCGTATGGTCTGCATAAGCTCGATCCGCGGCATGACGTGGGCATTGTATTGATCGAAGCGGGGCCGCGCATTTTGCCGGCCTTGCAGGAACGCGTGTCGACGGCAACGGCCGAATTGCTGACCAAGCTCGGCGTCAGGCTGATGACGAGCGAAACGGTGGCCGAGGTCGCGCCCGGCATCATCCGCACGGCAAGCGGCAAAACCGTGCGCGCCGATCTGACGGTGTGGGCGGCGGGCATCAGGGCGCCGGCTATTCTGAGCCAGCTCGACGGCCTGCCCGTCAACCGTCTTGGTCAACTCAACGTGCGCCGCACGCTGCAAACCGAAATCGACGACAACGTGTTCGCGCTCGGCGATTGCGCGGCGTGTCCGTGGCCGGGCAACGAGAAGAATGTGCCGCCGCGCGCGCAGGCCGCGCATCAGCAGGCGAGCTTTCTGTTGAAGGCGCTGGCGGCGCGGCTCGAGAACCGGCCGCTGCCCGAGTTCACGTATCGCGACTTCGGCTCGCTCGTGTCGCTCGGGCACTTCAGCGCGGTCGGCAATCTGATGGGCGGGGTGATCGGCGGCAATATGCTGATTGAAGGGCTGTTCGCGCGCTTCATGTACATGTCGCTGTACCGGCTGCATATCGCCGCGCTGCACGGCTATGCGCGCATGGTGCTCGACACGTTCGCGCACTGGCTGCGGCGCACCACGTTGCCGCGGGTCAAGCTGCACTGACTGCGCGGCATGTTGGACGTTCGCACGTTCGCGCGTGGTTGCATGTTCGCATGTTCGGATCTGCAACGGGACACGCGTGAGGCGTATCCTGTTGCCTCCACCGTTCAACGAGGAGCGCCCGCATGCTGAACCCCGATGTCGACAGCCTCGCCCCGCACGTTCCCTTCAATCGACGCACCTTCATCAAGGCCGCACTCGGCACCGGCTTCGCGGCTGCGGTGTTGCCGGTGTCGGCGCAAACCATCCATACCGATAGCGAAGGTCTCGAGGCCGGCGAAATTGCCGTGCGCTCGGGCGGCACGCTGGTGCCCGCCTATCGCGCGCAGCCGAAGGGCAAGACGCATCTGCCGGTGATCATCGTGATTCACGAGGCGTTCGGCGTGCATGAGCATATCGCCGACGTTTGCCGGCGCTTCGCCAAACTCGGCTATCTGGCCATTGCGCCGGATCTGTTTGTCCGCGAAGGCGATCCGATGGCGCTGCCGACCATTGCGCAGATCAGTCAGCAAATCCTCAGCAAGGTGCCGGACGACCAGGCGCTGGCCGATCTCGACGCGACCGTTGCATGGGCCGGCGAGCACGGCGGCGATCTGAAGCGCCTCGGTGTGACGGGCTTTTGCTGGGGCGGCCGCATGGCCTGGCTGTATGCGGAGCACGAGCCGCGGCTTAAGGCGGCGGTCGCGTGGTATGGGCGCGTAGCCGGCGATCATACGGCCACCAACCCGGCGAATCCGCTCGACCGCGTGGCCGATCTTCACGCGCCGGTGCTCGGTCTATACGGCTTGCAGGATCAGAGCATTCCGCAGGAATCGCTCGAGCAGATGAAGCAGGCGATCGCGCAAGGGCCGAACGTCGCGCGCGGTTCGCAGTTCGTTGTCTACGACGATGCGGGCCATGCGTTCTTTGCGGATTATCGGCCGAGCTACAAGAAGGCCGATGCCGAAGATGGCTGGCGCCGCGCGCTCACCTGGTTCAAGCAGCACGGCGTGGCTTGACGGGCGATTCGGAGTGTTTGGAGGCGGGTGCGTTTGCTGAAAGACGAAAGGCCG
>NZ_JARESN010000023.1:0-98595 GCF_046054045.1 Paraburkholderia sp. RL17-368-BIF-A
AGCTTGAACCCGACAAATGGGCCCGCATTTCTGGCACGCTCAGCGCCCGTATCTGCAGCCCGGACAAATACACCTACGGCTATCTGAATGCCGCGGGCTATTACATCGTCCGTCTGGATGCCGACTTCGGCAACTGGCCCAAGGGTGGTGAGAGCGTACCGCTGCGGCTTGCAAAGCCGTTCGCGGGCAAGCTGCAAACCGGCATGCACTTCGTCGCGCTGGACAACGACGAGGCCGTGATTGCCTTCCGGGACGGCGATCCTGACAAGCCCGAAATCACCGCGTTCCACCATCACAGCCAGGCGCGCGACCTGGTGACGAATGACCGTCGCTGGCTCTCACGCAACATGATCCGCACGCAGGCGAACAACAAGCTGCGCATGGAAGACTGGGCGGGCCAGGAAGGCATCAAGCTGAGCACCGAGCATTCGGGCAAGTCGCAACTCAATCTTGGTTACCTCGTCAACAGCAAGCTCGAATATCGGGGCGAAGGCTATGAGCTAAGGTCATCGGGTTGGGGGGCGCTGCGCGCGGGCAAGGGCATCATGGTCACGACTTATGACCGCCCCGGCGCGAGCCGCAAGCAGCTCGACATGCAGGAAACCATTGCGCAGCTGGAAAGCGCGCTGGCGATGGCGAAGGCCCTCGCTGCGTCCGCCAGCAGCGCGAAGGCCGAGCCTGCCGACACGGGCGCACAGCAGCAGATGAAGGAGGATTTCGACGGCCTGAAAAAGCCGGGACTGCTGATGAGCACGCCCGCATCGGCGGGCATTGTCGCGGGCGACGGCGTGCAGTTCGCGGCACAGGGCAATATCAACACGGTGGCCGGCAAGAACGCCGACTGGAGCGTGACGAAACGCTTCACGGTTGCGGCGGGCGAGAAGATCTCACTGTTCGCGCAGAAGCTCGGCATCAAGATTTTTGCGGCCAAAGGCCCGGTTGAAGTGCAGGCACAGAGCGGCCCGATGTCCCTGATTGCGGACAAGGACGTCAACCTTGCCAGCGTCAACGGCAAAATCAACCTTGCCGCGGCCAAAGAAATCATCCTCGAATGCGGTGGTGCATTCGTCCAGATCAAGGACGGCAGCATCACGCTCGGCGCTCCGCTCGACCTGTTCATCAAGACCATCACGGTGCAGAAGAAAGGCAAGGAATCTCGTGACCCATCGTTCCCGGTCATGCCTGACGGGAATCTCTACGAGCAGGACTTCAGGCTCGTGAATCACGCAGATAATGCGCCCCTTCCAAGCGCGAATTACGTAATTACCACGTCTGGCGGAAGTCAGGTGTCCGGACAGGCATCGGACAGCGGCATCACCAGGCTCGTAGTCACGAGTCCTGCGGAACAGCTCAAGGTGCGTCTAACGGACGAAAGCACTGACAACTACCACCTCCACTACTGCGACGCATTTGGACGCGTAGTGTGCGGCGGCGACAACAGTGTCAACCGAATCGTCTGAAACGGATTTATGAGGAAAATATGGGACCGCGTGCTCCTAAACGTGCCGAAGAGCCAAAATACGGCGGCGACGAAACTCGCCCTCGAGCCACCACACCGGTAACACCGCTTGCCAACCCGCTAGACAAGGCATATCTCTGTGCAAAGTGCTGCAGGGCGCTGATACAGCCAGATTTGAACCGCTTGAGCTATCCAATGTATCAGCGGACAGTGACACGCTCGATATGGGCCGACAACGAAAACGCCAAGCCAACACAGCATTGGCGATATAAAGGGGAGGTCGGTTACGACATGACGAAAAATCCCCCCGCGCCGATCATGTCAGCCAAAGAACCGCTTCGACCGAGCACGTTCCCTCTTTCGGCGTTGCATTCGATCAACCGAGACCCTCAAGCGGCAGCGGAAGAGGCAGCTGACGCAGCAGGCAATCTGCTGACGCGGGACGAACTTGAATTGGCCGGTGGAAAGCGCCTGCGCATTCCAGACGTAATCGTACTTCAATGTCCACCGACCCTCTTGGCGGAGTTGAAAGCTGGTACGGCCGAAGACCGACACTTCTTTCCAGTGCAGCCGAACATCGAACGTATAGTTGAGGTCAAATTCGACGGCGATTGTCTAGACCTGCTGCAAGCACGAGCCTACCTAAGAATTGCCGGCCAGAAAGCTGAGTTCAGTCAATTGCAGCCAGAACATCCTGATGGGGACTGCGGTTGCCGCTGTCGCCAAGGAAGAAAGAAGCTTGCTCCGTCGCCAGTTCCTGAAACAAGCCGCGTACCGAGGCGAATGCCGCAACAACGTCAAGCACTGGTTACCATTCAACCTGATACTTTCCCTGGTGGAATGCGCCCGCTCAGTGAGACTTTGCAAGAGACGCCAGCCAGTCAGGTATCGGGTTGGTCACTTGTTCTTGTTGGCGCGCTAGTAGTTGTGGCGATTGCCGCCGCTCCCGAAACTGGCGGAGCCTCACTGATTCTGCTTGCCGCTCCCTGATCCGAGGTTATTGATTTATGACACATCAAGAGCTTTCCGACTACGCCTACGACTGCGATCATGTCGCTCCAGATAGCCTGAGCACGACTATCGTTATGTTGTCAAATTGGTACTACGCGCTACCTTGTTCTTCACCGATGGCTACACGCCTGAAGCTAGGCGCGCCCTGCAAGCATGCTTCGAAGATTACCTCGCCCACTTTGCAAAAGAACTGAAATGGGGCTGGGATCCACAACCAGCTAGTGGAAAACCGACTCCTTGGAAGTTGGACGATCGTCTAGCGGAAGTCGCCAAAGATGCTTTCCTATCGGTAAAACCCGATGATTCGATTGTGGAGGGATTTGCGAGTAGCTTGAATCCCCACTATGTTGGCGACTACGGAATCCAGTGTCTAACAAGTGCGAAGTGGGAACAGGCAGTCGGCCAAGACACGTCCTATATAAGCTTTTGGGTCCCGTACGATGCCGCTCATAAGGGGAGCTGGGACGGCGGTAGCTTTCCGCTTCATGATTTCCTTCTGTCATGCTGCAACCGACTCAACGTTACACAAGGGTACGCAGGTCTGGCAATCGCGCTCCCTCACGAGTACGCGCGCTGGGAGTCATACGAACTGGAACTTGCTCAAAACTACTACGGAGTCGAGATCGACAATCCGATTAACGTCCTCGGGATGATTGAAAACTGGCAAGGCGTTAAAGGTGCAAACTGGTACACCATTCTCGGCAAGCATTATGCGAACAAGCTGGGGGGCGGCAAAGCGATCCGCTCGAAACTTCCAGATCCAGCATTCCACGCTTATGACACTTCAGGTGGCGGAGTATTGATCCGCGCCGGAAAAGAGCCACAAATGGCTCCTGTCGAGGAAGGCTTACCCTCTCTCTATGTTGCGGTCAACGACGTAATCCGCCCGGTTCGGACGACGGAGATCCGCTCTATCGGTATGGGTTCAAACGCCGGGGAGCTTCGCTTTAATCTGCGCTTGACTGACCTCTGGATGCGCCGTTTTGATGCGCCAGGTATCTGGCCACCGGCACACCCTTGACTGCTATCAATTCTTTCTACGAAACGTGGAAGGAGGCATTAGTGTATGGCGATAACTCGCCAGGGCAGCGGGCCGACCGGCATGGAATGACGTTTGTGTGACGACCACTGAGCCTATCGGCCATCGCGTCCACTGCCCTTCTTCTGTCCGCCCTCCGCCTGGATTTTCGTTCGCATTGCCCATGACCTACCGCGCCATTACAGTAACCCTTGACGACATAGGAGGCGTTGTTTTTGAGAAAGACAGGAGTGGCGGCACGGTCGCCACGATGTTTAACGTAACAATCGCTGGACGACGTCAGTACGCCGTGAAGATGGACGGCAAGCCGAGGCTTGAAAGCGGCACGGTAGTGACCGCAGTACTGCGCGACCCGGATAACTGGCAGACACTGGTCGGCTGGCTGGATCACGCGACTGGGCAGATCTGCGGCGTCAATTCGCCCGTAAAGTCTTTGGGTTCGTTTGTCGTTATTGCCGTTATCTCAGCCGCTTTTTCAATTAAGTGGTTGGGTGAAGTCCTCAGTGGAGGCGCCACTACGGTCGGAACCGTCGTTTGCCTTCTCGCGGGTTTGGCGATGAATGCATGGGCGTTCTCCCGTTGGCGGAAGTCAGCGACGGTGTACAAACTGGTGAGGCCATGAAGTTGCATCGCTGCCACTGCGTTGCGCCTGGGGTTTTGCCACCTTTCGGCGCGGAATGGCAGATGTCATCCATAGGCTATTCGAGACAGCGATTGGGAGAATGGCCGTTTTCCCTGCACCGCAGCGGGCGAGCGGGGAAACGTAGGTGAACAAATGTTCGAACGACAGCGAGGAATACATTTTTCCGCGCAGGCCGCGATGAAAGCGTACCAAGGGCAGAGTACTCAAACCCGCCCCTCCCTGCCCATACATCACCCGCCTGCAAATTCAGCCATCGCATCAACCACTTGCGCCGACTATAAGAACGTTGTCCACAGCCCTATGAACAATTTACGTGGATAACCCCGCTCCCCCCGCCGCCTCTTCCCGCGACTGAACCTGCAACACCGCATCGCGCTTATCAAGCAGATGCTGCCGAAGAATCGCGCTGAGCTTCTTGCCGTCGCGCGCCTCGAGCGCCTTCAGCATTTCATCGTGATCGTGAATCGCGCGATCCCACTTCGGAATCTGAAAATTCGATCGAAAGCGCAGCGCCTGCAAACGCCGGTTCACCGACACATACGTCTGCCGCAGCGCCGAATTGCGCGCGGCCTCGTTGATCTTGTCGTGAATCGCCTGATTGCGGCTGTAGTACCCGGCCAGATCGTTCTGCGCGCGACAAGCGAGCATTGCGTAATGCAATGCCTTGATCTCGGCGAGCTCGGCCGCCGTCATCCGCTCGGCCGCGAGTTCGCCCGAGAAAGCCTCGAGACCGCTCATCAGTTCAAACGTCTCGCGCAGTTCGGCTTCCGACATCTTCGACACCGACGCGCCGCGATTCGGCGAAATCTCGATTAGCCCTTCAGCGGCCAACACCTTCAGCGCCTCGCGCAACGGCGTGCGTGAAATGCCGAGCGTTTCGCACAACTCGCGCTCGTTCAACTTCTTGCCCGGCTCCAATACGCCTTCGACGATAAACCGGCGAATGTGCTCGACCACCGTGTCGTGCAAACGCTGACGCTCCACTTTCGGCAACACTGCCGAACCCGCCGAACCTGCTTCAATTTCAGAATTTTGCATACAAACGTCCTTAGATGCCTCTCCAGCGCAATTTTATCGGATCACCGCCGACAACGATACAGCGCGGGTAAACACCTGTGCCCGCACGCAATTTTCGCCTTTCGCTCGCGCAACTTCGTCTGATATAGTTTTTTGCATGCAAAATTCAATCGGAGGAGCGTAATGCTGAAGCTAGATTTCCATCCCGCTGGCCGTCACTTCCTGCAAATCCCTGGGCCGAGTCCCGTGCCGGATCGCATCCTCCGGGCGATGAGCTATCCCACCATCGACCATCGCGGGCCGGAATTCGGCGAACTGGGTTTGAAGGTGCTCGACGGAATCAAGAAGATCTTCAAGACGCAGCATCCGGTCGTGATTTATCCGGCGTCCGGCACCGGCGCATGGGAAGCGGCGCTCTCGAACACATTGAGTCCCGGCGATCACGTGCTGATGTACGAGACCGGCCATTTCGCGACGCTCTGGAAAAAGATGGCGGAGAGTCTCGGCCTGAAGCCCGAGTTCCTCGGCCTGCCGGGTATCGAAGGATGGCGGCGCGGCGTTCAACCGAACCTGATCGAAGAACGGCTGCGCGCCGACACGCAGCATTCCATCAAGGCAGTGTGCGTCGTGCACAACGAAACGTCGACGGGTGTCACGTCCGACATTGCCGCCGTGCGCCGCGCAATCGACGCCGCGGGCCATCCCGCGCTGTTGCTCGTCGACACGATTTCGGGCCTCGCCTGCGCCGATTATCGCCACGATGAGTGGGGCGTCGACGTGACGGTGTCAGGCTCGCAGAAGGGCTTGATGCTGCCGCCGGGCATCAGCTTCAACGCAATTTCGCCGAAGGCTCTGGCCGCCAGCAAGCACGCAAAACTGCCGCGCAGCTTTTGGGACTGGAGCGACATCGTCGAGATGAACAAGACCGGCTACTGGCCGTACACGCCGAACACGAATCTGCTCTACGGCCTTCACGAGGCAATCGACATGATTCTCGGCGAAGGGCTCGACAACGTCTTTGCGCGTCACGAGCGTCTTGCCGAGGCGACGCGTCGCGCGGTGCGTGCGTGGGGGCTCCAGATTCAGTGCGCCGATCCGACCGTGTATAGCCCGGTGCTGACCGGCGTGATGATGCCCGAGGGCATCGACGCCGACGCGGTGCGCAAGCTCATCTACGAACGGTTCGACATGTCACTCGGCACGGGCCTCGGCAAGATGAAAGGCCGCATGTTCCGCATCGGCCATCTGGGCGATTGCAACGATCTGATGTTGCTCGCTACGTTGGCCGGCTGCGAAATGGGCATGCGGCTCGCGGGCGTGCCGCTCGACGAAAGCGGTCTGCCTGCCGCGATGGACTGGTTGAGCGAGCCGACGCAAGCCTCGGGTTTGAAGGCGGCAGCGTAAGCGGGGCCGCATCAATAACAACAAGCAGGCATCAACGAAGTCAGTTCCGTCATGAAGCCGCGCAGTAGAACGCGGCCCCGAACAATGCGATGGCGAGGCGGCGCGTGCCGTCTCGCGACGACGAAGCGCGCCATCTCAGGAACGCCGTCGATACATGCAAATGGAGAGAGACGATGAAGCGGTTTCGTGTGACCAGTGCGACCAGTATCGTTCTATTGATGCTCTGCATCATGTACTTCATCACTTACCTGGACCGCGTCAACGTCAGTACGGCGGCGGCGGGCTTCGGCAAGGAATTCCATCTTTCGCATACGGAAGTCGGCCTCGTGTTCTCGGCTTTCGCGTATCCGTATCTGCTTTTCCAGATCATCGGCGGATGGGTCAGCGACCGTTTCGGCGCTCGACGCACGCTGCTCGCGTGCGGCGCGGTGTGGGGCATCGCGACCTTGCTGACCGGTTTTGCCGGTGGCCTCATCTCGCTGCTGGCGGCGCGCGTGCTGCTCGGTTTCGGTGAAGGCGCGACCTTTCCGGCGGCGACATCCGCGATGGCGCGCTGGGTCGCGAAAGAAAAACGCGGTTTCGCGCAGGGCATCACGCATGCGGCGTCGCGCGTCGGCAATGCGGTCGCGCCCGGCATCGTCGTACTCGTGATGGCGAACTGGGGATGGCGCGAATCGTTCTACATCTGCGGTGCGTTCAGTCTGTTGTGGGTCGTCGTGTGGGCTTTGACGTTCACCGAGCATCCGAAAGACCATCCGCGTATCACGAAGGAAGAACTCGAAGTGCTGCCCGCGCCGAAAGCAAAGTCGGCGGGCGTGCCCTGGGGCAAGCTGTTTCGCCGCATGGCGCCGGTCACGATCGTCTACTTCTGCTACGGCTGGACACTGTGGCTGTTCCTGAGCTGGATTCCGCAGTACTTCCTGCACAGCTATCACCTGGAATTGAAGAAGTCGGCGATCTTCGCTTCCGCCGTGTTTCTCGCGGGTGTGGTCGGCGACACGCTCGGCGGCATCGTGACCGACTTCATCTATACGCGCACGGGGAGCCTGAAGCGCGCGCGTAGCTGGATGGTGTCGGTGTGCATGTTCTTCTGCCTGCTGTCGCTGATTCCGCTCATGTTCACGCACAACCTGTATCTGTCGATGGCGTGTCTCGCGTCGGGCTTCTTCTTCGCCGAAATGACGATTGGACCGATGTGGGCGATTCCGATGGACATCGCGCCGGACGCCTCGGGCACCGCGAGCGGCATGATGAACACGGGCTCCGCGCTCGCGGCGATCATCTCGCCGGTGGTAGGCGGCTTCCTGATCGACTATTTCGGCAGTTGGGAATTGCCGTTCGTCGGCAGCATGCTGTTGATGGCGCTCGGTGTCGTGCTCGCGTTCCGCATGCAGCCGGAAAGCAAGTTCGCAGGCAATGCCGCGGACAAGGGGCAGGTTTCCACCAGCATGGGCGTGTGAGCGATGCTCAAGTCCCCTCACGCCGACGCAATGAAGCCGGGCGCCTCGCCCCTCAGCCGCCTGCTTGCCGATGCCCGCCGCGATCATGCGACGCTCGGCAAGCCGCAGCCCAACCTCACGCCCGCCGACGCCGACGCAGCCTATGCGATCCAGCACGAGATTCTGGCGATCGGCGGCGCGCGCATCGGCGGCTGGAAGATCGGCGCCAAGTCGCCAACGGGCCCGATCCAGGGTGCGCCGCTGCCGCGCATCGACTTGCATTCCGACGGCTCCACGTTGCCGCGCGCGGCCTTTGCACCGTTGGGGCTGGAACTCGAAATCGCCTTCCGCTTCGGCCGCCGCTTCGAGCCTTCGGCAACGCCTTATAGCGAGGCCGACGTGCACGCGGCAATCGGTTCGTTCGGCGCGACGATTGAAATTGTCGCGAGCCGTTTCGCCGCGTGGCCCGACATCGACAAGCTCGCGCAACTCGCGGACTTGCAGAACCACGGCGCGCTGATCGTCGGCGAATTCATGCCGTATCACGACGATTTTCCGTTTGCCTCGCCTGCGCTGCGCTTCGATTTCAACGGACGCGATGTCGTCGAACTGACGCCCGCCAACCCGGCCGGCGATCCGCGCCGCTTGCTCACGTGGCTCGTCAATCACGCGACATCGCGCGGCATTGCGGTGACGCCGGACATGGTCGTCACCACGGGTTCATACACCGGCATGTTCTTCCCGCGAAGCGCGGGCCTCGCGCACGGACGCATCGAAGGACTGCCGTCCGTGAGCGTCACGCTGTACTGAACCTTCGCGCGACGCACGCAATGCACGCAATGCACGCGACGCACGCGACGCACGCAACGCAATAACCATCGACGTTATGACGAATCCCACTTCCGCTTTGCTGGTCAAGCCGATTCATCTTGTGCCGTCCGCCGCGCGTCTGAGGAGTCCGCTCGCGCAGCATCTACGCAAAGCGTTGCGCGGCGACGTGCTGTTCGATGCGGCGAGCCGCGGCCGTTATGCGACCGATGCGTCCATCTACCAGATCATGCCGGTCGGTGTCGTGGTGCCGCGAGATCAGGATGATTTGCGCATCGCGCTGGACATCGCGCGCAGTGAAAAAGTGCCGCTGCTCGCGCGCGGCGCCGGCACGAGCCAATGCGGACAGACTGTCGGCGAAGCGCTCGTGATCGACACGAGCAAGTGGCTCAATAACATCGTCGATTTCGATGCGGACGCACGCACGGTTACCGTCGAGCCAGGCGTCGTGCTCGATCATCTGAACGCGTGGCTCAAGCCGCATGGCTTGTGGTTTCCCGTGGATGTGTCGACGGCAGCGCAATGCACGATCGGCGGCATGGCGGGCAACAATTCGTGCGGCTCGCGTTCGATCGAATACGGCAACATGGTGCACAACGTCGAGGCCATCGACGCGATTCTCGCCGACGGCAGCGAAGCGCGTTTCGCGTCGTTGCGCGACGCGCCGCAAGGCGCGCGCTTGCAGCAGATATTCGAAGGCGTGAAGCGGATCGCGGAGCGCGAGCGCGACGAAATCGCGGCGCGCGTGCCGAAAGTGTTGCGCCGCGTGGCCGGCTACAACATCGATCTGTTCGATTGTCAGAACCCGCGCGCTTATACCGACGACGGCGTCGCCAACCTCGCGCATCTGCTGGTCGGCTCGGAGGGCACGCTCGCGTTCAGCCGTCAGTTGACGTTGAAGCTCGCGCCGCTGCCCGCGCACAAAACGCTCGGCGTGGTCAACTTTCCGACCTTCTGGCAGGCGATGGATTTCACGCAGCACATCGTCAAGCTGAGGCCGGTCGCGGTTGAACTGGTCGATCGCACGATGATCGATCTCGCGATGAGCAACCCCGCGTTTCGTCCGGTGGTCGCGAAGGCGCTGGTCGGCGAACCGCAAGCGGTGTTGCTAGTCGAGTTCGCCGGCGAATCGCGCGACGCACAACTCGAGTCACTCAGGCAGCTCACCGAATTGATGGCCGATCTCGGCTTGCCTGGCTCCGTCGTCGAAATGCCGGACATGAATGCGCAAAAGGCGCTGTGGGAAGTGCGCAAGGCCGGGCTCAACATCATGATGAGCATGAAGGGCGACGGCAAACCCGTGTCCTTTATCGAAGACTGCGCCGTGCCGCTCGAACATCTCGCCGAATACACGAGCAAGCTGACGGAAGTTTTTCATCGGCATGGCACGGAAGGCACCTGGTACGCGCACGCAAGCGTCGGCACGCTGCATGTGCGGCCGATTCTCGACATGCGCCGCGACGGCGCCGTCAAAATGCGCGCGATCGCCGAGGAAGCCGCGGCGCTGGTGCGCGAATACAAGGGCGCCTATTCGGGCGAACACGGCGATGGCCTGTGCCGCGGTGAATGGGTCGCGTGGCAATACGGCCCGAAACTGAACGAGGCGTTCAGCGAGATCAAAACGCTGTTCGATCCGGACAACCGCTTCAATCCCGACAAGATGGTGCGTCCGCCGAAAATGGACGACGCGCGCTACTTCCGCTTCGCGCCAGGCTATCGCGAACGGCGCATCGACACCGCGCTCGACTGGTCCGCGTGGAATGTCGAACGCGATCCGCTGACGGGCCGCGAGAGCGCGCCGGGCAGCGGCAACGATCTGTCGGGCGGTCTCGCGAAGGCCGTCGAGATGTGCAACAACAACGGCCACTGCCGCAAGTTCGACGCGGGCACGATGTGCCCGAGTTATCGCGTGACGAAAGACGAGCAGCATGTGACGCGCGGGCGCGCGAACACGTTGCGCCTCGCGGTCTCGGGACAACTCGGCGAAGCCGGCCTTGCAAGCGACGACGTCAAGGACACGCTCGATCTCTGCGTATCGTGCAAGGGCTGCAAGCGCGATTGCCCGACCGGCGTCGATATGGCGAAGTTCAAGATCGAGGCGCGCGCGGCGCGCGTGAAGCGGCACGGACTGACGCTGCGCGACAAGCTGGTTGCCTTCATGCCGCGTTACGCGGCAACGGCGAGCCGCGTGCCGGGCCTCATCGCATTTGCCGACAACGTGCCGCTGCTGTCGACGTGGTTCAAGCGTTCGGTCGGCTTTGCAAGCGAACGGAGCTTGCCGCGTTTCGCAAAACCGTTTCTGTCGAGCGCGAAGCCGACTGTGAACGCGCGCGGCGCGGCGTTGAACGAAGTGCTGCTGTTCGTCGATACGTTCAATAACAACATGGAGCCCGACAACGCGCGGGCCGCGCAGAAGGTGTTGGAAGCCGCGGGCTACACGGTGCATTTCAACACGCGGCAAGGCGAGCGGCCGGTCTGCTGCGGGCGCACGTTCCTGGCCGCAGGGCTTGTCGATGAAGCGAAGCACGAAGCGCGGCGCATGCTCGATCTGTTCAAGCCCTACGTGGAGCGCGGCGTGCCGATTGTCGGACTCGAGCCTTCGTGCCTGCTGTCGTTGCGCGACGAATTCCTGCACTACGGTTTCGGCGACGAAGCGAAGCGGCTCGCGAAACAGGCGTTTCTCTTCGAAGAATTCCTCGTGCACGAGCAACAGGCCGGGCGCTTGCAGCTTGCGCTGAAGCCTTTGGCGACGCAACAGGCGCTCGTGCATGGCCATTGCCATCAGAAGGCGTTCGACGCCTTCACGCCCGTCCAAACGGTGTTGAAATGGATTCCTGAACTGACGGTATCGACGGTGGAATCGTCGTGCTGCGGAATGGCCGGCAGCTTCGGCTACGAAGCGGAGCACTACGCGACTTCGCAGGCGATGGCCGAGTTGTCGCTACTGCCGGCGGTGCGCAAAATGGACGCCGGCACGATCATGGTCGCCGACGGCACGAGCTGCCGTCATCAGATTCATGACGGCGCGGGTGTCGAGGCGATCCACGTCGCGCGCGTGCTGGCGATGGCGCTGCAATGACACGGCGCGGGCGCTGCGCTAAAAGCCCGCTGCTATCTCACACCGCCGACATAGCCTGCCGGTACGCGCCCGGCGACACACCGACGCCTTCGCGGAAACGATGGCTCAGGTGGCTGGCGTTCGCATAGCCGCATAATCCGGCGACTTGCGCGAGCGGCAGCGCGGTGGTGCGCAGCAGCGTCCGGGCGCGCTCGAGCCGCTGCTGCGCGATCCATGCAGCGGGCGGCAATCCGAACGACGTGCGGAACATCCGCGCGAGGTGAAACTCCGACAATGCGGCGACACTCGCGAGTTCGCCGAGCGTGAGCGGCTCGGCGAGATGGCTCTCGATGTAATCGCGCAGACGCCGCCGCGTCCCGACCGACAAGCCGCCCTTCAGCGCGACGCCGCTGCGCCGCACGCCTTGCGCCTGCAGCAGCAGACTCAGCACTTCATGCGCGGTTTCGTTGGTGCGCAGCAAGCCGTCGGCATCGTCCCAATGCTCGTTGGCGAGCGACTGACATAACCCGGCAATGCGCGCATCCTCGAAATACGTGCGATCGGCGAGCGTCAGCTCGCGCGGTTCGCGGTCGAGTTCCTGCACGGCGCGCTGCGTGAAGTGCTCGGGCAGAAAATACAGGTGCATGAAGTGCATATGGCCGCGCACCCACCAGCGCGATTCGTGATCGCCGGGCAATGCGCACAGCCGGGACGGCGCACCATAACGCCCGGGCATTTTCTGCCGCTCCGTGCGATAGCCGCCGTCCAGATAGCAGGACAGCGTGTGATGGCCTGGTCGCTCGTAGACGGTTTCGGCGACTTCGGTGTCGCGCGTCCAGACGGCAATCGCGAGACCGTCGCCGAGCCACGCGAAGCGGTCCAGATTCGCATTCGAGGTGCCGAGCGTGTGACATACCGACTGAATGCCGAACGGCGTTTCAGTGGCGTCGATGACGGGGACGGGCGGGCTCGTGTTCACGGAATGGGCGGGTGTCTTTCTTGCGAGGAATAGTCACAAGTATACGACCCGCCGCGCATGACGACACACGCCCCGGCGACGCGCGCCAAAAAATGCGCAATCCTGGACAAGTGCCGCGAGCCGCGCCGACGCATAGTCGAACTCCCGTATCCGCTGCTTGCAGGCTTGACCATGAATCTCTTTCTTTATGCCATTACCGTCCTGATCTGGGGCACCACGTGGATCGCGATCAAATGGCAACTGGGCTCGGTGCCGCCGCCGGTGTCGATCGCGTGGCGCTTCTGGATCGCGGCGTTGGTGCTGTTCGCGCTGTTGCGCATCATGCGCCGGCCGATGTGGCCGCCGCGCGCCGCATGGCGCTTTCTGTTCGCGCAGGGGCTCGCGCTCTTCTGCGTCAACTTTCTGTGCTTTTACTACGCCGAACAGGTGGTGCCGAGCGGGCTCGTCGCCGTCGTATTCTCGACGGCGCCGCTTCTCAATTCGATCAACGGACGGCTTTTCATGGGGCGCCCGTTGCAGCCTTCGGCGATTGCGGGCGCAATGCTCGGCCTCGTCGGCATCGTGTGTCTGTTCGTCCAGCAGATGAGCGGGCATCTCGGCGATCACGCGGCGTGGCTCGGGCTTGGCATCGCGTTTCTCGGCACCTTGTGTTTTTCGGCGGGCAATCTGCTGTCGAGCCGCATGCAATCGATGGGCTTGCATCCATTCGCCACGAATAGCTGGGCCATGCTGATCGGCGCGAGCGTGCTGACTGTGGGCAGCGTGGTCGCCGGTTTCCCGTTCGCGATCGAGCCCTCCGCGCGTTACGTCGGCGCGCTCGCGTATCTCGCGATTTTCGGCTCGGTGATTGGCTTTACCGCGTATCTGATGCTGGTGGGGCGCATCGGCCCGGAGCGCGCGGCCTATTCGACGGTGCTCTTTCCGATCGTGGCGCTCGCGGTGTCGACGGTATTCGAAGGCTACCAGTGGTCCGCGTTGGCCGTGGTCGGATTGCTGCTCGTGGTGGCCGGCAACCTCGTCGCCTTCGACATGACCCGGCGCATCTTCGGGCGACGCGGCCATTGCACGAACATGAAGGCGTAAGGACATAACGACATAGAGACGACGACGCACGGACGCCGCGTTCATCAAAGCCATCGGTGAGCTATTTCGGGAGCGCTGCGAACCTCAGCGCGCGGGCCCGTGCGGCGAATCGCTGCGGGCTCGTCGCGCGGATCACGAATAGACGGCAACGCGCGATCGGTATATAACAAACGTGAAAGGATCGCTCGTTTACCGAAGCTTCAACGGGGAGATGCATCATCATGACGCAAGACGTAACGCCCACGCCCAAGCCGCCCACCGGCGACCGGCCCGATCTCGACAACCTCGACGCGGCGCTCAGTCACGTGAATCAGCAGGTGTCATCCGGCAGCATTGCGTCGGGTGCCGCGAAGGGCATTCTGTACAGCCTGATCGAAACGCTAGGCACGTTCGTCGGCGATCCCGACTTGCCCGAGCATGCGCGTTCCGGTTACGAAGGCTTGCTCGAAGCCGCCCGCGAACTGCGAGCGAAGCTGGAGCACTGAGCGGACTCTCGCGGCTCGCCGCTTGACCCTTGACGATTGCGGCCGGTTATCGCGATAGAGCCTGTTTGCGGGCCGAATCCGCTTCTGTGATAAAAAGGCGCACTGTTTCCAACATTGCGCCTTTTCCATGTTCTCTGTGTCCGCTATCGCGTTATTAGCCGTCGGCATTGTCGTCGTGCTGATCACGCCGGGCCCCACCAATACGTTGCTCGCGTCGGCTGGTCTGCGCCAGGGCGTGCGGCGCTCGCTGCCGCTCATAGCCGCCGAACTCGCCGGCTATCTCGTCGCCATTTCCGTCTGGGGACGCTTTCTCGCACAGGCCGCGCACGCGCTGCCCTGGCTGCCCGCGCTGCTGCGCGTGGCGGCGGGGACGTACATCGCGTGGCTCGCCGTCGATATGTGGCGCGCGGCCGTCGCGTTGCCGGACTCGACGGAAAAAGCGAGCGGCACACTGCGCCTGTTCATCGCGACGCTGCTCAATCCCAAGGCGCTGCTGTTCGCGGGCACCATCTTTCCGGCTGCTGCTTTCGTGCTTTGGCCGGCGTATCTGCTGTCGATGCTGATATTCGCGTGCCTTCTCGCGCCGATAGCGCTCGCCTGGATTGCGTTCGGCGCGGCACTCGGCAGCGGCAAGCTCGGCTGGCTCGATCCGGCGAAGATCCAGCGCGGCGCGTCGGTCGTGCTCGGCGTGTTTTCGCTGACGCTTGCATGGTCGGCGTTGCATTGACGGCACGCGCTGAAGGCGTGCCTATGCGCTCGCTTTCGCTTTCGCTTTCGGTTTCACGTCTTCGGCTTCGGTTTCCGCTTCGTTGTCACCCGCGCTGAGCGCTTCGCGCCATTCCGGCGCCGCCGACGTGATCTGCAGATGCGGCGTGCCGTGCCAATCCGCACACCGTTGCAACGCGCGCCGCAGATCGCCCGCGAGCCGCGCGCTTGGGCGTGCGCCCGCTTCCAGGTGCACCGATTTCAATTCGAAAACGCCTTCTGCGCGGTGCGCTTTCGCATCGACGCGGCCGACCAGACGCCCGCGGCTTAGCAGCGGCAGCACGAAGTAGCCGTATTTGCGCTTCGCTGCCGGCGTATAGCACTCGATCGCGTAGTCGAAGTCGAACAGCGCGGCCGCGCGTTTGCGATCCCACACGACCGGGTCGAATGGCGAGAGCACCGTCGTCACCGTCGATGCGAGCTTGCCGCTCGCGGCGTCGTCGAGCATGGGGCCGAAGTCGCGATGCACGAACGTGTCCTGCTTCCAGCCGGGCACCTGCACAGGAATCAGTTCCCCTTGATCGGCAAGCGCATGAAGTTCGTCGCGATACGGACGGCGCGGCAGCCGGTAGTAGTCCGCGACCCAGTCGGCCCGCGCGACGCCGAGCGCGCGGCACGTGCGGCGCAGCAGTTCGTCGGCGACGGCCTGTTGCGGCGGCAGATCGCGGGCGTCGTCCCAATGCGGCAACACGCGTTCGGTGACGTCGTAGACGCGCTGAAAATTGCGCCGCTCGGCCACCATCAATTGCCCGATGGCGAACAGCACTTCCAGATGACGCTTCTCCGGCTTCCAGTCCCACCAGCCGTTGCCTTTGCCCGACTCGCGAGCGAAATCCGCCGAGCGCACGGGGCCCGTTGCTCGAATGTGTTCGAGCAGTGCGTCGATGTCCTTGCGATGTTTGTGGTGCCAGTCGGCCGCGTATTTCCAGCCCATGCCGCTCGGGTCCAGCATGCGATGGCGCAGCAGTCCGTAGTCTTCGATCGGCAGAAAACAGGCTTCATGCGACCAGTGTTCGAACAGCTTGCCTGCGGCGAGATGTTCGTCGAGCCATTGCTGCGGATAGGCGCCGAGCCGGCTAAAGAGCACGAGATAAGGACTGCGCGCGACCACATGAATCGTGTCGATCTGCAATTGCGCCATGCGGCGGATTGCTTCGAGCACGTCGGCTTTGGTGGCCTTGCGGCGCGGCGGCGACAGCAGACCTTGCGCGGCCAGGTGGAGTGTGCGGGCGGCGGAAAGCGAAAGAGTCTTCACGCGGACGTCGTTCAGTAAGTGACTGCGATGAAGCGGGCAGAAAGCCCGCCTGAATCAGCAGACGCTACTGTAGCGTGAATGCGTCGGCGCTGTGGTTGACGTCGTGACGAGCGAAGCGCGCAGTGACAAGCGAAGCGGCGAGCGGCCGCGTTGCTCGCTCCGACGATTACCAGCCGCGGCCGTGGTGCTTGTCCCAGCCGCGATGATGACGGCCGTGATCGTGATGCCAGCGGCGCTCCCGGTAATAGTCGTCGCGATAGCCGTAACCGTAGACCGGCTGAGGCGCATAGACGACCGGCGGCGGCGCGTACATGACCGGCGGCGCGGCATAGACGGGGCCCGGCGTGTTGACGAACACGCCGACGTCGACGCGAGCGGAAGCGGCAGTCGATGCGCAGGCGGCGGCAAGTCCGAAGGCGGCGAAGACGATCGCGCGTGTGTTCATGCTTTTCTCCTGTGTCCCAGCAAGACAATGGCTGTTTCGACGGTCGGCATTCACTGTCGAATGGCTGACGTCTATCTTACGAGGCAGAAAGAAAAGCAGGTGCAACGAGTTGCAGGCGTGTGTAACAGGGGATTACTTCGGAGGGGACTACTTCAGGGCCGCCGCCCCGCGTGTGGCGGCGGCAGCGGCCCTTGCATGAGCCCGCTTCAGGCCACGGAGGCGACGGCTTCGTCCGCGGAAACGGCCAGCAGTTGGTGAATCTGCGCGACCACGGCCGCGCCTTCGCCGACCGCCGCCGCCACGCGTTTGGTCGAGCCCGCGCGCGCGTCGCCGATCGCGTACACGCCTTTGACGGTGGTCGCCAGATCGCAAGCCGACGCGCCGTCTGCGCCCGTGCCCGTCAATACGAAGCCCTTCTCGTCAAGTTCCACGCCGCAGGTGCGCAGCCAGTCGGTGTTCGGGTCCGCGCCGGTGAAGAGGAACAGATGCCGCGTGTCGATCTGCTCGGTGCCGTCGGGCAAAGGCTTTTTCAGGGCGACCGCCGCGAGTCCGCTTTCGTCCGCGATGAGCTGGCCGATCTCCGAATTCGGATGAACGACGACGTTCGGCAACGAGCGGATACGGTCGATCAGATAGCGCGACATGGTCGCCTCAAAGCCGCTCCGCCGGATCAGTACGTGGACCTTGGCCGCGTGCGTCGCCAGATAGACGATGGCCTGGCCGGCCGAATTGCCGCCGCCCACCAGCACGACTTGCTGGCGCTTGCACAGCTTCGCTTCGACGGGCGACGCCCAGTAGTACACGCCGCGTCCCTCGAAACGGTCGAGTCCTTCCAGCGCGGGGCGCCGGTACACCGCGCCGCTCGCGATGACGATGGTCCGCGCGCTGATATGGCCGCCGCATTTGAGCTCGAGCCGGTACGGCGCCTCGCCGCAATGCAGCGCCTTCACATGCACAGGAATGGCGACGTGCGCGCCGAACTTCTGCGCCTGCACGAACGCGCGGCCCGCCAACGCCTGACCGGAGATGCCGGTCGGGAAGCCGAGGTAGTTTTCTATTCGCGAGCTCGCGCCCGCCTGGCCGCCCGGCGCGCGGCTGTCGAGCACGATCACCGAGAGACCTTCCGACGCCGCATAGACCGCGGTGGCGAGCCCGGCCGGCCCCGCGCCGACGATCGCGACGTCGTAGACCATGCAGTCGTTCAGATCGGGCAGCAGGCCGAGCGCGGTTGCCAGTTCCGGCATGCTCGGATGGCGCAGCACTGAGCCGTCGGGGCAAATCACCAGCGGCATGTCTCCGTCCTGCGCGCCGAACTGCTCGACGAGGCGCAACGCGTCCTCATCGCATTCGTCGATCGTGGAGTGCGGATGGCCGTTGCGCGACAGGAAGCCTTGCAGCATCACGAGCCGCGCGTCGGTACTGCTGCCGATCAGGATCGGCCCGCCCGCGCCTTTCTCGATCAGCGATACGCGCCGCAGAATCAGCGCGCGCATGATGCGCTCGCCAAGCTCGGCTTCCGCCACCAGCAGCGCGCGCAGCCTCTCCGGCGGAATCAGCAACGCCTTGACGTGAGTGAGCGCCATGCCGTTGACGAGCGCGTGACGCCCGGACAGTTGACCGACCTCGGCGAGGAAATGCCCCGGCCCGTGTTCGCCGATCACCACTTCACGGCCGATGCCGTCGCGCTGGGAAATCTTCACGCGCCCTTCGAGCAGCACGAACATGCCCGGGCCGGTGTGGCCCGTCTCGAACAGCAGCTCGCCAGCCTGCCATTGGCCGACTTCGCCGAACTTGCGCACGCGATCGATTTCCGCCGCGGTGAGCTCGGGAAACATCTGGTGCATGCGCGTCGACAGATTGGAAAACGGTGCGTCCGCGACTACCGCATCGGGCTGTACTTCGGGTTCTGCAGTGGAAAGCATCGAACCGCTCCCTCGATGTTCGTTGATTGACTGAACGAAGGCGCGACGGCGCGCATCCGCCAGCGCGCGCGCCAGCGAATGCGCCGCGCGCGGCGTCAGACCGCTTTCGGCGCGATGTGCTCGACGGCGGCTTCGGGTGGCGGCATGCCGGGCAAGCCCTCGACGGGCCGGCCGGAGTCGCGCCAGGCTTCCATGCCGCCGCGCAACGGCAGCACATCGTCGAAGCCCGCTTCGTTCAACTGCTTGGCCATCCATGCGGCCGAAATTTCATTCGGGCACGAACAGTAGATCACCAGTTTCTGATCGCGCGGATAAGTGGCGACGATTTGATCGAGCTGCCGTTCGTCGGCGAATTGCGAGCCGGGAATCACGAACGGATCGAGCTTGCGCTTCTCGTGCGAGCGGATGTCGAACAGCACCGGCGTGTTGCCCGCGGCGACCAGCTCGGCGAGCTCGTCCACTTCTATGCGGGCGGACGCGAGCTTGTTGATCAACTGACGACGGCGAATCCAGCGGTACACCGCATACAACAGCAGCAACGCGATCGCGACCGCGCCGGCGGTGCGCCCGAGACGCCCGGCGGCTGCGAACACCATGTCGATCTGACGCGCGAACAACGCGCCGACGATGAGCCCCGTGCCCGACCACAACGCGGCGCCAATGCTGTCGTAGGTGAGGAAGGTGCGGTAGCGCGTGCCCATTGCGCCCGCCATTGGAATCGACACGATCGACAGGCCGGGGACGAACTTGGCGACGGCCAGCACGCGCACGCCCCAACGCCCGAAAAAGCGCTCGGTTTTCTTGACGCACGTGTCACGCGACAGCGACAGACGGCAGATCGTTTTCAGCGTATTGCCGCCGTACAGCCGGCCCGCCAGATACCAGGCGCTGTCGCCGATCAGCGTCGCGAAGATCGACAGCACGAGCACCGGCAGCAATTCCGTGCCGACGGAGCCGGGATGCATTGCGGCCATCGCGCCGAACAACACGAGCGACGGCATGGCCGGCACCGGCAGGCCGATGGAGGCGGCCAGCACGTTCACAAAGATGAGCGCCGGGCCATATTGCTCGACGAGGTCATGTAGCATCGACTTACATCCGCGGCCTTTTCAGGCACGGCGCGCAGTAGGGAAGCAAAGGAGAATGGAGCGATTATGGACCATTTTCAAGACGTGCAAAGCCCTTGAAATGCCCCGGTTATTCGGGGTTGGAAGCGGCGTTGGAAGCGCTACCGCCGCGCGGCCCGGATTCTAATAATCAGAAACGATTAAAGCTCGCGCGCTCTGAATAAAATCGGCGCGCGAAGACTGCGGGAAGGACGAGCAACAGAGCGGCGAGCATCAGAACCGCGAGCCTCAGAACCGCGAGCAACAAACGCCGACTGCAATGCCGGCGAAAACCGCTGCCTACGCGGCGCCCACCGCAAGGCGCCGCACCTTTGCGTTATTGACGATGATTGTGCTGCTCGCCGGGCAACTCGGCGCCGTGCGCGCGAATCGCGGCAATCAGTTCCGCCGGCGTGATTTCGTAGCGGACTTCCCGATGGATGCCTGGCTTGCGCTCGTCGACTTCGACCAGAAGGATGCCTTTGCCGTCTTCTGTCGACTCGAGGCGCAGCGTGCGCAGTTCACGCCCGGTTGCGTCGTCGTATTCGGTGAGCAGGGCCATTGACCCGGAGGACCCGGTAGTGCGCATCGAAGTTGTCCTTGTTCCGTTGTTGATCGAATCATTGTACGGGCAGCATGACGCGCCGTCTGTCGCGCAATGTTGACGCTTTTGGCGATTGCCGGCGCCTCCGCCTGCAAGCCCGAGCGCCGCCGTGCGCGTGGCCTTGCGGGCCGCGAGTCCATGCAGGCGATGACGTTCGCAGTGACAATGAGTTTAACGGAGTCGTCGCGACGACGGCTGCATTTTTCCTGCCCCGTCGCGGTGCAATCGTTCTTCGACGTTGTCATGCGCATGACGCGCGGTACGGTTAGACGCGACGCGCAACCGCGTGCGCGCTTATCGGCAAAAACGCCCGATGCAAAGCGCACCTGAAGAGATCATGAGGCGCGTGTCGCAGCCTCGGCCCGCAACCCTTGCGCGCCGCGACGCTATAGCGGCGGACGATCACGCTCGTCACGCATGCGCTCCAGCTCCCGCATCTCCGAGGCGCGCAGCGGCGCGTCGGCATCGAGAAAGAACTCGTCGAGTTGCGGCGGCGCGATGGCGGTGCCGCTCAACATCGCATGAACCTGTCCGCGATGATGGATCTGATGCACGAACACATGCGGAAGCACGTTGCCGATGCGTTCGCGTTGCACGCCGATCGACGGACCCCGGTCGATTTGCACTTCGCGCTGCAAGTCGTCGGCCGTCAGCGATTCGCAGAAGCTCAGCAGCGCGTGGTCGCTGTCCGCCTGAGCCTGCCATAGTTGCGCCGCGTGCGGATAGGGCACTTCGTCGTCGAAAATCGTGAGGCCCTGGCCGCCGTCGATCAGCGCGTCGAAGTAGTAGCGGTCCACCAGCAGAATGTGATTCAGCGTGAGCTGCAACGACGGAAAGAAGCTCACCCGGTGCGCGGCGAACGCTTCGTCGCTCAAGCTCAGACACGCGCGGTAAAGGCGCAGGTTGGACCACGCGTTGTTGCGCGCCATATCGCTGAAATGCTCAGACAGCGCATCGCGCGGCGCAGCGCCTCGCGAGTCGGAACGAACCATGTCTGCCTCCGTGGATGGTGTGCGCACATCGACCTCTGCGCCTGAACAGCATAGACCGCGCACAAAAAAAACGGCCCGTCTTGCGACGGGCCGCTAAACGCCGTTGTTACTTGGGTCAGTCCGCCCCATGCATTCATCGGGCACTGACGCATGCATCGTGGGTCGCCAATTCATCGCTGTCGAGGTGGGAGTAATGCTGATCTATCCGATCAATGCGTAAGGTCAATGCGTGAAAGGTCAATGCGTAAAAGGTGCCGGATGCGTCGCGCATCATCTTCAAAAAGACTACACTGCGCCGGTATAGGTCAGCAGACGTGGTTTGCCAAAGATCGCAGCGGTCTGCCTGCGCGAACCGCAACGTACTTGGGCCGATGCAGAAAATCCTTGATCGTACTCAAGAGTCACTCGCTCAGGCGTTTGCCTCGCTCGCAAAAAACGCGAAGCGCCAGCGGCGGGTTTATCTCGCGACAATCGGCTCATTGATGCTGATGGTGGTGATCTTTTCGCTCCTGCTGGCTGTGGTCGCGGGGCTGAAGCAACTGGAATACCGCCGTACGTTCGCCACGCAAAGCGCCACCGACCTGTCGCTGCTTCTGCATCGCAAAGAGTCGTTCTTGCGGCGCACCGAATTCACTCTCGACTATTACTACAGCGCGACCCAGGTGCGGCGCGCACCCGAAGCGGTGGAGCGATCCATCGCGCAGACGGGCGCGGCGCGCGGCAAGGTCGACCGGGTCGACGCGGAATTCGACATCGTCATCGGCCAGGCAACACGCGCGGCGTGGGGTGCGCAGTTCGGCGACAAAGTCTGGCGGCTGTATGAATCCGCACAATCGACGCTGGTCACGCAGCAGGCGTTCGAACTCGCGCAGCACGCGACGCTGATCGGCCTCGATGAAAATTACGCCGTGATTTTGCCTTCGCTCGCGGATTCGGCAACCGACGTTGGAGCCGGGGCCACGCGGGCGCCGCCGCCGCAAGAGGCGGTAATCGGCACGTTGCGCGACACGATCGAGCACGAACTGCAAGCGCAAACAGGCAAGCGCGTGCCCGGCAAAGGCGAGCACGTGTGGATCGGACCGTATCGCGATCCGCTGCGCAACACGCCGGTCATCTCGGTGGTGAGTGCCTACTACGAAGGCGACAAGCCTGTCACGCTGATCACCACAAGCGTTTCGCTCGACGTGCTCGCCGCGCGCCTTGCGCCGCCCGGCGGCGCGGGCGCGACTTTGCTGATGGGCCCTGACCGGCGCATTCTCGTATCTTCCGCCGCGCTCAGCGCGCAAACCGGCGCGAGGCTGCAACGGACGATAGCCGCGACCCCGTCTCACGCCTTCCACTTCGGCCGCGAAGGCGCGATTTTTCACGAGCCGTTGATGCCGGGCTTCGGCTCGCTGGTCGGCTACGTGCCGTGGGGCGCGCTCGCCGTGGCGCTCGGCTGGCAGCTCGGCGTGATCGGCGGGCTCGCGTTGCTGGTGCTGCTGGCTATCGCGCTGACCGCGCGCTTCTTCGGACTGCGGCTTCTGCGCAGTGCGTTCGCCGAGACCTCGCGCGCGCTGGAAAGCGAGACGCTCAATCACATTCTGGTGAGCGCGACGCCGGTCGGACTGTGCATCGTCCGGCGAAGCGACTGTTCGATATTGACGGCGAATGCACTCGCCACCGAACTCCTGGGTATCGAGCCGGGCACGAGCCGCCTGCCGCCGCATATTGCCGCCGAGTTTTTGACGAAGGTGCCGGAGCAGGTGTCGGCGGCCGCGTTGGCGCGGATTGCCGCTTTCGTCGCACCGGCGAGGCCCGTGCAGGAAGTTCAGCCGGCGCCTTCGCAAGCGTCCTCGGCGCCGGTTCAGACGGACAGCACGCCCGCCCGCTTCCTGCAGTTCACCTATGCGCCCGCTCGTTATGCCGGCGAGGACGTGTTGTTCTGCGCGATCCTCGACGTGACCGCGCAGCACGAGCTCGAACAGCAACTGCGGCAAGCGCAGCAGACGTCGGAAGCGATGATGCGCGCGCGCACGAATTTTTTTGCCGCGATGAGTCACGAAATCCGGACGCCGTTGAATGCGCTGCTCGGCAATCTCGAACTGTTCGCGCGTACGCCTGGGCTCGACGCGCATGCGCAGCGGCTCGCCAGTCTGAACGTGGCGGGCGATGCGCTGCGCCGCGTCGTCAACGACATTCTCGATTTCTCCAAGATCGATGCGGGCGAAATGCTTCTGGTGCGCGCGCCCTTTGCGCTGCTCGACGCATTCGAGAACATCGCGCTGTCGTATGCGTCGATGGCGGGCGATCGGCGCGTGCGTTTCTATTCGCTGCTTTCGCCCGCGATCGATCGCATCGTGATCGGCGACAGAATGCGGATCGCGCAGGTCATCAACAATCTGTTGAGCAATGCATTCAAGTTCACGTCGAGCGGCAAGATCACGCTGCAAGCGGAACTCGCCGACGACACGCCAGGCCACCCGGTCCTGAAGTGCCGCGTCTCCGATTCGGGGCCGGGCATGAGCGAGGAACTCGTGGGGCGGCTTTTCAAGCCGTTTGTGCAAGGCGAGGCGGGCGCCTCGCGCGGCGCGGAAAGCACCGGCCTTGGACTCGCGATCTGCGCGCGGCTGTGCGAGTTGATGGGCGGCGCGGTGTCGGCGGAAAGCGTGGTGGGCGTCGGCAGCGTATTCAATGTATCGATTCCGCTGGTTGCGTCGCCTGACGAAAAACCTGCGCCTCAGGCGGCAACGCGTGGACCGCTGCTCGCGCTGTTTCCCGATCGCGAGATCGTCAATCTGCTCGACCGCTGGCTCGAACACTTTGGCTGGAGCGCGCACGTCGTCTCGACGCTGGCTGACGCGCAGAACTGGCTGCGGACGAACTGCGCAATGGCGCTGATTGTCTCCGACGCATACGATCTCGAGGCGATCGCGAGCTTGCGCGCGTTGCAGCCGCTGAGCGCCGTGTGGATCACTCGCGAGGGCCCGGCGCGACCGCGCGCGCGTGATGAAGGCGTGCTCGAAGTGACCGAATTCAGCGCCACGGCGATTCGCAGGGCCATCGAGCAGGCCGTCGACGGCGTGCCTGTTGCTGCGGTGTCCGCATCGGCGGCAGCGGCGGCATCGGAGATGGACGCATCGAACGCATTGGACGCGGCGCCTGCTCCGGCGCCTTCGGTGGCGACGCATCCGGCGTTGCAAGGGCTCAGGGTTCTCGTTGCCGAAGACAATCCGCTGATCCAGAGCCTGATCGCCGAACAGCTTGCGACGCTCGGCTGCGTGCCGACCATCGCGCCAGACGGCGAACAGGCGCTCGCCACGTTTCAGGCGAAGCGTTTTGACGCCGTGCTCACCGACATCCACATGCCGGCGATGGACGGCTATCGACTGCTTGCCGCGCTGCGCGAGCGGGACCAGCAGGTGCCGGTGCTTGCCTTCAGCGCGGTCGCGGAGAATCAGGAGGCGCATAGCTGGCGCGAGCGCGGCTTCAGCGGTCATGTGTCGAAGCCCGCTTCGTTGAGCGAACTCGAGGCTGCGCTGGTCGCGGTGGCGCCCGTCGCGAAGGACAGCGCGGCGCGCACGACAGAGCCGGCGTCCGCTGCCTCGGCTGCAAGCACACTCACCGTCGATGAGAGAGCGCGCTACACCGCGATGCTCAAGGAGCATTTGAAGAACGACTTGCCGCGGCTTCTCGCCATCGTCGATGAAGAAGACCGGGAGGCGCTGGCCGGCTGGGCGCATAGCGCGAGCGGCGCGTTCGTGATCGTGCAGGAGCCGGGATTCGTCGAGGAATGCAGGCAGTTGCAGCGGCTATGCAACGAAAGCGAGAGGTGGACGACGGAGATGGACGAGCGCGCCGTGTCGCTGCACGAAGCGTTGTGCGATCGCTATGGCGTCGACGAAGCGTCGGCGCATTGAGTCGGCGCATAGATCTAAAGAGAGAAATCTTCATTTTTCACGAATGCAGTGATTGAAGCGGCGCCCTTGCCAAGGGTCCGACGGACAAGGGCGCCGCTTGCAGTTCAGTCAACGCAGATCCGGTTGATGGACCGGACTTGCGTCCGATCCATCACGGCACTTACCACTGATACGAAGCACCCATGCCAACCGTCGTGTCACCCGCGCTGGTGCCCGCGCCGGCCTTGATCTTCAGGTTGTCAGTGATACGCGCCGAGATGCCGAGCGCCACAGCCTGCGCACCCTTGTACGAACCGCCGCCGATACCGACCGCGATCCTTTTGTCCTCATCGACGTCCGGGATCATCGTCAGCGCGGTGGCTGCCGCAATACCCGAGTAAGCGCTCCTGGCGACCTGGTTGACGCTGTTCTGCACCGAGTTGATCTGCTGATCGACGTAGGTCTTTGCCGTCATGCCGGCCGGCAGATTGCCGATCGCGTCGTTCAACTGACCAAAGTTGACTGCGTCGTGCGTCGCCGTACCGGCTGCGACGTTGGCGACCTGGCGCTGGTTCGTTGCCGAGCCCACCGACACCGTGTTGTCGCGGTCTGCCACCGAGTCGGAACCCAGGGCAACCGAACCCTTGCCGGTCGCCTGAGTATTGGCGCCGATCGCAGTTGCACCTTCACTGCTTGCGTTGGCATTGTTGCCGGCTGCAATCGACTGGTTGCCGCCGGCATTGGCGCTGGCACCCATCGCAGTCGAATACGAGCCAGTTGCGCTAGCCATCTGCGTGTCCTGGTTGCCGTCTGCTGCAAACATCGGGTTGCTGGCTGCTTTGGCAATGTCCGTCGCCGTCGAGATCGCTGCGTTCATCTGGTCGACGTTGACTGCGTGGTTACCGGACGTACCTGCCGCCACGTTGCGGATTGTCGTGCCGCCCGCAGCACCGTTACCCATCGTCACGCTGCTGTAGTTGGTCGTACCATCGGCGTTGTGGTCGTACGTGACTGCCGCGTTGGTCGTGCCGTTCGGGTTGATGATGCCCGAGGCCTTCAACTGAGCGAGGTTCACTGCGTCCGTGTCGGCCGTGCCGGCTGCGACGTTGGTGATCTGGCGTTCGTTGCCCGCCGAGCCGACCGACACCGTGTTGGCACGATCAGCCGCCGAGTTCGAACCCAGTGCAACCGAGTTCGTCGCGAGAGATTGCGCGTTGCCGCCGATCGCCACCGATTCCGCGCCCGTCGCCTGTGAATCCGGCAACGTCGTGTTGGCGTGGAAGTACCTGGTAGCGACGCCGCCATTGGTGATGTTGTTCAGCGTGTTGTTGATGTTGGTGATGTCCGACGTGTTCTGCGTCGTACGGCCGTCCAGATTGGTGAGCGCATCACCCACGTTGTTGACGGTCGTGCCGCCCACCAGGTACGCCGGGTTCGTGATCGTGCCCGTCGTCGTGTCGTAGGTCGAACCGCCGCCCAGCGACGACGCTGTGCTCGTGCCGATCTGGTTCACCTTCGCGTCTTCCGACTGCAACTGGCTCACGTTCACCGCATCGGTCGCATTCTGACCTGCTGCCACGTTCGTGATACGACGCTCTGCACCTGAAGCGCCTACCGACACTTCGCCGCCGGCTGCCGTGGCTGCCGAGATTGCGCTGCCGCCAGGGTTGAAGCCAGCCGTCGCCAGCGTCGCCGAGTTGGCCACCGAGTTAGACCCCAGTGCCACCGAGTTCGCGGTCGTCGCCCGAGCATTTCCGCCGATCGAAACTGCATCCGTGCCCGTTGCCGACGAGTCCGCCAGCGTCGAGTTAGCGTTGAAGTACTTGATGCCGCCGCCGCTGCTGATGTTGTTGACGACGTTCGTCAGGTTCGAGACGTTCAGGTTCGTCGCGTACAACTGCGAACCGTTCACCGCATCCACGCTCGTGGCGTTGAGCGCGCCTGCTGCTACACCGGTCAGCGTGCGCGAACCTGCCGTACCCGTGAAGTTCACCACCGTGCCGCCGGTATCCTTTGCCACCGTGACGTTGCGCGACGTCGGGTCCTGCTGCACGAGGCCGACCGTACCGTTGTTGATGTTCTGCGTCAGGCTGCCGATATTCGTGGTGTTCTGCGTCGTACGGCCGTCCAGATTGGTGAGCGCGTCACCCACGTTGTTGACGGTCGTGCCGCCCACCGGGTACGTCGGGTTCGTGATCGTGCCCGTCGTCGTATCGTAGGTCGAACCGCCGCCCAGCGACGAGGCCGTGCTCGTACCGATCTGGTTCACCTTCGCGTCTTCCGACTGCAACTGGCTCACGTTCACCGCATCGGTCGGATTCTGACCTGCTGCCAGGTTCGTGATACGACGCTCTACACCTGAAGCGCCTACCGACACTTCGCCGCCGGCTGCCGTGGCTGCCGAGATTGCGCTGCTGCCCGGGTTGAAGCCTGCCGTCGTTAGCGTGCTCGAGTTGGCAACCGAGTTGGAGCCGAGCGCTACCGAGTTCGCCGTCGTCGCCTGTGCGTTGCCGCCGATCGCCACTGCATCCGTGCCCGTTGCCGACGAATCCGCCAGCGTGGAGTTAGTGTTGAAGTACTTGATGCCGCCGCCGTTCACGATGTTGTTCACCGTGTTGCTCAGGTTGTTCACGTTGTTGTTGATCGTGTTGACCTTCGCGTCTTCCGACATGAGCTGGCTCAGGTTCACCGCGTCCGTGGCGTTCAGGCCCGCTGCGACGTTCGTGATGCGACGCTCTGCACCTGCCGCGCCCACCGACACCTCGCCGCCGGTTGCCGTCGCCGCCGAAATCGCCGTGCCGCCGAGCGGCGTGAAGCCTGCCGTCGCCAGCGTCGTCGAGTTCGCCACCGAGTTCGAGCCGACCGCTACCGAGTTCGCCGTCGCTGCCGACGCTCCGGCACCCAGCGCGGTGCCGGAGCTACCTGTCACCACGCTGCTGTGACCGACAGCGACTGCGAATGTGGTTGCCGACGTGTCGGCACTATTACCCAGCGAACTTGACTGACCACCCGATTTTGAGTCTCCGCCAATTGCAATCGAATTGTTGAGAGTCGCCGCATTGGTGGCGCGTTGACCGATCGCGATATTGGCAATGCCAGTGGCGGTTGCATTCTGGCCGATTGCAACAGCAGCCGTACCGTTGGACATACTTAGCTGGCCCACGGCAATCGCACCACCGGAGGATGCGGCCGCGGCCCCACCGATCGCGATTGCCTCGGAGCCAATCGCCGACGAATCCGCCAGCGCGGAGTTCGCGTGGAAATACTCGATGCCTGCGCTGAGCTTGTCGCCTAACTTGCCCAGGGCTGAATCGACCGTAGCGAACGCCGAACTCACGTTGTTAGCCGGGCCCGACGTCCCATCGATTGCATTCGCTTGCGGCAGCGCGTAGCCAGGCGCAACGATCGTGCCGTTCGCCGCCATCGTCGTGCCTAGCGCGGCCGCCGTGGTACTTGCCGTACCGTAAAGCTGGGAACCGCTAATAGCATTCAGGCTTGAGGCTGTTACTGCTCCTGGCGCCAGGCCGTCCAACAACACGTTGGTGTCGGACACGCTCATTGTGAGCGTGTTCTGGGTCATCGTGCTGGCCAGGTAGTACGTTATGTTTCCAGCCTGGAGCACGATGCCGGCAGCTCCAGACGGCGAGCCGGATTCGAGGAGGGCATAGTAGTCGCTGGAGGGCACGTACCGGCTTGAACAGCCACTAGCAAATGTCGAATTACTGGAGACCTGGTCTTTTCCATTATTGTCATACAGACACAGAACGCTTGCAGATGCGGGCAAAGAAAAAATCGCAAGCGCAATGCCCGCTGTACCGCCTAACGACCAGGAAATAGCGCTCAGCCTACTTTTACAAGCGGGTTTCGAATTTTTGCTTATTCCTTTTGCATCTTCCTGCGCAGCCACCCAAGTGCCGGTTGACTCGTTCCAAACCGAGCGAAATGCTTTATTCATTTAAAACCCCTTATTGAACAAATATCGTCACGCGTTCTGTCGCTGCTCAACTCAGGCTTGGGAGTGGACGTGACGATTACTGCGCTCGGCTCGTCACAATTAAATCGCCCAAAAATCAAATGAATCGCACACCGATTCACGATTTTGCGACGACTGCTCGTCCACTATGGATTTGAATTCAGCTCGATAGCTAAGTCACACCCCGTCTCAAAATTGCCGGCAACAACCGAACTTTATGAGACTTGAACGATGGCTCAATAGGACTATTCCTAAATTCAACGGAAAATTCAGAAATCAGCGGTGACGGAGATCAAGAAAATGCAAGACGCAAGAATGTGGTGCGGACGCTTTTAGGAATTGTCCTAACGAAAAGTACCGCAAGGTGTGGTAGCGCCGAAATGCTTGAATAGTCGCCTCAATTTCAGCAAGCGAAAATATCAGCGCCGGACATGTGCATTGAATGTCGGAAAATACTGGTCGTATTAGATTTAATAGAAACGTCGCCGCCTTCCCCGCTGCATGCAATTATTAATGGTCACAATGGGACTTTTTACATCGCCCGTTTTAATCCATTCGCATTTGATTCAGATAATTAGTCCGCTCTGAATAACCCGGACATCATGGAGAAGGCAATTGCCCATTCAACCGATTCGCGATTGCTCGAACGATATCGCGAACATCTGGTGAAGGCCGTGGCACGGCACACGGCCTGAAGCTGCGTCAGAACGAATTGCTCAGGATGGACGACCGAGCCAGTGCTGAGGCCTCGACGCTCAGCCCGGCCGTCGCGCGATGAAGTCGATTTCCACCAGCGCGTCACGCGCCAATGCCGTTACGCCGATGCACGTCCGGGCAGGCAGCGCGTCGGCGGGAAAGTACGCGCGATAAGTGTCGTTCATCGCCCCGTAGTCGCGCTTGAACTCGGTGAGGAAAATGCGCACGGCAACCACGTGTTGCAAGCCGAGTTCGAGACCTTGCAGCACGAGCACGAGGTTGTCCATCACGCGCTTCGTCTGCGCGACCACGCCTTCGGGAAGCGGCGCGGCGTCGTCGGTGGGCGAGGTCGGCATCTGGCCGGTGAGGAAGACCCAGCCGTCGGTTTCCACGGCGTGCGAAAACGGACCGACTGGCGTCGGCGCGCCGGGGACCATCCAGAAAGCGGGGGTAGGGCTCATGGAGATTGCACCTCACGGCTGCGAATGTGGGTTGATACGATAACCGATCAAAAGTCGCGACGCGTGGCCGACGCCGATGTCTGGACATCGTGGAGTCACTTACTGATTCGCGAGCTTCGCGAACGTCGGGATCGCGTCGGCCATTGCTTTCGGCTGCTCAGGCGCCATCGCGTGACCTGCGTTGGGCAACACGACACAGTCACCCGCTCTCCGAGCATGTTCTCGAGCACTTGCGAAAATCGGCGAGGCGCCACTGCGTCGTTCTCGCCCATTTCCGGCACCGTCGATCGCTTTGCGCACACGGACACCAAGAGAATGATTGCAGCGAGACCCTGTTTCGTGGAGGTAGTGACTCAATTGAATTTGCTATTCGAAGCCGGATATGACATGACTACTGATAGGTAGTGATACTAACGTTCTACGCGGCCAGCGCGGAAACTTGACGCCATGACTGGCTAGTTCATCTGCGGCTGCTCGAGCCCGCTACTGTCGAAAATCGCGAGCGCATGCTCCGACTTCAGGAACGCGAGCTACCGAGATTCGCCACCGCGTGGATCGCGATTTTGCAGGAGAAGTTAGCGCGGTTGACGAGCAACGAGCCGTGGAAAGAAGATGTCGTCTGGCTCGCAAACGAGACGGGCGACTCGCCGTGCCAGATGCTGATGGGCGGGTTCAGGAGCAGCAGTCCCTGAACCCGCCCAAGCCCTTCTTAAACCAGCCCCGTCGTGTAATAAACGGCGATCACGAAGAACACCGCCAGCGTCTTGATGACCGTCACCGCGAAAATGTCGCGATACGACTGACGGTGCGTCAACCCGGTCACCGCCAGCAGCGTGATCACCGCGCCGTTATGCGGCAGCGTGTCCATGCCGCCGCTTGCCATTGCGACCACGCGGTGCAGCACTTCCATTGGAATATGCGCCGCCTCCGCACCCTTGATGAACACGTCCGACATGGCCGCGAGCGCAATGCTCATGCCGCCCGACGCCGAACCGGTAATGCCCGCCAGCGAACTGACCGAGACGGCCGCATTGACGAGCGGATTCGGAATGCTCTTCAGCGCGTCGCTGACCAGAACAAATCCCGGCAATGCCGCGATCACGCCGCCGAAACCATACTCCGACGCCGTATTCAGCGACGCCAGCAGCGCGCCCGCCACGGCGGCCTTCGTGCCGATCGCAAAGCGCTCGCGCACGCGGCCGAACGCGGTGACCACGACCATGACGATGCCGAGGAGCAGCGCGCCTTCGACAGCCCAGATTCCCAGCACGGTTTTGATCGTCGTGGTGAGCGGCGTGTGAACGCCCGGCAAAATATCCGGCGCGACGGTGTACGACGTGCCGTACGCGTCGGGGATCCAGCGAGTCAGGAAGAAGTTGGCGACGCCCACCAGAACCAGCGGCGCAATGGCCAGCAACGGATGCGGCAATTGCTTCGACTCCACGCGCTCCGGCTCGTTGACGAGTTCCGTGCCGTAGCCTTCGCCGGTTGCCATCGCCGAGCGGCGGCGCCACTCGAGATAGGTGAGACCCACCACGATGATGAACAGCGAGCCGATCACGCCGAGCGCGGGCGCGGCCCACGACGTCGTCTTGAAGAACGTCGTCGGGATGATGTTCTGAATTTGCGGCGTGCCCGGCAGCGAATCCATCGTGAACGAGAATGCGCCGAGTGCGATGGCGCCGGGCATCAGGCGCTTCGGAATATTGCTCTGGCGATACAGTTCGGCGGCGAACGGGTAGACGGCGAACACCACGACGAACAGCGAGACGCCACCGTAGGTGAGCAGCGCGCACACCGCGACGATCACCGCATTGGCGCGCGAGCGGCCGATATAGCGAATCGCGGCCGCCACGATCGACTCCGAGAAGCCGGACAGTTCGATGACCTTACCGAACACGGCGCCGAGCAGAAACACCGGGAAATAGAGTTTGACGAAGCCGACCATCTTCTCCATGAAGATGCCCGTGAACACGGGCGCGACGGCGGCGGGATCGACCAGAAGGACGGCGCCGAGCGCGGCGATCGGCGCGAAAAGGATAACGCTGTAGCCGCGATACGCGGCGAACATCAGAAACGCCAGCGCGGCAAGGACGATGACAAAGGACATTGAGTCTCCAGAAGCTTGGTTTGTTCTACGTGTACGCCGTCTCCCGCTGACGACGGCATGGCGCCCGCGAACGCAGGTTCCATGCCATGCGGCCGGCGTTGGCTCGCGCGCTGACGCGGCGGGCCAAAAGCCGGCAAAACCGGGAGACGTGGCGCCGCCGATTGTACCCAAACGTCTCCAAACGGGGACGTCAATCGTGCGAAGTGTGTCCGGTATTGACACGAAATCCGCATGGCGATGGGGTTGCCGGCGATCTCTACGTTGAGATAAGCTTGTCCACGAAAAGAGACAAGCGACAAATAGAACGATAGCCGGAGACAGCGACAACATGATGAACGACTGGGCGGGACTTCCCGCCATCTACGGCGACGTGCTGCGCCGCGCGATGGATTCCCTCTTCCGCACATTCGAGAACTTCAGCGAAGGCACGTTTATCGTCGACGCCGACGCGCGCGTCGTGTGGATCAACAAGCGCTATGCGGCGCGCTTCGGCTTTGCCGACCCCGAGCAGGCGATTGGCCGCGATTGCGAAGCGGTGATTCCAAACAGCCTGATGCGCGAGGTCGTCAAAACCGGCAAGCCGATTCTGCTCGACATTCTCGAAACGGACCGCGAGCCGCTCGTCGTCACGCGTCTTCCGCTGAAGGACGACGCCGGTGCGACGGTCGGCGCCGTCGGCTTCGCGCTGTTCGACGAGTTGAAGGCGCTCACGCCGCTTTTTTCCCACTACTCGCGCGTGCAGGAAGAGTTGATCGCGACGCGTCAGTCGCTCGCGCAGGCCCGCAGAGCCAAGTACACGTTCGGCAGCTTCGTCGGCACCAGCGCGGCCAGTCTCGAAGTGAAGCGCCAGGCGCGCCGCGCGGCGCAGCTCGAATCGCCGGTGCTTTTACTTGGCGAGACCGGCACCGGCAAGGAATTGCTCGCGCATGCGATCCACGGCGGCTCGGCTCGCGCGAATCAGCCGCTCGTGACCGTCAACGTGGCCGCGATTCCGGACACCCTGCTCGAAGTCGAATTCTTCGGCGCGGCGCCTGGCGCCTACACGGGCGCGGATCGCAAGGGACGGGTCGGCAAGTTCGAACTGGCGAACGGCGGCACGCTTTTTCTCGATGAGATCGGCGACATGCCGCTGCCTTTGCAAGGCAAGCTGCTGCGCGTGCTGCAGGACAAGGAGTTCGAGCCGCTCGGCTCCAACCGGATCGTGCGCGCCGACGTGCGGATCATCGCGGCCACCTCCGCGGATTTGCCGGCGCTGGTCGCGGCGGGCCGTTTCCGCGCCGATCTGTTCTATCGGCTAAACGTGCTGACGATTCATGCTCCGCCGCTGCGCGAGCGCACGTCGGACATCGAAGCGCTCGCGTACGCAATGCTCGAGGACCTGTCGACGCAGGCACGCGGCGGCAGTCACTACGAATTGCAGGACGACGCGTTGCGCCTCTTGTGCTCGTATGCGTGGCCAGGCAACGTGCGCGAGTTGCGCAATACGCTTGAGCGGGCCGTGATGCTGTCGGACAGCGAACGGATCGACGCGCGCGCGCTTGCGCCGTTCATCGGTTCGGGACAAAGCGGCGCGCAAGGCGCGACGGCGCAGACGCCGGACGGCTCATCACAGACGGCTGCGAGCGGCGCGGATGCGGCGCGCGAGCCATCGTCATGGAGCGACGCGATGGCGGCGTTCGAAAAGCGCTTCCTGAGCGATGCGTTGCGAGCGAACGGCGGGCGCGTGATCGAGACCGCTGCGCAAATCGGCATGGGGCGCGCGACGCTGTACAAGAAGATCGCGGCACACGGCATCCAGGTTTGAGCGGAGCGGGCCTGCATCCTGTCACGCAGCGTCATGGCTGCGTGGCACAATCGCGTGATCGAAAAACAAGACGTGATCGGGGTTTCATATGAACCGGAGCTTCTCTTTCCTTGCGCGCTATCTCGGCCTGATGCTGGCGGTGTCAGCCGGCGCCGCGCTGGGCGGCTGCGGCAGCAGCGCGCCGCTGTTTCTGTCGGACGGCCGCCCGACGACGCTGGTCGAATGCCCCGCGGGTTCCGACTCCTGCGCGCAGCAGGCGGCCGCAAGCTGCAGCGGCGGCGCGTTCGACACCGTGCGCCAATCCACGAGTAACGGCACGCTTAGCCTGATCTACGCCTGCCGCGCGAAGTAACGCGATGCGCGCCGCGTCATGCGGCGCGCGGCCGGACTTTCACTGTCTTCTGCGATTCGCAACCCGTCGACGGGCTGCGCTCGCCTTCCTCTAAAAAGCGGCTTAATCCGCGCGCCGTTGCCTGCGCTCTCCTCATTACTGAGCGTACGCGTTTCCCGATACGTGCATCCGCGTCATAAATATATGCTTCTAATGCGGCGAGACGAAGGAAGTTCCACTATGCGCGCCGCATAATGAATTTCGATTTGACAAGATTTATTCCGAACGGATCGACAGCAATAAAAAGTCACTGTATTTTTTCGCACTGGAGTGAAGTCGGTGCGGAAGGTAACGGAACCCTGAATTAAGCGGCAGTATTCTATTTTCACAGGTTCGCTAACGCATGCGATCAGCAGCTTTTGCCGGATAGGGAGGCCAATCGGCAAAAGGCGGGAAGAACTTGCCGACCAAGAAAAACAGGCTTTGAGAGCGGCACAATCTGTGCTTAACGTTGCGTTTCGAATTAAGTCAACGAGCATTCCGGGGAAACGAATGAATCACCATCAACTCGAAAAAGACATCCGACATCTAGAACACGTCATTTCACACATTTCCGCTGAAGACCGAATACCGCTGTCTTATTGGCGTAACCGCATCGATTCGGTTTCCGGCGCGGTTCGCGTGCCAACGCAAGTCAATCGCATCAAACGGCTGAATGCCGCGCTCGCCGCACTCGAGGAGCGCCAAAAAGCCTGAGGCGATAGCCTCTGCTGTCGGCAGCGGTTTTTCGCCTCATTACGATCCATCGACGAAGCCAGGCCGGACAACATCGATATGCAAGCAGTGGGATTTTCATCGCCTCGGCTCGCGATGCTGACGGGTACGTTGCTGGGCTACGTCGAACGAGGCGATGTGGCCGGCGTCGTCGCGCTCGTCTGGCGGCGCGGCGCAACCGCATACTTCGAGGCGCTCGGTCTGCGCGACGAAGCCGTGTCATTGCCGATGGAGCGCGACACGCTGTTTCGCATCGCGTCGATGACCAAGCCGGTGACGAGCGCCGCCATCCTCATGCTGGTGGAAGAAGACCGGCTCACGCTCGACGCGCCGATCGCGCAGTGGCTGCCTGAATTCGCCGCGCCGCGCGTGCTGCGCGACCCCGGCGGCCCGCTCGATCAAACCGACCCGGCGCGCGCGCCGCTGACCGTGCTCGACTTGCTGACTCATCGCGCGGGCTTCGCTTATCACTTCACGGCGACCGGGCCGCTAGCCGAAGCCTATGCGGCCGCCTTCAACGGTCTCGACGCGCGCGCCGATGTGAACGCGTGGCTCGCACGCATCGCCGGATTGCCATTGATGTTTCAACCGGGCTCGCGCTGGCATTACGGCGTCGCCACCGACGTGCTCGGCGCATTGATCACACGAGTGACCGGCATGCCGCTGGGCGAGTTTTTCCGCACGCGGATTTTCGAGCCGCTCGGCATGCGCGACACCGCTTTCTCGGTGCCCGAGCCGCAGCTCGCCCGCCTTGCCACCGCCTATGGCGTCGATGTCGGCACGCGGCGGCGCGTGGTCGAGGATCACGCGTCGGCGAGCCGTTGGGCGAACCCGGCGCGCTTTCAAAGCGGCGGCGGCGGGCTCGTTTCGACCGCGCAGGACTATCTGCAATTCGCGCAGTTGCTGTTGCGGCGCGGACGCGTCGGCGACACGCGCTTGCTCTCGCATCGCTCGGTCGATCTGATGCGTTCGAACTTTCTGACGCGCGAGCAGCGCCGCCTGCCGGCGTTCGGTCATGCGATGTGGGCGGGTCAGGGTTTCGGCCTCGGCTTGTCGATCGTCGACGATCCTGCGCAGCAGTTGCCGCAAGGCTATCGTTCGATCGGCTCTTTCGGTTGGCCCGGCGCTTTTGGCACGAGCTGGTGCGCCGATCCGGTGGAAGATCTTATCGGCGTCATGCTGATTCAGCGCCGTTCAATCGATCCGTTTCCCATGGCAGTCGACTTCGAACGTCGCGTGTACGATGCAATTGACGATTGAGCGCGCGCCTCGCCGATGGTCCGCCGCTCGTTCAAGCGCCGCACGATGACGGGCTTTCTCTTTCCAGCGTTTTTTGGTCTGATAGCGTCCGCATGTCGGTCCGCCACAATCAATGGGAGCATTTCGTCATGGCCTCTTACAAGCAGTTGACCGCTCAGCTCGAAAAGCTTCACAAGGAAGTTGCGGCGGCTCGCGAAAAGGAGATCGCGCAGGCGATCGCCGACATCAAGCAGAAGATTGCCGAGTACGACCTGACGGCCGAGGAACTCGGCTTCGCGAAAACTCGTACGGCGGCGAGCAAAGGCGCTGCGGTCGCCAAGTATCGCAACCCGAAAACCGGCGAGACGTGGAGCGGGCGTGGCCGTTCGCCGGGTTGGCTTGCGGGCAAGAATCGCGATCGTTATCTGATCGACGCGTAGGGCGCGATTGCGCCATCCATCACTCTCAGGTGACGATGCCCGCGGCTTTTTTCGCACCGCTGCACAAGTCCCGAAAACGCTCACCTTTGCTTCAAATTCCCGATTCGACTGGTGAATAGAAACCGGCGGCTTGCACCTGGCGGCATTGCTTCGGTGAGCCTGGTTTCTCTGCGGCGCGCACCGGCCGCGAGGTGAGCCCGGCGCAAGCATCGGGTGTCACCGACGCGCCGAAAACCCGCGCCAGCCTTTGCTGGCGGGCATTCCCAGGCTGTGCGAAGAATCCGGCGAAGCTCCCGCTGCGTCCGTCGGTCTTTCACGGATAGGCGTCGGTGCGCGGCTCGCGCGGTATCGTCGGTGCAATAAGCACTTCGCGGATGCTCACCTTTCGCTGTCCTCCACGCCTCGTCGCTGCTAGTCCCGAAAACCCTCACCTTTGCGCGCGTCGTCACCGGCAACGCGATGCGTCGTAACGTTCGTCCGCATTCGTCGGGACAAACCCGGAGTTGAGTTCGCCTCATACCCCGGATCAAAACTCATCGATACATGGTCGCGGACGCCGAACGCCACAATCGGTCATCCACTTAACTCGACGGAAAGACCATGAGCGTATCGGCGGACAAACAACTCTTTATCGGCGAAGGATTCGAAGGGCCGGGCGTGAACCTCGCGCATATCAACGTGCTGGTCGGCCCGCGCAACGGTCCCGCAGGGCAAGCGTTCGCGACGGCGCTGGCGACGCCTTCGGCGGGTCACGCGCCGTTCGTCGTCATCGCGCGGCCGGGCGTGCCGACCAAGCCGTTGACGCTCTACGTGAACAAGGCGCAGATCGGCAGCGAGTTTCACGGCAACGCGACGTGGGGCGCGTCGCAGGCGGGCATCGCGAAGGCAGTGGCCGAGTCGCTCGAGAACGGCACGCTCCCGGCCGAAGCGGAGAACGACTGGGTGGTCGTGTCGGCGAACTGGGTCAATCCGGCCACCGACGACCTCGACGCCGTCTTCGAAAACAACTACCGCGCGTGCAGGAACGCCATTGTCGCGGCGATGAAAGGCCTGCCGCATCGCGACGAAGTGTTCGCGGCCGCGCGCGACGTCTCGAATCCCTTCTACACGCCGAAACAACGCTGACCACACGCGGAGCGCGGCGCCGACCGCACGCGCCGCATCCGAACTACAAGGAGACAGGTTTCATGGAATACATTCGCCTCGGCCAATCCGGCCTGAAGGTTTCGCGCTTGTGCCTCGGCACGATGAACATGGGCACGCCGCAGTGGAAGCCCTGGATTTTCGACGAAGCGCGCAGCGAGCCCATCGTTCGACACGCGCTCGAAGCCGGCGTCAATTTCATCGACCTCGCCGATTTCTATTCGACAGGCGTCGGCGAAGAAGTCGTGGGCCGCATTCTGAAACGCCTCGCGCGCCGCGAGGAAATCGTCGTGACGACGAAGGTCGGCTACGACATGGGCGTCTATCAGAACGCCGGCGGCCATTCGCGCAAGCACATCATGGACGGCATCGACGGCTCGCTCGCGCGCCTCGGCATGGACTACGTGGACATCTACATGCTGCATTTCTTCGACGTGACCACGCCGGTCGAGGAAACCATGAGTGCGCTGAACGATATCGTTCGCGCGGGCAAGGCGCGCTATATCGGCGTATCGACCATGTACACGTGGCAGTTCGCGAAGATCATGCAGGTCTGCGAGCGCAACAGCTGGCATAAGCCGATCAACATGCAGTTGCAGTTGAATCTGGCGTATCGCGAAGAAGAGCGCGAGATGATCCCGTATTGCCAGGATCAGGGCGTCGGCGTGTCGGTGTTCAGTCCGCTCGCGCGCGGCCTGTTGACGAGCGACGCCAACTCGACGCGCAATCAGACCGACTTCTTCACCGCGCAAATGTACGGCGATAACGTCTCGCGCGAAATCGCGGCGTCGGTCGCTCGCGTCGCCGCGCGGCGCGGCGTGTCCGCGGCGCAGATCGCGCAGGCATGGGTGCTCAACCACGAAGGCGTAGCGAGCATGCTGGTCGGCGCCGATACGCCGGCGCAGTTCGACAGCGCGCTCGCCGCGCTCGGCACGACGCTCTCCGACGACGAGCTGTTCGAACTCGAACGCAATTACACACCGTGCGATCTGATCAACGATTACACCGCCGGCAAGCGCATTGCGCGCGAGCCGCGGCTTGCGCAAGGCGCGTTCGTCGAAAACCTGGAGAAAGCGGCATGAGCGAACTTCTTCGAACCGGACATTACATCGGCGGCGAGTGGTGTGAAAGCGCGGAGACCTATCCCGTCCGCAATCCCGCGACAGGCGAAGTGATCGCGCAAGTCGCGAAGGGCGGCGCGGCGGAGACGGCGCAAGCCATTGCCGCCGCCGAGCGCGCGCTTTCCGCGTGGCGCTTGTTGACCGCGAAAGAGCGTGGCGCGCGCGTCAGGCGTTGGGGCGAGTTGATGCTCGAGCATCGCGATGCGCTGGCCGAGCTGTTGACGCGCGAACAAGGCAAGCCGCTTGCGGAAGCGCGCGGCGAAGTCGGCTATGCGGCGAGCTTTTTCGAATGGTTCGCGGAGGAAGCGAAGCGCGCCTATGGCGACGTGATTCCGAGCCCGAATCCGAACGCGAAGATCATCGTGACGCGCGAACCCGTAGGCGTCGTCGCGGCCATCACGCCGTGGAATTTCCCGCTCGCGATGATCACGCGCAAGGCCGGTCCCGCGCTCGCGGCCGGTTGCACGATGGTGCTCAAGCCATCGGAAGAAACGCCCTTGTCCGCGCTTGCGCTGGCCGTGCTGGCCGCCAAAGCGGGCATTCCGCCGGGCGTGTTCAACATCGTTTCCGGCGATGCCGTCGCGATCGGCGGCGCGCTCACCGAATCCGACGTGGTGCGCAAGCTGTCGTTCACCGGCTCGACGCGCGTGGGCAAATTGCTCGCGAAGCAGTCGGCGGATACGTTGAAAAAGCTCTCGCTCGAGCTTGGCGGCAATGCGCCGTTCATCGTTTTCGACGATGCGGACATCGACGCCGCCGTGCAAGGCGCGATGGCTTCAAAGTTTCGCAACACCGGGCAAACCTGCGTGTGCGTCAATCGCTTCTATGTGCAGGACGGCGTCTACGACGCGTTCACGCAGGCACTCGCACAGGCCGCGCGCAAGATGCGCGTGGGCGACGCGTTGCAAGGCGACGTCGAACAGGGTCCGCTGATCAATCAGGCTGCGTTGAGCAAGGTCGAAGCGCACGTCGCCGACGCATTGCAGAAAGGCGCCAAGGTGTTGACCGGCGGCAAGCGGCACGCGCTGGGCGGCACCTTTTATGAGCCGACGGTTCTCGTCGATGCATCGAGTTCGATGCTGATCGCGCAAGAAGAAACCTTCGGGCCGGTCGCCGCGTGCTTTCGCTTCAAGACCGAAGACGAAGCCGTTACCGCTGCCAACGCAACGCCGTTCGGACTCTCGGCCTATCTGTACACGCGCGATCTGGCGCGCGCGTGGCGTGTCGGCGAGGCGCTCGAAAGCGGCATGGTCGGCATCAACGAAGGGATTCTGTCCACCGAAGTCGCGCCGTTTGGCGGCGTGAAGCAATCGGGCCTTGGCCGCGAAGGGTCGAAGTACGGACTCAATGAATACACCGAGCTTAAGTACATGATGATGGGCGGCTTGGGGCGCTGATCGTTGGACCGTTGGCGGATGTCGTTACGCGGCATCCGCCGCTCAGAACAAACACAGGAGACAAGATGAATAATCAGGATATCCAGGCAAGCGCGCTCGGCCTCGCGCCTGCGTTCCCCGCGGCGGCGTCGTCCGCGACGCGCGCCGTTTCCATCGACGACGTGCCGCTGAACGCGTTTCACGTCAAGATTGCGGGCCTCACGTTCGGCGCGCACTTCACCGAGGGCTTCGCGCTCGGCACCATCGGCTACGCGCTCGCCGCGATGAATCGTCAGATGCCGATCGACGCCTTCTGGATGGGCATGATCGGCAGCTCGGCGTTGATGGGCATTTTTCTCGGCAGCCTCGTGTTCGGCTGGCTCTCGGACCGGCTTGGCCGGCAGAAGATTTTCCTGATGAGCTTTGTCATCATCACCGTGGCTGCGTTCGCGCAGTTCTACGTGCACTCGCCTTTCGAACTGTGCTTGCTGCGCGTGCTGATCGGCTTCGGCATGGGCGGCGACTTCGCCGTCGGACATGCGATTCTCGCGGAATTCTCGCCGCGCAAGCATCGCGGAACATTGCTTGGATCGTTCAGCGTGATATGGACCGTCGGCTATGTGGTCGCAAACGTGCTGGGCATGCATTACGCCGATGCGTCGCCCGATGCGTGGCGCTGGCTGCTCGCCTCGGCGGGAATTCCTGCGGTGATCGTGCTGGTCGCGCGCATGGGCACGCCGGAGTCGCCGCGCTGGCTGCTCGGCAAGGGCCGCGTTGCGGAGGCGAAGTCGGTCGTGCTGAAGCACTTCGGCGAAAACGTGACGCTCGACGGCGTGCACGACGAACACGCGCAAACGGCTAGCGGGTTCATGCGTCTCTTCGAAAAAGACCTGATTCGCCGGACGATTTTCAACTGCGCGTTTTTCGTGTGTCTCGTCATTCCGTACTTCGCGATTTACACGTTCCTGCCGACCATCCTGAAAGCGATTCACCTGAACAACGATTCCGGCGCGGATCTGCTGCTGAACGGCTTTCTCGTGCTTGGCGCACTGATTGGGATCTGGCTGACCATCAAGCTGTCGCGGCGACTCTTCCTGATCGGCTCGTTTGCGGTGACGTGCGTGTCTCTGATCGCGTTGAGCGTGCTGCCGGAATCGGCGACGCTCGCGATGATCGTCGCGTTCGGCATTTTCACGCTGACCATGTCGGCGTTCTCGAATCTCGTCGGCGTGTTCCCGCCGGAGTGCTTTCCGACCGAAGTGCGCGCGTGCGGCGTCGGTCTCGCGATTGCGTGCAGCCGGCTGGGCTCGGCGGTGGGTACGTTCCTGCTGCCGCTCGGCATTGCCGGCTTCGGGTTTCACGTCACGATGATGGTGCTGGCGGCGGTGCTGCTCGTCGGCATGGTTGTGTCGATTGCGTGGGCGCCTGAAACGAAGCATTTGACGTTGAACCAGGCGAGCGGCGGGTAGGGCGTATTTGCCGGGAGCGGGGGCCGGAACTCGGAAGCCGGGCGCCGGGCGCCGCGAACCGCGAACCGCGAACCGCGAGCCGCGCGAATTGCCCGGCGGCCGGCGCCAAGTTCCGCTCGCCACGGCGACCACTACGGCACGAAGGCCCGACCGCCCGCGGACCACTGCAACGACCTAACGCACTCTCCGCCTCCGCAATCCCCCTCCCCAGACAGCCGCCCCTCGCGGGCGGCTTTCCCACGTCCGGCGTCCCGGCGTGTATCATTCGTTCCCTGCGCTGTTCTGCGCTGGCGATTATCCGTATTGTCGAACGCTCGTTCCCGACCTGTTTTCCGACGCGGCCCGGTTGCCATAGTGATGCGGGTTCCCGACCCGACTCCCGCAGCTCGACGCCGCCGCGCCACGCGCGGCAGCCCGGAAGCCAGCCGCTTCCGAAGACCGCCGAACCCCTATCCGTGACCGCCAGACCCGATGTCAGTCTCCGAACTCAAACGCCGCCGCACCTTCGCGGTTATTTCCCACCCGGACGCGGGTAAGACCACGCTGACCGAAAAACTGCTGCTGTTCTCGGGCGCGATTCAGATCGCCGGCACCGTGAAGGGTCGCAAGAGCAATCGCTACGCGACATCCGACTGGATGGAGATCGAAAAGCAGCGCGGCATTTCCGTGGCCAGCTCGGTGATGCAGTTCGAGTACGGCGACGCGGTGATCAACCTGCTCGACACGCCGGGCCACGAAGACTTCTCCGAAGACACGTACCGCGTGCTGACCGCGGTCGATGCCGCGGTGATGGTGATCGACGGCGCGAACGGCGTCGAAGCGCAAACGCTCAAGCTGCTCGAAGTCTGCCGCAGCCGCAAGACGCCGATCGTCACGTTCATCAACAAGCTCGACCGTGAAGTGCGCGAGCCGCTCGACCTGCTCGACGAAATCGAACAGCATCTGGGCGTGGCGGCGGTGCCGTTCACGTGGCCGATCGGCATGGGCAAGGAATTCCAGGGCGTCTACGATATTCAGCGCGATCAGGTTCGCGTGTTCCGCGCCGGGCAAGATAAGGCGGGCGGCGACGTCGAAACGCTGCAAGCGCTGAGCAGCGAGGAAGGCGAACGCCGCTTCGGCCAAAGCTGGGTGAAGGCGAAGGAAGAGATCGATCTGATTACCGGCGCCACGCCCGATTTCGACCGCGAGCAGTTTCTTGCCGGTCAGCAGTCGCCGGTGCTGTTCGGCTCCGCGATCAACAACTTCGGCGTGAAGGAAATTCTCGACGCGCTCGTCGACCTGGCGCCGCCGCCGTCGATGCGCATGACCGTGCAGCGTCCGGTGATGCCCGACGAGCCGAAGTTCACCGGCGTCGTGTTCAAGGTGCAGGCGAACATGGACCTGGCGCACCGCGACCGCGTGGCGTTCATCCGCGTGTGTTCGGGGCGTTTCGAGCGCGGCATGGCCGTGAAGGTGACGCGTTCCAACAAGACATTCCGCGCGAATAACGTGGTGACGTTTCTGTCGCAGCGGCGCGAGACCGTGAGCGAGGCGTATCCGGGCGACATCATCGGTATTCCGAATCACGGCACGCTGAGTCTCGGCGATACGTTGACCGAAGGCGAAGCGCTGCAATTCGTCGGGCTGCCGTTCTTCGCGCCGGAAATTTTTCAGACCGTCGAAGTGGTCGATCCGATGCGCGCCAAGCAGCTTGGCGAAGCGTTGAAGCAACTCGGCGAGGAAGGCGCGATCCAGGTGTTCCGTCCGGAAGTGGGCGGCTTGATGATCCTGGGCGCGGTTGGTCAACTGCAGTTCGAAGTGGTGTCGCATCGGCTGTCGACTGAGTACAAGGTCGATGTGCGCATGGCGCCCGCGCGCTACCGCATGTCGCGCTGGGTCACTTGCGACGATCCCGCCGAACTGCGTCGCTTCACCGATTCATACGCGGCGCGGATCGCGCTCGACGCATCCGACGCACCGACGTATCTCGCTTCGCATGTCTCGGAAATCGAAGTCGCGCAAAAGGCGTGGCCGAAGATCGTGTTCAACGAGTTGCGCGAGCATTCGGGCGCGCCGTTCAAGAAGGCGATGTAACGCAGGCGGGCCGCGAGCTCACAGCGGCTTACGTAACAAACTTACGCAACAACAAAAAGCCGCGTGGTGCAGTCATGCCCACGCGGCTTTTTCCATTCGATTGCGGGCTCATTGCCTGCATAGGCGCTGCCGCCGGACACGGCTCCATCAGCCCATCTTCAACACTTCTTCCCGCAGCCAGGCCGCAAACGCCTGCACGTATTCAAGCGCGGCGTGCTGCGGCGCGACGTCGAGCCAATAGCCGAACGGGCCGGCCACTTCAACGTCCGAGAAGCGTGCAAGACTGCCGTCCGCGAGTTCCTCGACGATCATGTTCCTGTCGACGATAGCCAGTCCCGCGCCCTTGCGCGCCGCGCGAATCGCCTGTTCGAGCGTCGAGAATTCAATGCCGTTTTCCGCGTAACGCGCGGGCAGCCCCGCCGTGGCCAGCCAGTTCGGCCATAGGTCGAGCCTTGCGTCGTTGTGCAGCACATGCAGCGCGGGCATGTGTTCAAGCAGCCTGTCGAGCGGCTCGCCGAGCAACCTCGGCGCACCCACGAGCACATGGCGCTCGGTCATCAGCAGTTCGGAATGCGTATCGGCCAGCGCGTGCCGGCCAAAGCGGATGTTGCAATGACAGTCCGTGGTGGGCTCGGTGCGGATCGACAATTCGACGTCGGGCATTTCGTCGGCCAGCGAACCGAGCCGCGGCGAGAACCACTGCGTCGCGAACGTGGGCGGCACGGCAACCACGAGACGGCGCCGGCCCTTGGCCGCGGTGATCTGACGGAAGCCGCGCTCGATCGTATCGAATGCGTCGGACAGGCAAGGCAGAAACTGCACGCCCACCGGCGTCAGGCGGATGCCCTTGTGGTCGCGCTCGAACAGCTTCGCGCCGAGCGATTCCTCGAGCAGCTTGATCTGCCGGCTGACGGCGCCTTGCGTCACGCACAGTGCGCTCGCCGCGCGGTTAAAGCTCATGTGGCGCGCGGTTTCCTCGAAAAAGCGCAGCGCGATGAGCGATGGCAAGCGTCGCATACATCACCTTCTGATTCTTTGACATCCGGGGGCAGTGCGGCCGATGGGAAGGCGCGCGGATCGTCTGCGATTGTCGCACTGAAGCGCGATATTTTGCCTGCGCACGCTAAAAAAATCCGGGCGCGCGGTCGCGTTAATCAAGCGTCGATTGACGGCGGCCAAGGCTTGCGTTCGAGAAGCGCCGCGCGATCGCTCCACTTCGCCTATCCTGACGAAGACGCGCGCGTCGACGCCCGAGCGGCGCGCCCTTTCATCTGCGGAGCGCCTGTGACCGTTCGCAATCTCGACGCGTTGTTCCGACCGAAATCCGTCGCCGTGATCGGCGCTTCCGAGCGGCCGGGCAGCACCGGCGCGATGGTGTGGGCGCGGCTCCTGGAAGGCGGCTTCGACGGCCCGCTGTGGCCCGTCAATCCGAAGTACCACACGCTCAACGGCCACGCCGTGATCGCCGATGCCGGCGACTTGCCTCAAGCGCCGACCGTCGCGCTGATCTGCACGCCGCCCGCGACTTGGCCTTCGATCATTCACAAGCTCGGCGGCTTGGGCACGCGCGCGGCGATTATCGTCGGCGAAGCACGCTGCGATGACGACCGGCTCGCGTTGCGGCATGCGCTTTCGGCGGCGCGGCCGCATCTGCTGCGGATCGTCGGGCCGGGTAGTCTCGGCGTCGTGTCGCCGGCGCTGCGCGCGCATTTCGGCGCGCCGTCGTGCACGGTGAAGGCGGGCGGCGTCGCGTGGGTGTCGCAATCGAACGCGCTGACCAATGCCGTGCTCGGCTGGGCGCACGCGCGCGGCCTCGGTTTTTCGCACGCGGTCGCGCTGGGCGGCGAGGCCGACGTCGACGCGGGCGACGTCCTCGACTATCTGGCGAGCGATCCCGGCACGCGCGCGATTCTGCTCGAACTCGACAGCGTGCGGGCGGCGCGCAAGTTCATGTCGGCGGCTCGCGCCGCGGCGCGCAACAAGCCGGTGCTCGCGCTGCGTTCGGGCCGCGCCGATCCGGCGGACGCGCTTTACACCGCTGCCTTCCGCCGCGCGGGCATGGTCCGCGTGGATGCACTCGACGATTTGCTCGACGAAATCGAGACGCTCGGCGTGGGCCGCGTCGCGGCGGGCGCGACGGCGACGCTGATTACGAGCGACCGCGGCCTCGCAACATTGGCCTGCGACGCCTTCGCCGCCGCCGGCGATACGCTCGCGCCGTGGCCGGAGGAAGCATCGCAGGCATTGCAGCAAGCGTTGCCGAACGTGATCGGCGGCAATCCGCTGCAACTCGGCGACGACGCGCGTCCCGAGCATTTCGGCACCGCGCTAAAGCTGCTGGCGCAACATCGCGGCACCGGCACAGCTTTCGTCGTGCATGCATCGACGCATAGCGCGCCGGTCGACGAGGTCGCGCAGGCATTGATCGCGAATCAACGGTTCGCCTATCGCGGTCTGCTCGCCTGTTTCTTTGGCGGTGTGGACGCGGCTACGCGCGATGCGTTGCACGCGCAAGGCATTCCGGTTCACACGACGCCGCAGCGGCTCGCCCGCGCGTTCGCACGTCTCGTCGATTATCGGATGGGGCGCGAATTGCTGATGCAGACGCCGGAGGGTTTGCCTGCCGAAGTCCCCGACGCAATCGACGCCGCGCAAGCGCAGGTTTGCGCGGCGCTCGCGGCAGGTGAGCACCAACTAACCGGCGAAGCCGCGGCGGGCCTATTGGAGCGGTTCGGGCTTCGGGTCGAAAACGAAGCGGGCGGCGCGCATGAGGCCAAGCCGATAGTCGGCATCGCGGTCGCGCTTCACGATGACGATAACTTTGGCCCGGTGTTCCGCTTCACCGCGCCATCCGCCGATGGCGTCTCCGAGCCGTTGCGCGTGTACGGCCTGCCGCCGCTGAACCCGGTTCTCGCGCGCGACATCGTCACGCGGTCGCCTTATGCGCGGCTCGTCGCGCCCGAGCCGGCGCTCGCTGCGCTCACGGCGCTGTCGCACGCGGTGTGCGATGTGAAGGAGATCGTCGGATTGTCGTTGACGCTCAATGTGTACGACGATCACGTCGCGGTGCTTGAGCCGATCGTCAGCATTGCGGCGAAACGCAGCCGGCTTGCGATCGTGCCGTATCCGCGCCGTTTCGAAGAGACGCTCGACTGGGAAGGTCTGCGTGTGACCGTGCGGCCGATTCGCCCGGAAGACGAGGCCGCGCATCACGATTTCGTCGAAGCGATGACGCCTGAGGATTTGCGCTTGCGGTTCTTCGGCGCGGTCGGCAGCTTCGATCATTCGCAGCTCGCGCGCATGACGCAGATCGACTACGACCGCGAAATGGCGCTGATCGCGACCGTGCGGGACGAAGCCGGCGCTTCGCGCACGCTCGGCGTGGTGCGCGCGGTTGCCGATCCCGATAACGAAACGGCCGAGTTTGCGGTGGCGATCCGCTCGGATCAGAAGGGGCGACGGCTCGGGCGGTTGCTGACGGACCGGATCATCCGGTATGCGCGGGCACGCGGCACGCATTGGCTGGTGGGCGAGGCGCTGCGCGAGAACACCGCGATGATCGCGCTCGCGAGAGCGAGCGGCTTCACGATGACGCCGACGGAAGATCCGGGCGTGGTGGGGTTTCGGATGGCGCTGGATGAGGGGGGGGATAAGCAGGGTTAGCGATGTCAGCGGCATGTGCGCCATTGAAGGATCGTTATCCGTTCGCCGACTTTCTACTGACGCCGCAGTGATGCTTGACGCACATTGACCCAGCCAAACAGACAACTGCACGCTGACAAGCCAGCGGGACGTTCAGAGATTTCGTCAAGCATCCCAACAGAAGCGTGAATAGAATATTACGACTTAATTACGCTTCCTTTCGAGTGTCGTCGCGCGTGCTCTATACGCTTGCTCGCATGACGATTTTATTTAGCTGTCTTAACAGGTTGACAGATGACTAAGAAAATTACCCGCGAGACAAGCGGGCGCGTCACAGAGCCGAATTATCGCTTCGCCGTTCTTCCCGCCATGCTGGCGGCGGCCTTGGGCTGCAGCAGCACAGCATGGGCCGTCGAAGGCGGAATGGTGGCCGCAGGCGCGGGCACGATCAAAACGCAGGCGAACAAAACGACGATTTCGCAGTCAAGCGACAAGATGATCGTCAACTGGAAGAACTTTAATATCGGTCAGGACCAGTCGGTGGTCGTCAATCAGCCGGGCACGAGTTCAGCGCTGCTGAACCGTGTGACCACGGCAAGTCCTACACAGATTGACGGTGTGCTGAAGGCGAACGGCAGGGTGTTCGTGGTGAATCCGGCGGGCGTCGTGTTCGGCAACGGCGCCAAGGTCAATGTCGGAAGCCTGGTGGCGTCCACGCTGGATATGAACGACCAGCAATTCATGGAAGGCGGCAAGCTCGTCCAGAATAAGCGCTACCTTAATTTTTCTGCCGGCGGCGGAGAAGGCAAGGTAACGAACAACGGTCAACTGACCGCGCAGGAATCCGTGGCGTTGCTCGGGCCTCAGGTTGTTAACAACGGGTCGATTCGCGCTAAAGACGTCGCGCTCGGCGCTGCCAATGGCGTGGCGATGGCCATCAACGACTCGGGCTTTTCAGTCCAGGTGGGTCGGCAGGCGGAGCAGGCATTGGCCGCCAATTACGGTGTGATCGTCGCCAAGGGCGGCAACGCCACGCTGTCCGCTGCGGCCACTGGCGCGGTGCTCGGCACTGTGATTCAGAACAACGGCCAGATCGAGGCAACCAGTGCGTCGGCGGGTCAAGGCGGCACTGTCCAGCTTGCCTCGCGCGACGGTGGCAAGATCAGCGCGAACGGTCAAATGACGGCTGACAGCGGTATCTCGATCACGTCCTCGGCCGTCAGGGGAAATGTGGCGCCAGCTTTCTATCAGATGTTCGATTCGTCCGCCGCTCCCCGGGCAGTATCTCCCGCACCTTCAAGCCGTGAAGTGACCGTCGGCGCCGGGGCAACCTTGAAGACCGGCGGCTCCGTACAGGTTCACTCTGACGGCGGTCGCGTGGATATGAACGGTCTGATCAACGCTGGTGGCGATGTCAACATCGGGTCCGCAGCCTACTACGGCGACAACATGACTGTGCCTGACGCCAGCGGCGTCGTTACGACGAATGGCCGCATCAACGCGAGGTCCGTGTATCTGGACGGGGCTGATGTCAACGTGAATGCGCCGATTCGCGCTCTCGACAGTGTGTACGCTCAAACCTACACGGGCGATATGCATCAACGCGCCAATGTGATGGCGACCACGGGCTCGGTTAACATGATTTCCGGCGCGAATCTCGTCCAGGCCGACGGCGTCAACACGTCTGCTGGAACCGGCGTTACCCTGAAGTCCGAATCGCGCTTACCGGTCTGGCCGCGGCGCCCGAACGGTTCATTGCGCCTGGCGAATGTCCAGGCCAAGACCATTAACATCGACGGCGGCGACGTTACGCTCACTGGGAACGTGAAGGCGGACGGCAACATTTCGGTCAATTCCAGAATGTACAACCCGCCGTGCCCCGCAGACATGGCGTGCATAGCGGTAATGGCCGGCGGCCAGCTCTCGCAAACGGGTAACGTGGTTAGCGGCAATGGCGACGTTGCGCTGCACGCGGACGCTTCCCTGTCACAGAGTCGGTTCTCGCGTACCAAGGCAGGCAACAACGTTACGCTGAGTGGCCGCAATGTTGAAACGGGTACCGTGCAGGCCGGAAACCGGATCACCGTCGACGCGAATTTTGCCCACCTTGGTGGAAAGCTGACGGCGCAAGAAATCAACCTGCCGGCCAACACAACGAACAAGGACGGCAATATCCGCATCTTGCCGAAGTCCGCGAACCTCTAGGCACTACGGCTGGCGCGACGAGGTGACGCTCGTTGCGCCAGCGGCTTTTATTCATGAAGCGAAATAGCGCGCAAGAATGAGACGCAGAGGTGTGTACCACCTCTGTTCGTCTTTTTGCGTGCTGCCGCGTCGCTTCACCATTTTCCCGTTTCCCCTCCTGACGTCGCGGCCGCTCGTATGAGCTGTCGCCGACGCGCTTGGCTATCCTTCATGCCGAAAGCCGCTGTTCGATTCAGATATTTGCGCCAGAGTCTTGGCGGCGCATGGTTACCGCTATTTGGTTTGACTGCCTGGCATGCTACCGCTCATGCATACGAGCCAACGAACGCCGGTTCTTTGCTTCGGCAGAATCCTGAACTTAAGCAAGGCGTCGGAGTTGAGCCCGGAATGGTTCCAGCGATGCCTGGGGAGCCGTCGAATTCGCACGAAGCAAAACCCGACAGCGGCGAGTTCACTTTCCCCGTGTACGGTTTCGACTTTGGCGGTGCGCTGTCTGACGAGGAGCAACAGCGCGTCGATGAATTCCTCGCGCCGTGGCGCGGGCGTAACGTCACGCTGTCACAGCTGCGGTTGCTGCGCGATGCGCTTACCACCGTGCTATACCACGGCGGCGATTCTCTCGTACGCGTCATCCTCCCTCCGCAGACAATGACCGTCGGTATCGTGCACTTCGAGATCGCGCGCGGACACGTTGAATCCGTCAATGTTGAAAACCACTCCGATGTCGCCACCGACCGCCTGCGCGAAATCATTGAGTCGACCCATGACGGAGCACCTTCCTTGCGCGACATTGAGCGCAACACGCGTCTTGTTGAAGGTATCCCCGGCATTGACTCGACTGCGTCGACGTTGTCGGCGGGAACGGAGCCGGGTGGCACGATCGTCACGGTGGACGTGGTGCCGGGAAAACGCTTCTACGGCGCGGCAGTCATGGACAACGCCGGCTCGAGACAAGCGGGCTGGCGCCGCGTTGGGCTGACCGGCGGCATCAACAATCCGTTAGGACTAGGCGATCAGTTGCAGGCGACGGTCTATGCCACGCCGCGCTTCATGCAGATGCGCGGCGGACAAGACGGGCGAACTCGCCTCGGCCGCATTTCCTACGACATGCTGACGGGTCTCGGAGCGAGCCGCGCCGGCGTCGCGTACTCGCATGTGGATTACCGGCTCGGTGGAATCTTCGCAGGTCTGGGAACGGGAGCGGCGAACGTCGTCAGCATTTATGGCAGCAGTCCGTTGATCCGTTCAGACGCGGCCAGTCTCGATGTAGGCGCCGGTTTAGACTTCAAACGTTCGAGCGATGAGCGGTTCGGCGACATACTCCGCACGGATCAGCGCAGTGTCGTTGCGTCGGTGCGCGCGGAAGGTGTCGCGGCGGGCGAAATCGGCGAGCGCCGAAACGTTATCCAATACAGCGCAGTGCTTAGCCGAGGTACGTCAAAGCTGAGAGAGGCGGACTACTCAGGTAGCGCGCCGGCGCTGAACGGCCGGCGATTCGACTTCTACAAAGCCGAGCCATCTTTCGCTTACGTCCAGGCCATTACACCGACCATCCGCGCGACGATACAAGTGCGCGGCCAATACGCCAGCCGCAGTCTCGACAGTCAGGAAAGAATGGGGCTTGGCGGTCCGCTTGCCGTGCGCGCTTATGACCAGAATGCGGCCTCGGTCGACGACGGGCTGATCTTGTCGATTGCCGCCAGCAAGTCCCTAAGTATGCTGCCAGGCGCATCTGTGCAGGTGTTTTATGACGACGCGCGAGGTCGAACGCGCGCCGACGGCCCAATGCCCGCCGCTTATGCGCGGCTGCAGGGTTACGGCATTGGCGCCAGCTACGGCGGCAAGGGCGTCGCCGCGCAGCTAAGTTATGCGATGCGTGCGGGCCGGCCGCTCGCTCAGACTGCGCGACAGCAGACCTGGGTCACTGTGTCCGCGACCTTCTAGGAAAGGCGGCAATAACGACGCCCGCAGCGTCTCGTTGCTTCTAAATCAGGGCCGTTGGCGCAGGTGTCACGCCCCCAACTTCCCCGCCGCCTCATCAACCTGCGCCCGCGTCACCGCCAGCTCTTCGAGCCACGCATCCGCGTACACCGCACCGGTTTCACGCTCCAGTCGCGCGATCGTCGCCGCGCAACGATTGGCATCTTTTGGCGTCGCGATAAACGACTTCACCGACTGCCCCGCCTTGAACGCATCGAACAGCGGTACGCGAATGTCGTCCGGCAGCGCGCGCGTCGTCCATTGGTACGGCTTGCCGTTGAACGTGAACGACGGCGGCAGCACGCGCTCCTTCTTGGCGGCCGGAATCAGGCCATAGGTACGCGCCGCTTCGCCGATCTGTTCCGGCGAAAACAGCTCGTCCGGGCTGATGTCGAATTGCTGGATGAAAGTCTCGATGCTCTGCATTGCCGCCGCGCGATCGTCGCGGCGCTTCTGCGCATGAGCGACGATGTCGCGCAGTTCGTCGGCTTCTTCCGGTGTGATCGTGAAGCTCGATTGCTTTTGCTGGAGTTCGGAAAAACGCTGGAATTCGGAGTCGGTCAGAAGTTTCGCCATTGCTTATCGGTGGATGCGCACGAATGACTTCACGCGGCGTCGTTTTTTGAGAGGGCCGCCATTCTAAACCATATGCGCACGCGGCCCGCTTCTAATCAAACTTGCCGCCGCGAATTCCATCAACCACGCGCCACGCACATCTCAACTGCACTTCCACCACACCTCAAACCGTCTGCTCGCGAAACATCGAAAGCGCCTGCACCGTTTCACGCAGCAGCGTCGTTGCGGCCGCGAGCGTGGGCGCGACATATTCGTCGATACGCTTCAGATACGGGCAGGTGAGCGCCGCAATCGCCTGGCCGGACGGGCCGAGAACCGGGAATGTGACGTCGGTCACGCCGAACGTCTGCTGGCTGTCCTTCTGCGAAAAACCGGCCGCTCGAATCCGCTCGCACGCGGCTTCGAGCGCCTCGCGGTCTATCGTCACTTCGCCCTTGACCTTGGTGTGCTCGGCGAGCATCTGCGCGCGCTGTTCGACGGTCTGGAACGCGAGCATCACGCGGCCCGAACCCGTGTCGATCAAACCGACGCGCGAACCGAGCCGCACCGACATGCCCCACGTGCCCGGTCCATCCACTTGCGCGATGACGAGCAGATTGCCGCGGTCGTACACGGCCAGATGGCACGATTGTTCGGCGGCATCGGCGAAACGTTGCATCAGCGGCAACGCCTCGGAGATGAGCCGGTTCATCGGCGGATGACGATGCGCCAGCGCATACAGCTTCAGGCTAAGCGAATAGCGGTCGCCGCCCGTGGAGCGCACCACGTACTGCCGCGCGACAAGGCGCTCGAGCATCCGATACATCTCGCTCGCGTTGCGCCCGAGCAGCTTCGTGATCTCGGCGCGCGTGAGCCCTTCCTTCTGCTCGGCCAGCAACTCGAGGATGTCGAGGCCCTTGTCGAGCGCGGGCGCGCGATAACGGTCGGCATCGTCCTTGTCTTCTGCGTCCATCGTGAGCGAGTTCCGTGAGCTGTTCTCAGTAAGTGGCGCTTGAGTGTAAGTGCCGCAGCGCGCTCCGTGCGCGCCGATGCGTCCAGGGAAAACACGGACGGTTGGTGCAGTGCACTTCGCTTGACTTCGAAAAGTCCGTATATGAATAATACGTTCATTGGTGAATGAGCGCACGCCAAGATTCGCACAGAGTCGCCAATGCACATAAGAAAGCGCAGGACGAAGTGCCGGCATCCACGACCGGTTCACGCAGTTCAACAACGCATATCAGGAGACACAGTCATGTCGTTCGCGAAAGAGCCGAAGCCGGCTCGCCAATCGTTTTCCCGTTCGTTCCGTCAGTCGCTCTTCACGGTGGCCGCGTCCGCGTGCATCGCCGGTTTGAGTCTGGGCGGCGCTGCGCAGGCCGCCGAGGCAGGCAAGGTCGGCCTCGGCCTGCCGCTGCTGACGTCGCCGTTCTGGCAGTCGTATAACAACTATCTGCCGAAGTACGCGAAGGAGATGGGCATCGACATCCTCGCGCCGGTGAATTCGAACGGCGATCCGGTACAGCAGATCACCGACATGAACAACCTGTTGAACCTGGGTGCGAAGGGCATCGTGGTCGGCCCGCTCGACTCCGCCGCGATCAGCCGCGCGCTCGACGCCGCGACGGCGCGCAACGTGCCGGTCGTCGCCGTCGATGTCGCACCGACGCAAGGCAAGATCGCGATGGTCGTGCGCGCCGACAATCACGCGTACGGCGAGAAGGCGTGCAAGTACATCGGCGAACACGTGAAGTCGGGCAAGGTCGTGCAGATCATGGGCGACCTCGGTTCGGTGAACGGACGCGACCGCTCCGAGGCATTCCGCTCATGCCTGAAGGGCTTTCCCGGTTTGAAGCTGCTGGAAATTCCGGCGAGCTGGAAGGGCGACGTGGCGGCTACCGGACTCGACAGCCTGCTTACCGCGAATCCCGACGTGAAGGCGATCTACATGCAGGCGGGCGGCGTGTATCTGTCGCCGACGCTGCAAACGCTGCGTCGCAAGCAAATGCTGTTTCCGGCCGGCGACGCAAAGCACGTCGTGATCGTCAGCAACGACGGCATTCCGCAGGAATTCGACGCGATCCGCCGCGGTGACATCGACGCCACCGTGTCGCAGCCCGCCGATTCGTACGCGAAGTACGGCCTCTACTACATCAAGGCGGCGTTGGCCGGCCAGACCTTCAAGCCGGGCCCGACCGATCACGGCAGCACGATCATCCAGCTCGCGCCGGGCATCCTCGAAGACCAGTTGCCCGCGCCGCTCGTCACGAAGTCGAATGTCGACGACAAGGCGCTGTGGGGCAACACCGTCAAATGAGCGGCGACATGAGCGGCGACATCAGCGAGCGCGCTTCATCCATGCGAATTGCTTCGGTGGTCGAAGCATTGTCGGTCACCAAACGCTACGGCTCGACGGCGGCGCTGAACGACGTGAGCATTCGCGTGATGCCCGGCGAGTCGCATGCGCTCGTCGGGCGCAACGGCGCGGGCAAGTCGACGCTCGTGTCGATCCTGACCGGCTTGCGCAAACCCGATACCGGCGACGTGCGCTTTAACGGCGAGCCCGCGCCGCCCCTCGCCGACCGCGATGCATGGCGCGAGCGCGTGGCCTGCGTGTATCAGCATTCGACGATCATTCGCGACCTGTCCGTCGCGGAAAATCTGTTCATCAACCGGCAGCCGTCGCGAGGCGGCGTGATCGACTGGCGAACCATGCGCCGCGACGCGCGCGCCTTGCTCGACCACTGGAAGATCGACGTGCGTGAAGACGCGCGCGCCGGCGACCTGAGCGTCGAGGCGCGGCAACTCGTCGAGATCGCGCGGGCGTTGTCGTACGGCGCGCGCTTCATCATCCTCGACGAACCCACTGCGCAGCTCGACGGCGACGAAATCAAGCGGCTCTTCCGGCGTATCGAGGAATTGCAGCGCGAAGGCGTGACCTTCCTGTTCATCTCGCACCATCTGCAGGAGGTGTACGAGATTTGCCAGGCGGTCACGGTGTTGCGCGACGCGCGGCATATCGTCAGCGCGCCGGTTTCCGCGTTGCCGCGCGAACAGTTGATCGAAGCGATGACGGGCGAACGCGGCGGCCTTCTGGTCGCTGACGCGGCGGCGCGCGAGCCGTTGCGCGCCGACACCGCGATTGCGCTGCAAGTCGACCGGCTCAGCGGCGCGGACTACGAAGACGTGTCGTTCGCCGTCAAGCGCGGCGAAGTCGTCGGCTTGACCGGCGCGACGAGCAGCGGCCGCACAAGCGTAGCCGAAGCGATTGCCGGCTTGCGCGCGGCGAAGCGCGGCACGATCAGCGTGGACGGCGTGAGCCTGCCGCCCGGCGATGTGCCCGCGGCGCTCGCGCACGGCATCGGCTGCGTGCCGAAAGACCGCCATCACGAAGGGCTCGTGTTGACGCAATCGATCGCGGAAAACGCGTCGATGACGATCGCGCGGCTCTTCGGCAAGTTCGGCATCGCGACGCCCGCAAAGAAAAACGCGTTCGGCCAGAAGATGATCGACGCGCTCGGCATCGTCGCTCAGGGACCGGAGCACGTCGTATCCGGCCTATCGGGCGGCAATCAGCAGAAGGTCGTGATGGCGCGCGCACTCGCCACCAATCCCAACGTGCTGGTGCTGATCGACCCCACGGCGGGCGTCGACGTGAAATCGAAAGAAGCGCTGCTCTCCGTCGTGGATCGCGTGCGCGAAGAAGGCAAGGCCGTGCTGGTCGTGTCCGGCGAACTCGACGATCTGCGCACCTGTGACCGTGTTCTCGTCATGTTCCGTGGCCGTATCGCCGCGGAATTTCCCGCGGGCTGGCAGGACCAGGATCTGATTGCATCCGTTGAAGGAGTAAGTCTCCATGAAGAATAGTGTGCCCAGTCCCGCGTTCGGCGCGGCGCAGGCCCAGGTCCACGCGCAAGCGTCCGCATCCGCATCTGCATCGGCTTTGCGCGGCAAACGCGGACGCTCGCAATTTGCCCGCTTGCGTGAACTCGCGCTGTTGCCGGCGCTCGTGCTGCTGATCGTGATCGGCGCGTTCGTGAGCCCGAGCTTTCTCACGCGTGCGAATCTGATCAGCGTGCTCGGCGCGTCGGCGGCGCTCGCGCTTGTCGTGCTCGCCGAATCGCTGATCGTGCTGACGGGCAAATTCGATTTGTCGCTGGAATCGACGGTCGGCATTGCGCCGGCCGTGGGCGCGATGCTCGTGATGCCGGCCGCCTCGGCCGGATTCGGCACGCAATGGCCCGCCGCGGCCGGCTTGCTGGCGATTCTCGCGGTCGGCGCAGTAGTCGGCGCGATCAACGGTTTTCTGGTGGTGCGTTTGCGGCTGAACGCGTTCATCGTCACGCTGGCCATGCTGATCGTGCTGCGCGGCATGCTCGTCGGCGCGACCAAGGGCGGCACGCTGTTCGACATGCCGCCGTCGTTCTTCTCGCTCGCGACCACCATCGTGCTGGGCTTGCCGTTGTCGGTGTGGCTCGCCGCGGTGGCGTTCGCGATCGCCGCCTTCATGCTGCGCTATCACCGGCTCGGCCGCGCGCTCTATGCGATCGGCGGCAATCCGGAAGCGGCGCGCGCGGCGGGCATTCGCGTCGAGCGCATCACGTGGGGCGTGTTCATTCTCGGCAGCATGCTGGCTTCGCTTGGCGGCCTGATCGTGACCGGCTATGTCGGCGCGATCAATGCGAACCAGGGCAACGGCATGATCTTCACGGTGTTCGCGGCGGCGGTGATCGGCGGCATTTCGCTCGACGGCGGCAAGGGCACGATGATCGGCGCGCTCTCCGGCGTGCTGCTGCTCGGCGTCGTGCAAAACCTGCTGACGCTCGCGCAAGTGCCGTCGTTCTGGATTCAGGCGATCTACGGCGCGATCATCCTCGGCTCGCTGATGGTGGCGCGCCTCGCGAGCGGCGAAGGCCAGAACTAACACAACGCTCATTCAACGGCCTGACGGAGAACTCATTTGACGAGCCGCCAACAAGAAACCGATCCGCGACTGATCCTGCTCAGTCCGGACGACAACTGCCTGATCGCGGCGGCGCGTCTCGACGCCGGCACGCAGGTGCAGATCGAAGGCGAAAGCGTCACGCTGTCGCGGACCATCGAACTCGGGCACAAGGTGGCGCGCCGCGATCTGGCGAAAGACGACAAGGTGCTGCGCTACGGCGCCGTGATCGGCCACGTCACCGAAGCGGTGCCGCGCGGCGAGCATCTGCATACGCACAACCTCGAAAGCGATTACCTGCCGACGTACACGCACGACGCGGGTCATCAATTCGTCCACCACTGATTTGCGCATCACGAGGCGGCCTTGCGCCGCGCTGGAACGAACATGACTGAGACATCCGTAGCAAGCGCCTCTGCGCAACAGCCGACGCTGCAAGGCTATCTGCGCAGCGACGGCCGCAAGGGCATCCGCAACGTGGTTGCGGTCGCGTATCTGGTCGAGTGCGCGCATCATGTGGCGCGCGAGATCGTCACGCAGTTTCGCGAGCCGCTCGACGCGTTCGGCGAGGCCGGCGCGGCGCATGAAGCGCCGGTTCATCTGATCGGCTTTCCCGGCTGCTATCCAAACGGCTACGCGGAGAAAATGCTCGAGCGGCTGACCACGCATCCGAACGTCGGCGCGGTGCTGTTCGTCTCGCTCGGGTGTGAGAGCATGAACAAGCACTACCTCGTCGATGTCGTGCGCGCGAGCGGCCGTCCCGTCGAAGTGCTGACCATCCAGGAGAAAGGCGGCACGCGCAGCACGATTCAGTATGGCGTGGACTGGGTTCGCGGCGCGCGCGAGCAGCTCGCCGCGCAGCAGAAGGTGCCGATGGCACTGAGCGAACTCGTGGTCGGCACGATTTGCGGCGGCTCCGACGGCACCAGCGGCATCACCGCGAATCCGGCCGTGGGCCGCGCGTTCGATCATCTGATCGACGCGGGCGCGACCTGCATCTTCGAGGAAACCGGCGAACTCGTGGGCTGCGAGTTTCATATGAAGACGCGTGCGGCGCGGCCCGAACTCGGCGATGCGATCGTCGAGTGTGTGGCCAAGGCGGCGCGCTATTACTCGATTCTCGGCCACGGCAGTTTCGCGGTCGGCAACGCTGACGGCGGCCTCACCACGCAGGAAGAAAAGTCGCTCGGCGCGTATGCGAAAAGCGGCGCGTCGCCGATCGCGGGCATCGTCAAGCCGGGCGATATTCCGCCGACCGGCGGCCTGTATCTGCTCGACGTGGTGCCGGACGGCGAGCCGCGTTTCGGCTTTCCGAACATCAGCGACAATGCGGAAATCGGCGAACTGATTGCGTGCGGCGCGCATGTGATTCTGTTCACGACCGGACGCGGTTCGGTGGTGGGCTCGGCGATCTCGCCGGTCATCAAGGTGTGCGCGAATCCCGCCACGTATCGCAATCTGTCCGGCGACATGGACGTCGACGCAGGCCGCATTCTGGAAGGGCGCGGCACGCTCGACGAAGTGGGCCGTGAGGTGTTCGAGCAGACCGTGGCGGTGTCGCAAGGCGCGGCGTCGAAATCGGAAATGCTGGGCCATCAGGAATTCATTTTGACGTACAAGACGTTCGAGCCGGTCGGGCCCGCGTGCCTGCCGTCGAGCGTGGCGGCGCCGCGTCGTGTTGTTGCGGTCGAGCCGCAGTAACGCAACGCAATAAGGCAACGAAGAACCGCAGTGAAGAACCGCACTGAGCGTCGGCTCGCGGTGTGATAAAAAGCTCATTCGACAGAGTGTGACCAGGATGGAGACGGGTACATGACCGCAACGATCGGTTCGAAGGTTCGGCAGCGCCGCCGCGTCGGGCGTAGCGCGCTGGAATTAACCGGCTTGAGCCTCGGCAGCGCGCCGCTTGGCGGCCTCTATCGCGACCTGTCGGATGAAGAAGCGCACGCGACCATCGCGGCCGCGTGGGACGCCGGCGTGCGTTATTTCGACACCGCGCCGCATTACGGGCACACCAAGGCGGAGCATCGTCTGGGCGACGCATTGCGCCGCTATCCGCGTGGCGAGTATGCGCTGTCGACCAAGGTAGGCCGCCGCTTCGTGCCGCGCACGACGCCCTACGACGGCAAGGAAGGCTGGCAGAACCCGCTGCCCTTCGAGGCGATTTACGACTACACGCACGACGGTATTCTGCGTTCGTTCGAAGACAGCCAGCAGCGGCTCGGCATCGTCGACATCGACATTTTGCTGGTGCACGACATTGGCCGCGTCACGCACGGCGACAACAATCCGCATTACTGGCGGCAACTGACCGAAGGCGGCGGCTTTCGGGCGCTCGACGAACTGCGCTCGGCCGGCGCGGTGAAGGCCGTAGGACTCGGCGTGAACGAAAGCGCCGTGATTCTCGACGCGATGGCCGAGTTCGATATCGATTGCGCGCTGCTTGCGGGCCGTTATACGCTCCTCGAACAGACGACGCTCGACGACCTCCTGCCGGCGTGCGAACAGCGCGGCGTCAGCATCCTGTTGGGCGGCGCTTTCAACTCGGGCATTCTGGCGCGCGGTGTCGAAGGCGATCTGAAATTCAACTACGGCGAGGCGCCGCGCGAAGTGATCGAGCGCGTTGCGCGGCTCGAAGCGGTGTGCCGCGCGCACGGCGTGCCGCTCGCCGCCGCGGCCTTGCAGTTTCCGTATGCGCATCCGGCGGTCGCCACCGTGCTGACCGGCGCGCGCAGTGCCGAAGAACTGCGCGAGAACGCGGCGTCGTTCGAGTTGCCCATCCCGGCGGCCTTGTGGTCCGCCTTGCGCGACGAGGGCCTGCTCGACGCCCGCGCGCCCGCGCCAGAGGACTGAACAGAACATGCGTATCGATGCCCACCAGCACTATTGGGACCCCGCCCGCGGCGATTACGAATGGCTCACGCCGGAACTCGAGATTCTGTACAGGCCGTTCGGCCCGGCGGATCTTGCGCCGTTGCGGGAGCAAACCGGCATCGAGAAAACGGTGGTCGTGCAGGCGGCGCCGACCATCGACGAAACGCGTTATTTGCTGGACATCGCGCGCAACGAGCCGTCGATTGCCGGCGTGGTCGGCTGGGTGCCGCTGCTGCTGCCCACCGCGCCGGCTCTGATCGGCGCGCTCGCGGACGAGCCCAAGTTCAAGGGCGTGCGCCCGATGCTGCAGGATCTGCCCGACGACACCTGGATCGCGAATCCCGATCTCGCACCGGCCATCGACGCGCTGATCGCACACGACCTCGCGTTCGACGCGCTGATCTACGCGCGGCACGTCGAACACGTTGAAACCTTCGCGCGACGCTTTCCGGCGCTGCGCATCGTGGTCGACCACGGCGCGAAGCCGCCGATCCGCTACGGTCAGGCGGGCTGGCAGACCTGGGCCGATGCAATTACGCGGCTCGCCGCGTTGCCAGGCGTGCACTGCAAGCTGTCCGGACTCGCGACCGAGGCGTCGCCAGGCTGGACCGAAGACACGCTGCGGCCCTACGTCGAGCATCTGCTGACCACGTTCGGTCCCGCGCGGCTGATGTGGGGCAGCGACTGGCCGGTGCTCGAACTCAACGGCGATTATCTGCTGTGGCATTCGGTGGCGAACACGCTGCTTGCGTCGCTTGCCGACAGCGAGCGCGAAGCGATTTTCGGCGGCAACGCCGCAGCGTTTTATCGACTGTGATGTGACCCAAGCAAACGGACCAACACAGGTTAAGCCCATTCAACTGGAGTCGTAGATGACGCAAAGACTGGCCGGCAAGACAGCATTGATTACCGCAGCGGGACAAGGCATCGGGCTCGCGACCGCGGAAATGTTCGCACGCGAAGGCGCGCGTGTGATCGCCACGGACATTCGCATCGACGGCCTCGCCGGCAAACCGGTCGAGGCGCGCAAGCTCGACGTGCTCGACGGCGAGGCGATCAAGGCATTGGCCGCCGAAATCGGTCCGATCGACGTGCTGTTCAACTGCGCGGGCTTCGTGCATGCGGGCTCGATCCTCGAATGCAGCGAGGAAGATTGGGACTTCGCGTTCGACCTGAACGCGAAGGCGATGTACCGGATGATCCGCGCATTCCTGCCCGGCATGCTGGAGCGTGGCGGCGGCTCGATCATCAATATGTCGTCGGCGGCGTCGAGCGTGAAGGGCGTGCCGAATCGCTTCGCGTACAGCGCGTCGAAGGCGGCGGTGGTCGGGCTGACCAAATCGGTCGCCGCGGACTTCATCACGCGTGGTGTACGCTGTAACGCGATTTGCCCGGGCACGGTGTCGTCGCCGTCGCTCGAACAGCGAATCGCCACGCAGGCCGCGGCGCAAGGCGCGACGCTCGAAGCCGTGCAGGCCGCGTTCGTCGCGCGTCAGCCGATGGGCCGCATCGGCAAGCCGGAAGAGATCGCCGCGCTGGCGCTGTATCTCGCGTCGGACGAGTCGGCGTTCACGACTGGCCATGCGCATGTGATCGACGGCGGCTGGTCGAACTGATTCATGCGCGCCTGCCTGAGCCGGCGCGCGTTGACGTACCAACTGAACACCACTGAAACCCAGAGGAAAGTGCAACGATGAAACTGCTTCGTTACGGGCCGAAAGGCCAGGAAAAGCCGGGCTTGCTCGACGCGCAAGGCAAGATTCGCGATCTGTCCGGCGTGGTTGCCGACATCGACGGCGCGGCGTTGACCGACGCAAACCTCGCCAAACTGCGTGCAGTCGACGCGGCCTCGCTGCCCTTGGTCGAAGGCAATCCGCGCATTGGTCCGTGCGTCGGCAAGATCGGCAAATTCATCTGCATCGGCTTGAATTACGCGGATCACGCGGCTGAATCGAATCTGCCCGTGCCCGCCGAACCGGTGATCTTCAACAAGTGGACGAGCGCGATTTCCGGTCCCAACGACGACGTGGAAATTCCGCGCGGCTCGAAGAAAACCGATTGGGAAGTGGAGCTCGGCGTGGTGATCGGCAAGCCCGCGAAGTACGTGGACGAAGCGAATGCGCTCGACTACGTCGCCGGCTATTGCGTGATCAACGACGTGTCGGAACGCGAATGGCAGATCGAACGCGGCGGCACGTGGGACAAGGGCAAGGGCTTCGACACGTTTGGCCCCATCGGCCCGTGGATGGTCACGCGCGACGAAGTCGCCGATCCGCAGAACCTGGGCCTGTGGCTCGAAGTGGACGGTCACCGCTATCAGAACGGCAACACGAAGACGATGGTGTTCGGCGTCGCCAAGCTGGTTTCGTACGTGTCGCAGTGCATGAGCCTGCAACCGGGCGACGTCATTTCCACTGGCACGCCGCCTGGAGTGGGCATGGGCGTGAAGCCGAACCCGGTGTATCTGAAGCCGGGGCAGACGATTCGCCTCGGCATCGAAGGTCTTGGCGAGCAAACGCAGAAGACCTACGCGGCGGAGTAAAACGCTCGCGGCCGACGCGGGGCGCGGGGCGCGCGGCGCATGAGCTTCGCGCCTGCAACTTCAATTCGCCGGTTCGTGGTCGCCGTTCTCACCGATCCGGTTGATCGTGCCTTGCGCCACCGCCACGAGTTTCTCGCGGTTGCCGTCCATCACGAAGATGTTGCACTGGCAGGTCGCCTGATGGCGGCCTGCATACACCACTTGCGCCCTCGCAATCAGCGTCCCGTTCACGGCCGGACGCAGATAGTTGATCTTATATTCCCCCGTCACGACCTTCGGCCCGAGCGAGAGCGCACCGGCAAACGTGAGCGCGTTGTCGGCGAGATAGCTGATCACGCCGCCATGCACGAAGCCGTGCTGCTGCCGCAGCTCGTCGCGGATCGGCAGGCTCAGCGCGAGTTCGCCGGTGCCCGTGTACATCAGCTCGGCGCCTAACAGCATGCTGAACGGCTGGGCGTGCAATGCGCCGCGCGCCCGGTCGAGTAGGTCAGTCATTGTGTTTCCTTCGAGGAAGGCCCGCGGTGGCATTGCGCACGAGGGTGCGCTCGTCGGTCCCTACCCACTCTAGGAAGCGCCGACGCACGCCGTCAAGGTGAATCGGAAATATCCGCGCGGCATGCTTGTGTCGGTCGACAGAAATTCAGACGATGGCCGACGTAAACGCACCGTAAGGCGAACTTTGACGAATTTGATCTTCAGCCAGCTTCGATGCTGCCGTTAACCCTGACGTAGCTCCCGTTATTCTTTGCCTTCAGGTGTTCACGATGTTCAGCAAGATCAAGGTCGCATCCGGCCTGTTATGTGTCCTGGCCGCGTTCTGCGTTTTCCAGCTTGTCACGGTGGGGTTGGGTTTCTGGTCGTTGACGCGCACTCATCACGACGTTGGCGACCTCGCGAATATCGCGTTGAAGCAGGTCGACGCCGTCAACGAAACGACGCAGCATCTGATGGACGCGCGTATCAACCTGTCGCGCGCCGGTACGCGGATGGTGCGCGGCGGCGCGGAGCCGACGGACATCGTCCAGCATGCCCGCGAGCAGCTCACGGCCGCCGAGCGGTCGTTCAACGCGTTCTCGAGCGCGCCGAAAACCAGCGACGAAAACGGCGCGCGCGCGGCGGCGCTCGCCGAGCGCTACAAGAAGCTGCATGGCGCGCTCAGCGAGCTCGCGCAGTTTCTCGACGCGAACAACATTCAGGCTTTTCTCGATCAGCCGACGCAGTCGTTCCAGGATGCCTATCTGACCGAGCTCCATAACTTCACGCAGTTCGGTAACGCCGCGAGCCGCGCGTCGCTGGATTCGATCGACACGCGCATGGCGACTTTCCGCGTCGTCAGTATTGTGATTTTGCTGGCGCTGGTCGCCGGAACGTTCGCCGTGCATCTGGCGTTGCGCCGTGGCGTGGTCGCGCCGCTCGAGGAAGCCGGCCGTCACTTCGAACGCATCGCTCAAGGGCGCCTCGATCAGCCGATCGCCGCGCGCGGCACGAATGAAATCGGCCGGCTGTTCTCGGGCCTGGCGAAGATGCAAGCAAGCGTCGCTCGCACTGTGCAGACCGTGCGCGAATCCGCCGATTCGATTCACCTTGGCGCCGATGAAATCGCGACCGGCAACGCCGATTTGTCTGCACGCACGGAGAACCAGGCGGCATCGCTGGAAGAAACGGCATCGAGCATGGAGGAACTGACCGCCACCGTGCGTCAGAATGCCGACCACGCGCGTCAGGCCAATGCGCTCGCCGAGACCGCTTTGGAGGCCACCTCGCGCGGCAGTGAAGTGGTCGACAAGGTGGTCGACAAGATGCGCGGCATCGCGCAAAGCTCGGACAAGATTGCCGAGATCATTTCGGTGATTGACGGCATTGCGTTCCAGACCAATATCCTCGCGCTGAATGCGGCCGTCGAGGCGGCGCGCGCGGGCGAGCAGGGCCGCGGCTTCGCGGTCGTGGCCGGCGAAGTGCGCGGGCTCGCGCAGCGCAGCGCGCAATCGGCGAAGGAGATCAAGACGCTGATCAGCGAGTCGGTTGCCGAAATCCAGGGCGGTTCCGCGCTGGTCGAGCACGCCGGCGAGGCGATGAGCAACGTGTCGGCGTCCATTTCCCGCGTCACGCAGATGATGGCGGAAATCAGCGCGTCGTCGCTCGAACAAAGCACGGGCATCGAGCAGGTGAATCAGGCCGTGGTTCAGATGGACGAGATGACGCAGCAGAACGCGGCGCTCGTGGAAGAGGCGGCGGCAGCGGCGGCTTCGCTGCATCAACAGACGCAGCAATTGAAGGAGGCGGTTTCCGTCTTCGAAATTTCTGAAGCTGTGTTGCGGACACAACAGTTCGACGCAATGCCGGTCCAATCTGCGCAATTTGCGTTGTCGCGAATGCGCGCAATTTAAATCGTCTGCGCGTAAAAATCAGGCAGCCGCAAAAAGAAAATGGCCCGCAAAAGCGGGCCATTTTTTTGTCAGGCGCAAGCGCCTACGCAAAGCTCAAAGTACCGTGGGTACTTAGGCCGGCGTGATGTTCGCAGCTTGCTTGCCCTTCGGGCCTTGCTTCACTTCGAACGACACCTTTTGGTTTTCTTGCAGGGACTTAAAGCCGCTGCCTTGAACTTCCGAAAAGTGCGCGAACAGGTCTTCGCCGCCGTCGTCCGGCGTAATGAAACCAAAGCCCTTTGCATCGTTAAACCACTTCACAGTACCTGTTGCCATTTTTAATCCAGTAAATGTTGTGTATTGCATTCGCGACCGCTACTTCTCAACCCGAGATCGAGCGCGAAGTACGAGTTGTATCACGTCTTTATGACGGACGCCAATCAACCAGTATTCGGGTATTCCCAGGTTTGGGGGTTTTTCCGGTGTCAACGGCGCAAAAAACGCATTACTAGAACCAGGGTAAACCCTTGGTATTAAGGGTTGCCCCGGCCGTTCCCGCCCCGGAATTTTCGGCGCTTCAGGCCGGTAACGCGTCGAAAGCGGTGGCGAGGTGATAGGGGGTAGTCGACGGCATGTCGGCGCGCGCGACTTCACCGGCCGAGGTTTTGCATTCGAACCAGCCTTGCGGCCGCAGGAAGCGCTGCTGGAACAGTTCGATTTGCCGCGGCAGCGCCGCGCGTACGGCGGCATCGTCGTGGCTCGCAAGCGCGCGCAGATATTCCGTCTGCGCCCAGATGCGCTGGATCGGGTCTTTGACTTGTCCGTCTTCATTCAGCGACGCATACACGCCGCCGGTTTCCTGATCCACGCCATGACGTTGCGCGAAGGCGAACGCGCGCGGCAACGCTTCCGCAAGCCCGGAGCCGTCGAACAGTTCGCGTGCCTGCGTGACCAGCCAGAACCATTCGAACTGATGGCCTGGCTCGAGGCGATTGTCCGGCGCGCCGACCGGCAATTCGGCGATGCAGCCCGACGGCGCATGCACGAAGTGACGAGCGACGGCGCTGGCGAGGCGCCGCAGCGCGGCGTCGAAAGCGTTGTCGCGCGTGGCCTCGCGGGCGGCGAGCCACGCTTCGGTCAAATGCATCAACGGATTCTGGATCGGCGTGCCGGTCACGTTCGCGAAGTCGGCGGTGAGCGCGGCGTTGAAGAGATCGTCTTCGGCGGTAAAGCGCGATTGGATCAGCGCCGACGTTGAATGCACGATCTCGAGCGCGTCGCGATTGCCCGAGCGGCGGCCATATTCCGCGCACGCAAAGACGACGAACGCATGCGTGTACAGGTCTTTGACGGTGTCGAGCGGTGCGCCCTGCGCGTCCACGCTGTAGAACCAACCGCCGTGTTCCGTGTCCTGAAAAGTGCGCGTGAGCGAATCGAACAGGACCTGCGCGTGGGCCGCATCGCCGGCCTGCGAGAACACGAACAGTTGACGCGCGCACGCCATTGCCCGGTAACGCTCGACGGGCGCCGGACCGTGGTCTTCCCCGACGAGCGCCTCGTACGGCAACCTGAGCGCGGGGTTGAAACCGGGCCCGCGCCACATGGGCAGGATGACGCCGTTGAAGTGGTCGCGCAGGCCGGCGGCGAGCGCGATCGTCGAGGCGGCGTCAGAGTGGGTGCTGGGCATAATCAAATTCAAGCGCGGGTTTCAAGGCGCCCGTGAGAGCGGGCCGGGTTCGGCGGCAGCGCGGCTGCGGCGTGCGGCCTGCCTCGCGGGTACGACAAAAGCGGCAGGTGCAGCAGGAGCGGCGGAACCAGCAACGGCACGCGGCTTAGCATAATGCAAACGGATGCGAGCCGGCACCCAAAATCGGCAGCGAAAAGGCTTAATAACTTCAAGAAGGAGAGAAGACGATGCTCGGCAACTTTGATCTCATCTCCCGTCTGGTGCTGGCCGCGGCGCTCGGCAGCGTCATAGGCTTCGAGCGGGAGCGTCTGTCGTGGGCCGCGGGCTTGCGCACGCACATGCTCGTGTGCGTGGGCTCGGCGCTGATCATGATCGTGTCGGCCTATGGTTTCGCCGAGGTGCTCACCGGCGAACACGTCGTGCTCGACCCTTCGCGGATGGCGGCCCAGGTCGTCTCCGGAATCGGCTTTCTCGGCGCGGGCTCGATTCTGCTGCGCGGCGAAATCGTGCGCGGGCTGACGACGGCGGCCAGCCTCTGGTCGGTCGCCGCGATCGGTCTTGCGGTCGGCGGCGGGCTCTACACGGCGTCGATTGCGGCGACCGTCATCATTCTGATCATCCTCGCGGGCATCAAGCCGCTTGAGCGGCGCTTCATCACCGTGAAGCAGCGGCGCCAGGTGACGATGCTCGTCGAGCGCGGCACTCTCACGTTTCACTCGCTGCACGACGAGCTGGGCGCGGCGAGCCCGCGCGTGAAGCAATTCGTGATGCAGCAGAGCGACGAAACACCCGAATGCGACGAGGTGATGATCACGCTGCATCGCGTGTCGAGTGTCGAATACGAGGCGATTTGCACGCGCTTGCGTCAGTTGCAGGGCGTGAGGGAGTTCCGTCAGGACGACGCGTCGGGTTAAGCGAAAATCGTCGGCGAATGGCTTCGGCGGCGGTGGGCGCCATGCGACAATGCGGTCTCGAAAAATTCCAATGGCATTTGACGAGCGGTGCCGGCGCCCGCTCCCCGGCGACGGCCGCTTTCTTCTCTATGGCAGATTCCGCAGTAACCAAGCAGTCCCGGCCTGAGCGCGCCGCTTCGAAGAAGCGTCGCCAGGCCACCGTCCCAACCGAAACCGAAAAGAAGCTGGCGCGCGCCGCGCGCTCGGCGCAACGTCTCGCGCAACTGAGCGACGTCGCGCGCGACGACAGCACGCTCGACCTGTTCCCCGACGACCCCACCCGCGCGACGCTGGAAGCGATGAATATCGACATCCGCCAGGGCACGCTGCATGGCTTCGAATTGCCCGATGTGGTGCTCGCGGCGGTGGGCGCTTTGGATGCGTCGGCTGAGGGTGCGTCGATGGATGGTGGTAAGGCGGCGCGGCGGACAGGTCGCGGCGGGAAGAGTGACGAATCTGAGGCGGTGAGCGCGCAATTGACTGGGCTGGAGATCGAGCCGCCGGCGGCCGTTGCGTCGGATGCGGCGCGCGAATCGTCGGCTGTGGATTCGGCTGACGGCGATAAGCTGGCCACTTCGGCGCTTACGCCGGCCATGGCGGCCGCGACCGTCGCGCGCAGCGTGACCGCGCTGCGTCAGGCCGTGGAGCCTGGCGGCGTGAGTGTGGACTCGGCGGCTGGTGACGGCGCAAGACAGGGGAACGCCAAATCCGGGCAGCGGTTGGCTTCGACCGAGCGAACGGAAGCGGCGCTGCCTGGCTTGGCGGATGCGACTGCAGCGAGCCCGCGCGGCGGAGCGGCTGTAGCGCTGGAGTCTGGGCTTGGGTTGGCCGCAGGCGTGGCGTCGTCCAGGGCGGCGGACGCGCAAGCGCGTCGGACGGCCGCGTCGACGGACAGATTTGCGAGCTCATTTGCGGACGAGACGAAGCCATCGGCGATTGGATCAGCGCGCGACGCAACGGCAACTGCAACCGCAGGCATAGAAGCGCCGGAAACCAAACGCATCGGCACCGCGGCCGCGTCGGCGCACGATACAACGTCAACCGCAACTGCAGCGAAAGAAGCACTCGACACTAAACGCACAGTCACCGCGCCCACCTCGGCGCGCGATACGACACCGACTGCGACCGTGGCCACCGAAGCGCCAGAGACTAAACGCACCGCCACTGCACTGACGTCGGCGCGCGGCGCAACGTCAACCGCGACAGCAGCGACAGAAGCCCAACGCGCCGAACCCGCCGCCGCCGCGCCCGCCGCGCCCACCGCGCCCACCGCGCCCGAACTCGACCGCGCCCGTGCAACCGCCTTCGCGGACACCGTCGATGCGTTGTACGGCGTGATCGCCGACCAGCGCCGCGCGGCAACCGACCACTCGCGCCGCATGAAATGGATGCTGTCGATCGTGGTCGGCGCGCTGCTGATGACGGTCGCGATCGGCATCACGCAAACGCTGCTTCTCATGCGCCTGACGCGCGAGACGACGGCGCAGCAGCATCGCGTCGAAGAGATGATGCAGAACCAGCAGGCCGCGATGGCCAGTCTGCTCGACACCCAATTGGCGATGGCCAATGCAGCCGCTGCGAAGGCCGCTTCCCCGGCCGTGATGCCGACGGCGGGCGCCGCGGCCGCCGCAGCACCGCAGCAAGCCACCACGACGCCGACAGCGAACGGCAAGCGCGCCATCCGTACTCAACACGCGCACAAGCCGAAGACCGCCACGCGCTGATCGTCCGCGAGTCCCCGCCGCGCCGGCGCAATGCCAGCCGCGCCGCGATTTCCACCGCCTCGCCCGGATAGACGCCGTAAGGCGGACGCCGCCCGCTGTCCGCCGCAATCGCGATCGCGCGCTCTACACTCTGCATGCTGCCGCGAAGCCGAATCGGACACGCGGGCGCCTCATTCGACCCTAGCCACATGCCGACGAGCGAACACAAATATTCCATCGACGACCTGATCGCCGCGCTTCTGCGCGATCAGGGCATACACGACGGACATTGGGCCTTGAACGTCGAGTTCTCGGCCACCGGCGCCGCCGTCAAGCCGCAAGACCAGCCGACGCGCACGCTGCCGGGGCTGATCGTGTCCGTCAACAGCGCGACGCTGGTGGCGGCTGACCCGTCGGCGGAAGGCTCCGTCGACGCCGCCGCCGTCAACCCGCGCAAAAGCGGGCCGGCGAAGCGGCGGGCGGCCAGCCCGAAAGCCGGGCCGACGACGCTGCAATAAGCGCTGACGGCGACAAACGGAAGGCTCGCAAAAAGGGACGTTGTAATGTTGCAACGCAATATGCCCGTCCATGCGGCCAGGCGTCGCACCACCCATTTATTGCTGCGCCGCACTAGCTTTCGACTAGGGAAAACCCTATAATTCTTTTTAAGGGAAAACCCTAGCAAATGCAGCAATCAACCGGGAGTCGCCATGAGCTTCATCTTTGCACTGTTTCAAAAGGTCAGCGACCTCTTTGCGTCGCCCCATCTGCCGCTGGACGCAGACTATTCGTATGCGGCACGCGCCCGCGAAGCCGAGCGTCAGCGCAAGGCGCAAGCCACGCTGTTCGGCATCAAGCTGACCGACTAATAGCAAGCTGTTCGGCCCGCGCGCGTTAAAGCGCCGGGTGCGCACCTCGAGTGCGCGCGCATCATTTCAAGCCACTGCCCGCGAAAGCGTGCCGTGGCTTTTGTTTATTCGGGGCCTGGCGCGCCGCTTCAGCGGGTTCGCTGCCGTCTTATATTTCCCCGCCGAAATGAATGTAACGGCGGCTGACGTGATTGCGCCGCGCAAAGCGCGCGCTCGGCCCCGAGAGCCTTATTGCCCGCAGGTCTCAGCCGAGAAGGCGCTAACGCCATCCGTCCCTATCTTTGAAATGTGCGCTTACAAGTGCTCACGTCTTCATGCGGTTTGCGTCGTTAAAGTGGTTTTCAAGCGCACGGCGTCGTGTGCAGGCCCCAAAACCCGGGCCAATGCAGCGCGGCGCCGGCTTGATCCGAACTTTACGGGAGAGAACCATGAAAGCCTTCAACAAGACATCGCGGACTATCGTCGCGGCATTGCTGGCCGGCGGCGCCATGCTGGCAGCCGGCGGCGCGTCCGCTCAGGAACGCGTCATCGTCGAACACGGCCCGGCGCCGGTCGTTTATGGTCAGCCGCATATGATGCCGGTCGGCGTGTCGATCGACATCGGCTGGCACGGCGATCGTTATTACGACGGCCATCGCTATTGGCAGCACGACGAGTGGATGCGTCATCACCCGCACGACTATGATCCGCGTCACCACGGCCGCGACGAGCACCGTCCGCCTGCGCGCTACTAATTCGCGCATGAACCGTCGCGCCGCCTGAAACGGCGCGAACTGGCAAAGCCGGCTCTTCCGCGAGGAAGGCCGGCTTTGTCGCGTTCGGCATGACGCATGCTCGGGCTGCGCTATGCTTTAACGCTTTATGGATTGTCAGCGAGGTAGCGGCGTGAGCAAGGCAGCGAAAGCAGTGATAGGCGTAGTGGGCACCGGGTTGATGGGCGTCGGCATCGCGACGCAAAGCGCGTTGCACGGACACCGGACGGTCGTCCATGACGTCGACGCGGCTCGTCTCGGGAGCGTCGTGCCGAAAGCCGAAGCGGTGCTGGACGAATTGATCGACGCCGGCCGCATCGGGCCGGAGGCGAAGCAGGCGGCGCTCGCGCATATCGAGACGCATGCCGCGCTGGACGTAATGCGTTCCGCCGATTTCGTCATCGAAGCGATTCCAGAAGTGCTGGAACTGAAGCACCGCCTATACGAAAAGCTGTCGACGCTTCTCGCCGACGGCGCCATTCTCGCCAGCAACACAAGCGGCTTCCCGCCGGATCAATTGGTCACGCCGTTGCGCGCAAAAGAGCGCTTTGTCATCGCGCATTTCTGGAATCCGCCGCACATGATTCCGCTCGTCGAAGTGGTGCCGGGAAGCGCGACTGCGCCGGACGTCACCGCAAAGACCGCGGAATTGATGAGCGCGATCGGCATGGAGCCGGTGGTTCTGACGAAGGCGATTCCCGGATTCGTCGGCAACCGTCTGCAGTTCGCGGTATTGCGCGAGGCGCTGAACATCGTGCGCTCGGGCGCGGCGACGCCGGATGTGGTCGACCGCGTCATGAAGGCGTCGCTCGGGCGCCGCTGGGGAATCGTCGGTCCGCTGGAGGCGGCAGACATGGGCGGGCTGGACACTTTCCTCGATATATCCACGCATCTGATGCCCGAGCTCGCGAAAGACGAAGACGTGCTCGATCTGCTGCGTCAGCAGGTGGACGCGGGGCGCGTCGGCGTGCGCAGCGGTGCCGGGTTTTATGACTGGGACGAAGCGCATCTCGCGCAGGTGAAGGAAGGGCGCAAGCGGGTGATCGGGCGGGGGTAGGGTTACGGCGGTGCCGCTGACTTAAGGCATATAAATCGCAAATACAGGCTTAAGCCTGTATTCGCAAATTACAAGCTAAAACCTGTTAAACGTGCGCCGCACCGCCCGCCCGACTCTGCGCTATAACTACCCATCATCCTTCCAACACGCGCCACGCCCATGTCCCACTACTTCTACGACCCTGCCGCCGGCCACAACCTTCCGCACGATCCGTTCAAGGCGATCGTCGCGCCGCGTCTGATCGGATGGATTTCTTCTCGCGACACCGACGGCACGCTGAATCTGGCGCCGTACAGCTTTTTCGGCGCGTTCGCGACTTTTCCGCCGATCATCGGTTTTTGCAGCGAGGGGCGCAAAGACAGTGTTTCCAACATTGAAGCCACCGGAGAATTCGTCTGGAATCTCGCGACCAAACCGCTCGCCGAGCAGATGAACCGTTCGTCCGCGCCGGTTGCGCCGCATGTCGATGAATTCGAGCTCGCGGGGCTCACGCCTGCGCCGGGGCGTAACGTGCAGGTGCCGCACGTCGCGGAATCGCCGGCCGCGCTCGAATGCAAGCTGCTGCAGGTCGTGCGGCTGCATACTCTCGACGGCAAGCCGATGGACAACTACCTGTCGCTCGGGCAGGTGGTCGGCGTGCACATCAACGAGGCTTATCTGAAGGATGGATTGTTCGATACGCACGCCGCGCAACCCATCATGCGCGCCGGCTATCGCGCGGATTACGCGGAGATTGGCAACATGTTCGAGATGTTCCGGCCGACCGCGTAACAGCAGGCCTCTGCAGAGGCGACGCGCTCGCAGCCCGAGAACATACAGCCCGAGCAATGCACAGCAGGAGCACGCTTGGACCGCGCCTTCGAGCGCGGCTCAGTCCCGCCCCGAGCGCGCCTTCAAGCGCGCCTCATCCCAACCGCACCCGCGCCTCGAACCCACTCAATCCCGCCCACTCTCAAGCTTAAACACGCTAACCACTTGCGCCAAACGCGCCGCATGGTCGCGCAATTCCGCAGCCGCCTCTTCCGCTTCCCCGACAATGGTCGCGTTCTGCTGCGTCGCTTCGCCGATCTGCGTGACGGCGAGATTGACCTGCTCGATGCCGCCCGACTGCTCGCGCGACGCCACGCTGATCTCGCCCATGATCGCGCGCACCTGGCCGACCTGCTGAACGATGCCTTGCATCGTCGAGCTGGCCTGCTCGGCAATCTGGAAACCGCTTTGCACGGTCGCGGTCGATTCGGCGATCAGACCTTCGATCTCCTTCACCGAAGCCGCGCTGCGCTGCGCGAGCGCCCGCACTTCCGAGGCGACGACCGCGAAGCCCTTGCCGTGCTCGCCAGCGCGCGCCGCCTCGACGGCCGCGTTAAGCGCAAGAATGTTGGTCTGGAAAGCGATGCCTTCGATCACGCTCGTGATCTCGGCGATCTTCTGCGACGAGCGGCTGATGTCGCCCATCGTCGACACCACGCGTTCGACCGCGCGTCCGCCTTCGAGCGCCGCGTCCGCCGCACGGGTCACCAGCGTATTCGCTTGCGATGCGTGATCGGCGTTCTGCTGCACCGTCGACGTGATCTGCTCCATGCTCGCCGCGGTTTCTTCCAGGCTGCTGGCCTGCGTCGCGATGCGCGAGGCGATGTTGCCGCTACCCGTGGCGATCTTCTCGGTGCCTTCCGACATATCCGTCGACGCGCTGCGCACCTGCGAAACGATGCGCGCGAGACCTTCGCCGATGCCGTCGATCGAGCGCATCAGGCGGCCGATTTCGTCGGCGCGTCCGCTTGCGCCCTGGGCGACGCGCACGCTCAGATCGCCCGATGCAAAGCGCTCGGATGCCTTGACGGCTTCGTCGAGCGGCCGGCTGACGAGGCGGCGCACCGCGAACAGGAACACGACCGCGAACACGCCGACCAGCACGAAGCCGGCGACCAGGAAGTGATTGCGCGTCGCGTTGACTTCGGCCATCACTTCGTCGCGCGGCGCGACGCCGCCCACGAGCCATTGCCATTCCGGCACGGTGATGAACGAAACGAATTTGTCGCGCGCGCCTTGCTCGCCAAGCGTGGCGTCGGCGGAACTGTATTCCAGCCGGCCTTCCTTCATGTCGAGCATTTGCTGATACGGCGCGTTCGCGTTGTCCGCGTTCTGGCCGGCGGCGGCCGGATGCACGACCAGCTTGCCGCGGTCCGCGCCCTTCGACGCGTTGACCACAAAGTAATAGCCGCTGTCGCCGATCTTCAGCTTGCGGATGCCGTCCTGGACCTGCTGGATTTCCGGATCGACGTTCACGCCGACAAACAGCGCGCCGATCACGCGGCCGCTCGCGTCCGTCACCGGCCGGTATTGCGTGATCCAGCGCTTGCCGAACAGCGCGGCGAGCCCGGTATAGGTCTTGTTGGCGACGACGAGCGCATACGCCGGTCCGTTGCGGTCGAGCAGCGTGCCGATTGCGCGCGAGCCGTCCTGTTTTTTCAGCGAGGTCGTCACGCGCACGAAGTCGTCGCCCGTGCGCGCGAAGATCGTGGCGACCGCGCCGCTGCGTTCGAGAAACTGGTCGGGGATAGTGAAGTCCATGTTCAGTACCTTGTCGCCGGCTTTGAACGTGGGCGTGGCGACGCCGTTGACGTCGATCTTCTGCGTTTCGTCGAGCGTGTAGGTGCTGGGCAGGAAGCTCGCGAACAGCGACGTCGAGCGGTCCACTTCGGCGGACAGCGCCTTGTCGAACAAGCTGATCATCGCGGCGATCGAGCGATCTTTTTCGGCGATGCGTTCAAGCACCTGGTCGCTGACCTGCTTGCCGGCGCTGCGCGTGAGCGCCCACGTGAACGAGGCGAAAATCAACGCGACCAGCACGCACGAAAGTACGGCGAGCCGCGCGCCGACGCTGGCGCCGCGCAAAGAGAATGATTTCATGGACGTGTGCGGAGTAAGAAGGACAAACGATGCACGGCGGGCGCGCAGGCACCCGCCGGCATCGTGTCTGGTTTACGGCCGCCGATAACGCTTCCTTTAGCGAACTGGAAGCATTTCGTAATACTGCGGCGCTTCAAAGCGCCTGTTTGCACGTCTCAACGCACCGTCTGACAGCGCCTGAACACCCCGTCAGCCTGTCAGCGCTTCGTCGTCCACGTGCGCAGCAACAGCGCGTTTGTGACCACGCTCACGCTCGAGAACGCCATGGCCGCGCCGGCCAGCATCGGATTCAGCAAGCCGAAGGCGGCGAGCGGAATGCCGATCAGGTTGTACACGAATGCCCAGAACAGGTTTTGCTGGATCTTGCGCCACGTCTTGCGCGAAATGTCGATTGCATCGGCCACGAGCGCCGGGTCGCCGCGCATGAGCGTGATGCCGGCCGCGTGCATCGCGACGTCGGTGCCGGTCGCCATCGCGATGCCGATGTCGGCGGCGGCGAGCGCGGGCGCATCGTTGATGCCGTCGCCGGCCATCGCGACGATGCCCGCGCTGCGGATTTTCAGATCGCGGATCACGCGAGCCTTGTCATCCGGCAGCACATGCGCATGAAATTCGTCGATGCCGAGTGCTTGCGCGACGCTCGCCGCGCTGCCGCGATTGTCGCCGGTCACGAGCACGCTTTTCACGCCCATTGCCGCGAGCCGCGCGACGGCCGCGCGCGCGGTCGGCTTGACTGTGTCGCCGAATGCCATCAGCGCGAGCGCGACGGGCGTCGACGGATCGAGCTGCATGAGCCAGGACACGGTATTGCCGGCCGCTTCGAGTTCGCGGGCGCGCGCGGCGACTTGCGGCGGGAGTTCGACGCCCAGTTCTTCCAGCCAGCGCGTGCTGCCGAGCGCGAGCTTGCGGCCGCCGACTTCGGCTTCGACGCCGCGGCCGGCCACGGCGCGCGCGTCGCTGGCGGTCGGCGCGTGCGCGCTGGATTTCGCCGCCTCATACGCGCTGACGACGGCCCGCGCGAGCGGGTGATCGCTTTGGCGCTGCACGGCTGCCGCGAGCGCGAGCGCTTCATCGCGAGCGATCTCGCCGACCGGTTCGAACGCCGTCACCGAAGGCTGCCCGATGGTCAGCGTGCCGGTTTTGTCGAACGCGACAAGATTCACGCGATGCGCGGTTTCGAGCGCCTCGGCGTCCTTGATCAGCACGCCGTGCCGCGCCGCGACGCCGGTTCCGGCCATGATCGCGGCCGGCGTCGCCAGGCCGAGCGCGCACGGGCAGGCGATCACCAGCACCGCGACCGCGTTCAGGATCGCGGTTTCGCCGCCGGCGCCCGCCAGTAGCCAGCCGATCAGCGTGAGCGCCGCAATCGCCAGAATCGCCGGCACGAAGATTTCGCTGACGCGGTCGACGAGCCGCTGGATCGGCGCCTTCTCGGCCTGCGCGCTTTCGACAAGCCGAATGATCCGCGCGAGCGTCGTTTCCGCGCCGGTCGCGGTGGTGGTCACGGCAATCGCGCCTTCGCCGTTGATCGAGCCGGCGGTCACCGCGTCGCCAGTCTGTTTGGCGACGGGCAGGCTTTCGCCGGTAATCAGCGATTCGTCGATGTGCGTGCGGCCTTCGAGCACCGCTCCGTCGACCGGAACGCGTTCGCCCGGCCGCACGATCACGACGCTGCCGACCGTCACTTGCGCGAGCGGTACTTCGCGCTCGCCCGCGCCAACGCGAATGCGCGCGCGCTCGGGGCGCAGCGCCTGGAGCGCGCGGATCGCGTCGGTGGTTTGGCGCTTCGCGCGCGCTTCGAGCCATTTGCCAAAGCGCACGAGCGTGATGACGACCGCCGACGCTTCGAAGTACAGATGCATCGCGTCGTCTGGATGACGCGCGAGTTGATAAACGCTGATGCCATACGCCGCCGACGTGCCGAGCGCGACCAGCAAGTCCATGTTGCCCGCGCCGGCGCGCACCGCGCGGTAGGCCGCGCGATAGAAGCGCGCGCCGAACACGAACTGCACGACCGACGCGAGGCCGAACTGCAGCCAGACCGGCAGCATCGCCTCTGTGCCGAACCATGCGGCGATCATCGGGACGATGAGCGGCAGCGTCAGCAGAGCGCAGACGAGCACGGCCGCGAGTTCGCGGCGTGCCTCGCTGCGTTTGCGCTCGGCGGCGGACGGTGCGGCGGCGCCGGAAGCGCTGGACGGGCCGGCATCGGCTGATTCCGGCGCGGTGTCCGGCGGCGCGACTAACGCGGCTTCGTAGCCGGCTTTCTTGACGGCGGCGATGAGCGCGTCGGCAGTGACCGCCGCGCCGGTCGCCGCATCGCTCATCAGATTGACGCTCGCGGTCTCGGTCGCCAGATTGACGGACGCCCCGGCGACGCCCGGCACCTTCGCCAGCGCTTTTTCGACGCGCATCGCGCACGACGCGCAGGTCATTCCGCCGATTTCCAGCTCGGCGGTGTGGATCGGATCGGCGTCGGCAGGACGGGCAGCAGCGGCAAGTTCGGTCATGGTGATGAAGGCTCGTGGCGGCATCGGCCGCATGATGAAGCCTAGTATTGACCTTCCCATGATGGGAAGGTCAAGCGCAGTCTCGCCACGCGCCGGGCTTTGCGGCAATCAGCGATTCACGCCTTTGCGCTTGCCTGGTGAGCGCGGATACGATACAACGCGATGTTGTCGGCGATGCAACGCGGACTGGCTGCGCTGGTTTTGGGAGACCGCGCGAGCACTGTTGCCCTCACGCCGGCGTCTCCCTTAGGACAGCACGTTCCGCCCTCTGAACGAATGATAAAAAATCGCCGAGCAGTGTTTACGAATTACTGGACCTGCGCATCGCTCGCAGGCCTCGCATTTTTGGCTGGTTGCGCGTCGACGCCGTCCACGACGCAAAAATCCACCGGCTGGATCAAGGACGAAGTCGCCGATTCCTATGTATTCGGCTATCCACTGGTGCTGATGGGGGTGGCGCGCGACGCGGCCGTCGGCACCGAGCCCGGCCAGGCGCCGCTCAATACGCTGCGCCATGCGCAGGCGCTGCCGCCCATCGGCGCGGCCAATCCGATGCAGCCGAGCCTCGACACGCTGGACTCCACCGGCTGGCTCGACGTCGGCAGCGAGCCGGTGATCCTCGCGCTGCCCGACTCGCGCGGCCGCTATGTGGACGCCCGCGTGCTCGATATGTGGACCAACGTGGTGTGGTCTACGGCCGACCAGTTCGCGACGCGCGCGAACGGCATCAAGGCGCAGGCCATCGCGTTCGTCGGACCGGGTTGGCAGGGCGATCTGCCGAAAAACGTCAAGCGCGTCGACGTGCCGACCCGCAACGCATGGGTGAGCGTGCGCGTCCAGTCGAACGGCACGCGCGATCTGACGGCGGTTCGCAAACTGCAGCGCGCGATTCGCGTGGCGCCGCTTTCGGTGTACGCGGGCAGCACGCGCTCGGCGTCGATTGCGCCGCCGCGCAGTAATGCCGATGCGCCCACCGGCGCCATTGGCGCCGCGGGTGCATCCGGCACGCCGGCCGCGCAGGTCGCCGCGCTCGACGCAAACGGCTTCTTCAACCGGCTCGCGCAGGCGCTGCCCGACAACCCGCCGACGCCGGCCGATCCGCACGCGCTCAAGTTTCTCTCCGACCTTGGCGTGACGCCGGGCCAGCCGGTGAAGCTGCCGGGTGCATCGGACGCCATTGCAGCCGGTCTTGCCGACGGCCATGAGCGCGTGGTCACGCCGCCGTCCAATCTGCTGACGGGCAACGGCTGGAGCTGGTTCGGCGACGGCGTGGGCAGCTACGGCCCCGACTATGCGCTGCGCGCTTACGCCGCTTTCGCGCAGCCGGGCATCGGCACGAAAGACGATGAAGTTCGCGCGGTCGTCACTCAGGACAGCGACGGTCACACGCTCAACGGCGCGAATCGCTACGTGATTCACTTCGCGCCGAATCAGTTGCCGCCGGTGCGCGGCTTCTGGTCGATCACCGCTTATACGAAGGACGGCGCGCTCGGCGAAAGCGCACCGGCGCGTATCGCAGTCGGCGATCGCAACGGCGCCCGCCGCAATCGCGATGGATCGCTTGATGTCACGGTCTCGTCGACGCGCGGCAAGAGCGGCAACTGGCTGCCGGCGCCGCGCGCCGATCTGCAACTCGTGCTGCGCCTTTATGCGCCGAAGCCTCAAGCCACCGACGGCACCTGGCAACCGCCGGCCGTCGTGCGTCAGTAATTTGCGCTTCGCATAGCCGGCAAGATTCGAAGGCCGGCAGCGCGCGTCCGTCACGACTTCGCGGTCAATGACGGACGCGCGGTTGTAGAGCGCGGGCGATTGTGTAAGCACGGCTTACATTTCTATCCGACGAAAGATTCACGACTTATACTGCCGCTTGCGGGATTTTCGTGTCGCGGCCGGCTTGCCGCCGCATTACCCAAAACCGAGCATGGCAAGCATCAATAAAGCATCACTCGCCTCTTCCATGCAGACCATGCGCGATGTCGCGCAGTCGCGCCGCACACGTCGCGTCATCACCGGTCTGCTGATCTTCATCGTAGTGTTCGGACTGCTGGGCTTTTTCGCGGCGCCGCCGCTGATTCGCCATATCGCCGAACAACAGCTCAGCAAGCAACTCGACCGGCCCGCTACGATTGGCCGCATTGCGCTCAATCCCTACACGCTGAAACTCGAAGCGGACCGCGTGCATATCGGCGAGCGCGGCGGCGCGGGCGATTTCGTGGACATCGAAAGGCTTATCGTTCAGCCGTCGTGGAGTTCGCTGTTTCGCGCGGCGCCGATTGTCGATGAAATACAGCTTGATTCGCCGCGTTTTCATATTGTTCGCTACGACGCGCAGCGCTTTAATTTCACCGATCTGATCGAGAAATTCTCGAAGCAGCCAAGCACGCCCGACAGCAAGCCGACGCTCTTCTCCGTGTCGAACATTCGTCTCGAGAACGGCCAGATTACGTTCGACGACAAACTGCTCGGCGCGACGCATGTGATCGATCAATGGAAGCTCGGCATTCCGTTTATCGCCACGTTGCCGTCGAAAACCGATATCTTCGTCGAGCCGTTGCTGCGCGCGCGCATCGACGGCAGTCCGCTTGCCATCGACGGCAAGACGAAACCGTTCGCCGCGTCGCGCGAGTCGGAAGTGTCGTTGCGCTTCGAAGGACTCGACGTGCCGCGCCTCATCTCATATGTGCCGACCAAACTGCCGGTGATCGTGCAGGCGGGCAAGCTCTCGACGGATCTGAAGCTCAACTTCGTGATGTCGAACGACGCGCCGACACTGCGCGTGGCGGGCACCGTCGATCTGAACGATGTCGATGTGCGGGACGCAAGCAAGGCGCCGTTTTTCGCCACGCGCGCGGTGCATGTCGCGGCGCGCACGCTCGAGCCGCTGAAGAGCGTCTATCACTTCGACGACATTCGTATCGACGCGCCGATTGCCAATCTCGCGCGCGACCGGAACGGAGCGCTGAGCGTCGAGAAGATGTTCGCCCCCGCGCCGGCGCCTTCGGCTGCGAAGAATGCGGCGCAAGCGGCGAGTTCGCCGGCGCCTGGCTCCGCAGCGGCGGCACCGTCGGCTGCATCGGCGGCAAGCGGCGCGCAGAACAACGCTCAGCACGAAGCGCAAAAAAGCGCGGACAAACCCGCACCGCCGCTCGACCTCTCGATCAAACGCTTCGTACTGAACGACGGCACCGTCAACGCACGCGACGAAGCTACGTCGCGTCCCGTCGACGTCGGTATGGAAAAGCTCGCGGTCACGCTGACCGATTTTTCGACGCTCGCCACCGCGCCCGCGCACTACACGCTCAACACGAACCTCAAACGCAGCGGCGGTTCACTGGGCGTCGCAGGCGCATTGAGCCTGGCCGCCAAAACCGCGAGCGCCAAACTCGATATCAAGTCGCTGAATCTGCCGCTGCTGCAACCTTATCTCGATGCGGCAACCGTGGCGCAAGTCACCGACGGCACGCTTTCGACGACCGCGAACATCGGCGCGAACTGGTCGAAGTCGCCGGCCGCGGTGATGGTCGCGGACTCGCAGCTCGATCTGCAATCGCTGAAATTGACGACGCGCGGCGCGAAGGCTCCTGTGATCTCGCTCGCGCAGGGCAGCGTCAAGGTCAAGCAGGTGGACCTGAACGCGCGCACCGCCGATGTGACGAGCGTCGACACGACCGGCCTCGCCGTCGACGTGCAACGGCTGAAAGACGGCAGCATCAACCTTGCATCGCTCGCCGGTCCGCATGAGGCGGAGCCGAAACGCACGGCCATTCATGCTGTGAAGAAGGCGCAGGCGGAAGGTCCGGCATGGCACTACAAGATCGGCGAGCTGAACGTGAAGGACGGCACCGCCAATTTCACCGACAACACCACGCCGCAGCCGGTCAAACTCGGCATCGCGCCGCTGCAACTGAAAGTGCAGCAGATCAGCGACGACCTGAGCCGTCCGCTGCCCGTGGAACTGCAAGCCACGCTGAACAAGAAGGGCACACTTGGCCTGAAGGGCGACGTCACCGCGACGCCGCTCAAGGTTGCGGTCAAGGTGAACGCGAACCGGCTCGACGCGGCGGCGTTCGAACCGTACTTCGGCAGCCAGTTGAATGCGACGATTGCGAGCGCGCTGCTCAACGGCAGCGGCGATCTTGCGTTGAGCCAGGCGAAGTCGTTGAAGGCGACTTATCGCGGCGATGTGGCGCTCGTGGACGTGCGCATGCTCGACAAGGCCACCTCCGATCCGTTCGCCGGGTGGCGCTCGCTCGCGCTGACCGGGCTGAAGGCGGATTACGACGAGCGCGGCACGTCGGTGGACGCGGAGCGCGTCACGTTCACGAGGTTCTATGGACGCGTGCTGCTCGACGCGCAAGGCAAGCTCAACCTGAACGACGTGGTCGCGCATCAGAGCGGCGCGGCGCAGTCGCTTACGCGCGACAAGAACGCCAAGGACGGCGCGGAACCCGTGCCGTTGACGCCGCCGACGGCCTCGGCCGTGGTTGCCGCGTCGGCACCGATCGTGGCGTCAGCGTCCGCGCCGGCGTCGTCCACCACGACCGCTGCGCCCGCCACGCCTGCCACCGTCACTGCCGCAACACCGCCGCAAAGTCCGGTCAAGCTGCATTTCGGCCAACTGGTCTTGCAGCAAGGCCGCGTGACCTACACCGACAACTTCATCAAGCCGAACTTCACGGCGAACCTGGTTGGCATTCAGGGCACCGTCGGCGCATTCGGCACGCAGTCGACCACGTCCGCGCCCGTCGACATCGCGGCGAAGCTGGCCGCCAATGGTCCGCTGTCGATTCGCGGCACCGTTAATCCGCTGATCGCGAAACCGGCGCTCGATCTGACCGCGAGCGCGCACGACATCGAGCTGACCAATCTCACGCCGTATTCCGCGAAATACGCGGGCTATCCGATCACCAAGGGCAAGCTGAACGTCGATCTTCACTACAAGCTCGAGAACGACCAGTTGAACGCGGACAACCATTTGTTCATTGACCAATTGACGTTCGGCGATCACATCGAAAACGACACGGCGACCAAACTGCCGGTGCGGCTCGCCATCTCGCTCCTGAAAAATTCGCGCGGCGAGATCGACGTCAATCTGCCGGTGTCCGGCTCGTTGTCGAACCCCGAGTTCAGCATTGGCGGCCTGATCTGGCATGCGGTGCTGAACCTGCTGCAAAAGGCGGTGACCGCGCCGTTCTCGCTGATCGCGAACGCGTTCGGCGGCAGCGGCGAGGAACTCGGCTACGTGGAATTCGAACCGGGCTCCGCGCAGCTCACCGACGCCGACACGAAGAAGCTCGAGACGATCGTGAAGGCGCTCGGCGCGAAGCCGTCGATCAAGATGGATCTGATCGGCCGCGTCGACCCGAAGATCGACGAGCCCGCGTTGCGCATGCGCTACGTGGACCGCCTCGTCAAGCAGCAGAAAATCAAGGACGTGGTGGGCAACGGCGAGAGCGTGGACCTGTCGAGCGTCACCGTCGATCCGAAGGAATACGACAAGTATCTGACGAAGGCCTACAAGTCCGCGGACTTCAAGAAGCCGCGCAATTTCGTCGGCCTGACGAAGTCCTTGCCCGACGACGACATGAAGAGCGCGCTCGCAGCGAACGCGCCCATCGACGAGGCCAGCCTGCGGCAGCTTGCGCAGCAGCGGGCGCAAAGCGTGCAGCAGTATCTGGATGGCAAGATCGACAGCAGCCGCGTGTTTGTCGTCGCGCCGAAGCTCGACGCGGACGGCATCAAGGACAAAGGCGCGACTACGCGTGTTGATTTCGGGCTGAAGTGAGTAAGGTCACGTGCGCGCCGTCGTAGGCGCGTCGCTCAGGCGGCGCGCGTCGGCGTCTTCAACGCGGTCTGCTCGATGACGCGCGCGAGCGTGTCGAACGCGGGCCCGATCTTCTCGTTCGGCACGCACGCATAGCCGAGCAACAGCCCGCGCCGCGCGGGCGGATCGCTGCTGTAATAGGTCGCGAGCGGCCGCACGATCACGCCGGCGTCGAATGCGGCCGCCGTCACCGCGCGGTCGTCCGCGTGATCCGGCAAGCCGAGCACCAGATGCAAGCCCGCTTCGTCGCCCATCACCGGCAGTTCGCTGCCGAAACGCGCGGTGATCGCATCGATCAGGATTTGCCTGCGCTCTCCGTACAGCGCGCGCATGCGCCGAACGTGCGACGTGAGGTGGCCGTCCATGATGAAGTCGGTCATGACGGCTTGCTGCATCAACTGTCCTTCGCGATAAAGCTCCGCGACGCCCATGCGAAACGTGTCGACGAGATGCTCCGGCGCGATCATGTAGCCCATGCGCAGACCCGGAAACAGCATCTTGCCGAGGCTGCCCACGTAAATGACCTGACCGGCTTCGTCGAGACCTTGCAGCGACGCAAGAGGCCGGCTGCCGTAGCGAAACTCGCTGTCGTAATCGTCCTCGATGATCCACACGTTGTGCTGACGCGCGTATTCGAGCAACGTGCGGCGGCGCGCGAGGCTCATCACCATGCCGAGAGGGTATTGATGCGACGGCGTCACGAGCGCGAGACGCGGCGGCTCCCGCAAATCCTCCTCACGCGGATTAAGACCTTCATCGTCGACAGGCACCGGCACCAGCGTGATTCCCGACGACTGCAACACGCTGCGCGCGCCCCAATAGCACGGCTCCTCCACCCAGGCGCGATCGCCGACGTCGGTTAACAGACGCACGGCGAGATCGATGGATTGGTGAATACCCGTAGTGATGATGATCTGATCCGGCGTGCAATTCACCGAGCGCGCGACGCGCAGATAGTCCGACAACGCGCGGCGCAGCGGACGATAGCCGCCGCCGGGCGCATACGTCAGCAGATCCGGATTCGCTTCTTTCCACAAACGCGCTTGCAGGCGGCTCCACGTTCGGGCCGGAAATTCCGCGACGTCCGGCACGCCCGGCATGAAGGCGCCCCATTGTTTCGCCGAGACCCCGGCCTGGCCGATCAGACGCCGCCCGCGATTGGACAGATCGTTCAGATCGCGCTTCGGCGGTTTGGTTTGCGTGCCGACTGCCGCACCGGCCGTAGCGCCGACAGCCGCCACCGCCGGCTTTCGGCGCGCGTTGACGGCGGCGGTGTCCGGCTGCGTGTCGGCGACATAAGTGCCGCTGCCCGTGGTCGAGATCACGTAGCCTTCGGCGGTCAACTGGTCGTACACATGCAGCACCGTATTGCGCGCGATGCCCAGGTCTTCGGCGAGCGTGCGCGAACTCGGCAGCTTGGTGCCAGGCGGCAACTGACCGGTGAGAATGGCCTGCTGCATCAGCCGCAACGTCTGCCGGTAGAGCGGTTCCGAGGCCGCGCGATCAAGCCTGGCGGCGAGCCAATCCGACAAGATGATCGTATCCAAGTGGTTCTATCCGGAATAATGAAATGGTTCCATATTGTAGAACCGTAACGGTCTATAGTGGGCCACGCAATTGATGCAAGCCCGCTGTTACGCAAGAGCAGCCGGCTCGACCGCAGAGGAGACTACGGCGATGAAAACGGATGAAGTGATCGTCAGCTTTCGAGGCGTGCGCAAGACGTACGACGGCGAAACGCTGGTCGTCAAGCAACTGGATCTGGACATCTATCAGGGCGAATTCCTGACGCTGCTCGGGCCGTCGGGTTCCGGCAAAACCACCTGTCTGATGATGCTCGCCGGTTTCGAATTTCCCACCGGCGGCGAGATCTGGCTCGACGGCACATTGCTCAATACCGTGCCGCCGCACAAGCGCAACATCGGCATGGTGTTTCAGAACTACGCGCTGTTCCCGCATCTCACGGTCGAGCAGAACGTCGCGTATCCGCTGACCGTGCGCAAGGTTTCCGCCGAAGAGCGCGCGCATCGCACGAATAACGCATTGAAGATGGTGCGCATGGAGAGCTTCGCCAAGCGCTATCCCGCGCAGCTTTCGGGCGGACAGCAGCAGCGCATTGCGCTTGCACGCGCGCTGGTGTTCGAGCCGAAACTCGTGCTGATGGACGAGCCGCTCGGCGCGCTCGACAAGCAATTGCGCGAACACATGCAGTACGAACTGAAGTCGCTGCACGAGAAGCTCGGCGTGACCTTTGTCTACGTCACGCACGATCAGGGCGAGGCGTTGACCATGTCCGATCGCGTCGCCGTCTTCGATAAAGGCATCGTGCAGCAACTCGATACGGTGGACCGTCTGTACGAATCGCCGTGCAACGAATTCGTCGCGAACTTCATCGGCGACAGCAACAAGCTGCGCGGCACGATCGCCAACGTGAACGGCGAATATTGCGAGCTTCATCTGGCCGACGGCACGCGGGTGACGGGCCGCAATATCGGCGGCGCGCGGGCGGGCACGCCGGCCATCGCGTGCATCCGGCCGGAACGCATGAAGCTCTCGGCGGGCGGCAATGGACATGCCAACGGCGCTGCGCGGCCGGGCGCCAACGCGCTTGCCGGCGAAGCGCGCGGACTCATCTATTTCGGCGATCACGTGCGGATGCGCTGCGGTTTGCCGCAGCAGGACGAGTGCTTCGTCAAGGTGCCGCTCGGCACCGACGCGCTCAACGCGTTCGCACCCGGCGCGCCCGTCGCGCTCGAGTTCGCGCCCGAGCATCTGCGGGTATTCGCGGGGGCGTAAGCGCGGCAAACGCGAGCATGATTGCATCAGCGGGGCAGTCAGCAGCACATAAGAACGTCGCATGGACTCATGCTTGAAACCACCACCAAAGGAGAGCAACACACCATGAGCAAGATCGGGAAATCGCGCTGCGCCATCGCTGTCGGTGCTGTGGCGCTCGCGCTGGGCGCGGCGCAGGTGAATGCGGCCGAACTGACGGTCGTCAACTTCGGCGGCGCCAACGGGGACGCGCAAAAGGCAGCGTTCAACCAGCCGTTCGAATCGCAGACCAGCAGCAAGGTGACCGCCGTCGAATACAACGGCGAGCAGGCCAAGGTCAAGGCGATGGTCGAGGCCAAGCATGTCAACTGGGACGTGGTGGAAGTGGAGTCGGGCGACATCGGCCGCGGTTGCGACGAAGGTCTGTATGAAAAGCTCGACTGGTCGAAGATCGGCAAGAAGTCGGATCTGATTCCTGAAGCGCCGCAAACTTGCGGCGTGGGCTTTTTCGTGTGGTCGACGGCGCTCGCGTATAACGCCGACAAGCTGAAGAGCGCGCCGTCCGGCTGGGCCGATTTCTGGGACGTGAAGAAGATTCCGGGCAAGCGTGCGATGCGCAAGGGCGCGCGCTACAACCTCGAGTTCGCGCTGATGGCCGACGGCGTCGCGCCGAAAGACGTCTACAAGGTGCTCGCGACGAAGGAAGGCCAGGACCGCGCGTTCAAGAAGCTCGACGAGCTGAAGCCGAACATCCAGTGGTGGGAAGCGGGCGCGCAGCCGCCGCAATTCCTCGTGGCGGGCGACGTGGTGATGTCGACCGCGTATAACGGCCGCATCGACGCCGCGCAGAAGGAAGGCAAGAACCTCAAGGTCGTGTGGAACGGCAGCATTTACGACCTCGACTATTGGGCGATTCCGAAGGGCTCGCCGAACAAGGCGCTGGCCGAGAAGTACATCGCGTACACGCTTTCGTCGAAGCCGCAGCAGGACTACGCGCACCACATCGCTTATGGTCCGGTGAACGTGGCGGCGATCAAGGGGCTCGACGCGAAGACGCTCTCGAATCTGCCGAACTCGCCGGCTAACGGCAAGAACGCGGTGCTGCAGAACCTGTCGTTCTGGACCGATCACGGCGACGAGCTGGAGCAGCGTTTCTCGTCATGGGCTTCGAAGTAAGTCGTGAAGTGATGCGATGACGCGCGCGCGTTGGAGCGATCCGCTGCGCGCGCGGGTGGATGGACTGGAGCCGGACTAACGCTGCTCCGGTCCGCAGCTTTGCAGGGAGACCAGGTGTGACTACGATGACGATCGCCGCCGATTCCACGCCGGAATCAACCGGCCGGCTCAAGCGCGAACTGAAGGCCGCGGAAGCGAAAAAGCGTGCGATGGCGCTGCTGCTCATCGCGCCGCTCGCGATTTTTCTGCTGCTGATCTTCGTCGTGCCGATCGGCGCGTTGCTGACCCGCGCCGCGCAGAATCCCGAAGTCGTGAACGCGTTGCCGCATACGCTTAGCGCACTGCACGCATGGGACCGCAAGACGCCGCCGCCCGATGCCGCATACGCCGCACTGGCGACCGACCTGACCGCCATCGCCGATAGCGACGGCATGGGCGCGCTCGCGCGCCGGCTCAATGTGGAAATTCCTGGTTATCGCTCGCTGGTGGCAAAGTCGGCGCGCGCGATGCCTTTCGTCGACGACAACAGCAAGCCGTTGCAACTGACGCCCGCGCAATTTCACGCGAAGTTCGCCGAGCTCGACGAACGCTGGAACAACATCGCGTACTGGCAAGCCATCGCGAAGAACGGCAGTCCGTATTCGCCGTTCTACGTGCTCGCTTCGCTCGATCACAAGCAGGACGCGTTCGGTCACATCATTCCGACCGATCCCGACCAGCAGATCTATCTCGCCGTGTTCACCCGCACCTTCGTGATCGGCGCTGCCGTTACGTTGTTCGCGCTGCTGCTTGGCTATCCGCTCGCTTACTGGATTTCGACGCTGTCGGAGCGTCGCGCGAATCTCGTGATGATCCTCGTGCTGATTCCTTTCTGGACGTCGATCCTCGTGCGCGTGGCGGCATGGATCGTCATCTTGCAGAGCGAAGGTCTCGTGAACAAGGCGCTAGTGGGCAGCGGCCTGCTGCACGATCCGCTCGCGCTGCTGTTCAACCGTACCGGCGTCTATATTTCGATGACGCACATTTTGCTGCCGTTCATGATCCTGCCGCTCTACAGCGTGATGAAGTCGATTCCGCCGACGTATCAGCGCGCGGCCATTTCGCTCGGCAGCCATCCCTTCGCCGCATTCTGGCGCGTGTATGTGCCGCAGACCTATCCCGGCATCGGCGCGGGCGCGTTGCTCGTCTTCATTCTGGCGATCGGCTACTACATCACGCCGGCGCTGCTCGGCGGCCCGAACGACCAGATGGTCAGCTACTACGTGGCCTACTTCACCAACGTGACGATCAACTGGGGCATGGCGTGTGCGCTCGGCGCGCTGCTGCTTGCCGCGACGCTGGTGCTGTATGTGATCTACGGACGCTTCACGCGTTCATCGCTGAGCCTCGGCTGAACGGAGCCTACCGACATGAAACTTGCCAAGCCCCTGTTCGCGCCGCACACGTCCTGGGTGGAGCGCGCGTGGTATTTCGCGTTGCGTGCGCTTGCCGTGCTCACGCTGCTGTATCTGATTTTGCCCGTGCTCGCGATCGTGCCGCTGTCGTTCTCATCGAGTACGTTCCTCGTCTATCCGATTCCTGGTTGGTCTCTGCGCTGGTATCAGAATCTGATTGCGTCCGATGAATGGCGTATGGCGGCTAAGAATAGCTTTATTGTCGCGCCGTCCGCGACGGTGGTCGCGACTGTGCTTGGCACGCTGGCGGCAATCGGCCTCACGAAAGCCAACTTCCGCGGCAAGGGCTTGCTCATGGCGATCCTGATTTCGCCGATGATCGTCCCGGTGGTTGTCGTCGGCGTGGGCATGTATCTGTTTTTCGCGCCGCTCGGACTTGCGAATACGTATGTTGGGCTGATTCTCGCGCATGCGTCGCTCGGCGTGCCGTTTGTCGTGACGACGGTGGCCGCGACCTTGCAGGGCTTCAACTACAACCTCGTGCGCGCGAGCTTGTCGCTTGGCGCGAATCCGGTGAAGACGTTCTTTCGCATCACATTACCCGTGATCGCGCCTGGTGTGATTTCCGGCGCCTTGTTCGCGTTCGCGACGTCGTTCGATGAAGTCGTCGTCACGCTCTTCCTGGCCGGCGCGGACCAGACGACACTGCCGCGCCAGATGTTCACCGGCATCCGCGAAAATATCAGCCCGACGATTGCAGCGCTCGCCACCATTCTGATTATTTTTTCGACGTGCTTATTGCTGGCGCTGGAATGGCTTCGTGGCCGCAATGCGGCGCGCGCGGTTCGGGCGTAAATGCGGCGCGAGCAAATATCCGGTAACTTCGTTGATGCAACATGAGAATCGACAACTCTTGACACCGTTCTAAGATTCATCCCATTCCGCGGGCTTCTGCGTCTCGTCATACTTTTATCCCTTGATAAAAAGATGCGAGAGGCGCAGATAACCAATGAAAACCCCGCTAACCGTGCTTGTGTGTGCGCTCACACTGACAGCTTGCGCGGATCACGCCGCGCGCGCACGGCTCGGCATTCAAGACCCCACCCTGCTTCAATCCGGCATTGGCGCCTCGCAAGACGAGGCGGCAGGCGCCGCCAACCCGCAATGGATCAACGCATACGCGCCCGCTGCCAGCGGCGGCACGGCGCTCGCGTCATTGCAAGCGCGGCTGAACCGCTTGCCGCCTGAACAGAACGGCTATTTCCGCGCGAAGGCGCAATGCTGGATCAGCGCGGGCCACGAGGCGCGGCAAGCGGGCGACCACTGGGGTTTCGTCGAGGAGGCCATCGGTCAGGCGGCGGTCATCACCCTGGGACTTGAAAATGGCACGTCGTTATCGGCTGCCAATCCGGCGCTGCGCACCGTCTCCGTGGTGCGTCCCGATTTGTGGAAGATCGTCAATACCATCAAGTCGGACCCGGTCACGGCCTCCTGTCGCGAAGCGCAGCAGCCGCTCGCATGCGCTGAAGTCGAGCTCATGCAAGCGGGCCACGATGCATGGGTACGCAACTTCGCTCATGCCGAAAAGCGTCTGCCGGACATTCAGGATAACTTGCGTAAATCGGCCGAGAGCGCGCTGCAATGCAAGCAGGCCGCGCCCGCGAGCGCTGCGGCGCAGAGTCCGGCAATGCCACGAACGGTCACGCTGCGCGCCGACTCGCTGTTCCGTTTCGACGGCGGCAACGATGCCGCGATGCTGGCCGCCGGCAGACGCGAACTCGACAAAGTGGCGCGAAGCATGAAGACAACGGCCACGCTTCGCGAACTCAGGATCACCGGCTACACCGACCGTCTCGGCGACAACGCCCATAACCAGAGCCTGTCGCTGCAACGCGCGCAAACGGTAGCAGCGTATCTGCGCGCTCGCGGCGTCACCGTGCCAATCGCTATTCGCGGGCTTGGCAGTGCGAAACCGGTGGCGCAATGCCGGCAAACCAGGCGCGATGAACTGGTGCGATGTCTCGCACCGAACCGGCGGGTGGAGATCGAGTTCGTCGTCGCGCCTTCCTGATCTGCTCAGGCTGCGCACACGAACGTCGTACCCCGCGGACGCCAACGGCTTATGGCTGCCGGGAGGTCACGAGAGGGCCGTCAGAAGTCCATGATCGCCCCAACCGGAAATGGAAGTTTTTCAGGAGAAATGCAACACATGTCGACTATTCTGATTATCGATGACCACCCAGCGTTCCGGATGATTGTCCGGTTGCAGCTCATGCAACTGCTTAGCGTCGAACAAGTGGTCGAGGCGGACAACGGCCAGACCGCTGTCGAGATGGCTCGCCAATACAAGCCCGACCTCGCGATACTCGACCTCGACATTCCGCGCATCAGCGGACTCGATGTGATTCCGCGTCTGAAGCTCGTGCATCCGTCGATTCGCCTGATGGTGCTGTCGGGCCACGACGCGGCGACCTTCGCGCCGCGCGCAATGCGTTCGGGCGTTCACGGCTTCGTCGGCAAGTCGCAGGACATGAAGGAAATCTTGCGCGGCGTCGAAGCGGTGCTCGCGGGCTATACGGTTTTTCCGGTCGGCCCCAACGGCGCGAGCATTGCGCCGGGCATGGCGCCGAGCGGCGAGGAAGGCCGAATCATGCTGCTGTCCGACAAGGAACTCGTCATTTTGCAGATGCTCTCGCGGGGCATGTCGAACAAGGCGATCGGCGACGCGCTCTTCATGAGCGACAAGACCGTGAGTACCTACAAGAGCCGTATCCAGGAGAAGCTCGGGGTGTCGTCGCTCGCAGCGTTGATCGAATTTGCTTCGTTGCACAAGCTGATCAGCTAGTTCCAGCCGCTATGAACAAGACGAGTCTGCATTGCGGCGAAGGCGCCGATTGTCACCAGCCGGCGCAGCGCGCTGTTGAGCTGGAAGGCGCGCGCGCAACGCAGCAGGTCACCCTCCCCGCTGTTGGGAGAAGCACGTCGCGGGCTGACGCTAACGCGCGGCCGTCCGACTCGCGCGAGCAAGCTCGCGATTCCGGCAAAGGCGTGAGTCCTTCTTTCGAGCCATTCGATCGCCGCTATCTTGATGCACTGATCCACGAAGGGATCGATCTCGGCGCATTTCTCGAAGGATGGTGCGTGGCGATGCGCAATGATCTCGACCGTCTCGGCAATCTGCAAAGCGAAGGCGACTTCGACGATTTACGGCCTCTGTTGCACAGGCTCAGCGGGGCGCTAGGACTTGTCGGCGCCCACAGTTTGATGGACGCATTGCGGCGCGTACCCACCACGCGATCCGAGCCCACTTGCAAATTAATTGATGCGCTTGCCGCACGCATGCGAACGCTGATCGAGCAACTCGAAGGCGTGCGTGACGAACACCGGAGCGCACGACCATGAACAGGCCGTTGGCCTTGATCGAGGGCGCGCTTGCGCTTCCCAGCTCGCGTCCGCTGTCCGGTTTGCCGCCGCCTTTCGGCTCGTGGCGACGGTCGGCGTCGTACACACAGGAACGCGTCCCGCAACCGGCAATGCCGGGCGTGCCGCAATACACGCCAAGGCCGCAACCTCGCCGACGGAATCCACCGAACAACAGGTTCCGATTCTTCTACAAGTTGCCGCAGCGGCCCAATTCGGACAGCCGTTTCGACGAGCAATTGGCAGAAGCGCGGCATTATCTCCAGGCGGACTACGTGCGTCCGCATTCGTCGCGTTCGGATCGGATGCTTGGCGCCGCGATCTTCGTGGGCTGCAGCATTGCGCTCGCGTGGCTCCTGGCGACCTGTTCCACGCATGACGTCGCCGATCAATTCGCAACAGCGGCAAAGCCGTCTGCAACGTCGACACGTACTGGCCGCGTGACAGTTCAGCCATTAGCAGACGTCCAACCAGACGCACCCAAGCCGATGCCACGCGTGGCAGAAGCGCCTCAACGTACTGCGCAGGCGCAGGCGTCATCGTCAGTGACGGCTCGGTCACCCCAAGCCGCACATCGCGTCGACACAGCGAGTTCGCCGCAACAACGTGCCGACTCGCAGCGTAACGCCGGTACGTCACGCCATATCGCCGCAGACAACCGCTCGGCAAAAGCGTATCGCACTGCGACAACTACAGCGGCACTGGCGGATCGCGTGGAAATTGAAAGACTGCGTCGCGGATCGAATCATTCGGTTGATTCGCTGGCGAACTCTTCGGTATCGAGGGGACAGGGGCAACCCGAGCGGCCCACACCGCGAACTCTCGCAAACGACTCAACCGAGAGCGCGGCATTGTTCGATTGGGCCGCTCAACAGCGGCGCGCAAACGCCAACACACGTACAACGTCGCCGGCATCTTCGCAAACCGATCCCGACTGGAATGCGCACATGACGCAGCGCCGGATTACCGACAATCCCGCCGCTTTCCAGGCCGACCGCGCGCAACCATAAGCGCTAAAACCATCGACGAAAAAAAAGCCCGACCAAGGTCGGGCTTCAAAAGTCGGCTGCGCCCTCCACAGGACGCAGCCCCTGCAAAACAGCAAGCTGTTTGCGTCGTCGCGAGCCTTAAGCAGCCAGCAGCGAACGCAGCACGAACGGCAGAATACCGCCGTGCTTGTAGTAGTCGACTTCGATCGGCGTGTCGATACGCAGCAGCACCGGCACGCGCTTCTCCTGGCCGTCCTTGCTGCGAATCACGAGTGTCACTTCCTGCTGCGGCTTGAAGTCCGCGCCGAGCCCTTCGATGTCGTACGTTTCTTCGCCGGTAATGCCGAGCGATTGCACGCTGTCCGAGCCCTTGAATTGCAGCGGCAGAACGCCCATGCCGACCAGGTTCGAACGGTGAATCCGCTCGAAGCTGCGTGCGACCACAGCCTTCACGCCCAGCAGTTGCGTGCCCTTCGCCGCCCAGTCGCGCGACGAGCCCGTGCCGTACTCTTCGCCCGCGAACACGATGGTCGGCGTGCCGGCGTCGATGTACTTCATCGCTGCATCATAGATGGACAGTTGTTCGCCGCTCGGCTGGTGAATCGTCAGGCCGCCTTCCACGCGCGAACCGTCTGCCTTCGCCGGGATCATCAGGTTCTTGATCCGGACGTTCGCGAACGTGCCGCGCATCATCACGTCGTGGTTGCCGCGGCGCGAGCCGTAGCTGTTGAAGTCGGCCTTCTGCACGCCGTTTGCCTTCAGCCACTTGCCTGCGGGCGAGTCTTCCTTGATCGAGCCAGCCGGACTGATGTGGTCGGTCGTGACCGAGTCACCGAAAATGCCCAGCGCGCGCGCGTTCTTCACGGCGGCGATGCTGTCGGCCGGCGTCATCGAGAAGTCGTCGCCGAAGAACGGCGGCTCTGCAATGTACGTCGACTTCGGCCAGTCGTAGACCTGACCTTCCTCGCCTTCGATCTTGCTCCACAGGTCGCCCTTCTTGGTCAGCGACGAGTAGTTCTTGCGGAACGCTTCCGCGTCGAGCGCGAACTTGAGCAGGTCGTTCACTTCGTCGCTGGTCGGCCAGATGTCGCCGAGGTAGACGTCCTTGCCGCCCTTGCCCTTGCCGACCGGTTCGGTCATCAGGTCGCGCGTGATGTTGCCGGCGATCGCGTAAGCCACGACCAGCGGCGGCGAAGCCAGGAAGTTCGCGCGGATGTTCGGGTGGATACGCGCTTCGAAGTTACGGTTGCCCGACAGCACGGCAGCCGCGACGATGTCGTTCTTCGTGATCGCTTCGTTCAGTTCCGGCGTCAGGTCGCCCGCGTTGCCGATACAGGTCGTGCAACCGTAAGCGGCCAGCGTGAAGCCGAGCTTGTCGAGGTACGGCAGCAGGCCGGTCTTCGTCAGGTATTCGGTGACGATACGCGATCCGGGAGCCAGCGACGTCTTGATGTGCGGAGCGACCGTCAGGCCAGCTTCGACAGCCTTCTTCGCGAGCAGGCCGGCAGCCAGCAGCACGCTCGGGTTCGACGTGTTCGTGCACGACGTGATCGCGGCGATCAGCACGTCGCCGTTCTTCACGTTGACGCCGTTGGTCGTCGTGTATTGCGCGTTCAGATCGTCGGGCTTCTTCGCAAAGCCGTTTTCGGCAACCGGCTTCGAGAACAGGTCGCTGAACGTCGACTTCACATGACCGATTTCGATGCGGTCTTGCGGACGCTTCGGGCCTGCCAGCGACGGCGCGACGGTGCCGAGATCCAGCGTGACGACCTTCGTGTAGTCGATGTCGCCGTCCTTCGGAATGCCGAACAGGTTCTGAGCCTTGAAGTAGTTCTGGAACGCCGAGATTTCTGCGTCCGTGCGGCCCGTGCCCTTGAAGTAGTCGATGGTTTTTTCGTCGACCGGGAAGAAGCCCATGGTCGCGCCGTATTCCGGCGCCATGTTGCCGATCGTCGCGCGGTCCGGCAGCGACAGCGAGCGCGTGCCTTCGCCGAAGAACTCGACGAACTTGCCGACAACCTTCTCTTTACGCAGCAGTTCGGTGATGGTCAGCACCAGGTCGGTTGCCGTCACGCCTTCGCGCAGCTTGCCCTTCAGGTGCACGCCGACCACGTCCGGCGTCAGGAAGTACACCGGCTGGCCGAGCATGCCGGCTTCAGCTTCGATGCCGCCCACGCCCCAGCCGACCACGCCGATGCCGTTGATCATCGTCGTGTGGCTGTCCGTGCCGACCAGCGAATCCGGGTAGTACACGGTGTCCGTGCCGTCGGCCTTCTTGTGCACGCCGCGTGCGAGGTACTCGAGGTTCACCTGGTGAACGATGCCGACGCCCGGCGGCACGACCTTGAACGTGTCGAATGCCTGCATGCCCCACTTCATGAACTGGTAGCGCTCGTTATTGCGCTGGAATTCCAGTTTCATGTTCAGGTCGAGCGCGTTCTTTTCGCGGAAGTGGTCGATCTGCACCGAGTGATCGACGACCAGATCGACCGGCACCAGCGGCTCGATCGACTTCGGATTCTTGCCCACCCGCTTCGCGACGCCGCGCATTGCAGCGATGTCGGCGAGCAGCGGCACGCCGGTGAAGTCCTGCAGCACCACGCGCGACACGACGAACGGGATTTCGTCGACGCGTGCCGCCGTCGGCTTCCAGTTCGCCAGTTGCGTGATGTGTTCTTCGGCGATTTTCTTGCCGTCGTAGTTACGCAGCACCGATTCCAGCACGATTCGGATCGAAACCGGCAGGCGGTCGATCTTGATGTTCAGTGCCTTGCCGAGTTGCGGCAGGGAGTAGAACTTGCCTTTGCCGGAACCGCTGTCGAATTCCTTGAGCGTTTTGTGGAGGTTGTGGGCCATGGTGTTTTCCTTGGTTTGATCGCGGAACTACAGTACTTAACTTGACTAGATGACGTACAAATCGACGTACTCATTGACCGGCATGGCTTCGAGCCGCGCCTGATCCAGCGACACGTCGAGGATCGCCAGTTGTTGCTTGACCGGGAAGCGGCGCGCGAGGTTGGTCCTGAACTTCTCGACCAGCAACGGAATTCCGTCTTCGCGACGACGCTTATGACCGATCGGGTATTCGACTACGACTTCGTCGAACTGCGATCCGTCGTTGAATTCGATCGTCAGTGCATTGGCGATCGAACGCTTCTCGGGATCGTGGTAATCCTTCGTGAACTGTGCGTCTTCGACGCATTGCATCTTGGCGCGCAGCACATCGATACGCGCGTCTTGCGCGACCGAATCTTCGTAATCGGCAGCCGTCAGGCGGCCGAAAATCAGCGGCACTGCGATCATGTACTGAATGCAATGATCGCGGTCGGCCGGATTATTGAGCGGACCTTTTTTATCGATGATGCGAATCGCGGCTTCGTGCGTGCGGATCGTGATCTTGCGGATGTCGTCCACATGCTTGCCGTGCGCGACGAGCTGCGCCTGCAACGTCATGGCCGCTTCGACGGCGGTCTGCGCGTGGAACTCGGCCGGAAACGAGATCTTGAAGAGCACGTTCTCCATCACATACGAGCCGTACGGGCGCTGGAATTTGAACGCGTTGCCCTTGAAGAGCACATCGTAAAAGCCCCACGTCTTCGCCGTCAGCACCGACGGATAGCCCATCTCGCCAGTTTTCGAAATGAGCGCGAGACGTACGGCGCGCGAGGTCGCGTCGCCGGCGGCCCATGACTTGCGCGAGCCGGTGTTCGGCGCATGGCGGTACGTGCGCAGCGCCTGCCCGTCGACGAGCGCCTGCGAGACCGCGTTGATGAGCTCGTCGCGCGTGAGGCCGATCAACTGACCGACGACCGCCGTGGACGCGAGCTTCACCAGCAATACATGATCGAGCCCGACCTTGTTAAAGGAGTTTTCGAGCGCGATACAGCCTTGAATTTCGTGCGCCTTGATCATCGCGATCAACACGTCTTTCATCGTCAGCGGCGCTTTGCCCGCTGCGATGGCCGTACGCGAGAGCCAGTCGGCTGTCGCGAGAATTCCGCCGAGGTTATCCGATGGATGACCCCATTCGGCGGCAAGCCAGGTGTCGTTGAAGTCGAGCCAGCGGATCATCGCGCCGATGTTGAACGCGGCCTGAACCGGGTCGAGCTGGAACGACGTGCCCGGCACCTTGGCGCCGTTGGGGACGATCGTGCCCGGCACGATGGGTCCCAACAGCTTGGTGCAGGCAGGGTAGGTGAGCGCCTCGAGTCCGCAGCCGAGCGTATCGATCAGGCAATGACGCGCGGTTTCCAGCGCGAGCGCGCTGTCGATCGGATAGTCCAGAACGTAGTCGACGATATCGACCAGGACTGTGTCCGGGTCGGGTCGCACGTTGGAAATCGGAGCGGACATCGAGAGCTCTTCCTGATGACGACAGTTAGTTCGTCTTGTTGATCGCGTTCGATTGCGTCGGAGCCGGCGCGCCTTGCACCATGGCTGCCGTCTTGCATTCGTCGGCGAGACGCGAGCTGTCCTTGTCCGAGAACAGCATGGCCTTCGTCGGGATCACGACGAGATCCATGCCGGTGGCGGCGTCGTGGAAACGGTCTGCACCCGTGGTCGTGGACTGACGCGGCAGATTGTAGTTCTTGTTCGCCCAGTGAACCGTGACGATCTGGTCACGCTTCATGTCGCCCTTCAGATCGAACGACAGGCCTTCGTTGCACGACCATTTTTCCGCGCCTTCCGGGATCGGATCGAGCTTCGCTTCCTTCACCGGGTTTGCCTTGCGCTTGATCAGACGGCGCGGCTGCGGCTTCTTGGCCACGGCCTTGGCGGCGGGCTTCGTGGTGGTCGCCGTTTGCGCGGCGGCGTCAGTCGCGACGGTCAGCATCGTCGTGGACAGGGCGCCAATCACGGCGGCGATCATCAACTTGTTCATGGAGAACCTTTCTATCTAATTTCAGTTAAACGGTACGCGGTCTACCGGTCCTGGCGGCCGCGGGGTTGAACTGCAGCGCCTTGAAGCGCACAGCGACCGCTATTTTCGCTTATTTAGCGGCACGTACTTCAAATTCTCAGGTCCGGTGTAATTCGCGCTTGGACGG
>NZ_JARESN010000024.1:0-93247 GCF_046054045.1 Paraburkholderia sp. RL17-368-BIF-A
GCCGCCCTTTCTGTTTTTCGCGCGTTGTTTTGACGTGCCGCTTTTGACGTTCGTTGCCGCAAAAACGCCGGCTTATCGGAAACCCAGCGCGACGCGTCCCATCTGGTCGATGCCCACCGTGAAGAGGCGCGCAAAGAACGGAATCATGTTCGGGGTCATCAGTTGCAGAAGCAGCATACCGATCAGCATGGTGAGCGGAAAGCCGATCTGGAATACACCGATTTGCGGCGCCGCGCGGTTCAGGATGCCGAGCGCGAGGTTGGTGATGAGGAGCGCCGCGACCACCGGCAACGACAGCAGAAGCCCCGCCGAGAAAATCGTGCTGCCGAAGTTGGCGAGCGTGCGCCAGCCAGGCGAGCCAAGAATATTCGCCGACACGGGCAGCGTATTGAAAGTAGCCAGCAGCGCGCTGATCATCTGCAGATGACCGTCGATCACGAGGAACACCAGCATCGCGATCGTGTACATGTAGGTCGACAGCACCTGGCTCGAACTGCTCGCTTGCGCATCGAAGAAGGTGGCGAAGCCGAGCCCCATGCCGAGGCCGACGAAGTCGCCCGTTGCGCTGATCGCCTGAAACACGATCTGCATCGTCATGCCGAGCGCGATGCCGATCAGGAACTGGTTGACGATGATCCACACGCCCTCGGCGGAAAACACCGTGACTTGCGGCAACGCGCCGAGCGTCGGCGCGACGATGATCGTGACGAAAGCCGCCAGGCCGATCTTCACGCGCAGCGGCAGCGAGCGGTTGCCGAGCACCGGCGCGGTTGCGACCAGCGCGAGGATACGCACGAACGGCCACAGAAACGCGGTGAGCCAGGCGTTCAGTTGCGCGTAGGTGACGGAAAACATGGCGGCGTCGTAGCTCGATGCAGGAAGGACAACGCGGCGCTCAGTTGACGAGCGTCGGAATGTTGGTGAGAGTCTGGCGCAGATAGTCGAGCATCGTGGTGAGCATCCACGGACCGGCGATCACCATCGTGACCGCGATCGCGAGCAGTTTCGGAATGAACGACAGCGTCGATTCATTGATCTGCGTGGCGGCCTGGAACAGGCTCACCACGAGACCGACCACCAGCGCGACGAGCAGAAGCGGGGCGGCGAGCAGCAGGCCGACATACATGGCCTGGTGCGCGAGTGTCATGACGGATTCTGAATTCATGGCGATTCAACCGGAAGCATCGACAACGTAAGGGACGTGAACAACAACGCGAGCGCGCGTTGTTTAAACAAAACTTTGCGCGAGCGAGCCGAGCAGCAATTGCCAGCCGTCGACAAGCACGAACAGCATCAGCTTGAACGGCAGCGAAATCGTCGCGGGCGACACCATCATCATGCCCATCGACATCAGCACACTCGCCACCACCATGTCGATGATGAGAAACGGAATGAAGATCGTGAAGCCGATCTGGAAACCCGTCTTCAGTTCGCTCGTGACGAACGACGGCACCAGCAGCGACAGCGGCACATCTTCGGGACCTTGCATCGGCGCCGCGTGCGAGATGCGTGCGAACAGTGCGAGATCGCTTTCGCGCGTCTGACGCAGCATGAACGTCTTGAACGGCGCGAGGCCGCGGCTCACGGCCGTTTCCATCGGCATGGTGCCTTCGGAGAAGGGCTTGTAGCCGTCGGTATAAGCCTTGTCGAGCACCGGCGACATCACGAACAGCGTGAGAAAGAGCGCGAGGCCGACCAGCACCTGGTTAGGCGGCGTGGTCGTCGTGCCGAGCGCCTGGCGCAGCAGCGAGAGCACGATGATGATGCGCGTGAAGCTCGTCATCATCAGCACCATCGCGGGCAGGAACGACAGCATCGTGAGCAGCAGCATCGTCTGCACGCTCAGCGAATACGTGGTGCCGCCGTTCGGACCAGGACTCGTGTTGAAGGCCGGCAAGCCGGCGGTTTGCGCGAACGAAAGCGTCGGCAGCGCGAGCATTATCGCGGGCAACACCACGGGCAACGCGACGGGTGCCGCGCGGCGCAAGCCGCGAACTGCTGCGCGGGCGGCGCGGGAGGTCATCGACGTGTATGAGTTGCTCGAGGATGGCGCGCTCTGCGCCGATTGAAGACTGAACTGCATTACCGAACCCCGTTGCCTTGCCCGTTGAAACGTTTGCTCACTTCGCCTTTCAAGGCGTCGCGAAAGCGCTGGCCGAAGCTGCCAGACAATGTGGTGCCGCTCGCGCCGCTGCTGCCGGTGCCACCTGTTCCGCCCGGCGTGCCCGCTTGCGCGTTGCCGACCGTATCGATCGCGACCGAGCCGGCCGGCATCGTATGAAGCAGACGCACGTTGCCCGGCGCCGCGCCGAGTACGAGCCACGTATCGCCGATCTCGACGACCGCGACGCGCTCCTTGCCGCCGAGCGATGCGCCGCCGACCGTTTTCACGAGCCCGCTGCGGCTGCCCGGCTGCAAGCCGAAGCGGCGTGCGAGCCACGCGCAGCCGAACACCAGACCGATCACGACCACGAGGCCGACGATCGTTTGCAATACCGCGCCGACGCCGAGCGCCGGAACCGCAGTGCCCGCGCCGACCGTCGACGCCATCTTCGCTGCGTTGTTGACCGCGTTGATGTCGGCCGCGTGCGCGGCGAGCGGAGCGCAGAGCGCGCCGAAGCAGGCCGTTGCCGACAGCAGCGCGCGCATTGCCAGGCTGGATACGCGACGCGACGAAGGCAATACGGCGCAAACGACTGCCGGTTTCATCGATTCAACTTCCGGATACGTTCTGACGGCGTGATGATGTCGGTCAGGCGAATACCGAACTTGTCGTTCACCACCACGACTTCACCTTGCGCGATCAGGCAGCCGTTGACGAGCACGTCCATCGGCTCGCCGGCCATGCCGTCCAGTTCCACGACCGAACCTTGCGCGAGTTGCAGCAGGTTGCGGATCGCGAGCTTGGTGCGGCCGAGTTCGACGGTCATCTGGACGGGAATATCCAGAATCATGTCGATGTCGTTGCGCGTCGTGGTCGGCGCCACTTTCGACAGCGGCTGGAACACGCCGGCCGTGGTCGCGCTGATTTCGCTAGTGTTGTCGTTCTGCTCGGCGAGCGCGCTTGCCCAGTCGGCGAGCGCCGCTTCGTCCTCGGCGCTCGCCGCGTCGGCGGCAACCTGCGCCGCGGCGGCGCTCAGCGCTTCCTCGGGCTTTGCGTTCAGATCACTCATATCCACCTTCCTTCATCGTGTCGGCTGCGCTGATCATCTTCTGCACGCGCAACGCGTATTGACCATTGAAAATTCCGTAGCCGCATTCCATCACCGGCACGCCGTCGACTTTCGCCGTGATGTGCTCGGGGATGTTGATCGGCAGAACATCGCCTTTGCGCATGTTCAGGATCTGTTCGAACGTGATCGGCACCTGCGCGAGGTCGGCGGTCAGTTCGACTTCCGCCGCCTGCACCTGCTGCGACAGCACGCGGACCCAGCGGCGGTCGACTTCGAGCGCCTCGCCCTGGATCGGCGACGAGAGGATGTCGCGGATCGGTTCGATCATCGAGTACGGCATGCAGATGTGCAGCGTGCCGCCCGTCGTGCCGAACTCGATCGAGAACTGCGTGACGATGACGATTTCGTTCGGCGTCGCGACGTTCGCGAACTGCGTGTGCATTTCCGAGCGCATGTATTCGAACTGCAGCGGACGCACGCTTTTCCACGACGCCGCGTAGTGTTCGAACGTCAGGTTCAGCAGCTTCATGATGATGCGCTGCTCGGTCTGCGTGAAATCGCGGCCTTCCACTCGAGTGTGGAAACGCCCGTCGCCGCCGAACAGATTGTCGACCACGAAGAACACCAGGTTCGGGTCGAACACGAACAGCGACGTGCCGCGCAACGGCTTGATGTGGACCAGGTTCAGGTTGGTCGGGATCGGCAGGTTGCGGGTGAACTCGCTGTACTTCTGCACCTTCACCGGACCGACGGAGATTTCCGCCGAACGCCGCATGAAGTTGAAGATGCCGACGCGCAAGAGTCGCGCGAAGCGGTCGTTAATGATTTCGAGGCCGGGCATCCGGCCGCGGACGATCCGTTCCTGCGTCGCGATGTTGTAGGGACGTACGCCTACACGCTCGCTTTGCTCGGCTTCAGAGTCGGACTCGCCGGTTACGCCTTTGAGGAGGGCATCGACCTCCTCCTGGGACATGAACTCTTCGTGGCCCATTCCTTATTCCTCGTGCATACCGTGACGTTGGATGATGGCAGTGCGCAAGCGCGTCACTGCACGACGAATTCGGTGAACAGCACGTCCTGGACGTGGACCGGCGCCGCGCCCTTGTCGGTCGGCTGCTCGATCAGCGTGCGCAGTTCGGTGGCGAGCGCGTGCTTGCCTTCGAGCGGCGCCAGTTCATCGGGATGATGGTTCGACAGCGCGAGCAGAATGCGGCTGCGGATTTCCGGCATGTGCTCGGTGAGCTCCGGCGTCGTCTTCGGATCGGTGAGCTTGAGCGTGAGGCCGATGCGCAGGAAGTGCTGCTGGCCGTCGTCCGACTGGAGATTGACCGTCATCGATTCGAGCGGGAAAAACGTGGGTGCCGGAGCGGGCGCCGGCGCGGCTGCCGTGGCGGCGGCCGGAGCGCGCTTCGACATGAAGAACCACACGCCTGCGCCGGTCGCGCCCGCGGCGACGACAGCGATGAGGGCGATCAGGATGATGCGTTTCATGGGGCCCGGGGAAGCGGGCGCGACTTGCTGATTTGCGGGAGTGGTAGCCATGAGGTTTGCTGTGCTTGCCGTTAGTGCTGGTGATAGTGATTGTTGTTGATTTGCCTGCGGCGCGATGGGTCGAACAGAAGGGTTAATGCGGGCTATCTCTGGTTTTTGGGCCCTGCGGGCCGGCTTTGGTTTTTTGTTGGTCTGGATGGGGGTTGGGGGTTTTTTTGTTAACCCCTTTGGCCTTTCCTTGATTTCGCGGTGGTCTATTGGCGTTGCCCCTGTGCGGGGCGGCACTCACTTTCTTTGCCGCCGCAAAGAAAGTAAGCAAAGAAAGCGGGCTCACACCGCCAGCTTGTAGATGGCGCCCCCCGGGTCGCAGAGCGCAGTGGCGCGTCTTACATCCGTGTCCTCGCGCATTCGGCGCTCGTGACAAGGCAGTCATGCTTCCCGCCTCGCACTGCGTGCTCGCCGGAAGGGTTCGCTTACACCGCTCGCTTGCGTTTTTGCGCGGTGGGGCCATCGGCTTCGCCTCGGCGACGCGCCGTCGGGGGGGGATCGTTTTGCCCTGGCCGAAACCTTAAGTGCCTGCGTTCCAATCGAGCATTTGGGGCGAGGCGGCGGTGGAACGCAGAAAAGCGTGAGATGCCGCGATGGTTCGCGGCGCGGGAAACCGCAGAACCCTCGCGACGACTCGCGGCCCGCGACACGGCCGAACGAGCGATGGTTTTGGGAACGACCGCTGCGGCGCGCGAAGCGTCGCCGGAAGAATGACTGCCTTGTCACGAACGTCGAATGCGCGAGGACACGGATGTCAGGCGTGCCACTGCGCTCTGCGAACCGGAGGAGCCATCTAAAAGCTGGCGGAGTGAGCCCGCTTTCTTTGCTTACTTTCTTTGCGGCGGCAAAGAAAGTGAGTGCCGCCCCGCACAGGGGCAACGCCAATAGACCACCATGAAATCAAGGAAAGGCCAAAGCGAGCCAGTGGGACCCACTTATAAGCCACCGGTGCTTTGCGGCGGCAAAGAAAGTGAGTGCCGCCCCGCACAGGGGCAACGCGAAATAGACCACCGCGAAATCAAGGAAAGGCCAAAGGGGTAAAAAACAGCGCCCCCGGCAAAGCAAAAGCTCAGGCAAACGTATCCACAAGCCCAACACTACGCCGCCCACCGGCATCACCAGCAGCCACAACCACCCCGGCCCCGGCGGCCCCAGCCTCACCCCCAAAACCCCGCGCGGAGCGCCCCCCGCCAGAACTGGCACTCTGCTGCTGCTGCCCACCCTGCCGCCCAAACCCATCACTGACACTCGCGCTGCCGAGCCCAATCCCATTCGCCTCCATAGCCTCGCGCAGCTTCGGCAAAGCGGCCTCAACCGCCTCCCGCACCTGCTGATGCTGCGAAACAAACAACGCATGCGCATGGTTATCGGCGACCTGCAGCACAACCTGCAAAGGCCCAAGATCCTTCGGATTCAACGTCAGCTCAGCGCTCTGCGAATGCGCATTCGACAGGAACACCACCTTCTGGCTCAACGCCTCCTCCCAGTCGGTCGTGCCGACCTGCGGTCCCAATGCATTCGCCGCGACCGCCGCGCTCGCGGTGCCCGTCGTTTGCACGGCCGCCGTCGTGCTTGCGGCGCTCGCGGCCGCCTGGCTCGCGGCCAGCGCGGCCGTCGCCGCGTCGGCGGCATTCTTGAACGATGCCAGGTCGTCTGTCTGCGCGCCTGCCGCTCCCGTCGATGTCAACGCGCCCGCCGCAGCCGCCGATGCCGCCGCCGTCGGATCGGCAACAGTCGTACCGTTCGCCGCCGTCCCCATTGCGCCGCGCGCCGCGGCCGAGCCCTTGCCGCCGCCGGACGACCCGGCCTCCAGCGTCTTGCTCGTCGTGTCGTTCAGCGAAGCGTTCGCGCTCGCTAGACCGTTCGCCGCCGCGGCGGCTGCCGCGCCGCTCGCGAGAGCCTGCGACGGAGCCACAGCCTGGCCGTTCGCCAGCGCCGCGAGCGCGGCCTGCAACGAGTCCTGCAGCGATTTCGGATCGGTCGGCGCCTTCTTGCCGGGCGTGCCGGCAGGTGCGGTGTCGGTGGCCGCGCCGGTTGCGGTCGGGTCCGCGTTCGTCGATGCCGCCAGATTGACGCCGGCCGCATCGGCGGCGCTCGCGTCGGCCTGGGCTTGCGCCTGCGCCTGAGCGGCAGCGGCTGCCGCCGCGGCGCCGGCGTCGTTTGCGCTGGCGGCATTGGCCGGCTTCGGCGGCGTGTCGCCGTTCTTGTCCGTCGATGCCTGCTGCGGCTTGTCCGCCGACGCCGCGGACGATGCCGCGTCGGCCGTGCTGCTGTCGTTGCTGTCGCTCTTTGCGTCGTCGGCGCTCTTCGTCGTGGAATCGTCCGGCGGCGGCGCGTCGTGCACGCTCGAGCCCTGCGAGATGTCCGCGGAAGACGGCTGCGGCACGGCGGCCTTCACGCTTGCAGCGCTATTCGCGGCCGCATTTGCAGCCGCACTTGAAGCCGCACTGTTCTGCAAATCAATGTTCTGCTGCAGCGTTTGCGAAAACGGCTTCGCGCTAGCAGCGGCAAGCGCCGCCGCATTGCTGGGCTTACTGGTGGAGCTGCTGCCGGTCGAGCCGAGCAGCGAGCCGATCTGTGAAAGAAACGACATAAGTGTCCTGTCAATCCGTCAAAGGTACGGTGTCGAGTCAGTGTGTCGAGGCGGCGCGGGCGTCAGGCGCCTTCCGCGCGCATCCTCAGGATTCGTGCCGCGTGTTCGTCGGCGTCGCGCTGATCGCGCCGCGCCACGACCTTCGCCTCGGCGGCTTCGCCGCGCGCCTGCAGCACTTCGTACGAGCCGAGCTTCTGCTTCTGACGCTGCCAGTCGGGCTTGGCTGCCTCGACTCGCGCGTTCGCGGTCACGAGCAGGTTACGCTGCTGCTCGATGGCCGCGTCGAGTGTGTCGATGAACGCCTGGAAATTGCGCATGTTGCCGGCGGGCATGCCCGCTTGCGCGGTCGCCGTGAAACGCGCGTGGTATTCGTCGCGGTACTGCACGAGGGCGTTCAGCTGCGCCTCGACGTCGTTGCGCTCGCGCTGCGCGCGGCCAAGACGTTGAGCGGCGGCGTCGACATCGTCCTGCGCGAGGCCAATCAGCGTCTTGATCGGAAAGTGTTTCGCCATCGTCAGGCTCCTTGGGCAAACAGCGCGTCCAGCATTTCGATACTCGGTTCAAAGTTCGCGCACTCGCGAAAGCCCTGTTGCAGGAAGGCTTCCATCCGCGGATACAGCGCGATCGCGCGGTCGAGCAGCGCGTCGCGCCCGCTCGAATAAGCGCCGACGTTGATCAGATCGCGGTTGCGCTGATAGCGCGACAGCATCTGCTTGAACATACGCGTTTTGTCCAGATGGTTATCGTCGATCAGCGCGGTCATTGCCCGGCTAATCGACGCTTCGATGTCGATCGCCGGATAGTGGCCGGCTTCCGCGAGCGAGCGCGACAGCACGATATGGCCGTCGAGAATCGCGCGCGCGGAATCGGCGATCGGATCCTGCTGGTCGTCGCCTTCGGTCAGCACGGTATAGAACGCGGTGATCGAGCCGCCGCCCGCCGGCCCGTTGCCGGTTCGTTCGACGAGCGCCGGCAGCTTCGCGAACACCGAAGGCGGATAGCCCTTGGTGGCAGGCGGCTCGCCCACGGCGAGCGCGATCTCGCGCTGCGCCATTGCGTAACGGGTCAGCGAATCCATCAGCAGCAGCACATGCTTGCCTTGGTCGCGGAAATATTCGGCGAGCGACGTCGAATACGCGGCGGCCTGCATCCGCAAGAGCGGCGAAACGTCGGCGGGCGCGGCGATCACGACGGAGCGCGCGAGACCTTCCTCGCCAAGAATCTGTTCGATGAATTCCTTCACTTCGCGGCCGCGTTCGCCGATCAGGCCGATCACGATCACATCGGCGCTGGTGTAGCGCGCCATCGTGCCGAGCAGCACCGATTTACCGACGCCCGAACCCGCGAAGAGGCCCATGCGCTGCCCGCGTCCGACGGTCAGCAGCGCATTGATCGCGCGCACGCCGACGTCGAGCACCTTGTGAATCGGCTCCCGATTCAACGGATTGATGACCGGCGCGGACAGCGGCGCATCGGCGTGCGCGCCGAGCGGGCCGAGTCCGTCGAGCGGACGGCCGGACGCATCCAGCACGCGGCCGAGCAATTCCCAGCCGACCGGCAGACGCTTCGCGCCCGCCATCGGGTCGGCAATCGGCGCGCTCTCCAGCGGATAGACACGCGCGCCGGGCAACAGGCCGATCACTTCGGTGGTCGGCATCAGAAAGAGTTTGTCGCCGGAGAAGCCGACCACTTCGGCTTCGGCCATTGGCAGCGAACTGCCGAGTGGCAGTTCGATCATCACTTCCGCGCCAACCGAGAGGCGTAGGCCGACCGCTTCAAGCACGAGACCCGCGGCGCGCGTGAGGCGCCCGCATGCGCGCATCGGCTTGGCGATCGCGTTGCGCGCGCGCAGCGCGTCGAGCCGACCGCGCCACGCTTGCATGTGCGGATTGCTGTCGAGCGCGGGATCGTAGGGCGCGGCAGCCGTTGCTTTCGAGGCGGCGCGCGCGAGACCTGCTGCGTCCGGTGCCGACTCGCGGCTCGCGGCGGCGCCCGTCAGCGGATGCCCGTGATTGGCAGCAGCCGCGTCTTCAGTCGCTTGAGAGAACACCGCGGCGTCAGGAGCCGCGTCCGCGAACGACGTTTCGGCAAGCGCCTCCGCGCCGAACGACGCCAGCGCCAGCTCACGTTCGAGCGGCGTCAGGTCGCTTGCGCGGATTTCCTCGAGCGTCGGCTTCACCATGTACTCACTTTGCCGAGCGCCGCGGCGACGCGTTCCCAGCGTGTATCGATGCCGGCATCGACTTCGCCGCTCGCGGCCTGCGCGCGGCAGCCGCCGCGCTCCACGGCCGGGTCGGTGCGCACGGTCCAGCCGCGCGTTTGCAGTTCTTCCATCAGATACGCTTCGACCACAGGCAGATCGGCGGGACTCACGATCAGCGCGGGCGCGCCCGTCAACGCCGGTTCGGCGGCGAGCACTTCGCGCGCGGCGGCGATCAGCGCGGTCGGGTCGTGCTGCACATGCTGGCGCACCACCTGTTGCGCGATGTCGAGCGCGAGCGAGACGAGCGTCTCCGAGATCGCGCCTTGTGCGCCGTCGAGCGCGGCCTTGAACGTTTCGGCAAGCGCCGCAAGCCGCGCCGCTTCCTCGCGCGCTTCGCTTCGGCCTTGCTCGAAGCCCTGCGCGTGGCCTTGCTCGTAACCCGCCTGGTAGCCGAGCGCCTGACCGGCGACGTGGCCGGACGCGATGCCCTGCGCGTGCGCGGCTTCGCGCAGGCGCTCGAGTTCGGCTTCGAACGCGGCTTCGTCGGCCTCGGAATTCGGCGGCGCGGGCGGCACCGGATCGAACGAGGCCATCTCCCAGCGCTGGTAGGCCGAGAGGGTCGCCTTCGCCGCGGAGTTGCGATTAGACATATGCATCTTCCGCCTTGCCGCCAATCACAATCTGACCGCTTTCCGCCAGATTGCGCACGATTTGCAGGATGCGGCGCTGTTGCGTCTCGACTTCGGAGACACGGACCGGGCCGCGCGCGTCGAGGTCTTCGGCGAGCAGTTCGGCTGCGCGCTGCGACATGTTCGACAGGAACTTCTGACGCAGCGCGGGCGCCGCGCCCTTCAGCGAGATGATCAGCGCTTCGGACTCGACTTCCTTCAGCAGCAACTGGATCGCGCGGTCTTCCAGGTCGAGCAGGTTCTCGAACACGAACATCTGATCAACGATCTTCTGCGCGAGTTCCGCGTCGTACTGGCGGACGTTCTCGATGACGCCTTCCTCGTGATTGCTCGACATGAAGTTGAGGATTTCCGCCGCCGTGCGAATGCCGCCCATTGGGCTGCGCTTCAGGTTGTCGCTGCCCGACAGCAGGTGCGTGAGCACGTCGTCGAGTTCGCGCAGCGCGGCCGGCTGAATGCCGTCGAGCGTCGCGATTCGCAACAGCACGTCGTTACGCAGACGCTCCGTGAAGCACGCGACGATTTCCGAAGCCTGATCGCGGTCCAGGTGAACCAGGATCGTCGCGATGATCTGCGGATGCTCGTTCTTGATCAGCTCCGCGACCGCCGGCGAATCCATCCACTTCAGGCCCTCGATACCGCTGGTATCGCTGCCTTGCAGAATGCGGTCGATGATCGCGCCGGCCTTGTCGTCGCCGAGCGCCTTCGTCAGCACCGAACGGATGTACTCGTTCGAGTCGAGCGACATGCCGGTGTGCTTCTCCGCCTCGCGCACGAACTCGTGCAGCACGACGTCGATCTCCTCGCGGGTCACGGCCTTCATGGCGGCCATCGCGACGCCGATCTTCTGGACTTCGCGCGGTCCGAGAAACTTGAATACCTGCGCGGCTTCTTCTTCGCCGATCGACATCAGCAGAAGCGCGCTCTTCATTACGCCTTCAGCGCTCATCGGTCACCCAATTCTTGACGACAGTTGCAACGATCTTCGGATCCTGGCGCGCGATGCTGCGCGCGAACTCCAGGTTCCGCTCATATTTGTGTTTCGCGTTTTCCAGCGCCTGCAGCTCTGCGTCGCCGTTGTCCATTTCGAGCGCGGCGTTGCCGGCCCGCTCGGCGGCCGGAATGCCGTCGAGCAGAATCGGCTCGTCCGGCGACGGCAGCGCTGCGGCGACGACCGGCTCCGGCGGCGGGAACGCGCGGCGCAGCGCCGGCTTCACCATCACGAAGTACAGGAACAGGGCCACTGCGCCGATGCCGAGATACGTCGCGATCTGCTTGTACAGCGCCAGCATGTCCGGCGTGCGCCACCACGGCAGGTCGGCGTTCGGGTCGAGCGCGGTGGTGAACGGGCTGTTGACCACGTTGACCGAGTCGCCGCGCTGCGCGTCGAAGCCCATCGCGTCCTTCACGAGCTGGTTCACTTGCGCGAGCTTGTCGGCGGTGACCGGCTGCATCGTCGCGTGACCCTTGGCGTCGACCACGCGCAGATAGTTGACCACCACCGCCACCGACAGACGCTTGATGCCGCCCATCGGCTGCTCGAGGTGACGCACGGTTTTGTCGAGCTCGTAGTTGGTCGTCATGTCCTTGCGGTCGCTGACCGGCGTCGTCGTCACACCGCCGCTCGCGCCGGCGGGCGCATTGATCGGCGCGGAGGCGGGCTGGGGCGGCTGGTTCGACAGCGCGCCCGGCACGCCCGAGGCGCCGCCTTGCGACATTTCGGTTGCGGTGCTCGATTGCTGGCTGCGAATCGCGGCCTGTTGCGGATTGCCGTTCGGGCCGTAGTTTTCCGACGTCTGTTCGCTGCGCGAGAAGTCGATGTCGGCGCTCACCTGCGAATGCGCATTACCGGAGCCGAACAGCGGCGCGAGGATCGCGTCGATGCGCTGCTGCGTGCTGCGCTCGATCTGCTGGCGATACTTCAGTTGCGACGCGTCGAGCCCGCCGCCCACCGACGGCTGCGTCAGCAGATTGCCGTCCTGGTCGAGAATGGTCACGCCCTTGACCGGCATTTCCGGCACCGCCGACGACACCATATGCGTGATCGCAAGCACCTGGCCTTCGTCGAGCGCGCGGCCCGGATACAGATTGACGAGCACCGACGCCGATGGCGCTTCCTTGTCGCGCACGAACACGGAGGGCTTCGGAATCGCCAGATGGACGCGCGCCGACTTCACCGATGAAACCGATTCGATCGTGCGTTCCAGCTCGCCTTCGAGCGCGCGCTGATAGTTGATCTGCTCGGCGAACTGGCTGATGCCGAACTTCTGGTTGTCCATCAGTTCGAAGCCGACCGAGCCGCTCTTCGGCAATCCCTGCGATGCAAGGCGCAGGCGCATCTCATGCACCTGCTCGGACGGCACGAGGATCGCGCCGCCGGCCTCGGAGAACTTGTACGGAATGTTCGCCTGCTGGAGCGCCGTGATGATGGCGCCGCCGTCGCGGTCGGACAGGTTGCTGTAGAGCACCTTGTAGTCCGGCGCGCGCGACCAGAGGAACAGGCCCGCCACGATGGCGACGAGCAGCGCGACCGCGAAGATGAGCGGTGCGCGCGGGTTGCCGCGCATCTGCGCGAGACCGGACAGGCGCTGACCAAAATTGCCGCCGAGGCCGCCACCGAGGCCGCCCAGGTCTGCATTGCCGCCGGGCTGGCCGGCGCCCGCCGCCGCCGCGCCGGGCTGCGCGCCGGCGAGGCCCATGCGGGCGTCGGGGTTGATCAAAGAGTTGGCTGACGAATCCATGCGTCGGGTTTCTCCGGGATGCCTTTGCGTTCTGCCGCTATGTCGCGCCGAGAGCCGACGGGAGTATGGACAGAGACTTTCACGACTGAAATTATCCGCACGGCAGACGCGCCCGATTGCTTGAATAGAGCCGGGTTTCCCCCCTAGTTTCGGGGCTTTCCCGTAAAGCCCGCTGCTATGCTTTCGTCCAGATCGGTACGGTTTAGTCGTGCCGCTCGTCATTACTGGAGAGAACATGACTTTGCCCGTGAACGCGATTTCGTCGGCGCTGCAACAGTTGCATTCGATGGCTGCGCAGGCGACCGGCGGCAGCACCGCGGCGGCCGGCGCTTCGGCCGCAGGGGAGTCCGGCGCGGCCACGGCCGGCGGCTTTGCGTCGGCGCTCAAGGCCTCGCTGGACAAGATCAGCGGCGATCAGACCAAGGCGATCGGCGAATCGCAGGCGTTCGAGCTCGGCGCGTCGAACGTGTCGCTAAACGACGTGATGGTCGACATGCAGAAGGCCAACGTCGGCTTCCAGTTCGGCCTGCAGGTGCGCAACAAGCTGGTGTCCGCCTACAACGACATCATGCAGATGCAGGTCTGAACGCAAGCGGCCGCGGCGGCAAGAATGTTCCGCCCGCCACGGCCGCAACCTGCTGCATGCGCCGCGCCGCTCGCTTGAGCATGCGCGAGCACGCGCGGCCTGACCCCTTAATCCTCCTTACACCGGCCTAAAGCTTTCTCGCTGCGTATCCGATAACCAGATACAGGCATGAATCCGGGACGCGGCGACGCATCCCGATGGGCTGCCACGACCAACCGTAGTTGCAATTGAGGAGGAGCGCCGATGTTTTCCCCAGGACACTCTGGAGCCAATGCGTACGCACGCGTGGGCGTCGAGACAGGGGTGATGGGCGCGAGTCCGCATCGTCTGATCGTGATGCTGTATCAGGGAGCCAGGCAGGCTATCGCGCAAGCACGGATGCACGTGCAGCAGGGCAATGTCGCCGGTCGTGGAGAGGCGATCGGCAAGGCGATTCAGATCGTCGAAAGCGGGCTGCAGCAGTCGCTCAACCTTGAGGTGGGCGGCGAGATTGCGCAGCGGTTGAACGCGCTATATAGCTATATGTCGCGCCGGCTGCTGGAAGCCAATATAAAAGCGAGCGAGGCAATGCTGGTCGAGGTCGACGGTCTACTGGCGACGCTCGAAGAGGCATGGATCGGGATTGCCCCGGAGATAGCGCGGATGGCTGCCCAGCCGGCCGCGGAAAGCATGAGATGACATCGAACGCAGAATATTTTGCCCGCTACGAGGCCATCGCAGCGTTGTCCTGCCGCATGCTGATGGCTGCCCGACGCGCCCTGTGGAACGACCTGGTGCACTTGCAGGAAGAATACCGGCAACTCGTGGACGCGCTGAAAGAGGCGGAGACGGGCGTCAAGCTCGACGAGACGGAGCGCCTGCGCAAGTACGCGCTGATCCGCCAGATTCTCGCCGACGACGCCGCGATCCGCGACCTCGCCAATCCGAGCCTTGCGAAGCTGTCGGCGCTGTTCGGCGGACGGCCGTCGCGGGTGCTGAAGGAGCTTTACGGCGCGCGCTGACGGTGGCCGCGATCTAGCCGCGATGCAGCCGCGAGGCGCCTGACTGAACGAATTTGAGCGCGCTGCCGCCAATGTGACCAAGGAATCGGCATGAACGGAATCGACACGGCCCTCGCATCGCTGCTCGCGACCCGCGTCGACAGCCTGCTGAACATTGGTCCCGGCAGCGCCGCCACCACGCAAACCGGCGCGCCGGACGTCGAGACCGCGCCGACCACTTCGGCTCCTCTTGCCCCGCCAACGCCGCCGCAGCCATCGGCGCAAACGGCCTTGTCCGCTGTCGCGCTCACGCTCAACGCGATTGTGCGTTCGGGCGGCGAGGCGACTCCGGCGATTGTCGGCCAGACGCCGATCTGGCCCGCCGCTCCCGCGCTCGACGTCGAAGTCGGCGCTTTGCCGCTCTTCGACGCGCCTGCTGCTCCCAATCTCGCTTCGAACGCCGCTGCGTCGGCGGCCACGGCCAATGTCGCGGCGGCGCAAGTGCCCGTTGCGGCGCTCGCGGCCGCGCTCGCGCAGACGGTCGGCGATAGCGGTCTCTTCTACGAAGCGCATCTCGCCCAATGGCTGAGCGGCCAGCGCTCGCCGGAGACGCTCGCCGGCGAGGCGCAGAACAAGCTCGTGGCGGCGTCGGCGCAATTGCCGTTGAACTGGGGAAGCGCTGCCGGCGATGCGTCGTCCGCGGCTGCTGGTGCCGGTGCCGGCGCCAAGCCGGGCATGGGCGCGGCGCCGAACGGGGCGGCTGACGGTGCGGCGCCGAACGCCGGCAATTTCGCGAATTCCGCGAACGCGGCCAATGCGAATGCCGGCATGAGCGCCGGCCGCGCGATGCCGTCGATCGACACGGCGCACGCCGCGCGTTTCGCCGCCGGTGAAGTGCTCGCGAGTTCGCTGTCCGACCTGAACGGTCAATCGACGCATGCCGGTTTGCACAACGCCGCGTCGGCAGCGGCGGACGGCAGCTCGCAGCAGACGGCGCAAGCCGCCGCGGTTCATCCCGCGACCGTGCCGCTTGTGCGTCAGCAGCTCGATCTGCTTGCGACCGGCCAGTTCCGCTGGACCGGCGAAGCATGGCCCGGCGCGAAGCTCGACTGGACCATCGAACAGGACGGCGACGAGTGGGACCGCAGCGGCGGCGGCACGGCGAGCGAAGAGGATCAGCCGTGGCGCACGCGGCTGACGCTGTCGCTGCCGACGCTCGGCACCGTCGACGCCGAACTGACCTTGACCGGCATGCGCCTCGTCGCGCGCGTGCAGGCAAGTCCGGGCGGCGCGGCGCGGCTTGCGATGCAGGGCGAGGGCTTTCGTCAGCGGCTCGCGGCGGCGGGCATCCAGTTGCACGGGTTGACGATTCGCGAGATCGGCGGCGGCGCGCCCGCGACGGGCGCGGCGACGGCGAGCGCTGCGGCGGCCGCTCAGGCGGCGGCGTCGGCGTATGCGCGATCGGCTTCGGCGGGCGCGGGTGCTGCGGCTTCGTCGGCGGCGGGGAATGGCGGGGCAAACACGGCGGCAGAAAAGGGCCGGCGCGCGCCGCCCGACGATTTCGACTGGGACATGTGATGAGCCGCAAACATCGCCGCAGCGCGGCTGCGCTCGTCTACGACGCCAATGGCGGCGATCCCGCGCCGCGCGTGATCGCGAAGGGCTACGGCATGCTTGCCGACATGATCGTGCAGCGCGCGAAGGAAGCCGGGCTGTACGTGCATGAAGCGCCCGAAATGGTCTCGCTGCTGATGCAGGTGGACCTCGACGCGCGCATTCCGCCGCAGCTTTATCAGGCGGTCGCCGAATTGCTGGCGTGGCTGCATCGACTGGAAAGCGGAGCGGAGCGCGAGCCGCCGCAGGCCGCGTCGGCCGGCGCGAAGAGCGGTGTGGAGGATGTCACCGATGTTGTTGCGGTCGACATCGATGGTGCGGGTGACGGGCGGTGAGCTTCGGCGTAACCGCGCCACCACGCAACCATGCAGCGAGCCGCAATCAAAACCGCATCATCAACCTCAACAGCGCATTGACGCGCTTGCCGTAAGGTGGCGCGATCCATCCGCGCGCGTTCAGACGCGCCTGCGTCAACACCGGCTTCATCTTCGAAAACGTCACGAAGCCTTCGTAGCCGTGATAAGCGCCCATTCCGCTGGCTCCCACTCCGCCGAACGGCAGGCTTTCGCAGGCCAGATGCATCAGCGTTTCGTTGATCGCCATGCCGCCCGCGATGGTTTCGTGCGTGACGCGCTCGATGGTCGCGGCGTCGTCGGCGTACAGATAAAGCGCGAGCGGGCGCGGCCGTGCGTTTATCCACGCGATTGCGTCGTCGAGCGTGTCATACGCGACGATCGGCAGCAGCGGCCCGAAAATTTCCTCTCGCATCAACTCGCAATCGGCGGGCGCATTCGTCACGGCGACAGGCGGAAAGCGGCGGCTCGCAGCATCCGGCGCGCTGTCGGTGAGCGGATGCAACTGCGCGCCGGCGGCCTCGGCTTCGTCCGCGAGACGCTCGAGCCGCTCGAAGTGGCGCGGCGAAATAATCGACGTGTAATCCGGGTTGTGCGTGAAGCCGGGGTACATCTTCGCCATCCGCCCGCGCGCCCGCTCGATGAAAGTCTGCTCCTTGCCGCGCGGCACGAGCACGTAGTCTGGCGCGACGCAGGTCTGCCCGGCATTCAGCGTCTTACCGGCGATGAGGTTATCCACGGCATTCTCGAAACGCGCGTGCGCGCCGATGATCGCCGGCGATTTGCCGCCGAGTTCGAGCGTGACCGGCGTCAGATGCTCGGCGGCGGCGCGCATGACCTCGTGGCCGATTTTCGTCGATCCCGTGAACAGCAGATGATCGAAGGGCTGCGCGCTGAACGCAGCGGCGAGCGCGGCATCGCCGTTGACGACCGCGACGTGATCGCGCGCGAAGGTCTGGCCGATCAACTGCTCGAACAACGCGGACGTGCGCGGCGTTAGTTCGGACATCTTGACGATCGCGCGATTGCCGGCGGTGAGCGCGCTGATGAGCGGCCCGGCGGCAAGCAGCACCGGATAATTCCACGGCACGATGATGCCGACCACGCCGAGCGGCTGCGGCACCACTTTCGCGCGGGCCGGCAGCAGCCATTTGTTGGTGCGGCGGCGCTGCGCTTTCATCCACCGTTTGCCGTGGCGCAGGGCCGCGTCGATTTCCTCCTTCACCAGCAGGAATTCCGCAAGCAGCACTTCCTGTTTCGCACGATTGCCGAAGTCGGCGCTCATCGCGTCGGCGAGCGCGTCGCGATTATCGAGCAGCACTTTGCGCAGCGCTTGCAGATGCGCCGCGCGCGTTTCCCACGACGGATACGGCGCACGCAAATACGCATGACGCTGATCGCCAAGCAGCGCTTGCAGCGCGGCGACCTCGGGCAAATCGTTCTTCATTGTTCACCACTCCCTGATGAAAGATGCGCTTATCGGTGTTGTTGCGTCGTTGCTTGGTTGCGTGCCGCTGGCTGTGGTTTCAAACCGGAAAAGCGCGTTCGACGATCGCCGCGTGATCGAACGTGGCGGGGAGCGTGCCGTAGACGCGGCCGCTTTCGCCGCAGCCATCCGCGAGACGGGTGGCGATGAAGGCCTCCGCGACAACGGCGGGCGAATGCCTCACGAGCAGCGTGGCCTGCGCGATCAGCACGATCTGCTGCGCGATGCGCCGCGCCGAAGCCTCGCGATGTTCGGCCGGTCCGTTGAGCGTCGCGGCGAGTTTGCCGAGCGCGGCGCTCAACGCGGGATGCGCGGCGGCATCGGCCTGCCATTGCGCGAAGAGCGCCTGCGCCGCGTCGGGTTCGCGCTCCATCGCGCGCAGCACGTCGAGGCACATCACGTTGCCGGAGCCTTCCCAGATCGAATTGACAGGCGCCTCGCGATAGAAGCGCGCCATCGGACCGGTCTCGACGTAGCCGTTGCCGCCCCACACTTCCATCGCTTCGCCGGTGAATTCGAGCGCGCGTTTGCAAACCCAGTATTTCGCCGCCGGCGTCACGATGCGCCGCCATGCGCGCTCGGCGGAGGCAGCCGCTGAATCGGCGGCGGACGTCGCTGTGCCTGCATCGGCGGATTGCTCGAACGCCTGCGCGAGCCGCATGAACAGCACGGTCGCCGCTTCCGATTCGAGCGCGAGGTCGGCGAGCACATTGCGCATCAACGGCTGATCGACGAGATTGCGGCCGAACGCGCTGCGATGACGCGCGTGATGAATCGCCTGCACGAGCGCCGCGCGCATCAGCGCCGCGCTGCCGATCACGCAATCGAGCCGCGTGTAGTTCGCCATTTCGATGATGGTCGGCACGCCGCGTCCTTCGTCGCCGATCATGATGCCGAACGCGTCGAGGAATTCGACTTCGCTGCTCGCGTTCGAGCGGTTGCCGAGCTTGTCTTTCAGACGCTGGATTTGCACGGCGTTCTTGCTGCCGTCGGGCGTGAAGCGCGGCACGAAAAAGCACGACACCCCGACGTGATCGTGCGTGCGCGCAAGCACCAGATGCGCGTCGCATTGCGGCGCCGAGAAAAACCATTTGTGGCCGACCAGTTCATAGGCGCCGCCGCGGCCGCCGGCGGCGATCGCGCGCGCCTGGGTCTGATTGCTGCGCACGTCCGAGCCGCCCTGTTTTTCGGTCATGCCCATGCCGATCATCGCGGACGCTTTTTGTGGGAGCGGCACATCGCGTGGATCGTGCCCGCGCGCATACAGCTTGTCGCGCAACGTCTCGAACAGTTGAGGCTCGCGCTGCAATACCGGAATGCTCGCGAACGTCATCGTCAACGGGCACAGCGAGCCGGACTCGATCTGCGCATGCAGGAAGTACCCGGCGCAGCGCGCGGCCATCGCGCCCGGCCGCGGGTCGGAGAACGGCAACGCGTGCAATCCCTCGCGACGCAGCAGAGCGAGTAGCTCATGCCACGCGGGATGAAACTCGAGCGCGTCGATACGTTCGCCGCGCGGGCTGTGCGTCGAAAGCTCGGGCGTGTGACGGTTGGCGAGTTCGGCGAGCGCGAGCGTCTCCGGCGTGGTCAGCGCCGCGCCGTGCCGCAGCAGCGCGTCGCGATGCCATGCGGCGCCGTCGCGTTCGAGCGCGGCGGATAGCGCGGCGTCGGTGGAAAAGAGGTTGTAGTCCGCGAGCGGCGGCACCTGATTGGTGACCTCGTGAGTCTGGCCGAAGCTATGGCGTTGCATCTGCTGTCTCCGTTCGCCGCGTGTTCGCGGCAAGGGCGCCGGCGCGGGTTTTTTATCGCGCGGCGTTTGCGCCAAGTGGGCGCTTTGCGTGCGCTGTCTGTGCGCGCTCTATGCGTTTTCGCTGCGGCATCGGCGCGCAATCCGTGCGCAGTCGTTAGCATGCGTCCGCGCCGCGCCGTTTGATTGCGACCGACTCACCGTGCGCCAAAAGCACATCGCTCACGGACCCTGTTTGAATCCCGCAAGCCGCCGCGCGGCGGGCGTCTGCGGGTCTTTCATCATAGGGGCGCAGGGGCGTTCAGGTTTAGAGTAATCGCTCTGACGCGAAGCCGCCGCGGCCTCCGAACCGTCCCTACAATGCCGGGAAACACACGTAGACAAGTGTGCACGAGACAGGGTGCGCAGACAACGCACCCATCAGGAGGAGCGATGGAATACGACTACATCATCGTCGGTGCCGGCTCGGGCGGCTGCGCGCTCGCGAGCCGTCTCGCGGACAACTGTCCCGACGCGACGATTGCCCTGATCGAAGCGGGCCCGCATACGAACCGCAACCTGTTCGTCAATATGCCGGTGGGCGTCGCGGCGGTCGTGCCGAACAAGCTCAGGACGAACTACGGCTACCTGACGACGCCGCAACCAGGACTCGGCGGCCGCCGAGGCTACCAGCCGCGCGGGCGCGGCTTCGGCGGATCGAGCGCGATCAACGCGATGATCTACACGCGCGGCCATCCGCTCGACTACGACGAATGGGCGCAACTGGGCTGCGACGGCTGGTCGTGGCAGGACGTGCTGCCGTACTTTCGCCGCGCCGAGGGCAACGAGCGCGGCGCCGATGCGTGGCACGGCGACAGCGGCCCGCTCTCCGTGTCCGACCTGCGCTACCGGAATCCGTTTTCGAAGCGCTTCGTGCAGGCCGCGATGGAAGCCGGCTACAAGCCGAACGACGACTTCAACGGCGCCGATCAGGAAGGCATCGGCTTCTATCAGGTCACGCAGCGCGATGGCCGGCGTTGCAGTGTCGCGCGCGCTTATATCTACGATCGCGAGCGCGCCAATCTCCATACGATCGCCGATGCCACGGTGCTGCGCGTGGTGTTCGACGGCAAGCGCGCGAGCGGCGTGGACGTGGTGCGCGGCGGCCGTCGCGAGACGCTCGCCGCGCGCGCCGAAGTCGTGCTCGCGGCGGGCGCGTACAATTCGCCGCAATTGCTGATGTGCTCCGGCATCGGGCCGGCCGGGCATCTGCGAGCGCATGGCATCAAGGTCTTGCACGATGCGCCCGAAGTCGGCCAGAACCTGATCGACCACGTCGATTTCACGATCAACAAGCGCGTGTCGTCGATCGAGCCGACCGGTTTCTCGGTGCGCGGCATCGCGCGGATGGTGCCGCAGTTCGTCACCTTCATGCGCCACGGCCGCGGCATGCTGTCGAGCAACGTCGCCGAGGCGGGCGGCTTTTTGAAGAGCAGGCCGACGCTCGAGCGGCCCGACCTGCAACTGCATTTTTGCGCGGCGCTCGTCGACGACCATAACCGGCACATGCATTGGGGCCACGGCTATTCGCTGCATGTGTGCGTGCTGCGGCCGTTTAGCCGCGGCTCGGTGACGCTCGCGAGCGCCGATGCCCGCGTGGCGCCCGTGATCGACCCGCGTTTTTTCAGCGATTCGCGCGATCTCGATCTGCTGGTCGAAGGCGTGCAGATGGCGCGGCGCATTCTCGACGCGCCGTCGCTTGCGCTGCACGGCGGCCGCGAACTGTACACGCGGCCCGGACAATCCGACGAACAGTTGCGCCAGATCATCGCCGAGCACGCGGACACGATCTATCACCCGGTCGCCACTTGCCGGATGGGCGGCGACGCGCGCTCGGTGCTCGATCCGCAATTGCGCGTGCGAGGCGTCGAGGGACTGCGGATCGTCGATGCATCGGTGATGCCGACGCTGATCGGCGGCAACACCAACTCGCCCACGGTGATGATCGGCGAACGCGCGGCCGAGCTGATGACGGCGAGCCGTCGCCGGCCGCAGACGGTGGAGCAGGCCGGCGCAGTGGCAAGCGCCGCGCCGACGGCCAGCGCGGCGTGAACGTGTCGGTACGCCCGCTCGAACCGCCGCATTTCCGACGCCAATTATGAGAGAACCAGTGCGAACGTCGTCTAAATCGTCATAAATTGTGCCGTTCCTTTTATGAGACTTCCGGATACCTATAATCGCCGCGCAATTAGGGGCGCGTCAGGTGGCGGGTCCGGGAACTCCAGGAAGCGAAGGCATGAGCATCAATTTGATTCACGCGATCCAGTCCGCGTTGACGGACGAAGTGGTCGCGCAACTGGGCGAGCGCATCGGCTTGCCGCCGCAAGCGACGCGCGCCGTGGTGACCACCGCCGCGCCCGCGCTGCTGGCCGGGCTGATGCACAAGGCCGCGACGCTCGAGGGCGCGCGCTCGCTGTTCGCCACCGCCGTCTCGCCCGATGTCGACGCGCGAATCGCCGAACAGTTGCCGCATCTGACGGACAGTACGCGCGGCGTGAGCGAACTCGAAGGCGCGGGGCGCGCGTTGCTCGAACGTTCGCTCGACCGCCGCGCGGAGTCGCTCAGCGACGAGGTGGCCGTGCAAACCGGCGTGCCGGCGCACGCCACGCATGCGATCACGGGCATCGTCGGCGCGACCATGCTGGGCATGCTCAAACAGCATCTGCTGAAAAGCCAGGGCAGCGTCGGTCAACTGCCGGCGCTGTTGAGCCATCAGATGCCGCTCATCGCGCCGTATCTGAACGACCGGCTGCTCGGCGCGCTCGGGCTCGGCACGGTTGGCGCTTTTACCGGCGGCGTGCTCGGGCAGTTGAAGGCGGTGTCGGCGCATATCGAGCATCCGATGCCGGCAGCGAAACCCACGCCCGAAGTGACCGCGGCGGTTCATGTGCCGGCGGACGCGGTGGTCGGCGAAAAGCGCCGCTCGCACGCGTGGCTGTGGTGGCTGCTGTTGGCGCTCGGGCTCGGCGCCGCGTTGCTGGCTTATCTGTTTCCGGACAGCTTCGCGCAACTGCAACACCGTGCTGGCGATGCGGTCGGTGAGAGCGCGCAACCTGTAGCGGCGCAGCCGGCTTCGGCGGCGGTCGGGGCGTCCGGTGAGCTTGCAGCGGCAGTCGCGGCTAGCGACGGCGTCGCGTCGATGGTGACGGGCACCGTGCAGGACGCCGCGGCGTCGGCGGCTGTGGACGCGGCGTCTGCCGCTGCGTCGACGTCGGCGGCTGCGTCGGCGTCCGCGTCGGTCGTTGCGGCGAGCGGGGCGGGTGTTGCTGGTGGGGCGAGCGCGGCAAGTGGCGCGAGCGTCGGGAACGGCGCAAGCGGCCCGAGCGCCGCAAATGCCGCCAACGGCGCGGCCCGCGCAATTGCCACGAGCGACGCGCATCAGCCGGGCGTCGCCGCGGCGCCGTCCAAAAACAGCCAGTTCGCGTTCAGCGTGAACGAAGCGGGCAAGCCGACGTTCACCGCGACGGTCGGCAGCGAGGCCGAAAAGACGCAGCTCATCGACGAGTTGACCAAGCGCCTCGGCCAAAACAACTACAGCGCGAACATCACAGTCGACCCGGCCACCAAGCCGGCCGACTGGCTCGCGCGCCTCGTCGGCCTCGTGCCGCTGATGAGCGTGCCCGGCGCGGAACTGAAACTCGACGGCACGCGGATCGAACTGAGCGGCGCGGCTGCCAACGCCAAACTGGGCTGGCAGAGCGCGTTGAAGTCGCTATTCGGCGCCTCGTACGACATCGGCGCGTTCGACCCCGAACACGCCGTCGAACAGGCAACCGCGAATTTTCGCAGCGCGGTCAAGGCGCTGTTGACGGGCAACCCGACGTGCGTCGCGGCCGATATCGCCAAAGTGCTCAACCTCCAGGTGATCAACTTCGGAAGCTCGAGCGCGCGTGTGCCGGCGACGGCTAACGAAGACCTGGGCCAGTCGGCGCGCGTGCTGAACGCCTGCGCGCGCAACGGGCGCGTCGCAAAGCTCGAAGTGGCGGGCTATTCGGACAACGTCGGCGGCGAGCAGGCCAATCTGCAACTGTCGAAGGAACGCGCGGAAGCGGTTCGCTCGTATCTGGTCAAAGCCGGCGTACCGGGCGACTCGCTTCGCGCGCAGGGTTATGGCCAGGCGCACCCGATCGCCGGCAACGACACGGCTAGCGGACGCTTCGCCAATCGCCGCATTGAGTTCAGCGCGCAGCAGTGAGGGCGAGGGCGCGTGAGCCGCAGCCGTAAGGCGGTGCCGTCCGGCGCACAGCAGCGATGGCGGCGCTGAATCACGGGCAGCAGTAAAGGCCGCTGGCGCTCGGCGCGCAGCAGCATGCCCGGCGGGCGCCTCATGCGCAGCAAGAAGGCCGGTCGCGCTTCACGCGGAGCAGTAATGCCGGTGGCGCGTCACCGGCTGCAGCAAGGCGGGCGACGCTCAATCCCAACCACCATGCCCGCCCGGCTCCCGCCGGGCGGCATGGTCATTCCGCGCGCGGCGCCTGAAGCGGCGCGGCGATGCCCGTCAGGCCGAGCATCAGGTCGTCGCCGGCGCGGCCGGGCAGCGTTTCGCGGGCCACCTCCAGCCAGGCGCGCGCCGCGTGCGACAGATAGCCGTCGCGGCGCCAGCCCATCGCCATTTCCCATGGAATCTCCGGCTCGACCACCGGCAGGCAGGTGAACTGCGCGGGATCGAGCCGCCGGCAATAAGGCGCGGGCAGCAGCGCGATGCCGACGCCGGCAAGCACCAGCGCCGCCATGAAATCCCAGTGTCCGCTGCGTCCGACGATAGTCGGCGCGAATCCGGCGACGCGGCACGCGTTTAGCACGACGTCGTTGAGCGCCAGGCTCTCGCCGTAGAACACGAACGGCTCGTTCGCGAGCTGTGCGAGCGGCACTTCGCGCAATTCGTCCCAGGGCGAGCCGGTGCGCGCGACGAGCCAGAGCAATTGACGAGTGATCGGCAGCACGTCGATATTGGCGGGGTCCACCGGCTGCAGCACGCCGCCGAGTTCCAGCTCGCCGTTGATGAGCGCCGTCTCGATGGCGCGCGAGCCCTGCTCGAACAGCTTCAGCTCGATCTTCGGGTAGCGCTGGCGGAACGTGGCAATCGCGGGCGTGAAGAGCGAGCCGCCCATCGGCGGAATACCGATGGTGAGTTCGCCGCGCCCGAGCGTGCCGAGATCGTTCAGTTCGGCCTGCAACTGCGCGTGCGCGGCGAGCACCTCCTGACCGCGCTGATAGACGATGCGGCCGGCGTCGGTGAGCACCATCTGCCGGCCGTCGCGCAGCAGCAGCGGCGAGCCGATCTCGTCTTCGAGCGACTTCACCATCTTGCTGATGGTGGGCTGGGTGACGAACATCTGCTCGGCGGCGACGGTGAAGCTCTGCTGACGAACGACTTCGACGAAATAGCGCAGCGCACGCAGTTCCACGGTCGGGCTCCCGATTCCATATTGGAATGAATCGGGCGATTGTAAGTCATGGCATTTATGACGGCGAGGGCGGCTTCGACAATCGCTCGGCCTTGCAACGCGCGCCTAATATTGAGACGTGCGGTGCGAACCGCGAGCTACGATTGCCACCTTTGACGCGACCGGCTGCCGCCGCTTCCCCATGACGCCCGCTTCTGCTATCTGCATCGTTATTCCCTGCTACAACGGCGCGTCGACGCTCGCTCGCGCGCTCGATAGCTGCCGCATTCAGCCGGAGACCGCGCAGATCATCGTGGTGGACGATGGTTCGACCGATGCGTCCGCGGAGTTGGTCCAGCAATACGCAAACATCGACCCGCGCGTGCAACTGCTGCGCATGCCGGGCAACGGCGGCGCTGCGCGGGCGCGCAACTGGGGCGCGCTGCACGCGTCGCACGATCTGCTCGCCTTTCTCGATGCCGACGACGAATATCTGCCCGGCGCGCTGACTGCGGCAAGCGGGTTTCTCGCGCACTATCCGAAGCAGGTGTCGGTGCGGCTCGACGTCGAGTACGTCGATTTCCCCGCCGACATCACCGGCCACCCCGATTTTGCGCAGCACGCGGCGACGCTCAGCAACACGGTGCCGAGCAGTCTCGTGGTGCGCCGTGCGGTGTACGCGGCGCTCGGCGGCTTTCCGATGGATGACGCGTTTCGCCGTATCGGCGGCGAGGATGGCGCGTTCTCGTGGGCGCTGCGGGAGATGTTCGGCAATCCGCGGCTGCCGGACGTGAAGCGCGTGCGCATGCATTACCACGCGGGCATTCACGCCGAGCGGTACTTCCGCATTGCGTTTGGCTGGTTGACGCCGTCGCCCGCCGACGTGACCGACGCGTTCTCTTTTTCGCTTCGGTTTCTCGAGAGGGCGCAAGCGGGCATCGCGCAGTTGCGGGGCGCGGATCTCGCCGCCGAGGCCACGACGCCGGCGGCGGGCGAGGCCGCTGCCACGGCGGGAGGAAAGCCGTCCTGAAGTTGCGCGGTTAGGTGGGGCGGCGTCTGTCTGTAACTGCGCCGGCAACCAAGCTGTGGCCTGAGCCTTAGCAGCGGCCCGACGGCGCCGCAGTCAAACAAACACGAGCCTGAAGTCACAAGCCGCCGCGGCTTCGCAGCGGTCATCCACGGGCCCACAAGCGCCTCCGCCCCGCGCCCCACACCCATCCCAATTTGCTACAATCGCCGTTCGTCTTCGAGGAGCGTTGCGACGGGTACCGCGAATCAGCATATATTCGCCGGCCGCCCGCCAGGCTCGAAGGCTTCAATCGGAGGGCCCGGATGCGCAATTGCGCTGTCCTATCCACCGCATCGAACCGCGCTCACGTCAAATTTCTAGTCACTATTTAGAAAGGAGGGCGTGATGAACGCCGCAGTTATCGATTCCCAGGCTTCCCAGGATTACATCGTTGCCGACCTGTCGCTCGCCGACTGGGGCCGCAAGGAACTCACCATTGCAGAGACCGAAATGCCCGGCCTCATGCAAACGCGCGACGAGTACAAGGCGCAGCAGCCGCTGAAGGGCGCGCGCATCGCCGGTTCGCTGCACATGACCATCCAGACCGGCGTGCTGATCGAAACGCTGACGGCGCTCGGCGCGGACGTGCGCTGGGCCTCGTGCAATATCTTCTCGACGCAGGATCACGCCGCCGCCGCCATCGCCAAGGCCGGCACGCCGGTGTTCGCGTTCAAGGGCGAGTCGCTCGACGAATACTGGGAGTTCTCGCACCGCATCTTCGAATGGCCGAACGGCGAGTTCGCCAACATGATTCTCGACGACGGCGGCGACGCGACGTTGCTGCTGATCCTCGGCTCGAAGGCGGAGAAAGACCGCTCGGTGATCGCCAAGCCGACCAACGAGGAAGAAGTCGCGCTGTACAAGTCGATCGAACGTCATCTGGACGCCGATCCGACGTGGTACTCCACGCGCCTCGCGCACATCAAGGGCGTGACGGAAGAAACCACGACGGGCGTGCATCGTCTGTATCAGATGGAAAAGGAAGGCCGCCTGCCGTTCCCGGCGATCAACGTCAACGACTCGGTCACCAAGTCGAAGTTCGACAATCTGTATGGCTGCCGTGAGTCGCTGGTCGACGGCATCAAGCGCGCGACCGACGTGATGATCGCGGGCAAGATCGCGGTCGTGGCCGGTTACGGCGACGTGGGCAAGGGCTGTGCGCAATCGCTGCGCGGTCTCGGCGCGACCGTGTGGGTCACGGAAATCGATCCGATCTGCGCGTTGCAAGCGGCGATGGAAGGCTACCGCGTCGTGACGATGGAATACGCAGCCGACAAGGCCGACATCTTCGTGACGGCAACCGGCAACTATCACGTGATCAACCACGATCACATGAAGGCGATGCGCCACAACGCGATTGTCTGCAACATCGGTCACTTCGATTCGGAAATCGACGTCGCGTCGACGCGTCAGTACCAGTGGGACAACATCAAGCCGCAAGTCGACCACATCATTTTCCCGGACGGCAAGCGCGTGATCCTGCTGGCCGAAGGGCGTCTCGTGAACCTGGGCTGCGCGACGGGCCACCCGTCGTTCGTGATGTCCAACTCGTTCACGAACCAGACGCTCGCGCAGATCGAACTGTTCACGCAAGGCGACAAGTACGAGAACCGCGTGTACGTGCTGCCGAAGCATCTGGACGAGAAGGTCGCACGCCTGCATCTGGCGCGCATCGGCGCAACGCTGACCGTGCTGTCCGACGATCAGGCCGGTTACATCGGCGTCGACAAGAACGGTCCGTTCAAGCCGAATCACTACCGCTACTAAGCACGTGCGTTGCGGTGCGCCTTCGCGCTGCAAAACATGACGGTATGACGACGGAGCGGCGCGCATGCGCCGCTTTGTTCACCATGCCCGCTTCCCATCGATTAACGGACATTCTGCCTGCAAGGAGCTTGACATGACCGTGCTGCTGACCTGGCTGATCAATGCGCTGGCGCTCCTGATCATCACCTATCTCGTTCCGTCGATTCATATCCGCAGCTTCGGCACCGCGCTGATCGTCGCGGTCGTGCTCGGACTGATCAACACGGTCCTGCGCCCGGTGCTGATCCTGTTGACGCTGCCCGTCACGATCGTGACGCTGGGGCTCTTCATTCTGGTGGTCAATGCGCTGTGCTTCTGGCTGTGCGCGTCGCTGCTGAAGGGTTTCGAGGTCTCGGGATTCTGGTCTGCGTTCTTCGGCTCGATTCTGTACAGCATCGTTTCATGGCTGCTGTCCGCGCTTATTTTCGGCAACCGCAGTCTCGGTTGACATACTGATCATGAACCCGATCGAACTTTCATTCGAATTCTTCCCGCCGAAGACGCAGGAAGGCGTCGACAAACTGCGCGCCACGCGTGCGCAGCTTGCGACGCTCAAGCCCAAGTTCGTGTCCGTCACGTTCGGCGCCGGCGGCTCGACGCAGCAGGGCACGCTCGATACCGTCGTCGATATGGCGAAGGAAGGGCTCGAGGCGGCACCGCATCTGTCGTGCATCGGCTCGTCCAAAGAGAGCCTGCGCGCGATTCTCAACCAGTACCGCGCGCATGGGATTCGCCATATCGTCGCGCTGCGCGGCGACCTGCCCTCGGGCATGGGCGAAGTCGGCGAGTTGCGTTATGCGTCGGAACTGGTGAGCTTTATCCGCGCCGAGTTCGGCGACTGGTTCTGGATCGAGGTGGCCGGCTATCCGGAATATCATCCGCAGTCGCGCTCGCCGCGTCACGATCTGGAAAACTTCGCCCGCAAGGTGAAGGCCGGCGCAAATTCCGCGATCACGCAGTACTTCTTCAACGCGGACGCGTACTTCCGTTTCGTCGACGACGCACGCAAGCTCGGCGTCGATGTGCCGATCGTGCCGGGCATCATGCCGATCACGAACTTCTCGCAACTGATGCGCTTTTCGGAGATGTGCGGCGCGGAAGTGCCGCGCTGGATCGCGCGCCGGCTGGAGAGTTTCGGCGACGACCGCGAGTCGATCCGCGCATTCGGCCTCGACGTGGTGACGGACCTGTGCAAGCGTTTGGTCGATGCCAAGGTGCCCGGTTTGCATTTTTATACGCTGAACGGGGCGGCGGCGACCAAGGCGATTTGCGAGCGGTTGAAGGGCTGAGCGTCGAACAACCAACGGTTATCGCTTCCGTTGGTCCTCCGCAGACCGCCGCGCGAATGACGCGCGGCGCGTCTCGCGGACATTTTTCTTCCCGTGTTTTTCCGAGCCCTGCGGCAGAACACTCAAACGATTCCCCCAAAACCGCCCCAATCACCTACTCTGAAAGTCATTCGAAAGAGCGCTGCAAATATCCGCCGGGGCGCGCCAGCGGCGGCATCGCCGATAATTTCCTCTGCTTGTGACACCGGGGAAAGCTCAGTAATATCGCGCTACGCTGGCGTCAGCCAGCCCCGAACCTGGAGGAAACATGAAGCAAAACAATCTGTTGCGCGCCGCGCGTGTTACGACGCTCGTCGCAGCTGCAGCGGCATCGCTGGTGGGCGCAAACAGCGCGCGCGCCGAGATTCCGAACAAGACACTCGTCTACTGCTCAGAAGGCAGCCCCGCGGGTTTCGATCCGGCCCAGTACACCACGGGCACCGATTTCACGGCCAATACGTTCACCGTCTATAACCGCCTCGTCGAATTCGAGCGCGGCGGCACGAAGGTCGAGCCGGGCCTCGCCGAAAAGTGGGATGTCTCCGCGGACGGCAAGACGTACACGTTCCATCTGCGTCACGGCGTGAAGTTCCAGACCACGTCGTTCTTCAAGCCGACGCGCGAATTCAACGCGGACGACGTCCTGTTCACGTTCGAGCGCATGCTCGACACCAATCAGCCGTTCCGCAAGGCCTACTCCGTGCAGTTTCCGTACTTCACGGACATGGGCCTCGACAAGCTGATCACGAAGGTCGAGAAGGTCGATCCGTACACGGTCAAGTTCACGCTGAAGGAAGTCAACGCGCCGTTCATCCAGAACATGGCGATGGAATACGCGTCGATTCTCTCGGCCGAATATGGCGACCAGCTGCTGAAGGCCGGCAAGGCGGCGGACATCAACCAGTTCCCGGTCGGCACCGGTCCGTTCATCTTCCGCAGCTATACGAAAGACGCGACGATCCGCTTCGACGGCAATCCGGATTACTGGAAGCCGAACGCAGTCAAGATCTCGAAGCTGATCTTCTCGATCACGCCGGACGCCGGTGTGCGCGTGCAGAAGCTCAAGCGCGACGAATGCCAGGTGATGAGCTATCCGCGTCCCGCCGACATCGCGCCGCTGAAGGCTGAATCCAGCCTTGCGATGCCGTCGCAGCCGGGCTTCAACCTCGGCTATCTCGCGTACAACGTGACGCACAAGCCGGTCGACAAGGTCGAAGTGCGTCAGGCGCTCGACATGGCGATCAACAAGAAGGCGATCATCGACTCGGTGTATCAAGGCGCAGGCCAGGCCGCCACGAATCCGATGCCGCCGACGCAATGGTCCTATGACAAGAACCTGAAGGGCGCATCGTACGATGCGGACAAGGCCAAGGCGCTGCTCGCGAAGGCCGGTTATCCGAACGGCTTCGACATCACGTTGTGGGCCATGCCCGTGCAACGCGCGTACAACCCGAACGCCCGCCTGATGGCGGAAATGATCCAGGCCGACTGGGCCAAGATCGGCGTGAAGGCGAAGATCGTCACCTACGAATGGGGCGAGTACATCAAGCGCGCGCACGCTGGTGAAGACGACACGATGCTGATCGGCTGGACGGGCGACAATGGCGATCCGGACAACTGGCTCGGCACGCTGCTCGGCTGCGACGCGGTGAACGGCAACAACTTCTCGAAGTGGTGCCACAAGCCTTTCGAAGAGTTGATCCAGAAGGGCCGCGCAACGTCCGATCAGGGCGCGCGCACGGCGGCCTACACGAAGGCGCAGGAAATCTTCGCGCAACAACTGCCGTTCTCGCCGATCGCTCACTCGACGGTCTATCAGCCTGTCAGCAAGAAGGTGAACGACATGCGCATCGAGCCGCTCGGCTATGCGCGCTTCGACGGCGTGAGCGTCAAGTAAGGCGCCCGCCAACCTGTCGGGCAAGTCGTAAAATTCGCGCAGTACGCTTTTCGCACGGTTAGAAAACTGGTCGAAATGGTCCGGCGACCGGGGTCACGAGCCCTCGTCGCCGGTTGCGTTTTTTCTTCATCAAGACCATAGGGACGAACCATGTTCCGCTTTGTTTTGCGCCGCATAGGCATGGTGATACCGACGTTCATCGGCATCACGATCCTTGCATTCGCGCTGATTCACCTGATACCGGGCGATCCCATCGAAGTGATGATGGGCGAGCGCGGCGTCGATCCGGCCATGCACGCCGCAGCGATGCACCGGCTGGGACTCGACGAACCTCTGCCGATGCAGTACGTCCACTACATCGGCCGCGCGCTTCACGGCGACCTCGGCACCTCCATCATCACGAACACCAGCGTCATGGGCGAATTCCTCGCCCGTTTCCCCGCCACCGTCGAACTGTCGATTTGCGCGATGCTGTTCGCGCTGATAGTCGGCTTGCCCGCGGGCGTGTTTGCTGCGCTCCGGCGCGGCACGGCGGTCGATCACGGCGTGATGGGCACGGCGCTCACCGGCTATTCGATGCCGATCTTCTGGTGGGGCTTGATCCTCATCATGGTGTTCTCGGTGAAGCTCGGCTGGACGCCGGTGTCGGGCCGCATCGCCGTCGAATACGACATTCCGCACGTGACCGGCTTCATGCTGATCGACGCGATGATGTCCACCGACGAAGGCGCGTTCAAATCCGCGTTGAGCCATCTGATTTTGCCGGCCATCGTGCTCGGCACGATTCCGCTCGCGGTCGTCGCACGCATGACGCGTTCGTCGATGCTTGAAGTGCTGCGCGAGGACTATATCCGCACGGCGCGCGCGAAGGGGTTGTCGCCTGGGCGCGTGATCGTCGTTCATGCATTGCGCAATGCGTTGATCCCGGTGGTGACCGTGATCGGTCTGCAGGTCGGTACGCTGCTTGCGGGCGCGGTGCTGACGGAGACGCTGTTCTCGTGGCCGGGCATCGGCAAGTGGCTGATCGACGCGATTGGCCGCCGCGATTATCCGGTCGTGCAGGGCGGTATCCTGATGATCGCCACACTGGTTATCTTTGTGAACCTCGTCGTCGATCTGTTGTACGGCGTGTTGAATCCGCGCATTCGCCATACGAGGTAAGACATGAACCCCCACGCTCACATTCGTTCGCTGCCCCCCGAGGGGGCGCATGCCTCCCTTGAGGCGGCTCCGCGGGAGGCATGACGATGGCAGACATCCAAAACACAGTTCCCACAGCAGTAACTCCGCCCAGCGGCCGCGCTATCGCCGCCCGCGAATTCTGGGCGAATTTCTCGCGTAATCGCGGCGCGGTTGGCGCCGGCATCATCGTGTTGCTGCTGATCGTCGTGGCGATTTTCGCGCCGCTTCTCGCGCCGCATAGCCCGATCGAACAGTATCGCGACTTCGTGAAAATTCCGCCCGCGTGGCTCGAAGGCGGCAACTGGCGCTTCGTTCTCGGCACCGACGAAGCCGGCCGCGACATCCTCTCGCGTCTCATGTACGGCGCGCGGCTGTCGTTCTGGATCGGCTTCGTGTCGGTCGTGCTTGCATTGATTCCGGGCATCGTGCTCGGCCTCATCGCGGCGTTCTTCGACAAGTGGGCCGACACGCCGATCATGCGCATCATGGACGTGCTGCTCGCGCTGCCGTCGCTGCTGCTCGCGGTGGCGGTCGTCGCGATCATCGGTCCGGGTCTCGTCAATACGATGCTCGCAATTGCGATCGTCGCGTTGCCGGGCTATGTGCGTTTGACGCGCGCGTCTGCGCAAGGCGAGTTGCAGAAGGAATACGTGACGGCTTCGCGTGTGGCGGGCGCCGGCACCTTGCGCCTGATGTTTTCGCAAGTGCTGCCGAACTGCACCGCACCGCTGATCGTGCAGGCCACGCTCGGTTTTTCGTCGGCGATTCTCGATGCGGCCGCGCTCGGTTTTCTCGGGCTCGGCGTGCAACCGCCATCGGCGGAGTGGGGCGCGATGCTGGCCTCGGCGCGCGATTACATCGACAGTGCATGGTGGATCGTCACGATGCCTGGTTTGTCCATCCTGATCTCGGTGCTCGCGATCAATCTGCTCGGCGACGGGCTGCGCGACGCACTCGATCCGAAACTAAAACGGATGGCATAAATGAGCAATAACCTACTGACCATCCGCAATCTGGCGGTGAACTTCAACGGCTTGCCCGCTGTCGACCGTATCAATCTCGACGTCGCGCCGGGCGAAGTGCTGGGGGTCGTCGGCGAATCGGGCTCGGGCAAAAGCGTCACGATGATGGCGCTGATGGGCCTGATCGACGCGCCGGGCAAAGTCACCGCGGATGAAATCACGTTCAACGGACGCGATCTGCTGAAGGCATCGGCGAAGGAACGCCGCAAGATCATCGGCAAGGACATCGCGATGGTGTTCCAGGACGCGCTCACGAGTCTGAACCCGAGCTACACGGTCGGCTACCAGATCAAGGAAGTGCTGAAGCTGCACGAAGGCCTGCGCGGCAGCGCGCTCGACAAACGCGCGCTCGAACTGCTCGATCAGGTCGGCATTCCGGACGCGAAGAATCGCATCACGTCGTTTCCGCATCAGATGTCGGGCGGCATGAACCAGCGCGTGATGATCGCGATGGCGATTGCCTGCAACCCGAAGCTGCTGATCGCCGACGAGCCGACCACCGCGCTCGACGTCACGATCCAGGCGCAGATCATGGAACTGCTGATGCGCCTGCAGAAGGAGCGCGGCATGGCGCTCGTGCTGATCTCGCACGATCTCGCGGTGGTGTCCGAGGTCGCGCAGCGCGTCGCGGTCATGTACGCTGGCGAAGTGATCGAAACCAACAAGGTGCCGGACATTTTCGCCGCGCCTCATCATCCGTATACGGAAGCATTGCTGGCCGCGATTCCCGAGCACAACGTGGGCGCAGTGCGGCTCGCTGCTTTGCCGGGCATGGTGCCGGGCCGCGACGATCGTCCGAAAGGATGTCTCTTCGCGCCGCGCTGCAAGTACATGGTGGACGACTGCAACAAGGCGCGACCACCGCTGGAGGCCATGCAAGGTCACGCGGCAGTGGCGCGCGTGCGCTGCATCAAGCCGCTGAATCTGGTCGGCGACGCGAACGTTCACACACATGGAGGCGCACGATGAATGCAGTACCCGAAACGCGGCGCCAGTCGGACCATGCGGGCGATCACGTGCTCGTCGCCGACAAGCTCGCGCGTTACTACACGGTCAAGCGCGGCATGTTCGCGACGGGCACGGTGAAGGCGCTCAACGGCGTGTCGTTTGCGCTCGAGCGCGGCAAGACGCTCGCCGTGGTCGGCGAATCCGGCTGCGGCAAGTCGACGCTTGCGCGCCAGCTCACCATGATCGAATCGCCTAGCGCGGGCCGCTTGCTGATCGACGGCGAAGATGTGGCCGGCGCCGATCACGCGAAAATCGCCGCGCTGCGGCGGCGCGTGCAGATGGTGTTCCAGAATCCGTTTGCGTCGCTGAATCCGCGCAAGACCGTCGAGCAGACGCTCGGTGAACCGCTCGCCATCAACACGCAACTGAGCGCGACGGAACGCGCCGAACGCATCGCGCAAATGATGCGCACCGTCGGCCTGCGCCCCGAACACGCGAAGCGTTATCCGCATATGTTCTCGGGCGGTCAGCGTCAGCGTGTGGCGATTGCGCGCGCGATGATTCTCGATCCGCAAATCGTGGTCGCCGATGAACCGGTGTCGGCTCTTGACGTGTCGATCCAGGCTCAGATTCTGAATCTGTTCATGGATCTGCAGCAGCAGTTCAAGACCAGCTACGTGTTCATCTCGCACAATCTGTCAGTGGTCGAGCATATCGCCGACGATGTGATGGTGATGTACTTCGGCGGCATCGCGGAACTCGGCGACAAGAAGCGCATTTTCTCGAAGCCGCGGCATCCGTACACGCGGGCGTTGATGTCGGCCACGCCGTCGATCTTCGAGGCGGATCGCACGATCAAGATCAAGCTGCAAGGCGAAATGCCTTCGCCGCTGAATCCGCCGTCGGGTTGCACGTTCCATCTGCGCTGCCCGTATGTGATCGACCGCTGCCGCAGCGAGGAGCCGAAGCTGCGTGAAGTGGATGGCCGTCTGGTGTCGTGTCACCGCGCCGAGGAGGTGGGGGACGTGGATGCCTGATGCGCTGGCGGCGCGTCGTCTTGCGCGCCGCTCGCGTGATGGCGGCCGCCGCGCTGCCTTCACGCGACGCTTGCGGGCGCGTGCACTGACCGGTGCCGCGCTCGTCGGCGTTTTCTGTTTCGGCGTCGGCCTGCCCCGCATGGCGTATGCCGCGGGCGCCGCGGCCAATACCCCAACGGTTTCCGCCGACGCCAACGCCAAGGCTGCGCGCCCCACGGTGCCGCTGCCGCATTCGCCGGCTCCGCATTCGCCGGCGCCGCCACGCGCCGCGCTGCCGGGCTTCAATCCGCCGCCGGCGACGCCGGGCACGAGCACGAGCGGTCCGGTACGTTTGCAACCGGCGCGCATGCCGTTCTACGTCGCGACGCGCGGCACGACCACGGTCTACGTGCTCGGCACGCTGCATGTCGGCGATCCCGCCGATTACCCCGCGGCTCAGCCGTTTCGTCCGCCGATCATGGGCGCACTGGCGGCCTCGCCGACGCTCGCGCTCGAACTCTCGCCCGACGAGTTGCTGGTTTCGCAAGACGACGTGTCGAAATACGGCGTATGCCGCCGCGACTGTCTGCCGGGTCTCTTGCCCGAGCCGCTGTGGCGCAAGCTCGCGTTTCGTCTGCGCGGCAATCCCGCGGCGCTCGATGAGATCAAGAAGATGCGGCCGTGGCTCGCGTCGCTCCTGGTGGAAACCTACGACTCGCTCAGCGCCGGTTTGCAGACCGAATACGGCACCGAGGCGCAACTGCAAAATGTTTATCTGCGCACACGCGGCAAGATTGTTGGGCTTGAAACCTTGCCGCAGCAGATGCGCGCGTTCACCGGACTCTCGCTCGCGCAACAACGCGAAATGCTCGCGCAGGATCTGGTGCAAACACCCGCGCAAAACGTCGAGGACGTGCGCACGTTGCACCGCCTGTGGCGCGTTGGCGATGCCGATGCAATCGCCGCGTGGGAGGCCGCGAAAACGGAAAAGCTCGCGCGCGACAAGCGCGTGTCGAATTCGATCGACGAAAGAATCGTCTACGCGCGCAACCGGCGCTTCGTCTCGCGGATGCTGCTGATCGCCGCGCCCAACAAGCCTGTATTCGTGGCGATCGGCGCGTTGCATCTTGGCGGACGCAAAGGCGTGCTGCAATTGCTGCGGCAGCATGGCTTCGCGGTCGAGGCAGGATAAGAACAGCGGCGCCGTTATCTACCCGTCTTTAATGCGCTGGCCACTTCTCTCACCACTCCCGCCCAATCGCCCAACACCTGCTGCCTGAAGAGCCGCATGCGCGGATACCACGGCGAGTCGCTGCGCGCTTCGAGCCAGCGCCAATCCGAATTGGCCGGCAGCAGCAGCCACACCGGCTTGCCGAGCGCGCCGGCCAGATGCGCGACGCCAGTATCGACGGCGATCACCAGATCCAGGTTCATGATGAGCGCTGCCGTGTCCTCGAAGTCATTCAGTTCGCCGCTGAAATCGTGCGCGCGGAATGCCTCGGGTGCGTCGGCCAGTTGTGCGTGCGCCGGACCTTTTTGCAGCGGATACCAGCTCACCTTCGCGACGTCGGCCAGCGTATGCAAGTCGGCAAGCGCCATCGAGCGGTAGCGGTCGTTGCCGAACACGGGACTGCCCGCCCACACGAGGCCGACCTTGCGCTTCGTCTTGCCGCTTGTCTGCAGTTTCTTGCGCCAGGCTTCGACCTTCGCGTTGTCGGCGAATAGATACGGTATTTGCGCCGGGATGCTGGAAAGCTCGGTGCCGACGCACGACGGCACGCTCATCATCGGCACCCAGAAGTCGTATTCGGCATCCGGTTTGCCGGCGAACGCGCGATGCACGCCCGGCACGCGTTGAACGAGCCGCAGCAACGGCTCGCGCACGCACACGTCCACGGTCGCGCCGCGTTCGTGCAGCACGCGCGCGTAGCGCAGGAACTGGAAGTGATCGCCAAAACCCTGTTCGCCGACGATCAGCAAACGCCGTCCCTCCAGTGGTTCGCCGCCCCATTCGGCCACGCCCGGCACCGCCAGCGCGTCGTAATCGCTCGTGCGCCAGCGCAGCGCGAACTCGGCCCAGCCTTGTTTGTAGTCGCCGCGCTTGAGCAGCAGCCACGCCAGGTTCTGATGCGCGTCGGCGTAGTCCGGTTCGCGCGCGAGCGCGTCGCGATAGAACGTCTCTTCTTCGTCGAGCCGTCCTTGTGCGCCGAGCGAGCCGCCCAGGCACACGAGATTGGTCGGATTCGGGTTCAGCGCAACCGCGCGCCGATAGTGCGACTCCGCGCCCGCATAGTCGCCGCGCTTGCCGATCGCGCTGCCCAGATTGATGTGCGCTTCGGCGTAATCCGGCCGCAGCGCGAGCGCGCGTTCGAAACTGGCAACCGCCGCCTCGTGCTCGCCGAGCGCGTTATACGCATTGCCCGCGTTGAAGTGCGCTTCCGCCGAGTTCGCATCGAACTGCAAGGCGTCGCGATAACACGCGAGTGCTTCCGTGAAATTGCCGAGCTTGCCGAGCGCCGTGCCGAGGTTCAGATGCGCGTCGACAAACGCAGGGTTCGATGCGATTGCCAGCCGGTATTGCTCGACCGCTTCGCTCAACGCGCCTTGCGCCTGCAACGCGACGCCGAAGTTATTGCGCGCGTCGGCGAAATCGGGCTGGAGTTGCAGCGCCTGGTCGTAGCAGATGGTGGCTTCGTCAAGATAGCCGAGCGCGGCGGCGGCAAGACCGCGGTTGCTCCAGCAGGCGGCGTCATGACGATCGTGCTTGAGCGCGTGGCTCATCAGCGTGGCGGCGTCTGCGTGCTGTCCGCGCTGATAGTGCAGTACGCCGAAGTAATGCAAGGCGCGGGCATTCGCCGGATCGATTGCGAGGACTTCGCGGTAGATCGAATCGGCCGTGTCGAGCCGGCCGGCCTGATGCGCGTCGAGCGCGGCATTCACGAGCGAGTCGACGCCCGACGCCGGTGAAGACGATGGCGACGCGGTGCGCCCGCCGGGGCGCTTGGATTGAGGTTCCATGAACACCTGCGGGAAAAGCCACGGCGGCGCGCGCTCTACGCGCCCGCGCGTGTGGATAGGAGATCGTCCAGCATCTTAGGGGCGCGCTGATGGCGCCGACGTTCGGACGCATCCCATTTCCGTTGCAGGCTTTTCCTCTTTTGAGGTGCTTCGCCGATGTGCCACCGAAACCTCGCGTGGCACATCGGAACCGGCTGCATTCCTGCTGCAATCTTCTATATGAACATCAGGAAATTGAGCAGGAAGATGTTCACGACCAGCAGGGTCAGCGCAGTCGGAATCTGCACTTTGATCACCGCGTTCTTGTCCGGCAGTTCGAGCAGCGCGGCCGGCACCATGTTGAAGTTCGCGGCCATCGGCGTCATCAGCGTGCCGCAGTAGCCCGAGAACATGCCGATCGCCACCATCACGGCCGGATTGCCGTGGAACACGCCGACCAGAATCGGCACGCCTACGCCGCCCGTCATCACCGGGAACGCGGCGAAGCCGTTGCCCATGACCATCGTGAAGAGTGCCATGCCGATGCAGTACACGGCCACCGCGATGAAGCGGTAATCGAGGCTGATGTACGCAGTCGTCACGTGAGCGACGGCCTTGCCGACACCCGCATCGGAGAACACGAGGCCGAGCATGCCGAGCATTTGCGGCAGCACCGCGGCCCACGAGAGCGCGTCGACGAGGCGGCGCGCTTCCTTCATCGACTGGCCGACCGTGTCGCGCGTCAGCACGCAGGCAATCGCGAGCGCGATCACGCAGCCGATGCCGAAGCCGATCAACGTGACGTTGGCCTTTTCGATCAGCGGCAGCCCGCCGAACACGAGGTGGCTCGCCGACAACGTGACGATTACGGTGATCACCGGAATCGTCAGCGCGGGCACGAACAGCTTGTTGCGAAGACGCGCGGCGCTCGCCTTGCGCGCTTCGAGCGACAGCACGCGCGCTTTGCCGGCGGTGACGCCGCCAAAGCCGGCAATCAGCGCCATCGCGATCACCGCGACGCCGACCACGGCGGGCGGCAGCTTGTCGCCGATCAGAAAGATCAGCGCGTAGAGAATCCAGAAACCGCCGGCCGTGAGGCGGCGCGGGTGTTCCTTGTCGGTAACGATCATGCCGCCGATGATCAGCAGCACCACGCCCAGCAGCCAGAACAGATAGGTAATCGTGAGCGTCATGCTTTATCTCCTGCAGCCGGTTGAGCACGTTGAGCCGGCGCTGCGGCATTGCCCGCATTCGCATTGCCGCGCAATTCGCGGTCGAGTTTGCGGTCGAGCAGATACAGGCGGAAGCCGTGAATGAGGAACGCGCAGATCGCGGTCGGAATGCCCCACACCGCAACATGAATCGGCTCGACGATGATGCCGGCTTCTTTGAGGAACGTGGTCATCAGCACGATCGCGCCGAACGCGACGAAAATGTCCTCGCCGAAGAACAGGCCCACGTTGTCCGTTGCCGCCGAGAACGCGCGCAGCTTGAAGCGCACCGCGTCGCTGATCTTGCCGAAGCGCGTTTCGGTCGCGCCTTCGGCCATCGGCGCGATGAGCGGACGCACCATCTGCGGATGTCCGCCGAGACCCGTCAGGCCGACCGCCGCGGTGAGCTCGCGCACGAGCAGATAGACGATCAGAAGACGCCCGGCCGTGGCGGCCTTGATGCCGCTGATCCACGTCTGCGCGCGCTCGCGCAGGCCGTGCCGTTCGAGCAGCCCGATCACCGCGAGCGGCAGCAGAATGATCAACGGAATGTTGCGCGTCTTGATGAATCCCGTGCCGATTTCGGCGAGGATTTTCTCAGGCGGGAAGTGCGCGGCCAGGCCGGTGATGATCGCGGCGACCGCCACGATCAACATCGGATTGAACCGCAATAAAAAGCCAACGATGATGACGGCCACGCCGATCAGCGGCCATAAACTGACTGTTGTCTGCATCTGGATCTCCAAACAGGTTTTCGACCTTGCCGCTTGTGGCGGCTAACATGAGCCGGCGCGGGCGATCCCCGCGCCGTGTTTTGCGCGGCTCTTGGCGGCCGCGTTGCTGCGTACTGCGACTTCAACTGCAACTGCGCTTGCAACTTCATTTGCAACTTCATCTGCTGCGAGAATCCGCCGCCGATACGGGCAACGATTCATCCAATCGTCCCGTATCTGGCGAACGCCCCGCTTAAAGCGGGGCGTCGGAGAAAGTATTCAATGCATCATAAAAAAGCGTTCGCGCCGGCTTCAGACGCTTGCCGCGCCGGCCGCGTGCACTTCGATGCCGGCCTGCTCGAGCGCAGTGCGAATGCGCCGCGCAAACGCGAGCGCATGCGGACCGTCGCCGTGCAGGCAAATGGTTTGCGCGTTGAGCGGCACCCATTGGCCGTCGACGGCGCGCACCCGCTGTTCGCGGACCATCGCGAGCGTGCGTTCGAGCACTTCGTCTTCGTCGTCGAGCAGCGCGCCCGGCTCCTTGCGCGGCACCAGCGAGCCGTCGGCGCGATAGCCGCGATCGGCGAAGACTTCTTCGATGGCGGTCAGCCCCGCGTTGCGCGCGGCCGTCACGAGCCCGCTGTTGGCGAGCGCGAACACCGCGACCGACGGATCGAAGTCATGCACTGCCGAGACGATCGCGTCCGCGATCTTCGGATCGCGCGCGGCCTGGTTATACAGCGCGCCGTGCGGCTTGACGTGCGCGATGCGCCCGCCCTCGGCCTGCGCGATCGCCGACAGCGCGCCGAGCTGATACAGCACGCCCGCATAGATCTCGCTCGCCGGCAAGTCCATCTCCTTGCGGCCGAAATTTTCCGGATCGTTAAAGCTCGGATGCGCGCCGATCGACACGCCTTTTTGCACCGCCCAGCGCACGCAGTCGCGCATCGCGTTCGCGCCGCCCGCGTGCCAGCCGCATGCGATATTCGCGGAGCTGACGAGGTCGAGCAGCGCCTCGTCGGAGCCGCAGCCTTCGCCGAGATCGGCGTTCAGATCGATTTCCATGGTGTTCCCCTGCCTGGTTACAGCGCCGCGACGGCCATCTGCCGCGCACAGCGTTCTTCATGCATTGCGATAGCGGCGTCGATCTGCCGCAAATACGTGCGCTCGTCGAGCAGAGCCTGGCGCGCCTCGTCGGGTGTGGTCGGAATGAAGCGCACCGCCGCGTTCAGGCGCACCTGCGCGAGCTTCCACAAGTCGGCCTGGATCACCGCGCCGATCTTCGGATAGCCGCCGGTCGTCTGCGCATCGCTCATCAGCACGATCGGCTGGCCGTTCGGCGGCACCTGGATCGTGCCGGGCAGCACCGCGTGCGACAGCAGATCGGCCTTCTGCTTACGCTTCAGCTCGCTGCCGGCGAGCCGGTAGCCCATGCGGTTGCTGTTCGGCGTGACGAGCCACTCGTCGGACCAGAACGACTCGTGCGCTTCGTCGGCGAAGCTGTCGTATTCCGGGCCGCGCAGCACGCGAATCGGCACGGCCCACGGCACGCCCGTCGGATGACGGCCGCGCCGCAGCGGTTCGTCGACGAGCACGAACTTGCACCACGCGGGCGCCTTCACGCCGAATTCCGGCGCTTCCGGCGAGAAGCCGACCTGGCCGCGCTGCGGCGGGGCGCCGAGCGGCACGCGGTCGCCGTCGCGCAGCGCCCGGCCGCCGAGGCCGCCGAAGCGGCCCGTGAGGTCCGTGCTGCGCGAACCGAGCATCGGCAAGACGTCGATGCCGCCCGCGATGCACACGTAGCCGCGCATGCCGCGCTTCGCCGCGTTCAGCACGAGTTCCTGCCCGGCTTTGACCGGCAGACTCCACCACGAGTAGACCGGCTTGCCGTCGAGCGTCGCGCCGAATTCCGTCCCGGTGATGGCGACGCGCGTCGCGCGAAGAAAACGCAGCACGGTCGGGCCGAAGGTGATTTCGAGGCCGGCCGCGTCGGGCCGGTTGCCGACCAGCCGGTTGCCGACTTCCAGCGACAAGCGGTCGAGCGCCCCGCCCATCGCGACGCCGAGATGCCGGTAGCCGTGACGGCCGAGGTCCTGAATGGTGGTCAAAAGACCTGCGCGGATCACGTCGATCATGCGTGTATCCCCGCGATGGTGAAGCGCACCCGGTCGCCCGGCTGCAACAGCGTGGGCGGGCGGCGTGCGGGATCGAAGAGCGGCAGTTCGGTGCGGCCGATCAACTGCCAGCCGCCAGGCGACGTCGCCGGATAAATGCCCGTCTGCTCTCCGCCGATGCCGACCGAACCCGCCGGCACCTCGAGCCGCGGCGACGCGCGGCGCGGCGTATGCAGCACCGCTTCGAGCCCGCCCATGTACGCGAAGCCCGGCTGGAAGCCGAGGAAAAACACCACGTATTGACCGCCCGAATGCCGCTCGATCACTTCCCGCGTGCTCAGGCCGGTGTGGTTCGCCACGGCGGCCAGGTCGGGGCCGAACTCGCCGCCGTACTGAACCGGAACGTCGACGTCGCGGCCCGCAGCCGGCGCCTGACCGGCTGCGTCCCAAGCTTGCTGCAAGCGCTCCGCGAGCGCCTCGCGATCGGCTTCCAGCGGATCGAACACCAACGTCAGGTTGTTCATGCCCGGCACGACTTCCAGCACATGCGGCCAGTCGCGCGCGAGTTCGGCCGCCGCCCACACGCGACGCTGGCAGTCGAGCGTCGCGGGCGGGGGCGCCTCGCAGACCAGCGCGGCGTCGCCGAGCGGAAAGATTTTCGGTTGGCTCATGGCTTGAAGACCCGGAGAAGTCGAAGAGTTCTGCATTGCGCACCGTCGGGAAAAACGCGGCAGGACCGTTGCGCGATGTCTGGAGCGTACATTGTCAATAAAATATCAACAATTTATCAATAAGAGTTTTCGCCAGGCTCGCCGCCGCGCGCTCGTCGTCGTACACTCCCGACAACTCTTGACCCTTCTTCACACCGATTCCCGAGAAACACACATGTCGCGGCATCCCACCAAGATCGTCTCGTCGGAACATCTCGTGTCCGACACGAGCGCGGAGCTGTCCGAGCTCGAGTACGCGCTCATCATGGCCGGCAACGCATTCAACCGATGGATGGTGCGCTGCATGTCGGCGGCCGGGGAAAAGGACATGACGGCCATCGAGGTCTCGCTGCTGCATCACGTGAGTCATCGCGAGCGACGCAAGAAGCTGGCCGACATCTGCTTCGTGCTGAACATCGAGGACACGCACGTTGCGACCTACGCGCTGAAGAAGCTCGTAGCTAGAGGGTATGTAAAAAGCGAAAAGACCGGCAAGGAAGTGTTTTTTTCCGCGACCGACGCGGGCCGCGCGCTCTGCCTGAAGTACCGCGAAGTGCGCGAGAGCTGCCTGATTTCGACGCTGAAGGAAAGCGGCCTCACCAACGAACAGATCGGCGAAGCGGCGCAGTTGATGCGCAATGCGTCCGGCATGTACGACACGGCCGCGCGCGCGGCGGCGTCGTTATAAAGACGAGGCGGCGGCGCGTCGTCGTTGAAGGTAAGCGAAGCTCGAACGGGTGCGTGCTGTTGTCTGCGCCTCGGGCCATTTCTCGCTGTGCCTAACGCCTAACCCGCGGCCCGCGCGTGCAGCCCGCTTTCGGTGACGATCATATCGAGCGGAATGTCGTGAGCCTCGCGCTCCAACGCCGCCGTGCGGCACGCCTCATAGCCGACGCCCACCGTGATCGGCTTCGTCGGGCCGGGCCAGCCAGCGAGCGTGCGGTCGTAATAGCCGCCGCCGTAACCGAGCCGGTAGCCGTCGGCATCGAAACCCACGCAGGGCACGAGCAATAGCTCGGGAATCACCAGTCGTTCGGTCGCGGGTTCAGCGATCTTGTGATGGCCGATCTTCATCGGCGTATCCGGCGACCATGCGTGAAACTCGAGCGGCACGCCGCGTTCCCTGATGATCGGCAGACTGGCCTCGCGCGCCGAGCCGCCCGCGAGCCAGATCGAGATCGCTGCGCGCGCATCGAATTCGCCCGCGAGCGGCCAGTAAAAGCCGACGCTTCGCACGTCGAAATGCTTCAGCGCGTCGAGCACGCGGCGCGCGAGCGCGGCATTGTTCGCCGGCTCGGAAGCCGCTTGCAGCCTTGTTTCCAATAGCGTCCGGCGCAGTGTCTTTTTCGATTCCGCCGAAGGGTTGCATGCTATGCTTGGGTTCAATTCGCGCTCCAGAAACAACGATGTCAAAAAGTCTTTATCGAGTATATCGCGCGGCCGGTATGGCGCTTGCCGCAGCCGCTCTCGTCGCATGTAGCACCGCGTCAGCCGTCAAGCCTCTTCCCATTTCGCAGCTCACCAACGACGACCAGATTTTCGTCCAGTTGCGCGAGGCTGCCCGCAATAACGACGCGGCGCGCGCGGCGCAGCTCGCGAGCATGATTCCGGGCTATCCGGCGCCTTCTTATCTGGAGTACTTCCAGATCAAGCCGCAGCTCTTCGATTCGGGCGGCCACGCGCGCGTCGACGCACCCGACGCGCCGGTGCTCGCGTTCCTGCAGAAGTACGACGGCCAGGCCATTGCCGACCGCATGCGCAACGACTACCTCACGGTGCTCGGCTCGCGCCACGACTGGCGCAACTTCGACCAGCAATACGCGCGCTTCGTGCTGAACGACGACACGCAGGTGAAGTGCTACGCGCTCGAATCGCGTGCGTCGCGCGGCGAGAATGTCGCGGACGCGGCGCGCGCGCTGCTCGTCGATCCGAAATGGTACGGCGACGGCTGCGTCGATCTGATCACGATCCTCGGCGTCAACAAGCAGTTCAGCACCGACGACGTCTGGCAGCAGATCCGTCTCGCCTACGAACAGAACTACACGAATACCGGCAGCAAGCTCGTCGACGCGCTCGGCAGCCAGGCGCCCGATCCCGTGCTGTTCGGCCAGGCCACCAGCACGCCGCCGCTGCTGCTCGCGCGCGGCGTCGGCGCCGATCCGCAATCGCATCAACTCGCATTGCTCGCGATCACGCGCATGGCGCGCAACGATCCGGCCATGGCCGCGGCTACGTTTGCGTCGGTGGCGCCTTCGCTGAATTCGCCGGAGCGGGCCATCGGCTGGGGCACGATTGCGTATCAGGCGGCGGCCAAGCAGATGCCGAGCGCCGCGGACTGGTATCGGCTGTCGGCCAACGCGCCGCTCTCGAATCCCGCCTACGAATGGCGCACGCGCACCGCGTTGCTCGCCGGAGACTGGAACATGGTGCGCTGGTCGATCGAACAGATGCCGGCCGCGCTGCGCAACCAGCCTTCGTGGACTTACTGGCATGGCCGCGCGCTCAAGCAGGCGGGCGACACGACCACGGCTAACCAGGAATTCGAGTCGATCTCGCAGGGCTTTAACTTCTACGGCCAACTCGCCGCGGAAGAACTCGGCCAGAAGATCGCGGTGCCGCCAAAAACCACGGTCACCGATTCCGAAATCCAGCAGGCCGGCAATACGCCAGGCTTCGATCTCGCGCAGCGCTTCTACGCGCTGAATCTGCGGCTCGAAGGCAATCGCGAATGGAACTGGCCGCTGCGCAACATGAGCGACCGTCAGTTGCTGGCCGCCGCCGAATACGCGCGCCGTATCCAGTTGTACGACCGCGCGGTGAACACGGCGGATCGCACGAAAACCGAACACGACTTCTCGCTGCGCTATCTGTCGCCGTTCCGCGACATTGTCGAGCGCGATGCGCAGTCGAACGGGCTGGACGTGGAATGGGCCTACGGGCTGATCCGCCAGGAATCGCGCTTCATCATGAACGCGCGCTCCGAAGTCGGCGCGAGCGGCCTGATGCAGTTGATGCCCGCCACCGCGCAACTGGTCGCGAAGAAGATCGGCCTCGGCCCGATTTCTCGCGAGCAGATGAACGACATCAATACAAACATTCTGCTCGGCACCAACTACCTGTCGATGATCTACAATCAGTTCGACGGTTCGGCCGTGCTGGCCACCGCGGGTTACAACGCCGGTCCGGGCCGTCCGCGCAACTGGCGGCAGACGTTGCAGCACCCGGTTGAAGGCGCGATCTTCGCCGAGGCGATTCCGTTCCAGGAAACGCGCGACTACGTCAAGAATGTGTTGTCCAACACGGTCTACTACGCGGCATTGTTCGAAGGCCGTCCGCAATCGCTGAAGGCGCGTCTGGGTTACATCGCACCGTAAGCGCCGTGCCGCCGCTGCCTCGCTGCAATTGCGAGGCGGCGGTGCGCCACGCCAGCCGTTGCCGCGGCTTCCACCAGGGAGTCGAAAATGCGACATAAAGCCATTGCGATCATCGGCGGTTCCGGGTTTATCGGAAGCCATCTCGTCAACGCCCTCGTTGAAATGGGCAAGGACGTGCGCATCGCCACACGGCGGCGTTACAACGCGCGCCATCTCACGCTGCTGCCCATCGACGTGATCGAAACCGATGTATTCGATCCGGTCCAGCTCGCGCGTTTTGTCGAAGGCGCAGACTGCGTGATCAATCTCGTCGGCACGCTGCATGGCAAACGCCGCACGCCGTATGGTCCCGAGTTCGCGCGCGCGCACGTCGAATTGCCCACTAAAATCGCGGCGGCTTGCGAAGGCAAGGGCGTGCATCGGCTGATTCATTTGAGCGCGCTCGGCGCCGATTCGAACGGCCCGAGCATGTACGCGCGCTCGAAGGGCGACGGCGAGAAAGCGGTGCACGCGGCGAATCTCGCGTGGACGGTGTTCCGGCCTTCCGTCGTGTTCGGCGCGGAAGACCAGTTCCTCAACAAGTTCGCGTTCTTGCAGCGCATCTTTCCGGTGATTCCGCTCGCCATGCCGGACGCGAAGTTCCAGCCGGTCTATGTCGGCGACGTCGCCAAGGCGATCGTCAACGTGCTCGACCTCGATGCGGCCAACGGCAAGACCTATGAACTCGGCGGCCCGAGCGTCTATACGCTCGAAGAACTCGTCAGATATTGCGGCGACGTGATCGGCCGGCATGCCAGCATCATCCGTCTGCCCGAAGCGCTCGCGCGTATGCAGGCCATGACGTTCGAGTTGGCGCCGGGCGAACCGGTCATCACGCGCGACAATCTCGATTCGATGAAACAGGACAACGTGCTAAGCCGCCCGCTCGCGCCCGAGCTCGGCCTGGAGCCGGCCAGCATCGAAACGATCGCGCCGGTGTATCTGACCGGCGCGTCGGCACGTTCGCGTTTCGACACGTTCCGCGCGAGCGCGGGCCGCTGACTTTTTCTCTACTTCTCATACGAACCCGCATGAAGCTGCTTATTGGTGACAAGAACTATTCGTCGTGGTCGATGCGGCCGTGGCTGCTGTTCAGGCATTTCGGCATCGCATTCGACGAAGTGCTGATCCATCTGAATCAGCCCGGCACCAATGCCGCGGTGCTCGAGCAGGCGCCGAACGGTCCCGGCAAGATTCCCTGTCTGATCGACGACGCGGGTCTTGCCGTGTGGGACTCGCTCGCCATCGCCGAAACGCTCGCCGAGCGCTTTCCTCAGCACGCGCTGTGGCCGCGCGATGCGGCGGGGCGCGCGCATGCTCGCAGCGTCAGCGCGGAGATGCATTCGGGCTTCGGCGAACTGCGCTCGAATATGTGGATGAACATTCGCGCGTCGTTTGCCGGCAAGAACGCGACGCCGGGCGTGCTGGCCGACATCGCGCGTATCGAGGCGATGTGGCGTGACTGCCTCGATACCTATGGCGGTCCGTTCCTGTTCGGCGAGTTCAGCATTGCCGACGCGATGTATGCGCCGGTGGCCATGCGCTTCAGGACGTGGCAGCCGCCGTTGTCCGAGACGTCGCTGGCTTATGTTCGCCGACTGAGCGCACAGCCCGCAGTGAAAGCCTGGATCGACGACGCGTTGAGCGAGACGCACACCATCGCGTATCTAGACGAATGCCCATGAATATCTATGCAGTAGGCGGCGCGATTCGCGACGAATTGCTGGGCGTGCCAGTGCAGGACCGCGATTACGTGGTGGTCGGCGCGACGCCCGAGCAGATGATCGCGCAGGGTTACCGTCCGGTGGGCAAGGACTTTCCTGTGTTCCTGCATCCGCAGACGCATGAGGAGTACGCGCTCGCGCGAACCGAGCGCAAGACCGCGGCCGGTTATCACGGCTTCCAGTTTTTCTATGCGCCCGACGTGACGCTCGAGGAAGACCTGGCGCGCCGCGATCTCACCATCAACGCGATGGCGCGTGAAGTGCGCCCCGACGGCGAGCTGACAGGGCCGGTCATCGATCCGTTCGGCGGTCAGCGCGATCTCGAGGCGAAACTTTTTCGCCACGTCAGCGACGCGTTTCTCGAAGACCCCGTGCGCATCCTGCGAATCGCGCGCTTTGCCGCGCGTTTCGCCGATTTCAGCGTCGCGCCCGAGACGCTCGCGCTGATGCGCAAGATGGTCGCCGACGGCGAAGTGGATGCGCTCGTCGCCGAACGCGTGTGGCAGGAGGTGTCGCGTGGCCTGATGGAAAAGAAGCCGTCGCGCATGTTCGACGTGCTGCGCGAGTGCGGCGCGTTGGCGCGCATTCTGCCGGAAATCGATGCGCTATTCGGCGTGCCGCAGCGCGCCGACTATCACCCCGAGGTCGACACCGGTGTGCACGTCATGATGGTGCTCGACCACGCCGCGCAGCAAGGCTACGCGCTGCCCGTTCGGTTCGCCGCGCTCACGCACGACCTCGGCAAAGCCACTACGCCTGAAGACATCCTGCCCCGGCATCTAGGCCACGAAGGGCGCAGCGTGGATCTGCTCAAGCCGCTGTGCGAGCGCCTGCGCGTGCCGAACGAATGCCGCGATCTCGCATTGCTGGTGGCGCGCGAGCACGGCAACATTCATCGCGTGATGGAAATGGGCGCGGCCGCGCTCGTGCGCCTGCTCGAGCGCAGCGACGCGATTCGCAAGCCGTCGCGTTTTGCCGAAGCCTTGCAGGCTTGCGAAGCCGACGCGCGCGGGCGGCTCGGTTTCGAGGCGCGCGACTATCCGCAGGCCGAGCGCTTGAGAGTCGCGCTCGTCGCGGCGCGCGGCGTGGATGCGGGTGCGGTCGCGAAGCAACTCGCCGATGCGCCGGCCGGCATCAAGGACGCGGTGCATCAGGAGCGTGTGCGGGCGGTGGCGGCGGCGCTGGAGTGAAACGCTCGATGCACGGGCCGCCGTTGCCTGTCAGCGCAAACCGCGTTCGAGAAACCGCAGCTACAAAAGCCGCGCGATAAACGACAGCAGCATCGACAGCAACAGCGTCGACATGAACGGGAAATGATATTCGCGTCCGAAAAGACGCACGGTCACGTCACCGGGCATGCGTCCAATGCCGAGCTTGCGAAGCCACGGCCAGCAGGCCGACAGCACCGCGAGAGCAACGAACGTGGTCAGCAGCCAGCGGATCATGACGTGTATCCCGGCGTCACAACGTATGCGACCGGTCGCCGCTTGCAAACGCCTGCAGCGTGTCTTCGAGTCCGCGCGAGAACGCGATCACCTTGAAGAGCTCGCCCATCTCGGCCTCCGACAACAGCTTCTGCACCGCATTCGCCGCGGGCAGAAAGCGTGCGGTGTCGGCGGGATCGATTTCGGAAAGCGCATCCGTAATGCCCGCGTTCAGCAGGAAGCGGGCTTGCGATGTGAAGCCCAGCAGGTCCGCGCCGGTCTCGACGCCCGCTTCGGCAATGCCGGTAAATTCCACGTGCGCGGTAATGTCCTGCAAGCCCGGATAAACAAACGGATCGCCGTGCGCGCGATGCCGGTAGTGGCACATCAGCGTGCCTTGCGCGCGCTGCGCATGGTAGTACTCGTGACGCGGGAAGCCATAGTCGATGAAAAACGCCGCGCCGCGCGCGAGCATCGTGCAGATGGTCCGCGTGAAGGCACGAGCGGCGTCGTGCGTCTCCGCGACGTAGTCGCCGCCGCCGGTGTCGATTTCCGAGAGCAGCGCCGTATCGGCCGACGCGGACATTTCACGGTCTTCAAATGCGAACCGGCCGTCGCGCCAGACGACGCCGCGTTCGCGCCACGCGCCGTCGACGGAAGCGAACAGCCGCACCGGCATCGCGTCCAGCACCTCGTTGCCGATCACCACGCCTTCGAAGCGCTCGGGCAACGCGTCGAGCCAGCGCACTTTGGCGGCGAGCGCGGGCGCCGCGGCTGCGATGGTTTCGCGCTGACGCTCGCGCAATTCGCCGGAAAGGTCGACGATCGAATAGCTGTCGAACTCGGCGCCGAGTGCAGCCAGTGCGTTGAGCAGGCCGGCCGCGAGTTTGCCGGTGCCCGCGCCGAACTCCATCACGTCGCGCGTGCCGCTTGCCTGCAACGCTTCGGCGATGGGCCGCGCAAGCGTGGCCGCGAAGAGCGGCGACAGTTCGGGCGCCGTGACGAAGTCGCTGCCGTCGTCGCCGCGCAGCCCGAATTTGCGGGCGCCGCCGCTGTAATAGCCGAGTCCGGGCGCGTACAGCGCGCGCTCCATGTAGCGGTCGAACGGCAACCAGCCGCCGGCATCGTCGAGTTCCGCGCGAATCCGGGCGACGAGCGCTTCTGACTGCGCGAGCGCGCTTGAGCCGGGAGCAGGTAAACTATCGGGTTGGTGAGCTTTCGGATTCATCCCCGCATTGTAAATGACCGCTTCCACGGACACTGCCGGCGCCCGCGCCCCTGAAACGCCGCGCGTCGTGCTGATTACCGGCGCCGCGCGCCGCATCGGACGCGCGCTCGCGCTTGGCTTTGCCGCGCGCGGCTGGGACGTGGCGGTCCACTACGGCGCCTCGCGGCACGAAGCCGAAGAGGTGGTCGCGGAAATCGTCGGCATGGGCCGCCGAGCGGTGGCCTTGCACGCCGAACTGGGCGATGAGGCCCAAGTCACGGGCCTGTTGCCGGCCTGCATCGCCGCGCTCGGCCGGCCGGCGTGCATCGTGAACAACGCCTCGCGCTTCGAGGAAGACACCGCGCTCGACGTCGGCTATGAACTGCTGCTGAAGCTGACCGCGATGAACCTCGGCGCGCCGCTCGTGCTCGCGCGCATGCTGTACGACGCGACGCCGCAAGCCGCGCTGACGGACGAAACGCAGCGCAGCGTGGTCATCAACGTGCTGGATCAGAAGCTGTACAACATGAACCCGGACTACCTGTCCTATACGCTGTCGAAGGCGGCGTTGCAGACCGCCACGGTCGCGCTTGCGCAGGCGTTGGCGCCGAAGGTGCGGGTGGTCGGGCTTGCGCCGGGCCTCACGATGCAATCCGCCGATCAGACGCCGGAAAGTTTCGCGGCGGCTCACACGGTTACGCCGTTGGGTCGCGCGTCGCGGCCCGAAGATGTCGTCGCCGCCGCGCTGTATCTCGCGGATGCAAGCGGCGTCACTGGAACGACGCTGGTTGTCGACGGCGGGCAGCACCTCGTGCCGCTGCCGCGCGACGTGATGTTTTTGACGGGCGCCTGAAGCACCGCTTGCGCCCCCTTGCGTGCCACGCACGCTTTTTTGGACTGGAACGAACATGTTTGCCGCTCTTTCGCATCCCCGGCTTGCCGATTGCCGCCGGCTCTTTCTGCGCAATTACGAAGTGCACATCAACATCGGCGTGCACGACTTCGAAAAGCGCGGCGAACAGCGCGTGGTGATCAACGTCGAACTGTTCGTGCCGCTCGCGCTGTCCACGCCGGTTGAAGACAAGCTGGCCGAAGTCGTCGACTACGACTTCATGCGATCCACCATTTCGCGCCGCGTCGAGCAAGGTCATATTCATCTGCAGGAAACGCTGTGCGACGATCTGGTGAAGACCATGCTCGAGCATCCGCAAGTGCGGGCCGCGCGCGTGTCGACGGAAAAGCCCGATGTGTATCCCGACTGCGACGCGGTGGGCGTCGAAGTATTCCGAATCAAAGAGGACTGAGCCATGAACGCTCCCGAAATCATGGACGCCGCCGCGCCCGCCGCTCGCGAAAAGTCGCCGCTCACGCGCCGCGAGCAGAAAGAGGCGTACGAGAACAACAAGCTCTTCAAGCGGCTCGCGCGCCTGGTGGGCCAGGCGATCGGCGACTTCAACATGATCGAGAACGGCGACAAGGTGATGGTGTGCCTGTCGGGCGGCAAGGACAGCTACGCGATGCTCGACGTGCTGATGCGCCTGCGCGAGCGCGCGCCGATCAACTTCGACATCGTCGCGGTCAACCTCGATCAGAAGCAGCCCGGCTTTCCCGAACACGTGCTGCCCGAGTATCTGAAGCAACTGGACATTCCGTTTCATATCGAGAATCAGGACACCTACAGCATCGTCAAGCGGCTGGTGCCCGAGGGCAAGACCACGTGCTCGCTGTGCTCGCGGCTGCGGCGCGGCATTCTGTACCGCGTGGCGGGCGAACTCGGCGCGACCAAGATCGCGCTCGGCCATCATCGCGACGACATTCTGCAAACGCTGCTGCTCAACATGTTCTACGGCGGCAAGCTGAAGGGCATGCCGCCCAAGCTGCAATCGGACGACGGCAAAAACATCGTGATCCGTCCGCTCGCTTACGTGAAGGAAACCGATCTGGAAAAGTACGCCGAGCTGCGTGAATTCCCGATCATTCCGTGCAATCTGTGCGGCAGTCAGCCGAACCTGAAGCGTGCGGAAATGAAGGCGCTGATTCGCGATTGGGAGAAGCGCTTTCCGGGCCGCATCGAGAACATGTTCAATGCGTTGACGAACGTCGTGCCGTCGCATCTGATGGATCACAAGCTGTTTCCGTTCGCGGATTTGCGCGCGACCGGCGAGGCCGACCCGCAAGGCGACATCGCATTCGACGAAGAACCGTGTTCGACCGATGCGAGTGACGGTGCGCCGCTCGGTGCGGCGCGGCCTATCTCCATTGTCCAGTTCGACGATCTGTGACCGGAAGTCCCGCATAAAAGGCGCTTCTTCGCTTACTTTCGCTTGCAATGTGGCCGCTTTCGCGGCCATTTTCGCGAGAGGGTGCGTGATAGAATCGTCGGCTCCAAACTAGTCTATATGCCGACGCCATGAACATCGTGATTTTGGCGGCAGGCACCGGTAAGCGCATGCGTTCCGCGCTGCCCAAGGTGCTCCATCCCCTGGCCGGCCGGCCGCTCCTCGCTCATGTCATCGACACTGCCCGCACGCTGAAGCCCACGCGCCTTGTCGTGGTAATCGGCCACGGCGCCGAGGCGGTTCGCGAAGCGGTCGCCGCGCCCGACGTCCAGTTCGCCGTGCAGGAGCAACAGCTCGGCACTGGCCACGCCGTGCAGCAGGCGTTGCCGCTTCTCGATCCTTCGGTGCCAACGCTCGTGCTGTATGGCGATGTGCCGCTCACGCGCGCCAGCACCTTGCAGGCGCTTGTCGAGCGCGCGGGCGAGGGTGCAGGCGAGGGCACAGGTGGCGGCGCTTATGGCGTGCTCACCGTGAAGCTCGCGGACCCGAGCGGCTACGGCCGCATCGTGCGCGATCCGCAAGGCAATGTGTCGCGCATCGTCGAACAGAAAGATGCGAGCGCCGATCAGCTTCTCATCGACGAGATCAACACCGGCATCGTCGTTGCGCCGACCGGCCCGCTGTCGGGCTGGCTCGCCGCGCTGAAGAACGATAACGCGCAAGGCGAGTTCTATCTGACCGACGCCGTGGAACTCGCGATCGAAGCGGGTCTCGACGTCGTCACCACGCAGCCGCAGGACGAGTGGGAAACGCTCGGCGTGAACAGCAAGCAGCAGCTTGCCGAACTCGAGCGGATTCACCAGCGCAATACAGCGGACGCGTTGCTCGTGGCAGGCGTGACGCTGGCCGACCCGGCGCGCGTGGATGTGCGCGGCACACTCGAATGCGGCCGCGATGTGTCCATCGACGTGAATTGCGTATTCGAAGGCCGCGTCACGCTTGCCGATAACGTGACGATCGGACCGAACTGCGTGATCCGTAACGCGAGCATTGGCGCAGGCACGCGGGTCGATGCGTTCACGCATATCGAAGGCGCGGAAGTCGGCGCGCACGTCGTGCTCGGACCGTATGCGCGGCTGCGCCCAGGCGCGTCGCTGAAGGACGAATCGCACGTCGGCAACTTCGTCGAAGTGAAGAACGCGGTGCTCGGCCACGGCTCGAAGGCGAATCACCTCACCTATATCGGCGACTCGGATATTGGCGCACGCGTGAATATTGGCGCGGGCACCATCACCTGCAATTACGACGGCGCGAACAAGTTCCGCACGATCATCGAAGACGACGTGTTCGTCGGCTCCGACACGCAACTCGTTGCGCCGGTGCGCGTGAAGCGCGGCGCGACAATCGCGGCGGGCACGACGGTCTGGAAGGATGTCGAAGCGGACGCGCTCGTGCTGAACGACAAGACGCAAACCAGCAAGACGGGCTATGTACGCCCGGCCAAAAAGAAGAATTGACGAAGAGCGTGGGCGCCGCGACGCGCGCCTTCGCACATTCCAGCACTGAATAGGAACAAGACCATGTGCGGCATTGTCGGCGCGGCAGCGCAACGTAATATCGTCCCCGTCCTGATCGAAGGACTGCGGCGGCTCGAATATCGCGGCTACGATTCGTGCGGCGTCGCGGTGCTCGGCGAAAGCGGCCCGGCGCGCGCGCGCAGCGTGGCGCGCGTCGCCGATCTGGACGAGCAGGTGCGCGAGAGCCAACTCGGCGGCATCACCGGTATTGCGCATACGCGCTGGGCGACGCACGGCGCGCCCGTGACCGACAACGCGCATCCGATTTTCTCGAAAGATGCGCTGGCGTTGGTACACAACGGCATCATCGAGAATTACGAGTCGTTGCGCGAGATGCTGCGTGGCAAGGGTTACACGTTTGTCTCGCAGACCGACACAGAGGTTATCGCGCATCTGATTCACAGCCTGTATCGCGGCGATCTGTTCGCGACCGTGCGCGAGGCCGTCGGGCAACTGCACGGCGCTTATGCGATCGCGGTGCTGCATAAAGACCAGCCGCATACGGTGGTCGGCGCGCGCCAGGGTTCGCCGCTCGTGGTCGGGCTTGGCGACGGCGAGAACTTCCTCGCGTCCGACGCGCTCGCGCTCGCGGGCAGCACCGAGCGCTTCATTTTCCTGGAAGAAGGCGACGTCTGCGAGTTGACGCTCGAAGGCGTGCGGATCGCGGATCGCGAGGGCAACGAAGCGCTGCGCGAAGTACGTCAGGTCGCGGCGTACGGCGGCGCGGTCGAGCTCGGCCCGTATCGCCACTTCATGCAGAAAGAGATTTTCGAGCAACCGCGCGCGATCTCGGACACGATTCCGCCGTCCGATTCGTTCGACGCGTCGCTGTTCGGCGAGGGCGCCGGCAAGGTGTTCGCGGACATCGACAATCTGCTGATCCTCGCGTGCGGCACGAGCTACTACTCGGGGCTCACGGCGAAGTACTGGCTCGAGTCGATCGCGAAGATTCCGACGCAAGTCGAAATTGCCAGCGAGTATCGCTATCGCGAGTCGGTGCCGAATCCGAAGTCGCTCGTCGTGGTGATCTCGCAGTCGGGCGAAACCGCGGACACGCTCGCGGCGCTCAAGCATGCGCAGACGCTTGGGCATCGGCATACGCTGGCGGTGTGCAACGTCGGCACGAGCGCGATGGTGCGTCAGACCGAGCTCGCGTTCCTCACGCATGCGGGCCGCGAAATCGGCGTCGCGTCGACGAAGGCATTCACTACTCAGCTCGTCGCGCTATTCGTGCTGGCCGTCACGCTTGCGAAGCTGCGTGGACGTGTGAGCCCGGAGCAGGAGGCCGAATACTTCAGGCAACTGCGCCATCTGCCGGCTGCGCTCAATAGCGTGCTGGCGTTGGAGCCGCAAATCATCGCGTGGTCGGAGGAATTTTCGCGCAAGGAACATGCACTGTTTCTCGGACGCGGCATGCATTATCCGATCGCGCTGGAAGGCGCACTTAAGCTGAAGGAGATCTCCTACATTCACGCGGAAGCTTATCCCGCTGGCGAGTTGAAGCACGGGCCGCTCGCGCTCGTGACCGAGGCGATGCCGGTGGTCACCGTCGCGCCGAACGACGCGTTGCTGGAGAAGCTGAAGTCAAACATACAGGAAGTGCGTGCGCGCGGCGGCCAGCTCTACGTTTTCGCCGACGCGGACACGAAGATCGTCAACGACGAAGGTCTGCATGTGATTCGCATGCCTGAACACTATGGTGTGCTTTCGCCGATCCTGCATGTGGTGCCGCTGCAGTTGCTCGCATATCACACGGCTTGCGCGCGTGGCACGGATGTCGATAAGCCGCGGAATCTGGCGAAATCGGTGACGGTGGAGTGAGGGCGGGGGGGCGTTGCGGGTCTGTCTGAATAGCGCATCCAGCAAAAAAACGCCGGCTAGCCGGCGTTTTTTTATTGCATCTTTCGTTTATGCAACCGCGGCCATGCACCGCGCGGCACCTGTGCCACACGTGCCGCTTATGCGTCTCACAACTCCGGCCGCGCGAGGTCGCTCGTGACGATGTGCTCGCCGTAGACCTGTGCCGCGGCGACCGCTTCGAGCTTCGTCGGGTACGGCCCGAGTTCGGGCGCGCCGTCGAACGGGAACAGCACGCGGCCGTCCGTGGTTCGGACGACCTTCAACACGCCGAAGAAGCGTCGATAGCCCACCAGCCTGGACGTCGTCGATATGTCGAAATCGTCCTCTGACGCGGCGGGGACGCTCGGGATAAATGCGGTCTTGCTCATACAGAAGACGTCTCGGGTTTGATAAGCCTGTGATTGCCGCAGACGGATGGCCGTCCACGGCGCGAACGTCATTGTCTCAAATCCGCGGGAACGGGGCGGTTTAGCTTATGCGCCGATCGTTGCCATAGGCCCGGTTGATTCGCTAGTTTGCAACTAACGGACCAAATATCTGCGTCCACAAACGGCGCGGACAAGCAGTGACGCGGCGCTGCGAGCCTCGCCATGCACGGCTCGCGCGCGCCGGCACTTTGCTTTGCATCCGCATTCAATTCAAGAGATGCCAATTTTTTAGGCAAGGTTATAATGCGCAGACTTTTCCTCAGACCTTCCCCATGAGCCGGTTACTCTGCCTGATTCTGCTTTCGCTTGGCCTCGCGCAATCCGCGGTGGCTGAGGAAAATGGCGACCGCGTGTCCGCCTATCTGACGCAGAAATTCGGGCTCGCCAAGGAAAAGGCCGAGAAAATATCCGATGCGGTTCAATCGGCGGCATCCAGATATTCGTTGCCGCCGGCGCTGCTGCTCGCGATCATCTCGATCGAATCCCGCTTCAAGGAAAAGGCCAAGGGCGCCAACGGCGCGACCGGGCTGATGCAGGTGGTGCCGAGCGCGCATCGCGGGCTTCTGAGAAACGTGAAGGATCTCACCGAACCGACGGCGAACATCGAGGTCGGCTCGGCGATTCTGTACGGCTACATGCGCTCGGCCAACGGCGACATGAACGCCGCGCTCAAGAGCTACGGCGGCTCGCAAGCGTACGCGCAGAAAGTCAGCTTGCGCGCCGGCGACTTTGCGGGCGTGGCCACGCCGCAAGACCCCATCAAGAATCTCAACGCGAAGACCGATGCGTGCGACGCTCACGCGACAGGTCGTTGCTCGTCTGCGCCCGGCAACGCGAGTAATGGAGGCGCTGTCGCTCCGGCTAACGCGGCGGGTGCTAATACGGCGGCCACTAATGTCGGTGCAAGTGGGGCGGTAGCGTCGGCGGGGCTTGCCGCGGTGGCGAATTAATCGGCGGCGCTTGTTTGCGTTTCTTCGCTGATGTGCAGGGCGGAGCGTCGTCAAGGTAGCCCTGGCGGCACCTGCGGCCCTAGCGGCAGTCCCAGCGGCACTCATTCAGTGCTGCCATCTTCACCATCCCCCCATCCACCAGACACCGACAGACGGCCGCCACTCGCGCACCGTCGGCTTCGCTGCACGCTTTTTACGCACAAGCGTCAACCGCTCTACAATGCATTTCCCTCGCGGCTCGTCCGCATGTACGCAGCGCTTTTTAGATTGACCATGTCCACCTCGCTTTTCAAAACCACCGTGGCCTCGCTGTGCGGCCTGATGCTGCTCGCCGCTTGCAGCAGCGCCCCCACGCCGAAATTCCAGCAGGAGTTGTTCGAAACCGGCGCGAGTCCGTACGCGCGCAATTTCAATTCGAGCGTGACCGACACCTGCGAAGCCGCGCGCCGCGCGCTGCTGAGCCAGGGCTATCTGACGACGATGACGCGCAACGATACCGTCGACGGCACCAAGAACTTTCAGCCGTCCGGCGATACGCATGTTGTCGTCGAATTTCACGTTGTGTGCACGCCGGGCGAGGAGGCGAGCAGTACGAGCATCGTCTACGTGAATGCGGTGCAGAACGGCTTCGCGCTGAAGAAGAGCGATACGTCGGCGAGCGTTGGCCTGAGTGTGCTCGGGTCGCTGTCGCTGCCGATCCGCTCGAACAGCGACGCCATGGTGAAGATTTCCAGCGAGACCATTCCGTCCGGCAAGTTCTACGACCGTTTCTTTGGTCTCGTCGATCATTATCTGCAGACGGTCGTGCGCACCCAGCCGGTGGTCAACGACCGCATCGAAACGCATCTGTTGCCGATGCCGGTCGAGGCAGCGCCGCCCGCATCTGCGTCGATGTCTGCGCCGATGTCCGCGCCGGTGTCCGTGCCGGTGTCCGAAACGCCGGAGCTGATCGGCAAGGCCGCCTCCGTCCAACCGGCGAGCGAAGCCGGCACGCTTCGCTGACTCTTCATTGATTCTTCACTGACTCCTCACCACTGCCTCGCCGCTGAACGCAGCGCGCTTCGCTTGCAAAAGCGGCGCGCGGCGGCAGTTCTCCTATGTCGTTTACTTCCTTCGTATACATACGTAGTAGTAGTTAACAAAGGTTAGCCCGCTCTGTGGATAACCGCTGATTCTTCCGTTACATCAAGGTAATGGGAATTCGATAACCCCGCGGGACGACTCTGTAGAAAAACTACGAAGCCGGGATAAGTTTGGGGCGGTCGGCAGCGAAGTCGGTCTTATCAAGATTTCGCGCACAGCCTGTTCCATGCACTGTCCCGAGGTTATGCAAAGGCTCGTGTGGATAACTCATAGTCGGCGCCGCGTTCTGCGCGCGGTTGTCTTTCGTCTGCCGTTTGCTCGCGAGCGTACAGACCGCTTACAGCGCGAAGCGCACATTGAACGTGGCGGTACGAAGCTTGCGACTCTCTTTTTGCAAGCGTGAGTGTTGCTATTTCGTCAAAAAGCTTTGGCAATGCCCGATCGAGGCATAGAGTTAAAGTGTTTTCTGAAGTTATTGGTGCGGTGCGGGGGTGTGGAATGAAGCGCAGAACAGCACGACAGTTGGTCCGTCTTCTCTCGGATATCAGACATGCTACCCATTGCAGCACGCTGCGGGCGGCGGCGACGAACCGGGATATGGCGCTTGCATCGGCCGAGCGGGACGAAGCCTCGCGCGACAGTCAATCCAACGACGATACCGACACCACCCGCGAAGCCCCGGAAAACAAGCCGGCGAGGAGCGGATCATGAGAGCCGCGAGCGAACAGTCGTTGCGTTTCCTCGTCGACAAATGGCTCGCGCCGGCGCCTTCGGCGGCGGTCCACGTCACCGAATTCAGCCGCACGCGCGTCGGCGGCCGACGCTATGTGCGCGTCGAGACTTCCGCGGCTGACGCCGCTACCGGCTCGCGCGGACTCTTCTTCTTTCGCCACGACGACGGCTGCTGGTGCGTTTTTCCGCCGACGGCCGACTCCCCGCACCTCTATACGCATCCGCGAGCCGCTTGAGCGGTCGTCGCTGCGGCACTCGGTCGTACCGCTTCCGCTTGCGCGCGCTTAAGTTAAAACGCACACCGATTCGCCCCACTACAACCCGACGCACGGCGTGACAGGCCACCGTCCTCGCGCGCGATAATCGCGCGAAGACGCCACGGCTTCGGGCACAATTGCGCGCAATCAACTGCATTCGGTGATCCGCCGCATGCCCCGTATTTCGCGCGGCCGACGCTGGCGGCATGGCGACGGTCGCATCGCCACATTAGCGGGCGAAAATCTCAGGCAACCGATGGACGACAAAGACTGGATCGCCGGCGCCGCGAAGGCATTGGCGATCATCGAGGCATTCGACGAAGAGCACGCGCGCATGACGCCCACGGCAGTAGCCGGCCGCGCCGGCTTGTCGCGCACGGCGGCGCGCCGCTATCTGCTGACGCTGCGCGAACTCGGCTACGTCGACACGGACGGCAAGCTGTTCTGGCTCGCGCCGCGTGTGCTGCGGCTCGGGCAGTCGTACCTCGACTCCGCACGCTTGCCGCGCACGGTCCAGCCCTTCCTGCAACGGATCACGGCGACGCTTCAGGAAACGGCGCTGGTCGCGATTCTCGACGAACACGATGTGGTCTACGTCGCCCGCAACGGCGTGAATCGGGCGATGGCGGTCGGCTTCGTGCTCGGCTCGCGCGCGCCGGCGCCTTTGTCGTCGGCGGGATTGGTGTTGCTGGCGTTTCAGGCGCCCGAGAGCATCGAGCAATGGCTCGCGTCGTATCCGATCAAGGTGTTCACGCCGCACACGTATGCCACCATCGAAAGGCTGCGCGAAGTGCTCGGCGAAATCCGGCGCAACGGCTACGTGGTCACCGATCAGCAACTCGAGCTCGGCGTGCGCGGCGTCGCGGTGCCCTTGCGCGACCGGCATGGCACGGTCGTCGCGGCGATCAGCGTGAGCATGCCGATCGGCGAAGAATCGGCGAACGCCGCGCTGCACCGCGTTCTGCCGACGCTGCTCGAGACCGCGAGCCTGCTGCGCAACCTCGTCTGACGGCGGGCCAGGGAATCTCCCTGGTATCGCGCGCTTGTGGGTGAAAGCGTCTCGAAAGCGAGCTGTCTCCAGGAAAATACATATCGGGTTTTGCGCATGACAAACTCCCTACGCCAGGTAATACTCTCCCGCGGGGAGCGGCAGGGCGCCTGAGTCCTGCGTGCTTCGCCGTGCAGCTATTTCATTCACACTGACTCAGTCGTTAGGTTTGGGGAACAACACATGAAAAAAGTTATCGTCTCGCTCGCAGCTGCATCGATCGCGCTGGTCTCGGTTCAAGCTTTCGCACAAGCATCGGACGCAGCCGCTCCGGCCGCTGCAGCTAGCGCACCGAAGAAGCACCACGTCAAGAAGCTGAAGTCGCACGGCAAGCGCGCTCCGGTCGCTGCAGCGGCATCGGCAGCCGGCACGAACGACAAGGGCACGCAGAACTAAGCAGGCGCCCGTTCGCCAGGCAGCGCTGCTTCGCTCGTTGTACGCGCCGCTAGTGCGGCGCTCGTCAGCCGATCGAATGCAGTCGCCAAGCAAAAAGGCCAGAGCTCGTGCTCTGGCCTTTTTGTATTTGCGCTCCGTTCGGGAGAGGGCGGCGCCGTTTCCAACGCAAAACGTCGTCAACCCGCGTCTTAAAGCAGGCGCACATGCCGCGCCGGCGTTCGCGGCACTTAGCCCGCGAGTCCGCGCTTGATCACTTCGCTCAGCAGTCCCGTCATGCCTTCCGGATGCTCGGCGGCGCGCTCCTTCAATTCGGCGACCAGTTCGCTATTCAGCTTGCACGCGAACGGAACGAGGCCCTGCGCCTGATCCAGCTTGCGCTGCTCGCGGCGATCGAGTGCCGGCGCCGCGGCGGCTTTGCCGAAGCGCTCGGCGGTGGACTGCTTCATTGCGTTGTTGAGCTTGAGTGCCTTGTTTTTTTCAAGGTCGGTCTTTTTCATCGCCATACGTCAGGCCTCTGCCAGATAAGTAATCCCGCATTGTACGCACCGTGCGTGGCGCCGCGCGAACGAACGGCCTATGCGTCTCACGGCGCCACGCCGGACGCGCTTGCATCGCGAGCGTCGGACGCGTCGCGACCGTTGGGAGCTTCCGATTGAGCCGGCGTCGCCGCCACGCTGTCCATCAGCGCGCGCATTCGTTGCCAGTGCGTGCCTTCCCAGAACACGCGACGGCACACGTCGCAGGTGACAAACTGGTTATGCCGCTCCAATACGCCGTCGGGCGCGCGGTCGCCAACTTCATCGCGTGCAATGCGCCTTAGCGGCGCGTTGCACATCAGGCATAGTCGGAACGGCTGGGCGCTGCCTGCGAGATCCAGCCGTTCGAACACTTCGCGCAATTGCTCGCGCGGCCTGAGCGTGCGGATATAGCAGCCGTGCGTGATGGTGCGGCGTTTCAACAGCTCGCGGTCGCGGGTGAGAACGATGCGGTCTTCCGCGGCGGCGAGCGCCTCGATGCGGGCGTCGGGAAAGTTGTTGTCGTAGAGCGTGTCGAAGCCGGCCAGGCGCAGCAGCGGCGCGAGCCCGCCAAGATGCGCATCGGCGATGAAGCGAACCACGCGCAGCGGCCGTTCGCGCACGCGCAGCAGCGGACGGATGTCGAGCGCTTCGAACTTCGGATAGACGGCGACGCGGTCGCCGTCCGCGAGCGGGTGATAGAAACCGACGGACTCGCCGTTCACCAGGATCAGTTCGACTTCGGTATGCGGCACGCCGAGCGATTCGATCGCGTGCTTGGTGGTGGCGTCACGCGCGCATGCGTAGGCGAACGCGCGCCGGCGCAGCGGCCGGGCGAGAAAATCGTTCAGCTCCTCGTAGAAGCGGAAAGTCGCGGTGACCATCGTCGAAGTATCGCACTGCGCGCCGTTGCGTGCTTTTCCTGCATCTGTCGCGTGGCTGTGCTTTACTTCCACATCTTTAGAAGACGGAGCCACAGATGGACATCGGTTTTATCGGTCTCGGCGAGATGGGCGCCGCGATGGTTGCAAACATTCTGAAAGCGGGGCACCAGGTGCGCGTGTGGAACCGCTCGCCGGAACGCGCGCAAGCGCTCGCCGATGCAGGCGCACGGATCGTCGCCACGCCGGCCGAAGCGTTTGCCGGCGACGCGGTGTTCTCGATGCTCGCCGACGATGCCGCGCTGCGCGAAGTCGTGACGGCGTCGTTGCTCGAGCATGCGCCCCGCGGGCTGATTCACGTCAACATGGCGACGATTTCCGTTGCGCTCGCCGAGGAACTCGCGACCGCGCACGCATCGCGCGGTGTCGATTACGTCGCCGCTCCGGTGCTCGGCCGGCCTGACGTGGCCGCCGCCGGGAAGCTGACGATTGTGGCGGGCGGGCCGGCTGAGGCAATCGACCGCGTGCAGCCGGTGTTCGACGCGATCGGTCAGAAAACCTGGCGCATCGGCTCGCTGCCGCAACAGGCGAACGTGATCAAGCTGGCCGCGAACTTCATGCTCGGCGCGGCCGTCGAGACGCTCGGCGAAGCCGCTGCGCTCGTGTCCGGACATGGCCTCGCGATTCAGGATTTCCTCGACGTGATTACGAGCGGCATTTTTCCGGGACCGGTCTATGCCGGCTACGGCAAGATGATCGCCGAGAACAGCTACGAGCCGGCGCTCTTCAAGGCGCGTTTGGGACTGAAGGACTTGCGTCTCGCACTGGCCGCCGCCGACGCCGTCACGACGCCGCTGCCGATTGCGAGCGTCGTCCGCGACAGTCTGATCGAAGCGGTCGCGCATGGCGACGGTGAGAAGGATTTCGCGGTGCTGGGGCAAGTGGCGGCGCGGCGGGCCGGACGGTGATTTGATGGGCGGCTGGCGGCTTACCGGCCGCCTATGTCGCGGGCGACCGCGGCAACCACCCCATCCGCCAAACCCCCCGCCAACAGAAAATCCCCCTTCAAGCGATAATCTCCCCCCAATCCCCAACCAGCGGAAACATCATGAGTCTGCATACCTGGTGGCTTTTCGTCGCCACAGTTTTTGTCGTGTGCGCCATTCCCGGCCCGAACATGCTGCTCGTCATGACCGACGGTGCGCGGCACGGCCTGCGTCGCACGGGCGCGACGATGGCAGGCTGCCTGTCGGCGCTGGTGCTGATGCTGGCGGTGTCGGCGGCGGGGCTCGGCGTTTTTCTCGAAGCGTGGCCGACCCTCTTCGATGCGCTGCGTTTGATCGGCGCGGCCTATCTCGTGTATCTCGGCATCAAGGCATGGCGCGCGCCCGCTGACGAAGCCGCCGCGTCCGCTGCCGACGAACTGGCCGCGAAGCCCGCACGCTCGCGCCTCGCGCTGTTTCGCAACGGCTTTCTGGTGGCGGGCAGCAATCCGAAGGCGATTCTGTTTGCCGCCGCGCTGCTGCCGCAATTCATCGAAGCCTCGCTGCCCAAGCTGCCGCAGTTCGGCATTCTGGTCGCCACGTTCGCCGTGATCGAGGTGAGTTGGTATTTCGTGTACGCGGGATTCGGCACGCGCATCGGCAACCGGCTGAAGAGCCGCAGCGTCGCGCGAGTGTTCAATCGGCTGACGGGCGGCGTCTTCGTCGGCTTTGGCGCGATGATGGCGCTGGTCCGGCACTGAAGCGCGGCGTTTGCGCCGCGCCGGTCGCAAGCACATGTGGCGAAAGTGCAACAAGAGGGGAGAACCCTGATTTTCATGTTGCGTCGCACCAAACCATTTGCTATAGTTCGTCTTGTCTCCTCCATGTCTCCTCTGATATGGATTCAGCCCGCCAACTTAGGCGGGCTTTTTTTTGCCCAAAATTCCGGCCTCGTCAGAACTTGTACGAAACCGCGAGGAAGGAAATGAGCGGGTCCGCTTTCAATTCGGCCCTCGACACACCGAGCTCCGTGCCGTCCGCCGCCTTGATGATGACCGACGAGGTCGTCTTCAACGGAATGTAGGTCACCGAGGCCACGAGACCCCAGTGGTCCGTGATGTTGTACGCGAGCCCGGCGTTGAACACCGGCGCCCACGACGACGAAGCCTTCGCCGATACCTGCGTCTTGCCCGGCTTGCCCGCGCCCGCGGCGAGGATGGCGCCGAGGTTCTCCTGCGTCGATTGAACGAAGTTCTGACTGAGCTGAATGTCGGAAAACCAGTTGTACGACACGCCGACGCCTACAAACGGCCTGAACTTCGCCGTCGGTGCATTGAAGTAGTACTGAAAGAGCAGCGCCGGGCTCCACTGGCGCACGCTTTTCACGATCGGATTCGCTTGCGGATCGCCAATGTCCTGCTGGCCGAGCGCGCCCGCCGGCCCCGGCGGCTTGATCGTGCCGTGCCCGTAGATTTTGAAGACGGGCGGCACGCCGGCTACGGTCGTCACGGCAATGTGATCGGTCAGGTAATGGCTGAATACGAGGCCGACCGTGTTGGCCGTGTTCGTCGACAGACTCGTGCCCGCCGATGTGAACGAGTTCGGCAGGCGCAGCGGCGTGTTGATCGGCGTCGGCGCGACGTTGGTCGTCAGCGGCGTGCTCGAATCCTTCGGCATGACGTGGAACCAGCCGAGTACGGCTACGTTGTCGCCGGCATGCTGTGCATGAGCGCTGACCGACAGGCATGCGGCCAGAATCGCGAGACAGATTCTTCTCATGTTGTTATTCCTCCTTGGACGCTCGTCGGGCGCAAGGCGAGCGGGACGAGCGGGACGAGCATTGGCGCGCGTTTGCGGGTAGCCGCGAGGCCGGCGCGCAAGACAGCCGTTGTGCCGGTCGCCGCGCTGCAAGGCGCGGACGGCAGCCGGGCGCGAACGCGTCGAGGCGCGCTGACGGCGCGCCACACGCCCGTTACTGGACGAAGGCGCCGATCGTGAAGTACGGCGAGGCCGCGTTCGACAGATCCAGGTAGCCGAACACACCGCCCGTGAAAATCATCTTTCCGGTCGGCGTATTGCCGGTGGATGCATTGACGTGCGTCGTCGTGACCACGCCCGGCACGGCTTGCGTGAAGTCGAGGTTCAGCGCGGTCGCGAGCGAAGCCTGCGACGGGTTGAACGGATCGAGCAGCGTCGCCTGCGTGCCTGCGAGCGCGGTGGTGCGATAGTCGAACTGGCTATCCACGCCGATGTACTCGCCGTTCTGCGAGTTGACCGCCACCGAGGTTTGCGGCGACAGAATCGAGATGCCGGATTCGTCGTCCGCGTACGGTCCGAGCGCGCCGTTTTGCGGCACGGTCACCGACGAATTCGCCGCGCCGGCGCGCACCAGAATCGGCACCAACTGGTTGCGCAGCTTGCCGACGATCATGTAGCCGCGCCCTTCCGGCGTCGTGGCGAGCGTGGGCTTCGCCTGTCCCTGGAAGTTATTGGTCTGGAACGCGCCGCTGCCGTCCGCGGCCTGCGTAAAGTTGCTGCCTGGCTGCAGGCATTTGCCCGCGTTCACGCCCGAGTTGTCGCACTCGGTCCACGTGCCGTCCGCGTTGATCGTTATCTTTGTGTCCACGGCGACCGGCGCGAAATTCTGCGACGGCACCTGGTGATAGCCGAGCTGGTTGTACGTGCCGGCCACCTTCGCCAGATCCGTTTCAATCGACGAGAAACCGATGAACGGGTAATACGGGAACCTGGTATCGGGCACCGCGCCCACGCCGAGAATCCCGCCGAACGAGATTTCCGCGCCCGGAATCGTGCCGCCCGCCACGCCTTCGCCGACAAAAATCCGCGCGGGGCGGTTCGGGTCGAGGCTGGCGCCGTTCAGGCGGAACGCGCACTGGTTGAGCTTGGTGGTCGGCAGCAGCGTTTCCTGGGTCAGCGTGCCGCTCGCGGTCTGGCCGGCGCGCGTCGGCACGACGGTGCCCGTGGTCGCCGGAATCGGAGATTCGACATAGGTGACCTGCCACGTCATCTTCGTCGTATCGAGTTGCAGCTTGACGAGTTCGCCGTCACCGCCGCCGCCCGTGTAGACCGTGTTGTAGTCGAGCGTCGCGGGACACAGCCGAACCTGCGTCATCGGACCGTCGCCATTGCCGCCACCTCCGCCGCCGCATGCCGTCAGCAACGGTGCCGCGAGTGCGAGCACCGACAGGAATCTCCATTTCATACCGCCTCCAGAATTTTTTCGTTGTAGATGGCCGGCTCCCAGTCCAGCCACCGCTTGCTCTTTTATGTCTCTCACCGCAGACTACGTTTGCTTCATCGGCTACTTGCTGATTTGCGCTCCGATGCCGAAGTACGGCGTGCTCGGTGTGTCCGAATTGGCCGATGTCGGCGTGATGCCGTCGTTCTGCGTGCCCTGGATCGCGATCGCATACAGGCCGCCCGACGCGATCGCAAAGCCGGTCTTGCCCTTCGTGTCCTGCACGCCGACCAGGCCGGGGCTCGCGAGCCCGTAGCCGAGGCCGAAGCCGCTTTCGGCCGCCGACGTCGTCGGATTGATAAACGTGCCGACGCCGCCCTGGATCAGTGTCGCGGTGTACTTGAAGTTGGAATCCGCGCCCACGTAGCCGCCGTCGAAGCCGCCCGACGCAAGCGGCGTCGCCGCGGCGAGCATGGCGATGCCGGACTCGTCGTCGACTTTCGCGTCGAGATGAAGCGGCGCGGTGCCCAGGTTGATGTAGCCCGTGCGCACCACGAGCGGCACGGTCGCGCTGTTGATCTGGCCGAGGATCATGTGCGCGGTGCCGGACTTGCCCGTCGCGCCGATCAGCGGAAGCCGGAACTGCGGGACGATCTGCGCCGCCTGCTGGCTGTCGAAGTAGCCGTTGCTGTTGAGCGTCCACGGATTGCCGGTGGACAGGCAGCCGCCCGCGTTCGGCGAGTAGTCCGGGTTCGCGGTGTTGCTGCTCGTGCAGGTGCCGCTCGCGTCGAAGGTTTCGACAGTGTTCGTCGCGACCGTCGCGTAATTGCCGGACGGCGCGAGGTGGTACAGCAGACCGTTGTAGGTGCCCGGCAGCTTTGTGATGTCCGTGGTGGTGCTGGCGAAGCCGAGGAACGGATAGAAGTCGAAATGGCGATTGGGCACCGCGCCGATGCCCGAACCGATGAGCGGGATCGACAGCCCGTCGAACTGGATCGTCGCGCCAGGAATGCCGCCGCCCGCGACGCCCTGGCCGACGAGGATCATCGGCGGATTCGGGTTGTTGGCGAAGTCCGATGTGGTGTAGGGCTGGCCGTCGCCGGCCGCCGTGCCGGTGCCGGCGCCGAGTATGAACGCGCAGCGCGTTTGCTCGGCGGTCGGCAGCGTGCCCGCCGGCGGATGGATCACCGCGCCCGCGATCTGCGTGCCCGCGCGTGTCGGCGTGACGGTGCCGGTGCGCAGCGGGATCGGCGATTCGAGCCACTTCAGCGTGTAGGTCATCGCCGTCGCGTCGATGTTCAACTGGACCACTTCGCCGCTGCCGGCGCCGCCGAGGAACGTGCTTTTGACGATATCGGCGGTGGCCGGACACAGCGCGGCCGCCGTGCCGCTCGAGGCGGGCGGACCTTGAACGCCGCAGTTCGAACCCGAGCATTGCGGCGCGTTGATCGGGCCGGGATTATCGGATTTGCCGCCGCCGCAAGCAATAAGAAAAGGAGTCGTGGCAATAGCCATTGCCAAGCCTCGAATAATGGCGTCCGCCATGCTGCTGTCTCCCTTCATGTATTTGTGCGAGCTAATTTCGCCGCGCGATTAATGCCTGTCAATTGAATGAGCCGTCTAAAAAGGTCGATTCAAACAGCGGCGTTTCGGGCATGCGCACAGTGCGTGGGCGCAAGCGGCCCTTTTAAACAAAAATGCGAATTCGAGGCAAAGCGGCTGTACCGTTGTTTCGCCGCACGCCCTTGCCAGGTAAGCGTTGGAGCAAAAAGGCTCCATCATCTTCGAACGACCGTTCGATAAAAAATCCGGAGTTTCCCCAGGCGGAAAACTATGCTGATCGGCTCGTCGACGGGAAGAGTTACCTGAAAAATTCCAGGCAGCCTCGTTTTGATTTTTTAAGTAATGCGGGCTACTACTGATTAATGTTTAAAGAAAGTCGGAGCGGCGGGTTTAAAACAAAAAGCCGGTCTTGTAGACCGGCTTTCGCAATGCTGACAAACGGCCAATTGCCGCGGTATTTTAACTTTCGTTATCGTTTCAAACCGCTTTCCTCGGGGGCGCCGATTGCCAGATTCATACACTGGATCGCCGCGCCCGAAGCGCCTTTGCCCAGGTTGTCGAGCCGCGCGACGGTGACGAAGCGCTCCGGCGTGCCGAACACGAACAGATCGACGCGATTCGTGTCGTTGTTCGCCTGCACGTCGAAGAAGCCGCTGTCCAGATTCGCCTCCGAGTCGAACGGCGCGACGCGCACGAATGCTTCGCCTGCGTAGTACTCCGCGAGCAGCGCCTGCACTTCTTGCGGCGTGGTTTTCCGCGCCAACTGGCGCGGCGAGAAGTACGTGGTGACCGCGAGGCCCTTGTAAAAGCCGCCGACGATAGGCGTGAAGACCGGTGACGACTTCAGCCCCGTATGCGCCGCCATTTCCGGCAGATGCTTGTGCGTGAGAGCCAGCGCGTACGGACGCGGGCTCTTGAGCTTGTCGTTACCGCCGGCTTCGTAGTCGGCGATCATTTTTTTGCCGCCGCCGCTGTAGCCGGTGATCGAATAAGCATGAGCTTCGAACTCGGGCGCGACCACGCCGCTTTCCACGAGCGGGCGCATGGCCAGCACGAAAGCCGACGCGTGACAGCCCGGCACGGCGATGCGCTTGGCGGTGCGCAGGCGTTCGCGCTGCGAGCGAGCGAGTTCGGGCAGGCCATAAGCCCAGTCGGCCGACGTGCGAAACGCGGTGCTCGCGTCGATCAGCACCGTGCGCTCGTTCGCAACGAGAGCTGCCGACTCGCGCGATGCCACGTCGGGCAGGCACAGGAACGTGACGTCCGACGCGTTGATGAGACGGCGGCGCTCCTCGATATCCTTGCGCTTCGCTTCGTCGATACGCAGGATTTCCACGTCGGCGCGCTGCGACAGGTATTCGAAAATCTTCAGGCCGGTCGTGCCTTCCTGTCCGTCGACAAAAACTTTCGTGCTCATCTCGATCTCACTGGCTATCTGGTTACAGCTTGGAAACAGCGCGCGACGCCGCGCGAAAACACCATTTTAAGACCTCATCGCCATGCGCGTGCGCAAGCGGGGGGAAACGGCGCGAAAAACGGCGGAAAAACCACGATGCCCGCGCGAAGTGACAGCCGCGTGACTTGTGGGTTTGACTGCGATGCGGGCGTCGGGCGTCGGGCGTCGGGCGTCGGGCGCCGAGCGCCGAGCGCCAAGCGGCTCAGCCAAGCGCGGTATCACCGCGACCCAGCCGGCTTTCGGCGCAACACCGCGCGCGCCGGCAAGCGCGCCGCGTTAGCGCCCGTAATTCACCACCATCCTCGCGCTGCCGAGCGCCGCCGTGCCGATCTCGTGATCGAACATCAGCGCCGGGCGGCCTTGCGCGAGGCGCAGGTCGGCGGTGTTCAGCGCATACACGGTGATCACGTAGCGATGCGGTTTGCCGGGCGGCGGACAAGGACCGCCATAACCGTCGATGTCGAAGTCGTTGCGGGCTTCCACCGCGCCGAGCCGTCTCAGGAAACCCGACGCGCTCGCGTTCTCGGGCAGGCTTGCGACGCTCGCCGGAATGCCCGCCACGGCCCAATGCCACCAGCCGCGGCCGGGCGCATCGGGATCGAACAGGGTGATCGCGAAACTGCGCGTTCCAGGCGGCGCGTCGCGCCAGGTCAGTTGCGGCGAGCGGTTGCCGCCCTTGCAGTCGTCCTGATCGAAGACTTGCGGGGAATTCACTGTGCCGCCCGCGCGGAAGCTCGCGCTGGTGAGCGAGAACGCGTTCTCGGCTTGGGCGCGCGAGCCATGCGCGAGCCCCAGCGCGAGACCAAGCGTGGCGCAGACAACAAGCGGCGTGCGGCGAAACGATGAAGCGTGCGAAACAACCAGGCAACGCAAGCGCATGTGCCGGTTCTCCTGTGTCGATCGGAGTCGGCGCCGGGCGCCTGCTCAGATCCCATGCAGCATCAAGGCGCTGCGAGGACGCGAGGCAATTGCCTCGCGGTGTTTATTGTCCCTATTTTGTACCTGAACGTCGAATCGAGTCTAAGCTTAGGTTTATGACGCATCATTGTTATGCCGCGTAAGCGGATTGCGAGCCTAAAATCGGCTATAGTCGAAAGAGTTTACGCGATGTGGCCCGTGTTCCTATTAGTCAAATTGAACATTAAGAATAAGAAGGCATGTCAGAGGTTTTGGAGAGGGGTTTTCCTGTCGAGGTACGGGCAATGCAAGACGTAGTCAAGGTTGTCATCGCTGACGATCATCCAGTTATTCTATTCGGCGCCGAACAGGCTTTACTCAAGTTCCCCGGCATCCAGGTGGTCGCGCGAGCGAGGCAGTCCACGGAACTCATCAAGGTCCTGCAAACCGCTGCATGCGACGTGCTCGTCACAGACCTCGCCATGCCGGGCGGCCAGTACGGCGACGGCCTGCCGTTGGTCGGCTACCTGCGGCGCAATTTTCCGAACCTTCCCATCGTCGTGCTAACGATGCTGGAGAACGCCGCGTTGCTGCAACGGCTGCGGGAACTCGGCGTGACTTCGGTCGTGAATAAATCCGACGACCTGAGCCACATCGGGCTCGCGGTGCAGCACGTCAGCCGGCACCTCGAATATCTGAGCCCGTCGGTGAAGGCGTCGCTCGATGCGCTGCGGATGAATTCCGGCGGCAAGAGCGACGAAGTGATGCTGTCGAGGCGTGAACTCGAAGTGGTGCGCCTGTTCGTATCGGGAATGACCATCAAGGAAATTTCCGAGCAACTGAACCGCAGCATCAAGACAATCAGCACTCAGAAAAATACGGCGATGCGCAAGCTCGGCATCGACCGCGATTCGGAGCTGTTTCAATACGCGCAAAGCAATGGTTTGCTGAACCTGTCGTCGCATTCGGCGGAAGACACGGGCGACCTGGTTTAGCCGCGCGCCGCACTTCTTGTGCGGCATAGAAAAAGCCGCGTTAAAGTCGTCAAAGAAAAAGGCCGCCTGTCGCAAGACAGGCGGCCTTTGTGCTTCTGCTTCTGCGGCTGTTGCCGCGATGCGATGTAATGCGATGCTATGCGCTACCGCCGCGCTTATTGCGGCGTCGACGTTGCGCCGCCGTGCGCGGCCGACCATTCAGCCGGCGAGTGCAGGAATTTTTCGACTTCGTCGAGCGTCTTCGTGTCGAAGTACTTGTTGTCCTTGGCGACGCGCAGCACGTCCCACCATGTCGCGAGCGCGTGCAGATCGACGTCGATGTCTTTCAGCACCGACACGCTTTCCTTGAAGATGTTGTAGTGGAACAGCACGAAGCAGTGATTCACCGTCGCGCCGGCCGTGCGCAGCGCATTGATGAAGTTGATCTTGCTGCGGCTGTCGGTGGTCAGGTCTTCCACCAGCAGCACCCGCTGACCTTCGGTCAGCAGACCCTCGATCTGCGCATTGCGGCCAAAGCCCTTCGGCTTCTTGCGCACGTATTGCATCGGCACCATCAGGCGGTCGGACAGCCATGCCGCGAACGGAATGCCTGCGGTTTCGCCGCCGGCCACGGCGTCGATCTGCTCATAGCCGACGTCGCGGAGAATGGTGGTTTCAGCCATTTCCATCAGGCCGCGGCGCACGCGCGGATAGGAAATCAGCTTGCGGCAATCGATATAAACCGGGCTCGCCCAGCCGGACGTGAAAATGTACGGTTTCTCCGCGTTGAAGTGCACTGCCTGCACTTCGAGCAGCATCTTGGCGGTGGTGTCGGAGATCGTCTGGCGATCGAAGCCTGTCATGGGCGGGTCCTTGGATTGAGCGGGGGAGCGGGCGCCGGGCCCGGTGGCGCAGCAAGCGGGATACGCCGCGCCGTGCTGGGCGGAATATGCAGCCGGCCAGTGGATGCTGGCCGGTTTTTGCTGCGCGCGTAGGCCGACATTTTACCTGAAACGGCTCCTTCAGACGAGGCCGGCGTGCGCGTGGGCGGTCAATTGCAGTCGCCAAAGGCGAGCCGGGCGCGTGCCCAAGGCGCAGGCCAACCCGGTCTCCAACACCGTTCGCCGAAGCCTGGTCGGACAAGCGTTGCGCCGTTCGCGTCGCGCTTCGCATAGGCTTTTTGGCTAGCTTGTGAGCAACCTGGGGCGCCTTTACACTCACGCGAATTTCTCCGACGCCGGCCGCAGCTCGCCGCCCGCCGTCCAACGATCCCGGATTGCTTTTAATGACGCCCGCTTCCTCCACCGCCGACACGCCCGCCTCCGCCCGACCCGGCTACGCCGCGCGAGCGCTGATCGCGTCCGCGCTCGGCTATGCCATGGACGGCTTCGACCTGCTGATTCTCGGCTTCATGCTGCCGGTCATCGCTGCGGACTTGCATTTGAGTTCGACGCAAGCCGGTTCGCTCGTCACGTGGACGCTGATCGGCGCGGTCGCGGGCGGCCTGATCTTCGGCGTGCTGAGCGACTATTACGGCCGCGTGCGCATGCTGACGTGGACCATCCTCGTATTCGCGGTTTTCACCGGTTTGTGTGCGCTCGCGCAAGGGTATGGCGACCTGCTCGTGTACCGGACGATCGCCGGCATTGGGCTGGGCGGCGAGTTCGGCATCGGCATGACGCTTGTGGCCGAAGCGTGGCCCGCCGCGCAGCGGGCGCGGGTGTCGTCGTATGTGGGCCTCGGGTGGCAACTCGGTGTGTTGGCGGCCGCGTTGTTGACGCCGCTTCTGTTGCCGGTTATCGGCTGGCGCGGCATGTTCGCGCTCGGGCTGTTGCCCGCTGTCGTGTCGTTCTTTGTGCGGCGACGCGTGGAGGAACCGGCGCTCTTCACCGAGCGCGTCGCGCGCGGCATGCGCAAGCTGCCGCTCAAACTGCTGATCGCCGATGCCCCCACCGCGCGTGCGAGCCTCGGCGTGGCGGTCCTCTGCTCGGTGCAGAACTTCGGCTACTACGGGCTGATGATCTGGCTGCCGAGCTATCTGTCGAAAACCTTCGGCTATTCGCTGACGAAATCCGGCGTCTGGACTGCGGCCACCGTGGTCGGCATGGCATGCGGCATCTGGCTCTTCGGCGTCGCGGCGGACCGTTTCGGCCGCAAACCGGCGTTCCTGTTCTATCAGGTCGGCGCCGTCGCGATGGTCTTCGTCTATGCGCATCTGACCACGCCCACGGCGCTGCTGATCGGCGGCGCGGCGATGGGCGTGTTCGTCAACGGCATGATCGGCGGTTACGGCGCGCTGATTTCCGAGCTGTATCCCACCGATGCACGCGCCACTGCGCAAAACGTGTTGTTCAACGTGGGCCGGGCGGTTGGCGGCTTTGGGCCCGTCGCGGTCGGCGCGCTGGCCGCGCATTACTCGTTTGGCACGGCGCTGGTTTTCCTCGCGTCGATCTATCTGCTCGACGTGCTCGCCACACTCTTTCTGATCCCCGAACGCCGCGGCGCCGAACTCCACTGAGCGCCGCCGCGCAGTCTGCCGATGCGGCGCTGCAGCATGACTGGCGGGCGTTTCGCCAATGGCGAGCCGCGTTAACCAGTCCGTGTGTCGACTCGCGCGGGGTGTACACTAACCGACCCCGCGTAGCACTCCGCACCGTCCCGCCTCCGCCGGGGACCGACGCCGCGCCTAACCGGCGCAAGCGAACAGCGCCCCGGTCGATCATCCATTCGATAGCAGGAAGCGCCGCCAGCGGTGCAGTGTGCCGGCCCAAATTTCTTACGTCTCGCAGGCAAAAAATGGACGAACAACTGAAGCAAAGCGCTCTCGCGTATCACCAGAATCCGAAACCCGGCAAGATTTCGGTCACGCCGACCAAGCCGCTGTCGAACCAGCTCGACTTGTCGCTCGCGTACTCGCCGGGCGTGGCCGCGGCCTGCATGGCGATCTACGAGGAGCCGCTCGACGCGCAGAAATACACGTCGCGGGGCAACCTGGTCGGCGTGATCACCAACGGCACGGCCGTGCTCGGCCTCGGCAACATCGGCCCGCTCGCCGCAAAGCCGGTGATGGAAGGCAAGGGCTGTCTCTTCAAGAAGTTCGCGGGTATCGACGTGTTCGACATCGAGCTGTCCGAGTCCGATCCCGACAAGCTCGTAGAAGCGATTGCGATGCTCGAGCCGACGTTGGGCGGCATCAACCTGGAAGACATCAAGGCGCCGGAGTGCTTCTACATCGAGAAGAAGCTGCGCGAGCGCATGAAGATTCCGGTCTTCCACGACGACCAGCATGGCACGGCGATCATCGCGTCCGCGGCGATTCTCAACGGCCTGAAAGTGGTCGGCAAGAAGCTCGACGAAGTGAAGCTCGTCTGCTCGGGCGCGGGCGCGGCGGCCATCGCGTGTCTGGATCTGCTGGTCAACCTGGGTCTGGCGAAGCAGAACATTCTGGTGGTCGACTCGAAGGGCGTGATTTACGAGGGCCGCGGCAATCTCGATCCGTCGAAGGAACGTTATGCGGCGAATACCGAGGCACGCACGCTGGCTGACGCGATCCGCGGTGCCGACGTGTTCCTCGGCTGCTCGAGCGCAGGCGTGCTGAAGCCGGAAATGGTCACCGAAATGGGCACCCAGCCGCTGATTCTCGCGCTGGCGAATCCGGAACCGGAAATCCGTCCGGAAGAAGCGAAGAAAGTGCGCCCGGACTGCATCATTGCGACTGGCCGTTCGGACTATCCGAACCAGGTCAACAACGTGCTGTGCTTCCCGTTCATCTTCCGCGGCGCGCTCGACGTCGGCGCGACCACGATCACGGAAGAAATGAAGCTCGCGTGCGTGCGCGCGATCGCGGAACTCGCGGAAGAAACCGATCAGGGCGACGAAGTCGCGAAGGCGTATGAAGGGCACTCGCTGGAATTCGGTCCTGAGTATCTGATTCCGAAGCCGTTCGATCCGCGTCTCATCATCAAGATCGCGCCGGCCGTTGCGCAAGCGGCGATGGATTCGGGCGTCGCGACCCGTCCGATCAAGGACATGGACGCGTATCGCGAAGAACTCGGCACGACCGTTTATCGCACGGGCATGGTGATGCGTCCGGTGTTCGCGGCGGCGAAGTCGGAGCCGGCGCGCATCGTGTTCGCCGAAGGCGAGGACGAGCGCGTGCTGCGCGCCGCGCAGTTCGTGCTGCTCGAGAAGATCGCCAAGCCAATTCTGGTCGGCCGTCCGTCGGTCATCGAGATGCGCCTGAAGAAGATGGGCTCGAAGCTCAAGTGCGGCGAAGACTTTGAGATAGTCGATCCGGAAGACGATCCGCGTTATCAGCAATGCTGGCAGGCGTATCACGAACTCGGCGCGCGCGAAGGCGTCACGCCGGACGTCGCGAAGGCCGCGATGCGCAAGTTCAATACGCTGATCGGCGCGATTCTCGTGCGTCTCGGCGAAGCGGACGGCATGATCTGCGGCATGATCGGCCAGTACCACACGCATCTGAAATTCATCGAGCAAGTGTTGGGCAAGGCGGACAACGTCGCCAACTTTGCAGCAATGAATCTGCTGATGCTGCCGGGCCGCAATCTGTTCATCTGCGATACGTACGTGAACGAAACGCCGACCGCAGAACAGCTCGCCGACATGACCATGCTGGCCTCGCGCGAGATCGAAAAGTTCGGCATCACGCCGAAGGTCGCGCTGCTGTCGAATTCGAACTTCGGCAGCGCGCCGTCTTCGTCGTCGCAACGCATGGCCGCGGCTCGCAAGCTGATTGCCGAACGCGCGCCGACGCTCGAGATCGACGGTGAAATGCACGGCGACGCGGCGCTGTCGGAAGTCGTGCGCAAGGCGGCGTTCCCCGGCACGACGTTGTCGGGCGAAGCCAACCTGCTGATCATGCCGAACGTGGAAGCGGCGAACATTGCCTACAACCTGCTGAAGATGGTCGGCGGCGAAGGCGTGACGGTCGGGCCGTTCCTGCTCGGCGCGGAGAAGCCGGTCCATGTGCTGACGCCGGCTGCAACCGTGCGCCGGATCATCAACATGACGGCGGTGGCTTCGGCGAACGCGCGCAAGTCGGTGAACAGCAAGTAAGCGAGGCGGCGCTCGTTTCTACGAGCGTCGTCGGGCGAAAAAAAACGCCACGGAATGAGCTTCCGTGGCGTTTTTTATGTGCGCCGTGATCCTGGCGTTAGCGGCCGGAACACGGCGCGCTTTGGCAACGTCAAGCCGCGTGCTGCGTCGTGCCCGCCTGCGGCGAGCGCCAGCGCGCGAGCAGATCGTTCCACTTCACGCGCACGCCTTTCAGGTTGTTTTCCTTGATGTGTCCATAGCCGCGGATGCCGTCCGGCAGATTCGCAAGTTCGACTGCCAGCTCGCGGTTCTGCGCGTTAAGCCCGCCGATCAGTTCGCGCACCAGCGTTTCGTACTCGCCGATCAACGCACGTTCGGTGCGACGCTCTTCCGTCTTGCCGAAAATGTCGAATGCCGTGCCGCGCAGGAACTTCAGCTTCGCCAGACCATGCATTGCGCTGAAGACCCACGGGCCGTACTTCTTCTTGATCAGATGGCCCTGGGCGTCTTTCTTCGAGAACATCGGCGGCGCGAGGTGAATGTGCAGCTTCCAGTCGCCTTCGAAGCTCGCTTTCAGCTTCTCGATGAACGCCGGATCGCTGTATAGCCGCGCGACTTCATACTCGTCCTTGTACGCCATCAGCTTATGCAGATTCTTCGCGACCGCTTCGGTTAGCGGCAACTGGCCGTCGCCCGAATCGAGCGCCGACTCGGCCGCGCGCACTTGTGAAACCAGCGCGCGATAACGCTCGGCGTATGCGCTGTTTTGCCATGCCGTGAGGTAGGCAGCGCGCTTGTCGATCAACGTGTCGAGGGCTTTCGGCGTGTGCAGCGAAATGATCTTGCTGCTAGTGGCGTTGGCCTCGGCATCGGTTGCGGCACCCGCGCGCTGCGATTGCGCGAACTTGCGCACGGTCGCCGGATCGTGTGCCGCGCGGCGGCCCCATTCGAATGCCGCGCGGTTTTTCTCGACCTGCACGTTGTTCAACTCGATTGCGCGCATCAACGACTGATACGTGAGCGGCACCCAGCCGCGTTGCCACGCGTAGCCGAGCACGAACGGGTTCGTGTAGATCGCGTCGCCGAGCAGCGCGACCGCGAAGTGATTGGCGTCGACGGTATCGACGCATTCATCGCCCGCCCCCGCGCGTACGTCCGCTTCCGTGCTGCTGCCAGGAAAGCGCCAGTTCGGGTTCTTGATGAGTTCCGCGGTCGGCGTGTGCGCGCTATTGAGCACCACGCGCGTTTGACCGGCTTGCATCCGCGACACGCATTCGTCGCTTGCCGTCACGATTGCATCGCAGCCGATCACGAGACTCGCTTCGCCCATTGCGATGCGCGTGGCGTGAATGTCGTCGGGCTTGTTCGCGATCTGCACATGGCTCATCACGGCGCCGCCTTTCTGCGCGAGGCCGGTGACGTCGAGCACCGTCACGCCCTTGTTCTCCAGATGCGCGGCCATGCCGAGCAGCGCGCCGATCGTCACGACACCCGTGCCGCCGACACCTGTCACCAGCACGCCGTAAGGACGGTCGATGGACGGCAGCGCGGGTTCGGGCACCGGCGGCATAGCGTCGCCGACAATGCCGGATGCCGCTTTCGGCTTGCGCAACTGACCGCCTTCGACGGACACGAAGCTCGGGCAGAAGCCGTTCACGCAGGAGAAGTCCTTGTTGCAGGTGGACTGATTGATCTGGCGCTTGGTGCCGTATTCAGTATCGAGCGGCTCGACTGACAGGCAGTTCGACTTGACCGAGCAGTCGCCGCAACCTTCGCACACCGCCTCGTTGATCACGACGCGGCGTGCCGGGTCCGGATACGCGCCGCGTTTCCTGCGGCGGCGCTTTTCGGTCGCGCAGGTCTGGTCGTAGATCAGGATCGTCGTGCCGGAAATCTCGCGCAACTGGCGTTGCACTTCGTCGAGCTTGTCGCGATGGTGAATGTCGATGCCGGGCGCAAGACCCACGTTCGCCGAATATTTTTCGGGCTCGTCGGTGACGATCACGATCTTCGACGCGCCTTCGGCCGCGAGTTGATGCGTGATCTGCGGCACGGTCAGCACGCCGTCGACCGGCTGGCCGCCGGTCATCGCGACTGCATCGTTGTAAAGCAGCTTGTAGGTGATGTTCGCCTTCGACGCGATGGCCGCGCGAATCGCGAGCAGCCCCGAGTGGAAGTAGGTGCCGTCGCCGAGATTGGCGAACACGTGCTTGTCATTCGTGAACGGCGCCTGGCCGATCCACGCGACGCCTTCGCCGCCCATCTGGCTGAACGTGCTCGTGCTGCGGTCCATCCACACGGTCATGTAATGGCAGCCGATGCCCGCCATCGCGCGCGAGCCTTCCGGCACATTCGTCGACGTGTTGTGCGGGCAGCCCGAGCAGAACCACGGCTTGCGTTCGGCTTCGACGCGCGGGCGCGCGAGCGCCTTTTCCTTTGCTTCGATTACCGCGATGCGCGCGGCGATGCGGGCGCGCACGTCGGACGGCAGATCGAACTTGGCAAGCCGCGCGGCGATGGCCTTCGCGATGATCGCGGGCGACAGTTCGTAGTGCGCCGGCAGCAGCCAGTTGCCCATCGGCACCGACCATTCGCCGCCCGCGCCGTCTTTCTCGTCGAACTTGCCGAACACACGCGGACGCTGCGCGTCGGGCCAGTTGTACAATTCTTCCTTGATCGCGTATTCGAGAATCTGCCGCTTTTCTTCGACCACGAGAATCTCGTCGAGACCGCGAGCGAAGGCTTGCGCGCCTTGCGCCTCGAGCGGCCACACGCAGCCGACCTTATAGAGGCGGATGCCGATGCGCGCGCAGGTTTCGTCGTCGAGACCGAGGTCGGTCAGCGCCTGGCGCACATCCAGATACGCCTTGCCGCCCGTCATGATGCCGAAGCGCGCGTGCGGCGAGTCGATCTCGACGCGATCCAGCTTGTTCGCGCGCACGTAGGCGAGCGCCGCGTACCACTTGTAGTCGAGCAGACGCGCTTCCTGCACGAGCGGCGGATCGGGCCAGCGAATATTCAGACCGCCTTCGGGCATCGCGAAGTCGTCCGGCAGAACGATCTTCGTGCGATGCGGATCGATGTCGACGGAAGCCGACGATTCGACCACGTCGGTCACGCACTTCATTGCCACCCACAGGCCGGAGTAGCGGCTCATTGCCCAGCCGTGCAGGCCGAAGTCGAGATATTCCTGCACGTTCGACGGGAACAGCACCGGCAGCCCGCATGCTTTGAAAATGTGTTCCGACTGATGCGCGAGTGTCGACGATTTGGCCGCGTGATCGTCGCCGGCGAGCACGAGCACACCGCCATGCCGCGACGATCCCGCCGAATTGCCGTGCTTGAAGACGTCGCCGGAACGGTCGACGCCGGGGCCCTTGCCGTACCACATCGAAAACACGCCGTCGTATTTGGCGCTTGGGTACAGATTGACCTGTTGCGAACCCCAAACGGCGGTCGCCGCGAGGTCTTCATTGACGCCCGGCTGGAACACGACCTGATGTGAGGCGAGATGCTGTTTCGCCTTCCACAAGGATTGATCGAGTCCGCCGAGCGGCGATCCGCGGTAACCGGAGATGAAGCCGGCCGTGTTCAGGCCGGCGGCGCGGTCGCGTTCCTGCTGCAGCATCGGCAGACGCACCAGCGCCTGGATGCCGCTCATGTACGCGCGGCCGCGTTCCAGAGTGTATTTGTCGTCGAGCGTGACGGAAGATAGAGCGGCTTCGAGCGAAGCTCGCTGACCTGCGTCTAGCGGGGCATTCATTATGTGTACTCCTCCACCCAGTTTGGGATCGCCAAAACTTTTTGGGCCGCGGCATCTTGTGAATGCGTATGGCCGGGGTCGCCATATTGACGTGTTTTAAGTGATGGTAGCACTGGTGAAAACCCGCCGCATCGCGGCAGAAAGTTCGCTGTGCTGCCGCCGCCATGCGGCGTTCATGCTGGTTGCTGTTTGTTGCAAAGTTCGCCTAACGTCTGTGAGTTGCCGGTGTAACAAGCTGTAAAACCTACAATCTCATGGAACCGCGCAGCAGATGCGTGTCTAACACCGCACCTGTGAGCAATGTCTGTGTAACGCGTCGCATGTTGCGGCGCTTCAGGACAACAGGGCAGTTAGAAAAGGAGTACGCATGAACACCAGAAATATCCAGACCTTCCTGATGGTTTCGGCCGCCTTTTTCGCCATGAGCGCGCCGGTGCGCTCGAACGCGGGTACGGGCACGCAGTCGAGCGTGATTAGCCGCACGGCGCTGGTCGCCCCGGCGCGTGTCGCCATCAACCGCATCGCGCGGGAAAGCGCGTCCGCGAAGGAAGACCAGAATTCGTGACGCGCTGCTGATGCGGCGTGTCGACGGTTAAACCGGCCGTCGCTCAGCGTTGAGCGGCGGCGCAAACGACAAGGGCGGGGATCGTTAGATCCTCGCCCTTGTCGTTTTATTGGCCTCGTTTTATTGGCGCATTACCCGCCGCGCCGGATACAGGCGCTTGGCGGCTCAAGCCTTGTCCTGCACGACGCCGCGGCGAATCTGATCCAGTTCGATCGATTCGAACAGCGCCTTGAAGTTGCCCTCGCCAAAGCCCTGATTGCCCTTGCGCTGAATGATCTCGAAGAAGATCGGGCCGATCTGGTTCTCAGTGAAGATTTGCAGCAGCAAGTCGTCCGGCGCGCCGTCGATCAGAATCTTGCGCTTGCGCAGTTCGTCGAGCGGCTCGCCGTGATTCGGCACGCGGCGGTCGACGAGTTCGTAGTACGTGTCGATGGTATCGAGGAGCGAGATGTTGGATGCGCGCAGGCCGTCGACGGTACGGTAAATGTCGTTGCTGCCGAGCGCGATGTGCTGGATGCCTTCGCCGTGGTACGCATCCAGATATTCCTGAATCTGCCCGGAGGTCTCGGAGCCTTCCTCGTTGATCGGAATGCGGATCTTGCCGCACGGTGACGTCATCGCTTTCGACTTCACGCCCGTCACCTTGCCTTCGATGTCGAAATAGCGCACTTCGCGGAAATTGAAGAGGCGCTCGTAAAACTCCGCCCATTCCTGCATGCGGCCCCGGTGGACGTTGTGCGTCAGGTGATCGATGTAGGTGAGGCCGTGACCGACTGGGTTCGGATTCGCGCCGGCAATCGGCTCGAAGTCCACATCGTAAATGTCGATGTCGCCGACGCTGCCCGGCGCCGCGTCGTTCTTGCCGCGCCAGCGATCGACGAAATAGATCAGCGAATCGCCGATGCCCTTGATTGCGGGAATGTTCAGTTCCATCGGGCCGGTTTTATTGTCGAAGCCCCACGCGCCTTTTTCGATGGCCTGCCTGTAGGCCTTGCCCGCGTCCTGGACGCGGAACGCGATCGCGCAGATCGACGGACCGTGCAGACGCGCGAAGCGTTGCGCGAACGAATCCGGCTCGCCATTGACGATAAAGTTGATCTCGCCTTGCCGGTAAAGCGTCACATCCTTATGACGATGACGGGCGATGGCGGTAAAACCCATCTGCTCGAACAGCTTGCCGAGCGCTTTGGGATCGGGGGCGGTGTATTCGATGAATTCGAAGCCGTCGGTGCCGACCGGATTGTCCCAAGTTGAAACCTGCATTTGTCTCTCTCCATGTCGAGGGCGCGTGGCGCCGGAGTCGCGCGCGCAATGCCGGAGCGCGACCGAATGACGCAAGTGTAAAGGCGGGATCGCGCTCGAAACTTGCGAACTTAATCGCACTGGCGTAGCGTGGCGCTATTTTCTAGCTCAATCTCCGAAAACGGCGGCAGAAAGTGACTCATATAGAGATAGACGCCATCGACCGGCGTATTCTGGCGATCCTTCAGGAGAATGGCCGGTTGTCGAATCAGGAGATCGCGGAGCGGATCAATCTGTCGCCGAGTCCGTGTTTGCGGCGCATACGGCGGCTCGAGGAGAGCGGGGTGATTCGCGGCTACGTCGCGCTGCTGGACGCGCAGCGCCTCGGGCTCGATCTGCTCGCATACGTCAACGTGCGGCTGGAAAAGCGCGGCGGTTCCGCGCTAAGTCCGCGCGGCGAGGCGACCCACGCCGACCTGTTCCGCGCGGCCGTGCAGACGTGGCCGGAAGTGGTGGCGTGTCACGCAATGACCGGCGAGATGGACTATCTGCTACGCGTTCAGGTGGAGGACATGGCGCACTTTTCGCGCTTCGTGCAGGACCAACTGCTGCATCACCCGTCGGTGATCGACGTCAAAACGAGCTTCTCGCTGGAAAAGATCAAGGAGACGACGGCGTTGCCGATCTTATGAAAGTGCATGGGTTGGGGCGCGCGGCACACGGCCGGTAAACCGCAAAGGGCAGCCATGAGGCTGCCCTTTGCATTGATGACGGCGTTTGCCCGAAGTTCAGGCCGCAGCGGCTGTCGGCATGAAGGACTCGAGCAATCGCGAAGTGCGGCGTGCCTGGCGCTTGAGCGCATAGTCGAAGACGGCAGCCTGTTCCTGGAGCATTTCCGTGATGATGCTCGTTTGGTCGGCCGGCGGCAGCGTCAGATAAGCGTCTGCTTCGCCGTACGCGTACTCGATCTTCATGCCCGCTTTTTTCGCGATGTGCATCATCGTCGAGTTGCGCGACAGACAGTGCATGTACAGCGTGGTGACATGCGTGTTGCGGCTGCGAATGGCCGCGCGCTCAAACAGCCTGGAACCGATACCCTGGCCGCGCACGCTTTCGAGCACGGAAACGCCGAACTCCGCCGTGCGCTTGTCGCCTTCAGCCGGCAAGTAAGCGAGGTGACCGACGCCCGTAAGCTGCAACTGATCGTCGAACACGCCGAACACGGTGTCGCGCTTGAAATCGATTGCGCGGACGTAGTTCTCGATGACGTGGTCGGGCACGACCTGACCGAAACGCAGCAGGCGGTCGTCTTCGTCGAGCGCGAGGAAGTGCGTCAGCAGACGTTCACGGTCGACCGCGGTGAGTTCACGAACCAGAGCAGGCGCACGACCGGCAGGCAGCGACGCGCGATCGTGCGCGACGATCGGCTCGGCGGCGCGGGGTGTAATCATGTTCATGGTCAGGTTCTCCTTGTCATCGTGCGGCGTTGGTGCACCGCAAAAACGATTCTAACGGAAACGCTAACCGATCACTAGGGAAAACCCGTATCTTTATTCGAGGGTGCTGCCTAACTGCGGGGGCGTTTTACGGTTAACCGGTTGATTCAAAAAGATAATTAATAAAAGAACGAGCGTGCGTGGCACGATGTCGCGCATATGCGACGCGCTTATTTACCGATGCCGCATATTGCTGTGCTGCGCCATCCCGCCATCAAGCCGGCGCGCAGCCCAGCCCGTGGTCCACCATGCTCACCACCTGTTCCGCGAATTCGCTATAGCCCATGCGTCCGCCGGGCTTGAGCCAGGTGAAGGTCCAGTTGATCATGCCGAATACCATCATCGTGAGCGCGGTCTGGTTTTCACGCGTGGCGCGCTCGGGGTAAGCGCGCGCGAGTTGCCGCGCAAACGCAGCGACGACGTCGCGCTGACGGTTGAGAATCACCTCGCGCTGCGCGTCGACGAGATACTTCACGTCGTTCAGCAGTGCGACGTGGCGGCTGTGCGACGTCTCGTATTCCGACAGGAACGCGCGGATCAACTCGGCAAAGGTCTCGCGCTCGGTGAGGCCGCGGCGCTGACTTGCGCCCTCCACCTCGGCGATGATCAGCATCAGCCGTTTGGTGTAGCGGTCCAGCAGATCGAAAAGGATCGCTTCCTTGCTCTCGTAATAGTGATAGAGGCGCGCTTTCGACGTGCCGCTCGCAGCGGCAAGGTCTGACATCGACGTGCTGGGATAGCTCGTCTGTGCGAATTTGGCCGCGGCCAGTTCGAGAATCTGTTCGCGCTGGCTTTCGTGGTCGGGGGCTCGGGTGCGGGCCATGGTCGTCTGTTTTATTCCTGTGGACAGGGGGCGAGCGCCGCGCACAGCTCGAGCGTCCGCCATGCGCCGGTGTCGCCGCGCAGCTTGATCCGGCGCGTGGCGGCCAGTTCGCGGAAGCGCCACAGCACGATGCTGTCGCTGACCAGAAACCCGAGCTCCGCGGTCATGACTTCCGCGGCCACTCGCGACGCCGGTTGCCAGTCCGCCGTCGCGTGCTCGAGTATCAGCGTGTCCAGATCGGCGAAGCTGCCGCTCGTGAAGGTGTTGTCGCGCCAGCGCCGCGTCTCGCCGTTTGCGTGCTTCGCTTCCTGCCATTCGAGCGCGAGCCGGCTGATGCGCAGCACAGAGATGGGCGCCGCGTCGGGCAAACGCGCGTGCAGCACGGACGGCGCGAACATGCCGACGGACGTCGCGCGGTCTTTGCGGCTGTACGCCCATGCGCCGGTGTCGGTGAGATCGCGGATCGACAGACGCACTTCGTTCAGGCGCTGCGGATTGTTCCGCAGGTAGTAGCAGACCCGGCGCAGCATCAATTGATCGGATGCGCTTTCGCCATGCCAGACCACGAGATTCGCTTCGCCGCGCGCAATCGCTTCGAGCGCTGCGGCCTGCTCGCGAAACTCGCGGACGAAATCGCGCTTCGTGTCAGCGCTCACGCGGTCCCAGAAGGTGGCGCGCACTTGCGGGTCGTCGTCGATTCCTCGCAACGGACCGACCGCCAGATCGTCGCGCAGTGCCTGCACGCGGTCGTCGCGGCCCGTTTCGCGCAACGCCGTGCGCAATGATTCCGCGGCGACGTCGCCGTTGGTGAGGTGGATGGTGCTCATCGGCCGTGGCTGGTTTTTGTACGCGATTAGACAAAGGGCCGCTCGCCTCGCGGACCGGAACGCTCCGACTGCGAGCGGCCCCTAGTGTAAGCGGATCGCGGAATGGCTCAAAGCACAGGGGCGCCGAACGTGCCGAACGCGGCAAGCGCGCTCAACGTTCGTCGTAGCTCACCACCACGCGATCGCTGATCGGATGGCATTGACAGGTCAGCACGAAGCCGTCGCGGATTTCATGCTCTTCGAGCGTGTAGTTCTTTTCCATCTTCACTTCGCCTTCGACGACTTTCGCGCGGCAGGTGCAGCACACGCCGCCTTTGCACGCATACGGCAGCGCGAGCCCGGCGCGCAGACCGACGTCGAGCACGCTCACGCCCTGATATGGCAGGCGCAGCTTGCGGCGCTTTCCGTCGAGCACGATTTCGAGTTCGGCTGCGGGCGTGTCGTCGGTGATTTCGACGGGCGGCACGCCCGCTTGCGGCAGCGGCGAGCCAAAGCGTTCCACGTGCACCTTTTCCGAAGGCACGCCGGCGGCTTTGAGCGCGGCTTCGGCGGCGTCCATCATCGGCGCGGGGCCGCAGATAAAGGCTTCGTCGATCGAATCGGCCGGCACCAGACTTTCCAGGAAGGCCGCGCATTTCTTCTGGTCGAGCACGCCGTTGAACAGTTCGACGTCCTGCAAATCGTCCGACAGCACGTGGTACAGCACGAAGCGGTTCATGAAGCGGTTCTTCAGATCCTCGAGTTCTTCGGCGAACATGATCTGATCCACGCTGCGGTTGCCGTAAATCAGCACAAAGGTGCTGCGCGGTTCGACCTCGAGCGTCGTCTTGATGATGGCGAGCACCGGCGTGATGCCCGAGCCGCCTGCAAACGCGACGTACTGCTGGCCGTGGTCCACGTTCAGATGCGTGAAGAAGCGGCCGTCCGGCGTCATCACGTCGATCGTGTGGCCGGGCTGCAGCGTGTCGAAGGCGAAATTCGAGAAGCGCCCGCCGCGCACGCGCTTGATGCCGATGCGCAGTTCGCCGTCGCGGTCGTAGTCGGTGACGCCCACGCAGATCGAGTAGGAACGGCGCGTTTCCTCTCCGTCGATGTGCGTTTTGAGCGTGACGAACTGGCCTTGCGTGAAGCGGTAAAGCTCGCGCAGTTCGGCGGGGACTTCGAAGGCAACCGAGACCGCGTCGGCGGTTTCAGGCCGCACTTCGCGGATACGCAGCGGATGAAATTGCGGGGTAGCCATATCAGTATGGTTTGAAATAGTCGAAGGGTTCGCGGCAGTCGAGGCAGCGGTACAAGGCTTTGCAGGCGGTCGAGCCGAATTGCGCGAGACGCTCGGTATGCGCCGAGCCGCAGCGCGGGCACGAAGGCGCGGGCAGCGCGCGCGGCACGAAGCGCATCACTTTTTCGCGCGGCCCCGAACTGGAATCGACTGTCGATCCGCAATTGCCGGTGGGCGGCGCGATGCCGTAGGCGCGCAGTTTGTCGCGGGCTTCGACGGTCATCCAGTCGGTGGTCCACGCCGGCGCGAGCACGGTGGCGATGCGATAAGGCGTGAGTCCCGCGACGTCGAGTGCATGCGCGACGTCTTCGGCGATCTGCGACATGGCCGGACAGCCCGAGTAGGTCGGCGTGATCACCACCTCGAGCGTGCCGTCGTCCGTGCGCCGCACGTCGCGCAGAATGCCGAGCTCGCGGATCGATACCACCGGAATCTCGGGATCGGGCACGGCTTCGAGCACCGCCCACGCGCGTTCGAGCGTGGCGTCGTCAATGGCATCGTCCAGGGCGGCGGTTGAAGCGGTCGAGGTCGTCATCGTCTGATTTGCCGTGATTTGCCGTGTTATCGCGATTACCAGGTCGCGCCGGGATGCTGCCGCGCGAGGCTTTGCATTTCGGCCAGCACGAAGCCCATGTGCTCCGAATGCTCGCCGTGCTTGCCGGTCGTGACGTGCTTGACCGGTTCGGGAAGCGTAAGCGTGGCCTGCTCGAGCGTGGCGCGCACGTCGTCGAGCCAGGCGGCTTCCAGATCGGCGCTGAGCGGGCCAATGCCAGCCGCGGCGATCGCTTCTTCCACGGCGTCGGTGCTGAAAAACTCGCGCGTGTACGGCATCAGGTAATCGAGCGCGGCCTGCGAGCGGCGGTGCGATTCCTCCGTGCCGTCGCCGAAACGGATCAGCCATTCGCTCGCGTGATGCACGTGGTAGCTCGTTTCCTTGATCGACTTCGACGCGATCGCGGCCAGTTGCGTGTCCGTCGATTGCGTGAGCGCGGTCCAGACATGCGCCATCAGCGTCGAATAAAGGAAATTGCGCACGATCGTGACCGCGTAGTCCTTCTCGGCTTGCGCCGTCGCGGACAGCGGGCCGTAGTGCGGCAATTCCGCCAGCGTGTAGTTGGCGAACTCGCGCTCGGCGCGGAAGTACGCGTAGTCGTCTTCGGTGCGGGTCTTGCCGGTGAGTTGCTGTTCGAGCGACGCCGCGTGCGTGTACAGCAGACGCGCCTGACCGATCAGATCGAGGCTCATGTTCGACAGCGCGATGTCTTCTTCGAGAATCGGGCCGTGGCCGCACCACTCGGCATTGCGCTGACCGAGAATCAGCGCGGTATCGGCGAGGCGCAGCACGTATTGCAGATGTTCTAGCGTGATGTTCATGGCCGCGCTTACATGTGGTTGACTTCGTCGGGAAGCGTGTAGAACGTCGGGTGGCGGTAGATCTTGTCGGCCGCCGGTTCGAACAGTTCCGCCTTGTCTTGCGGCGCGGACGCCGTAATCGCCGACGACGGCACCACCCAGATGCTCACGCCTTCCTGGCGGCGCGTGTAGACGTCCCGCGCCATGCGCAGCGCCATTTGCGCGTCGGCGGCGTGCAGGCTGCCGCAGTGTTTATGGTCGAGTCCCTGCTTGCTGCGCACGAAGACTTCCCAAATTGGCCATTCCTTGTTCATGCTGATCTCCTGATTCCTTGCCTGGCGAGCCGCGTTGTTCAGGCGGCGTGCTGTTGGGCGCGTTGGCGTTGTTTCTCGGCGTGGGCGATGGCGGCTTCGCGAACCCAGGCGCCCTCGTTATGCGCTTTGACGCGGGTGCCAAGGCGCTCGCGATTGCATGGGCCGTCGCCGTTCACGACGCGCCAGAATTCTTCCCAGTCGATGTCGCCGTAGTCGTAATGGCCGCGCGCTTCATTCCATTTCAGGTCGGGGTCGGGCAGCGTCACGCCGAGCACTTTGGCCTGCTCGACGGTGGCGTCGACGAATTTCTGACGCAGGTCGTCGTTCGAAATACGCTTGATGCCCCATTTCGACGACTGATTGCTGTGGATGGAATCCTTGTCGCTCGGACCGAACATCATCAGCACCGGCCACCACCAGCGGTTCACTGCCTGCTGGACGAGTTCGCGCTGCGCGTCGGTGCCGGACATCATCGACATCAGCGCGTCAAAGCCCTGGCGCTGGTGGAACGACTCTTCCTTGCAGATGCGGATCATCGCGCGGGCATACGGGCCGTAAGTGCAACGGCACAGCGGAATCTGATTCATGATCGCCGCGCCGTCGACCAGCCAGCCGATCACGCCGACATCCGCCCAGGTGGGCGTCGGGTAATTGAAGATGCTCGAATATTTGGCCTTGCCGGAATGCAGCGCCGCGACGAGCTGATCGCGCGAGACGCCGAGCGTTTCGGCCGCGCTATATAGATAGAGACCGTGGCCGGCTTCGTCCTGCACCTTGGCGAGCAGAATCGCCTTGCGCTTGAGGCTCGGCGCGCGCGTGATCCAGTTGCCTTCCGGCAGCATGCCGACGATCTCCGAATGCGCGTGCTGCGAAATCTGGCGCACGAGCGTCTTGCGATACGCGTCGGGCATCCAGTCTTGCGGTTCTATCTTGCCGTCCGCGGCCATGACGGCGTCGAATTGCGCCTGCTCCGGCGACGTCGCGCCGGATTCCAGCGGGGCCACGTTGCCGGGAATATCCAGGGATTGCGTGTACATGGGGACGCTCTTTCTGGGGGAGTTATCTGGTTTGCACAGTATAAGCCAACCGACCGGTCGGTTAATAAATTTTTTTGAGACAGACGGCGCTCGCTCCGACAGCAGCCGGCGCGGGCTTCGCGACCTGTTTTACTTTGCGCGGAAACCCCGCACCGGCGCTTAGCCTATAAAATTGCGAATTGGCCGCGATTGCGGCCCTCCTGCATCCCCGGTACCTCATGCTACGTCTAAGCGAAATCAAACTCCCGCTCGATCATCCCGAGAGCGCTCTCGAGGCCGCCGTCCGCGCGCGTCTCGCGGAACTCGGCGTGCCTCATGACGGGCTCGTCCGATACACCGTGTTCCGGCGCGCCCACGATGCGCGCAAGCGCGCCGACATCAAGCTGACCTACATCGTCGACGTCGAGGTCACGGACGAAGCCGCCGCGCTCAAGCGGATCGCCGATGTGCCGCATTGCGCCGTGACGCCGGACATGACGTACCGGTTCGTCGCCAGGGCGCCGGCGCCGTTCAGCGGGCCGCGTCCGGTGGTGATCGGCATGGGGCCGTGCGGGCTGTTCGCCGGGTTGATCCTGGCGCAAATGGGCTTCCGTCCGATCATCCTCGAGCGCGGCAAGGCGGTGCGCGAGCGCACCAAGGACACCTTCGGCCTGTGGCGCAAGTCGGTGCTGAACCCGGAATCGAACGTGCAGTTCGGCGAGGGCGGCGCGGGTACGTTTTCGGACGGCAAGCTGTATAGCCAGATCAAGGACCCGAAGCACTATGGCCGCAAGGTGCTGGACGAATTCGTGCGGGCCGGCGCGCCGGAGGACATTCTGTATCTGAGCCGGCCGCATATCGGCACGTTTCGCCTCGTGAGCATGGTCGAGAAGATGCGCGCGACCATCCACGAACTGGGCGGCGAAGTGCGTTTCGAAACGCGCGTGGACGATATCGACATCGATAACGGAAACGTGCGCGGGCTGACGCTGTCGACGGGCGAAACGCTGCGCTGCGACCATGTGGTGCTCGCCGTCGGCCACAGCGCGCGGGATACGTTTCAGATGTTGCACGACCGCGGCGTTTATATTGAAGCCAAGCCGTTCTCGCTCGGGTTTCGGATCGAGCATCCGCAGGGCTTGATCGACCGCAGCCGGTTCGGCAAGTTTGCCGGCCACAAGCAACTGGGCGCCGCCGACTATAAGGTGGTGCATCACTGCAGCAACGGGCGCGCGGTGTACAGCTTCTGCATGTGCCCGGGCGGGACGGTGGTCGCCGCGACGTCCGAGCCGGGGCGCGTGGTGACCAACGGCATGAGCCAGTATTCGCGAGCCGAGCGCAATGCGAACGCGGGAATCGTCGTGGGCATCACGCCCGACGATTATCCGGGCGGGCCGCTTGCCGGCATCGCATTCCAACGGAAATGGGAAGAGCGGGCGTTCGAACTGGGCGGCGGCAACTATATGGCGCCGGGCCAACTGGTCGGCGACTTCATTGCCGGACGGCCGTCGACGTCGCTTGGTTCGGTCGTGCCGTCTTATAAGCCTGGCGTGCATCCCACGGATCTCAGCACGGCGCTGCCCGACTACGTGATCGAGGCGATTCGCGAAGCGCTTCCGCAAATGGACAAGAAGATCGCGGGCTTCGCGATGCATGACGCGGTGCTGACGGGCGTCGAGACGCGGACGTCGTCGCCGATCCGGGTGCGCCGGCGCGACGACTATCAGAGCGTGAACGTCGAGGGCTTGTATCCGGCGGGAGAGGGCGCGGGTTACGCCGGCGGGATCTATTCGGCGGCGATCGACGGGATTGAAGTGGCTGAAGCGCTGGCTTTGAAGATGACGGGTGAGCTGGAAGTCGCCGGATGAGCGTATTGGCTGTGCGTTGCGGGCTTTGTGCGTTTGCGTATGCCTGTGCGCGTGCCGCGCGGGCCGGCCCGCGTCGGCCGACGCGGATCGTGCACAATGGCCGTTTCGCTTGAAACCAAGTACACGAATGACCATTCGCTCTCTGGCCGCGGCATGCGGCGCCGCGCTGCTTTGCCAGCTAGCCGTTCCCTCCTCTGTCGCCGCCGCTGGCACGGACGCCTCGGCGCATTGGGTCACCGCGTGGGCAACCGCGCTACAGCCCATTCCGCAACGCGCTGACTTGCCGCCGCTGTATCGCGCGCCTGAAGTCGCCGGGCGCACAGTCCGTCAGATTGTCTACCCGACGCTGTCGGGAAAATCTGTGCGGATCCACCTCAGCAATGAATACGGCAAGACGCCGCTCGTTATCGAGGATCTGCGCATTGCACGGTCGGCGGGCGGCGCTGCCGCGTCGGCTGGCGGCGGCGCGCGTGTGACCTTCGGCGGGAAGCCGAGTGTGAGCGTTGCGCCCGGCCGCGAGCTGGACAGCGACCCAATCGCGATGGACGTCGCGGAAGGCGCGCCGTATGCCATTAGCGCGTTTATGGCGCCGGACCAGCGAGTGGTCGCGTGGCACCGGGTTTCCAGCCAGCTTAATTATGTTTCCAGCCCCGGCAACCACGCGGCGGACGCGACGGCAGAAGCGTTTCGCGGGCGCTTCACTCAATACTTGTGGGTGACGGGGCTGTCCGTCGACGCCGCGCCGGGATCGACGGCAATTGCGGCGATCGGCGATTCGATTACGGACGGCATGCGCTCCAGCCTGAACCAGAACCGCCGATGGCCGGACGCGTTCGCCCGCCGATTGGCCGGCTCGGGGAACCGCTCGACGGCCGTGATCAATCTCGGTATCAGCGGCAACCGGCTGCTTAACGATTCTCCGTGCTATGGCGACGCGCTCGTCACGCGATTTGGGCGCGACGCGCTGGAGCGGCCCGGCGTCAAGGCGGTGATTCTGCTGATCGGCATCAACGACATTAATTTCGCGGCGATGCCGGCGCGCAGCGGGCTCGACTGCGATTTCCCGCACGCGTCGGTGACGGCGGCCGACCTGATCGCGGGCTATCAGCGGGTGATCGCGGCCGCGCGACGGGCGGGAGTCAAGGTGTTCGGCGGGACGCTGACGCCCGCAGCGCTTCCGGCGTCGCGCGAGAACATCCGGCTGGCCGTCAACGAGTGGATCCGTTCCAGCCATGCTTTCGACGGCGTAGTCGATTTCGACGCCGCGCTGCGCGATCCGGCTGAGCCCGGACGTCTGCAGCGCAAGTACGATAGCGGCGACCACATTCACCCAAGCGATGCTGGTTACGCAGCTATGGCGGAAGCGGTTTCCGTCGACGGAGCCGTGAATTCGGCGCGCAAATGAGTGACTGACGATAAAGTTCTCGCCAAACCCTTGAAATAAGGCTCTGGGCCGCCTATGATTTCGTCCTCGTTTGCGAACGAGGGCCGCGACGGGAAGGAGCGGCGGTGACGTCAACAAAGTTTTAAGCGAAAGCGAAAAAATGGGGTTGACGAACCGAAAGAGAGTCTTCATAATCTCGCTTCTCTGCTGCTGATGCAGCGACGCAGAGCGAAGCAGTGCCGGGGTGGTTGAAGCAGGCGCTGTGAAGTG
>NZ_JARESN010000025.1:0-86749 GCF_046054045.1 Paraburkholderia sp. RL17-368-BIF-A
CGTGTTCGCCGTGACGATTCCGGAAGAGCGCGGCAGCTTCAAACGATTCTGCGAACTGGTCGGCACACGCAGCGTCACGGAGTTCAATTACCGGATTGCACAGGCCGAATCCGCGCATATCTTTGTGGGCGTGCAGATCAGGAACCGCAGCGAATCGGCGCAGATCGCAAGCGCATTCGAGGCGCACAATTTCGCCACCGTCGATCTGACTTTCGACGAACTCTCGAAGCAGCATATCCGCTACATGGTCGGCGGACGCTCGCCGCTCGCACACGACGAACGTCTGTTCCGCTTCGAGTTTCCCGAACGGCCGGGCGCGCTGATGAAGTTTCTATCGTCGATGGCGCCGGACTGGAACATCAGCCTCTTTCACTACCGCAATCAGGGCGCGGACTACAGCTCGATTCTCGTCGGCATTCAGGTGCCGGAAACGGATAACGCCGAGTTCGACCGCTTCCTCGCGACGCTCGGCTATCCGTACTGGGAAGAGACGCAGAATCCGGTTTACCGGCTGTTCCTCGGCTGAACTACTGAAACGAAAACCTGAACCCGCAGATGGCTCTTTCGCTTGTCGACAAACTGGTGGTGGCGATCTCGTCGCGCGCGCTCTTCGACTTCGAGGAAGAGAACCGCGTGTACGAGGAAGGCGACCTTCGCGCCTATGAAGCGTTGCAGCGCGAGCGGCTCAATGTCCCCGCGAAACCCGGCGTCGCGTTCCCGCTGATCCGCAAGCTGCTGGCATTGAACACGAGCGGGCATCGCGTGGAAGTGGTGATCCTGTCGCGCAGCGATCCGATCAGCGGCCTGCGCGCGTTTCATTCCTGCCGCGAACATGGACTCGCGATCGAGCGCGGCGTGTTCACGCGCGGACGCGCGCCGTTCGCTTATCTGAAGCCATTGAACGCGTCGCTCTTTTTGTCCGCGAATCAGGACGACGTGCGCGACGCGCTCGCCGCCGGTTTCCCGGCCGCACGCGTGCTGCCGGAATCGGCGAAAATGGCGAGCAAGTATCCGGACGAAATCCGCATTGCTTTCGACGGCGACGCCGTGCTGTTTTCCGACGAAGCCGAGCGCGTGTTTCAGAAGGACGGTTTGCGCGCGTTCGTCGGCCACGAGACGCACAACAAGGATTTGCCGCTTGCCGACGGGCCGCTGAAGCCCTTGCTCGAAGCGCTTCATCGGCTGCAAAAACTCGCGGATCAAGCCGCGCCGATGCATATTCGTACGGCATTGGTGACGGCGCGTTCGGCGCCCGCGCACGAGCGCGCGATCCGAACCCTGATGGCCTGGAACATCGAAATCGACGAAGCGATGTTCCTCGGCGGCCTCGACAAGAGCGCATTTTTGCGCGAGTTCGAGCCGGACTTTTTCTTCGACGACCAAATTGGCCATTGCGAATCGGCCCGCGTCGTGACGGCGACCGGGCACGTGCTGAGTGGCATCGTGAATGCATCATGACACCCGAACAATCACCGCTGGGTAAGGCCTCCACTTACACCGAACAGTACGACGCCTCGCTGCTCTTTCCGATTGCGCGCAAGAACGCGCGCGAGGCGATCGGCATCCACGCGCAATTGCCGTTCTTCGGCACGGACATCTGGAATGCGTATGAGTTGTCGTGGCTGAATCAGCGCGGCAAACCGCAAATCGCAGTGGCCACGTTTTTCGTGCCGGCGGACTCGCCGAACATCGTCGAGTCGAAGTCGTTCAAGCTTTATCTCGGCTCGTTTGCGCAGACCGCGTTCGAGTCAATTGAAGCGGTGCGCGACACGATCAAACGCGACGTGTCCGCGTCGTGCGGCGCGACGGTCTCTGTCTATCTGACCGGGCCGCATGACTTCGGCAAACTGAAGATGGAAGAATTCGAAGGTACGTCGCTTGATCGCCTGGATCTCGACACGGACGTGTACACGCCGGACGCTTCCCTGCTGACGGCCGCGCTTCACGAAGCGCCCGTCGAGGAAACGGTGTTCTCGAATCTGCTGAAATCAAATTGCCCGGTGACGGGGCAACCGGATTGGGGCAGCGTGCAGATTCACTACGTCGGCCCGCAAATCGATCATGCAGGCTTACTGCGCTACATCATCTCGTATCGCAATCACACGGGTTTTCACGAGCAATGCGTCGAGAAGATTTTTATCGACGTGCTGAAGGCGTGCAAGCCGGTGAAGCTCGCGGTTTATGCGCGCTATACACGGCGCGGCGGGCTCGACATCAACCCGTTCCGCACCAACTACAACTTGCCGATGCCGGACAACCTGCGTTTGGCGCGGCAATAAAAAAGTACGTGCGCTTATCGCCGCGGACGTTCATTCGACGCTCCGCGGCGAAGCGCTAATAACGTAACGTTAAGCCGCCGGCTTCTTATAAGCGACGCAATCCACTTCGACCTTGCAGTCGATCACCATCGACGAAACGACACAGGCGCGCGCCGGCGGATTGTCGCCGAAGTATTCGCGGAACACCTTGTTGAACGACGCGAAGTCGCGCGGGTCGTCGAGCCACACGCCGCAGCGCACGACATGCTCCGCGCCGTAGCCGGCTTCCTTCAGAATCGCGAACACGTTTTGAATCGCCTTATGCGATTGCTCGACGATGCCGCCGTTGATCACCTCGCCGTTTTCCATCGGCGTCTGTCCCGACACGAACAGCCAACCGTCGGCTTCGACCGCACGCGAAAACGGCATGTGCTGACCGCCCGTTCCCTTACCGCCTTCAACACCATATCGCTTCATCTTTACGCTCCTTGAAAGTTCGGCGCGCGTGGCCGTAGTGCCGCGCGCCTTGATAGATCGTTCAACCCCTCAACCCATTACTCGATAACTCAGAATGCGCCTTCAGCGTCGCCCTTCGACGCCGCGCCGCGCGCAACGAAATGGCCGGCGCGTTCGCCCGTCACTTCGCCGTTCCGGTACGACAGCGCGCCGTTGACCCACACCGCGTCGATGCCGTCAGCCGCTTGCTGCGGCTTTTCAAAAGTAGCCGCGTCACGCACTTTCGCGGGATCGAATAGCACGAGATCGGCGTGATAGCCGATATGCACCTCGCCGCGTTGCGCAAGGCCAAAGCGTCGCGCGGAGAGGCTCGTCATCTTGCGCACCGCTTCCTCGAGCGGCAGCAAACCGGCGTCGCGCGCATAGTGGCCGAGCACGCGCGGAAACGCACCCCACAAACGCGGGTGCGGCAGCGGATCGTTCGGCAAGCCGTCGGAGCCGACCATCGTCGCGGGATGCGAGAGGATGCGCCGCACGTCGTCCTCGGACATGTTGTGATAGACCGCGCCCGCCGGTTGCAGGCGCTTGCCCGCTTCCTGCTGCGTGACGCCCCACTCGGCGGCAATCTCCTTCACGAGCTTGCCGGCCATCTCGGGATGCGGCTCCGACCACGTAATCGTAATGTCGATGTCGCCGGTGACCTGCTTCAGATCGAGCGTCGACGAACTGCGGTTGTACGGATAGCAATCGCAGCCGATCGGCTGCATGCGCCGCGCGCCTTCGAGCGAGTTCAGCACTTCGACGCTGCGTCCCCAGTTCGACGGCCCCGCGCATTTCAGATGCGAAATGATGACCGGCACGCGTGCATGACGGCCGACGCGATAGGCTTCGTCCATTGCGTCGAGAATCGCGTCGAACTCGGTGCGCATGTGCGTGGTGTAAAGCGCGCCCGCGGCGGCGAGCGGTTCGGCGAGCGCCATCACTTCTTCGGTCGGCGCGGCAAATGCGGAACCATAAGCGAGTCCCGAACTGAGGCCGAGCGCGCCGTTCGCGAGCGCCTCTTCGAGCTGCGCACGCATGCCTTCGATCTCCTGCGGCGTGGCCGCGCGATCCAGCCGGTCCATCTGATTGTTGCGCAGCGCCGTGTGCCCGATCAAAGCGCCGACATTCACCGCCGGACGCGCCGCGTTCACCGCCTTCACGTAGTCCGCGAACGTCGGGTACTGGAACGCGTCGCGCTCGCCGAGCAGATTCATCGGATCGGGCGGATCGCCCTTCAGCGCAACCGGCGACGCGCTAATGCCGCAATTGCCGACGATCACCGTCGTCACGCCTTGCGTGATCTTCGGCAGCATTTGCGGCGAGCGGATCACGTGCGTGTCGTCGTGCGTGTGAACGTCGATGAAGCCCGGCGCCAGCGCGCGGCCTTCGGCTTCGATCACGTCTTCGGCGAGCCAGTTCGACAGATTGCCGATCGCGACGATGCGCCCGTCGCGCACGGCCACGTCGCGCTCCACAGGCGGCGCGCCCGTGCCGTCATACAATTGCGCGCCGACAATCAGCGTATCGGCGGCTTCGGGATGCGAGTGCATGGATCAGTCTCCTAATGGTTGTCGATCGCCGCCGCCACGATGCGTGTCGAGCGCGTGCTTCATGCGACGCAGCAATTCGCGGCTCTCGTCGCCCTGACTGACGGCCAGTTCGGTGACGAGCACGTCGAGCGCCATCATCATCGCGTAACGCGACGAAGACGGCTTGTAAATGAAGTCGGTCTCGAACGCGACAATCGGGATCAGCCAGTCGGCGAGCTTCGCGAGCGGCGACGCCGGCGCGGTGAGCGCGATCACCGTCGCGCCGTAGCTGCGCGCGATCTTGCAGTTCTCCACCATCTCCGGCACGCGACCGGTCGTGGAGAGCGCGATCAGCACCGTGTCGTGCGAGACCGTGCTCGCGACCATGCGCTGCAACAGGCCGTCCTGATACGTGGCGACGGGCCGACCGAGGCGCACGAGCCGGAAACGCATTTCGTCGGCGAGCGCGGTCGAGCCGCCGCCCATGCCGAACACGTAAATCATGCGCGCGGCGCGCAGCGCGGCAGCCGCTTCGGCCAACGGCGCCTGCCGCAGCAATTGATGGTTGTGCGCAAGCGCCGTCTGCAATTCGTCGAACACGCGCGTCGCGATGTGCTCGGGCGCGCCAGCAGGCGTGCCCGCCTGCAAGAACCGCTGGCCGACCGCCGCAGCCTGCGCGAGCCTCAGCTTCAACTCGCGGACGTCGCGGCAGCCCACCGCTTTCGCAAACCGCGTGACCGTCGCGACGCTCACTTCTGCCTGCTCGGCAAGCGCGCCGATGCTGGCGCGCGAGGCGCCCGTCAGATCGTCGAGAATCAGCGCGGCCACCTTGCGCTCGGCCGAACGCAACTCGGGCGCGCATTCGGCAATGCGCGCGACGATGTCGAAGGTCAGCGGTTCGGCGGCGGAGTTCATCGCGGCTCGTGAAAGGGCGTGGTACTAAATAACATTTCTCCGTCCATCGTACTTTCGGTAACATGATAAAGTCAACTTGGATGCAATTTAACCGGACGATGGAGCAGGAGACATGAAAGTTACAAACTATCAGGGCGCAACGATTGATCCTTATAGCAAGGGCTTGGGCATGGTTCCGGGCGCGAGCATCCAGCTCACGGACACCGGGCGTCTCGAGTGGAATCTGCTGAACGAAGACGTGAGCCTGCCGGCCGCCGTGCTGTACGCGGACCGCGTCGAGCACAACCTGAAATGGATGCAGGCATTCGTCGCCGAATACGGCGTCAAGCTCGCGCCGCACGGCAAGACGACGATGGCGCCGCAACTGTTCCGCCGTCAATTGGAAACCGGCGCGTGGGGCATTACGCTCGCCACCGCGCATCAGGTGCGCGCGGCTTATCACGGCGGCGTGTCGCGCGTGTTGATGGCCAACCAGCTCGTCGGGCGCCGCAACATGATGATGGTCGCCGAGTTGCTGAGCGACCCGGACTTTGAGTTCTTTTGCCTCGTCGATTCAGTGGAAGGCGTCGAGCAATTGGGACGCTTTTTCACGTCGGTGAAGAAGCCGTTGCAAGTGCTGCTCGAACTTGGCGTGCCTGGCGGGCGCACCGGCGTGCGCGACGAAGCGCAGCGCAATGCGGTGCTCGAAGCGATCGGCCGCTATCCGGGCGTGCTGAAGCTCGCGGGCGTCGAGTTGTATGAAGGCGTGCTGAAGGAAGAACACGAGGTGCGCGAGTTTCTGCAAAGCGCCGTTGCGGTTACGCGCGCGCTCGTCGACGGCGGGCGTTTCGAGCGTACGCCGGCGATTCTGTCCGGCGCGGGCTCGGCATGGTACGACGTGGTCGCGGAGGAATTCTCGAAGGCGTCGCAGAGCGGCAAGGTCGAGGTCGTGCTGCGGCCCGGCTGTTATCTGACGCACGACGTCGGCATTTATCGCAAGGCGCAGACGGACATCTTCGCGCGCAATCCGGTCGCTAAAAAGATGGGCGAAGGCTTGCTGCCTGCGTTGCAATTGTGGGCTTACGTGCAGTCGATTCCCGAGCCCGACCGCGCGATCATCGGTCTTGGCAAGCGCGACTCGGCATTCGACGCAGGCTTGCCGGAGCCGGCGCGCCATTACAGGCCGGGCAGTGAGGCGCCGCGCGACATCGCCGCGAGCGAAGGCTGGGAGATTTTCGGCTTGATGGATCAGCACGCGTATATGCGGATTCCCGCAGGCGCCGATCTGAAGGTGGGCGACATGATCGCGTTCGACATCTCGCACCCGTGTCTGACGTTCGACAAATGGCGCCAGGTGCTGGTCGTCGATCCGGCTTATCGCGTGACGGAAGTGATCGAAACGTTCTTCTGATTTTTTGCGTTTGAGGGCGGGCGCGGCGTGGAGTGGATGCACTGAGGCGCCGCGGCGCTTCAGCGCTCCGCTCGTGAGGCTTCGGCGGCAAGCTCGACAGGCGTTTGTGCAACATTCGCCGCCGACACGACTTCTCCGATTCTCGCCTCGAGCATCTTCAACGCGCCGGACAACGCGCTCAGCGCGTCGTCCGGCAGCGCGGCCATCGTGTCGTGCAAAAACGCGTTGCGGCGCGGCAGGCTGGCTTCGGTTGCAGACAGGCCCGCTTCGGTCAGGCGCACATTGGTCACGCGGTTGTCGCGCGAGTCCATGCTGCGCGCGATCCAGCCCAATCCTTCGAGCGCTTTCAACTGGCGCGTCAATGCGCCGGGATCGACGCGCAATTGCTCGACAAGCCGCTTCTGCGACGATTCGCCCCCCTGCTGATGCAGCGCGAGCATGATGCGCCAGCGCGGCAACGGGTGGCCGACTTGCGCCTCGAACGCCGACATGAACGCCCGGTATGTGCGGCCGAACTGCTGCATGACGGCTACGCGGTCCTGTTCTTCCATGATGGTTCTATCAAGCTGCAATCGAAAAATCAGTCCGCGTGGACCACCGGCTCGAGCTTGCGCTGGAGCTTGATCGGCGGAACGCGGCGGCTTTGCCATACCGACACGACGGCGACGACAGCCGCCATCGCGAGACCAAAGTGAATCGCCGAGACGAGCGTTTCGCGCGCGGTCTCGAGAAGCATCGCGCCATTATGGCCGGCTTGCGCCAACTCGCCGAGGAGCGTTGTTTGCGCTTCGTGATTGATGAGGATCTGCGGATCGCCCAGGTCGCTGAACCATTGTGACGCGCGATCGCTTTCGAGCGTACTGCGCACGCCGCTCGCGTACATATGGCTGATGAGCGTTCCGGTCAGCGCGGTGCCGATCATGCCGCCGATCATCCGTAGCGATTGCAGCAGCGCGGTTGCAATGCCGAGATGCTCGCGGCCGGCCGTCTGCTGCGCGAAGATGGTGAGGTTCGGCATGACGAAGCCGAGGCCAAGGCCGCCGAGCACCATGAACGACATGAGGAGCCAATGCGGCATCGACCGCGTGGCGACCACCACGCCGAAGCACGCGAGCGCGATCAGCGCGAAGCCGACGTACAACATGAGATTCGGATTGCGCACGCGCGAAACCACGCGTCCGTTCGCGATGCTGCCGATCGTGATGAACACGACGAGCGGTGTGATGACGACGCCCGCTTCTTTCGGCGACATGCCGAAGCCGCCCTGGAACAACAGCGGCGCGTAGAAAAGCAGCGAGAACATCGTGAAGCCGCCGAGCACCGCGAGCGTGAACAGCGCGGCGAGACTCGGGTTGCGGAACATATCGACGGGAAGGATCGCCGTCGGGCAGCGCTTCTCCCATTGCCACAGCGCATACGCCGAAGCGGCGCTCAGCACGAGCAGCGCACACGCGCTGAGCGTGAGCCCATGCTTCGGCAGCAATTCGACGAACAACTGCAGCGAGCCGAGCGCCACCGCGATCAGCGCGGCGCCGGGCCAATCGAGCCGCATCTTGCCTTCATGTTCGACGTGCCGCAGATGCGGCAGAAAGCGCCAGACGAAAAAGAGCGATAGCAGGCCGACCGGCAGATTCACGTAGAAAACCGAGCGCCAGCCGTAGTACTGAGTGAGGAAGCCGCCCAGCGACGGCCCGACCGCATTGGCGATGCCGAACGCCGAACTCATCAGCACCTGCCAGCGCAGGCGCACGACCGAATCGGGAAACAGGTCGGGAATGCAGGCAAACGCGGTGCCGACCAGCATGCCGCCGCCGATGCCTTGCAGGCCGCGCGCGAGCACGAGAAACAGCATGTTGTTCGCCATGCCGCACAGCACCGACGCGGCCGTGAACACGACGATCGACGCGATCACGAACGGCTTGCGTCCGTAATAGTCGCCGAGGCGCCCGAAGATCGGCACGGTGATCACCGAGGTCAGCAGATACGACGTGGCCACCCACGCGTACAGCTCGAAGCCCTTGAGCTCGGCGACGATGGTGGGCAGCGCGGTGCCGACGACCGTCTGGTCCAGCGCGACCAGCATGGTGACGAAGGAAATGCCGAGCATCGCCAAAAGCGATTCCCGGAACGGCAAGACTTGCCCACTCGAATGGTGGGCGGCGGTGTGGACAGCCATTTTTGATAGAGCAACAGTTGACGCGTCAAACGATTAGGGAATCATACCACGCATGTTGGCTCTAAGCAGGACGTCGACGGCGGGCATGAGCCCGTTCGTCGACGGAAAAAAGCACATCACATCACGCCAGGGAGGCGCATGGAGCCGGGTTCGCTCGCAGGACAATCGTTGTCGGAAGAAGATCTGAGCGCGCTGCGACGCGCGAAACACGAACTGGAAAGCCCCGCGCTGGCGATGAAGCTGGCGAGCATCGTCGGCGCGCCGTTGGAGAAGCTGCTTTCGCGCATGCCCGCGTTCGCCAACGAGAAGGTCACGGACGCCACCGAACTGGCTTTGCGCAAGTGTCTGTCCATTGCGCTGCGCACGCTGGGCCGGCGCGACGGCGCGTCGTCGCTGCTCGCGCCCGAGAAGCCGAGCAATCTGCTGCACAAGTTCGCGGTGGCAACGACCGGCGCGGCCGGCGGCGCATTCGGCCTCTTTGCACTGCCCGTCGAATTGCCGGTCACGACCACGCTGATGTTCCGCTCGATTTGCGACATTGCGCGCAGCGAGGGCGAGGATCTGACGTCGATCGACACGCAGCTCCAATGTCTGACGGTGTTGGGCATGGGCGGCACGTCCACGGCTGACGACGACGCCGACTTCGGCTACTTCATCATGCGCGGCGCGCTGGCGCAGGCGGTGTCGAAGGCGTCGTCCGAAATCGCGACGAAGGGATTCACCACGCACGGCTCGGCCGCCTTGCTGCGCCTCGTCAATACGATCGCCGCGCGCTTCTCCGTGCAGGTGAGCGAACAGATCGCCGCGAAGTCCATTCCGGCGATCGGCGCGGTGCTCGGCGCAATGGTCAACACGGTTTTCATCGACCACTTCCAGCAGGTCGCGCACGGCCACTTCACGGTGCGTCGACTGGAACGGCAATACGGCGAGCCGACGGTGAAAGCCGCGTATCAGACTATCGACGTCACGCTCGGCGCCTGAGCGGCATCGGCGGCGTGGCGTGTCGCGCGCGTCACGAAGGCGGCTGCGCGATCGAGCGCGCGGTTCGCCTCGGGCACGAATGGCGCGAAGAGCGGCCACACGTGCGGCATCTTTTTCCACACCTCGAGTTCGCAATCGACACCCGCCGCGCGCGCGTTCGCGGCGACGCGCCGCGAGTCGTCGAGCAGCACTTCGGTGCTGCCCGCCATCATGAAAAGCGGCGGCAAGCCGCGCAGGTCCGCGTACAGCGGTGACGCATACGGATGCGTGGCGGGCATCTCGCCGAGATAGACCTTGGCCGCCCGCGAGATTGCCGGGCCGCTGAACATCGGGTCCGCGCCGTCGTTATCGACGATGCTCGCGCCGGTTGCCGCGAGATCCGTCCACGGCGAGAACAGCAGTGCGCCGGCGGGCAGCGGATCGCCCGCGTCGCGCAGCGCGACCAGCGCCGCGAGCGCGAGGCCGCCGCCGGCCGAATCGCCTGCAATCACGATCGACTCCGGCGCTGTGCCGTCAGCGATCAATTGACGGTAGGCGGCGGTCGCATCGTCGAGTGCGGCCGGGAAGCGGTGCTCCGGCGCGAGGCGGTAATCGAGCGAAAAGACCCGTGCATTCGCACGCGTGGCGAGACCGAACACGATCGAGCGATGTGTCCGCGGCGAGCAGAAGTAGTAGCCGCCGCCGTGGCAGTAGAGCACTGTGGGTTGCGCGCCGGCTGCGGGTTGGTCCGCTGCGGGCTCGATCCATTCGCCTCGCAGTGGGTTGCCGTCCGCGCCATCGAGTTCACGCAGACGCCAGCCGCGCGGCACGTCGGGCGACCACACGCGCTTCGCCGTCAACGCGCGCGCCTTGTGGACGTCGATATGCGGTTTCAGGGTTTGAGGGCGAAATTGCCTGCGCAAAAACCAGCACGCGAGTGCGCTTTGCCAGCTCATCGGGACACGCTCCTTCGGAAATGTCCCGTCATGGTACGTGCGTTGCCCGCTGCGTCGGTGGATGGCGGCTTCTAATCGTGAAGGCGCATCCGCCGATCCGACCGTGCTACGCAGTACCGCGCGCTAGTTGGCAGGCAGCACTTGCCCGCGAATTTCACCCATCGGGTTCTGCGCGGTGTGAATGTTGAAGTACCACTGCCCTGCCATCAGGTCGGTCACCTGCTGTTCGCTGAGGGCCGCCGAGCCTTTCATGGGACTCGCTACCGCGCTTTTGTCGATGGGAACCTGCACTTTCGCGTTCTGCCCAACCGGCGCCGGACCGTGGAAATGCGCGGCCGTGACGGGGCCGCTGAGCCCTTCATAGGTGACGGTCCATTGGAGAGATTTCGTCGACGTGTCGAAGGTTGCGTTCAGCGCGCCGTGACCGTGACTCACACGCGGTGGCACTTCGCTGGAAGGTTCGAGGTCTGCTTTCAGCGCAACGGTGTCCGCAAACGCGGCGCCCGCCATTGCCGCCCACAAAGCCATCGCGATATTGAGTTTTTTTAGCGTATTCATGGTCTTCTCCGACGAAATGCACCGCGCCGGCGCCACGGCCGCGCGAAGCCATCACATACTAGTGCAAATCGTCGGAGGGCGTCGATGGTGGGAGTGGACGCAGCAAATGCACCGCTCGACGCTTGTTGCGATTTTCCCGAACAGTTATTTGCAAATTATGGAATGAATCATCCGGGCGATCCCTGGTATGCTTTGACCTCGCGAGAAGTGACTCCTTCATCGAGGGATGTCTCCAAATCTTTAACGCGGCTTCGGCCGCGTTTTTTTTCGTCTAAGCGTTCAGGCGAGCAGCGCGGCTTGCTGCTCGATGCCGTCCAGCATTGCATTGCACTTGTCGATGAGCGCAAGTCCTTCGCGGCGCGCCCGCTTCGGCTCGCTGATGACGCTGTGGCGATATTCGTCGAGCGCGCTGATGAGCGGCGGGTATTGCAGCACGCTAGCCGCGCCCATCACCCGATGAAGCCACTCGCGCACGAGAACCATATCGACGTTCTCGAGCAACGGCGTGAGCGACCGAACGTCTTCGCGCACGGAAGAAACGAACGAATCGAGCAAAGCCTTGACCGTCGATTCGCTGCCCCACAATTGCGTCATGTGACCGAGATCGACCGGGACGAAGGGCTCGGCGGCCGTTGCTGACGCCCCGGCAAGCTCCGTGGTGTCGGCGGTTTCGACCGGAGCGGCCTGCCACGCGCTGTCAATGCCGAACCAGCGGCTCAGATATTCACGGAGCGTGGCGAGGCGTGTCGGCTTGATGAGGCTCTCGTCCATGCCCGCCTCGCGGCACAGGTTGAGGTCTTCGGGCGCCGTGTTCGCGGTGACGCCCAGAATCGGCAGACGATGCGAAACGCCATGCTCCTGCTCTCGTTCCCGAATGCGCTGCGTCAATTCATAACCGGACACGTTCGGCATATGACAGTCGGTGATCAGGCATCCGTAACTGGTGTGTTCGAGCGCGGTTAACGCTTCCGCGCCGTCGTTCGCGACGTCGCACGCAAAACCAAGCAGCGCCAGTTGATGGCGAATCAACTCCTGATTCACCGGATGATCTTCAGCGACGAGAATCAGGCGGCCGCTCGCCATAGCCCGCTCGCGGTCCGGCGGCGCGGTGATGCCTTCGCGCACAGCCGACGCACCAGCCGACGGCGTCGGCGCGGACTGAAGTCCCGTCATGACCGCCGCGCACGCCGCACCGAGCCCGCGCCATGATATGGGGTTGATGCTCAGGCGCACGTTGGCGTCTTCGAGAATGCGGTAGCCCGTGGGCTTGGCCTTCTCCGTCAGCGAGATCACGCGCAGCTTGTGCGTGACGTTGGCGGGCAGCGTCAGGTCCTCGCTCACGAACAATAAGTCGACGTCGCGTAGCGTCGCGCTGCAACGCAAATCCTCGGCGTCTGCCGGAATGTGGTACAGGTCGAGCCCCAGCGCTTGCCCGAAGTGGACGAGCGCCTGGCCGACTCGCGCGTCGTTCGTCGCGACGAGACAGCGCTTGCCGCGCAAGCCGCTCACCGAATAGCGCTGCGTCTCGACCGGCATGCTGAGCCGCACGGTCATGCGGGTGCCGCGGCCGGGTTCGCTGTCTAGCGCCAGCGAGCCGTCCATCAGTTGAATCAGCTTGCGGCAAATCGTCAAACCGAGGCCGGTTCCGCCGAAGCGGCGCGTAGTGGACGACTCGGCCTGTACAAACGGCTCGAACAGTTTCGCCTGCAACTCCGCCGGGATGCCGATACCGGTATCTTCGACGATGACTTCGATTGTCTGAAGCTCGCCAGTCTGCGCAACCGCCGCCACGCGCACGTCCACGTGACCTTCGGGCGTGAACTTGATTGCGTTGCCGAGCAGATTGAAAAGCACTTGGCGCAGTCTCACGCTGTCGCCTCGCAGCGTGGCCGCGACGTCAGATGCAATGTCCACCCGGACTTTCAGGCCCTTCTCGTGCGCGCGGCCGGCGAGCAGCCCCACGGCGTTGTCGACCATTTCACGCAGATCGATGGGCTCCGCTTCGATCGTCAGGCGGCCGGCCTCGATCTTCGAGTAATCGAGCAGATCGTCGAGGATTTGCAGCAGCGCGCCCGCCGACTCGTGAATCATGCCGAGCATTTCCCCCTGGTCGGAGTTGAGCGGCGTGCGTTCCAGCACCTCGACGAGCCCGAGCACGCCATTCATCGGCGTGCGGATTTCGTGGCTCATCATCGCGAAGAAGTCGTCTTTGGCGCGCGAAGCGGCCTCCGCCAGGTCGCGCGCCCGGGCGAGTTCCTCGGCACGCGCGTGCTCAATGCTCGCGTCCACCCAGTAGCCGCTCCATACGACGCCCCCGTCCGCTTCGCGGCGCGGCACCAGTTCCGCGCGAGTCCATTTGAACTCGTGTTCGCGGCCTAGACGAAACTCGACGAGCACCGGCGTTTCAAGGCGCGCCGAACGTTCGAGTTCCGCAAGCACCACTGGCCGGTCTTCGTCGCAAATGCGCGCGAAGTCGGCATGTTCGAGGCATGTCTGCCTTATTCCGCTTTCGCCAAGCAGAAGTTTTGGCGCACCGCCGATGTAGGGAAACGAATAGGCGCCGTCCGCCGCGCGGCGCAATTGGAACACCACCGCTGGCAACGAACGGGTGACATCGAATAGCCGCCGCTCGGTGTCGCGCGCGCGCATTTCGGCACGCCGGATGTCGGTGATGTCGACCATGGTGCCGAGCGAACAGACCGGCTGACCGTCATTGCCGCGGCAGATGCTGGTCCAGAACAGGCCGTGCCGCAAATCGCCGGGGCCGCGCTCGAACTGAAGCTCGACCTGGGCCATGTCGCCGCCTTGCAGCAGGTCGAGCCTCATTTTCTCCAGCACATCGCTGTTGGCTTCGCCCCACGTCTGAACGTCCATCGTGGTGCGTCCGAGAACTGCCTCGCGGCCTCGCCCGCATGCCGCTTCATACGCACCGTTGACGGCGATGTAGCGACCTTGCAAATCCTGCGCGACGAGCGGATAGGGAACCATCTTCATCATGGTTTCCTGGAAGTTCAGTTGCAACGCGAGCTCCTGCTCGGTTTGCTTGCGGCGCCTGACTTCGCGCTGAAGGAGCAGATAAGCGCGCAACGTGACCAGCAACGCGACACCGATGCCGATCAGCACAGGCAAGAGGCGCACGGCCGTCACGCTCCACGTACCCGTTGCCGGTGTGTTGCCGGTCACCCATTTCTGCCGGATGCGCTGCCTCTCGGCAGGCGGCATGGCCAGCAATGCACGGTCGATCAGCCCGGCGAGCGGACTCAGGTCCGGACGCACGGCGAAATCGAGGGCGTCCGACTCGCCGACCGTGCCCAGAATCTTTAGCACGCCCGAGTATTGCCGCTTGAGCACCGTGTCCACGGCAGCCACATTTTCCACGACGACGTCCGCTTCGCCAGAAGCAACCATGCGCAACGCTTCGTCGAGGCTTGGCGCGATGGCCAGGTGGTCCTTCGGGATGCGTTGGAACGCGAGCAGACCCGCCCCCGCGACATGCGACGACACCACGACGCGCCGCGCGGCAAAATCGCCGAGCGAACGTGCGGCGGGCTCGTCGTCGCGACCGACCATCACGAGCGGATAGCTTTCGTATGCACGGGTATGCCGCGCCTTCTGAAGGCGCGGATCGTTGCTCGATCCTGTGGTGAGAATGGCCAGTTCGCCGCGCTGGAATGCGTCGATCGTGCTCGGCCAGTCGGGCTGCCGCGCGCGGTTGAATACCACGCCGAGCGTGCGGCTCAGGTAGGCGAGATAGTCGGCGGTAATGCCGGCCGGATGCCCGGATGCGTCGATATAGCTGAACGGCGGCCAACTGCTGTCGAAGCCGACTTGCAACGGCGGCAGCGACCGCAGCCAGGCCTGCTCCTGCTGCGTCAGTTCCAGGCGAGACGTGGCGGATTCGGGTTTCGCGTCGAAATTGCCCGAGAGCCAGTGAACGCGAATCGCCGTATCGTCGGCCTGACTCATGGATGCCAACGCACGATTGAGCCGGTCGCGCAATGCAACCTGGTTGCGCGGCACACCGAACCGCAGTTCCGCGCTCCGGCTGGTTTCCCCGAACGCGACACGCAGATTGCGGAACTCGTCGGTGGCGAGTGCATATTGGATGGCCGGCGTGAAGCCCATGTAGACATCTGCATCGCCGCTAGCAACCGCGGCGAGCGCCGCGTGCGTCGACGTAAAAGCGCTGATCTGGGCGCGCGGAAAGCGTTCGCGCAAAGAGCGCTCGAGCGCAAAGCCTTTCTCGATCGCGATGGACGCTGCCGCGACGCGCGCGGGGCCTTCGTACAGTTCACCGTCCCTGCGGACCACCGCCGATGTCGACGCGCGAAAATACGGCGCCGTGAAACTGAGGCATCGCTCGCGCTCGGGAGTGCGGGCGACGCTAATCAATAGATCAACTTCCCCCGCGCAGGCTGCGGCGAGCAGTTGCGGCATGTCGGGAAACGCCTTGGCCTCGATCACGACGTTCGGCCCGACCAGCGCACGCAGATAGTCGACGCTCAATCCGGTCAGCCGGCCGTCCTGCAGCGCGTCGAACGGCAACCAGTTGTCCGCGAGCACGCCGACGGTAATTTTCTGCGGAAAAGCTTCAACCGTCCGCACCGCAGCGGAATCCCCAAACGACTCCGCGACCGCTGCCGATTGCGCAGCGGCAAACAGAGCCAGTCCTACGAGACATAGGCAGACGCGCCGGAATACGCGCGCTATCGCGGCCCTTTCGAAGCCCATCGCGGTGAATTTCAGAGACACGGCGCGACTCAAGCGGCTTCGCTCTGCCGATCGGCAAGCGCAGCGGCAGACTGCTCGGATCTGCCGGACAGGACCGAAAACACAAAGCCCGCCACGACCCCGCCCGACATGGGCGCCGCCCAGAAGAGCCACAACTGGTCGAGCGCCCAGTCGCCGACGAAAAGCGCCTGCGCCGTGGAGCGCGCCGGGTTCACCGAGCCGTTAGTAACCGGAATCGACACCAGATAGATGAGCGCCAGACATCCGCCGAGGACCACGGGCCCGGCCACCTCCGCCTTGTATCGCGTGGCCACGAAGAGGCTCACCATGACGAACGCGAACGACAGCACGAATTCGATCGCGAGCGCGGAGTGCAGTTTGTAGTCCGAAGGAGAATGGTCGCCAAAACCATTGGCCGCGAATTCGCTCGCGCCCATTTCAAAGCCGGGGCGGCCGTTCGCCACATAGACGAGGAGCGCAGCGGCCGCGACTGCGCCGAGAATCTGCGCGGCGATGTAGGGCAGCAAGTCTTTGACGGGGAACCGTTGCGCGGCCGTGAAACCGACCGTGACCGCGGGATTGAAATGCGCGCCCGACGTCCCGCCGAACCAGTAGTTGGCCGTGGCGAGCGCGAGGCCGAACGCGAGTGAGACCTCGAGTACGCCGTACCCCTGCTGAACGGCGCCGGTGTTCAACACAATACTGCCGCAGCCGACGAAAACAAGCCATGCAGTACCTACGCCCTCGACCAACAACCGCTTACCTAGCACGGCCATGCCGCCCTCCTGTCGCGATGCAAGGCGGAAGGCGCCGCGAAATTTCTGCAGCACACCCGCCTCAAGTTCCCGGCTTTGAGCGGTCTAGCCTCGAGAAATAACTGCTTCTATGAGGCTAACGTCAGCAAAGGCCGAAGCTAATTCGCAACTATGTAGCGGCGAGGCGCGTCTACCAATCAGAAGAGTCCTAATTTCAGGACCGCGAGATGTCGGTATAGGGGCGTGGCGCCAGCAGGTCGCCTAGACCAGTCCGATTTGCCGCGCGTACTCGATGAGGTCGGATTCAGTCTCGAGACCCAGCTTGCGCATGGCGGTGCGCTTCTGAGTGCTAATGGTTTTTCCGCTGCGCTCGAGACGCTTCGCGATTTCGTGCACAGCGAGACCTTGCGTATAGAGCTGAAATACTTCCCATTCGCGCGCGCTGAGAACGCTGGCACGTAGTTGCGGAGGCGTCTCGCTGATCTCCAATACATTGCGCACTCGATCCGACAGATAGACGCCGCCCGACATTGCTGCACGGATCGCGTCGATCAACGCTGCTGTCGTGTCGCGCTTGTCCACTATCGCGCTGACGCCGAGGTGTAACAGCCCTGACAGCATATGCGCGTGGCAAATCATGGTGAGGACGACGACAGGCGGATGCGCGCGCCCTCGCAACACGCGGCGCAGGAACGACACGGCGTTGCTCCCGCCGTCCAGTCCGGGCATGCCGATGTCGGATATGACGGCGTCGCACTCACAGATGTCGAGCAATTCGGCGAGCCCATGGGTGTCGGCCGCCTGCCCGACGATCTCGATTTTCGATGTGGCCTGCAGCAACCGCGTCACGCCGACGCGAACACAGTCGTGGTCGTCCGCCACGATAACGCGGATTTTGTCTGTCATTGTTTTCTTGACTTATCGACTGGCTGCCCAATACGAGATGTACTTCCCCAGGCAACGCCAATCCATTTTTTGTTCGCCGCGCCGGCCCGGCGCGACGTCCACTTGTAGCTATCGGTGCGCTAACGGCCTTCGGTGTGCGTCTCCGACACCACGCCATGCTCGACCGCAAACCGGAACAGTTCCGCGTCGCTATTTAACGAAAGCTTGCGCATGGCCGTACATTTCTGAGCGCTGATCGTCTTGACGCTGCGCCCGAGCCGGCCCGCAATTTCGGTGACGCCGAGCCCCGACGCGTACTGAGTGAATACTTCCAGCTCGCGCCGCGACAACACCGAGCGCACGAAGTCGAGCCGCTGCATCGCCGCTGCCTTGGTAATGAGCGTGCGCACCGCCGGTCCCAGATAGCATTCGCCCGCAAGCGCCGTGACGATTGCCACGTGGATCAGATCGATACGGTCGCGCTTGCTGATCAGCGCGTCCACGCCGAGCGAGATCACGCTTTGCAGCGCCGCGGCCTCGGTCTCCATGGTGAGCACGATGAGCGCGACGTCAGGATAGCGCCTCCTGAACTGCCGCACGGCCTCGACTCCGCTGCCGTCTGCGCCACCTGGCATGTACAGATCCATGAGCACGAGGTCACAGCCTGTGCGGTCGACCTCGGCAAAGAGCTCGGTCGCGGGGGGCGCGCGGCCGACGACCTCCATGCTCGGGTAGCCGCCTATCAGATTTTCGATCGCCAGCAGGACGAGCGGATGATCGTCCGCGATGATCGCCCGGACCGGTGTGCTTATTGCAGCGGTGTCGCCCATCGTCTACCTCTTCTCCATGTTCTGACTCCCGTCACCGTGTCCCGCGCAACCGGTCCCGCTTGATCATCAAGCATTACGATGGCCTTAAACATAAGATCGGTCCGAAACAACTTCAAAAACGGATCGATTAATTGCTTAGCTATGCGATCCAATCTTAAGAATTTCACTGGACCTGATGCACGAGAATAAACCAGGATCGTTAGTAACGCCAAGTTTTGTCATTGCTTCACGCTTTCGCCGAATAACAGTGCGGCGATGACATCCGAGAGCAGCGGCAATTTCCGCAATTGAGTGGCCTTCTACGAACATCCTGACGACCGTCGTCTGCATTCCCGACAGCGGAAGCGCCATCTTGCGATCGCAACCCGTCTCCGGTCTTGCGAGAAGTCTCGCAATCGAACTTCCGATATATCGCGCGCCGCTTGCAGGTTCGTCGATCGCGCGCCACAGTTCGCGTGTCGACTCGCTCTTGCTTAGCAAGCTCACAGCGCCGTCCGCTGCAAGCGCGTGGAGAAGCGCAGGGTTGGTTGTCGTCGACATGACGATGATGCGCAGGCCCGGCCACTCGGCCTGGATATGGCGGATGAGGTGCAATTCGTCTTCGATGAGGCCGGCGGGATCGGGCATCGACAGATCCGTAACCAGCACGTCGCACGGCGTGCGCCGCAGCAGTTCGATCAATGTCGTGGGACTACCAGCCTGCCCGACGATCGCGACGCCGGCACGCGTCTCAAGCATGCTTCTGACACCAAGCAGAACGAACGGATGATCGTCGGCAAGAACAATTCGAATGTTCACTAGGATTTTCTCGCGCTGAATGTAGGAATAGTTATCAGATACGCAGAACAGATTAAGACGCTCCACGCGTGTCCCGCCGCGGACACATTTGAATGTGAGCGCGCGGCACGACCATAAAATCACCACCCCGCGCAAAACTAAAATCGGAGCGCTCCTAATCCTGTAGTGAATCGAACCGCCAAAGGCTTAAATACCCAAAGTGAATAATTCGCGAAGGTCTACGCGGGGGAGATTGGCGCGCAAACCAGGCGCCATTAACACCGTCTTGCACACCGGCTTGTGCGGCGTCCAGATAAACGTCGCGCGAAATGGAAATACGCTGTGTGAAAATTCTTAACCCACGTCAACAGGTTTGCGTCACGCGCGCCGAATCCATGCGCGCAGCGCGCGGGAAAACCGGCAGCGCGAGCAACGCGCTCACACTCGCGACCGCCCACACCATCGGCCACGATCCGAGCGAGAGCAGCGGCGGAATCGCAAGCGGCGTCAGAAAAAGCGTGAGGAAAACGCAGGTATTGCCGATCGCGAGCGCAGTACCTGCGCGGTTCGTGCCGGCGAGCGTCGCGAGCTCGGTGAACGCGACGCCGTGCCATGCGGACGCGCTCACGCCGCCGAGCACGATCATTGACGCGAGGATCATCGTGACCGGCGTGAGCGCGACGTGCTGCATGCCGGCGACGCCGGTCGCGAGGGCAAGCGCGGCGAACAGTACGGCCGTGAGCAGACTGCAGCCGCGCGTGTAGGCGCGCCGATTGCCGTGCCGATCCGTCCACCTGCCGCTGCAGACGCGCGCGATCGCCGCGCCGGCCTGCACCGCCGCCATCGCCACGCTGATCGTCAGCACGTCGGCGTGACCGAAGTCATGCAGAAACACGGTTCCGAACGTGACGACGGCAAGCTGCGGCACGCAAAGCGCGCCCGCTCCGAGCGCGACGCGCCAGATGCCGATTTCGCGCAGCGGCGAGGGGGTTTTGGCTTGGCTGGTGTTGGCGACGTTGGCCTTGGCGAGGTTGACCTTGGCGCCGTTGGTGTTGGCATGCACGGCACGTCCGCCGCCCGCCGCATCGGCTGCTCGTACTGCACGTTCGCCACGCACCGCACGCGCACCTTGCGCGGCACCGTCAGCACGTACGATACCCACCGCGTCTACGGCACGCTGACCATCAGCAGCACCCGCAGCCTCCGCCGCATCGCCGGCCCGCCCATAACGCGCCGCGCCTCCATACGCCGCGCCCGCATCGCCGTCCACAACATGCGCCGGTTCATGCAGCCATCGCCATGCGAACCCCGCCGTTATCGCGCAACCCAGCGCCAGCACCGCATAAACGCTCACGAAGCCGAACCTCGACGCCAGCGCCGGCAACAGCAGCGCGCCAAGTCCACCGCCCGCCGGCACCGCCGTTTGACGAATGCTCATGGCCAGTCCGCGCTCGCCTTCACGAAACCACGCCATCACCGCGCGGCCGCTCGATCCGTTGACGCTGCCGCCGAGCAGGCCGACCAGCAGCAAGCCGACCGCCAGCGTCGTGACGTGAGGCACATGCGAGCCGAACGGCGCCGCGAAGAGCGCAAGGCCGGCGAGCGCCGCCGCGGTGGACAGCAGTCCCAGCAAGAGCACGCGACGGTCGCCCCAGCGGTCCGTCAAGAGTCCCCACGGCAGTTCACTGACCGCGATGCCCAAACCGAGCATGCCAAGCACGAGGCCGAGTCCCTCGTTGCCGAGGTGATAACCCGAGCGCAAATAAACAGCCGTCATAGGAATGCCCGAGAAAGCCGCCGAAAAGCTCGCGTTCGCCGCGAAACCGACGCCCAGCACCTTCCATTTGTGGCTCGCCGCGCGTCCGCCGATGACCAAGCCGCTTGCCGATAACCCGTTTGCCATGATTCCTCCGCGATGATTTCGGAGGTATCCTACGGCGACGGCTTCCATCGGAAAAGCCGGAAATACAGATGCCATCCATCGGAACAAACGAAACATGAGCCAGCGCGGATTCGACCTGACGCAACTCCGCACCTTCGTCGCCGTCGCGGAATCGGGCAGCGTGTCGGCAGGGGCGGAGCGCGTTTTCCTGTCGCAATCGTCGGTTAGCGAGCAACTGAAAAAACTCGAGGAACGCGTCGGCCAGCCGCTCTTCGTACGCAGCAAGCAAGGCGTGAGCGCGACGCCTGCGGGCAGCCGCCTGCTCGAACACGCGCGGCGCATCATCGCAATGAGCGAAGCGGCGTTCGAAGACCTGCAAGGCCGCTCGCTCGACGGCGAATTGCGCATCGCGATCACCGACTATTACCGCCCGCACGACATCGCCCGCATCCTCAAAACGTTTTCCGAGCAGCATCCGCGTCTGAAGCTGCATGTCACCGTCTTGCCGAGCGCCGTGATCGACAGCCACGCCGCCGACGACGCCTCGTTCGACATCGGCCTCTCGTTGCGGCTCGTCACCGGCAACTCGCGAGCGAACGGCCGGCGCGGCGCTGCACAAAGCACCGTGGTCAGGCGTGAGAAGCTGCTGTGGGTCAGCGCCGCCGATGCGAGTCCGCGCCCCGCCTCGCCGTATCAACTGGTGCTGCTGCCGTCGAGTTGCCAGTTGCAGCGCTTCGTCGTCAAACTGCTCGACGAAAACAAGGTGCCCTATGTGGTGTCCCACTCGGCTTCGGGCGTGGCCGGATTGCAGCTCGCGTTAAAGGCGGGGCTCGGCATCTCGTGCCTGAATGAATCGTCGATTGGCGCGGGCGTGATCGCGTGCCCGCCCGGCATCGGCTTGCCCGCATTGCCTGCCGTCGAATTCCATCTATTGCCAGGCCGAATTGGCGAAAGCGAACGCGTGAGCAATGCGCGCCTAGCGTTGATGCGGCTCTTCAGTTAAGCACATCGGACTGTCACATTCGCCCGCCGTGGAATTTGCGTGCAGTGCAAATTGAAGCATTGAAAGCGCTTTGAAGCGCATCTATGATGGTCAGAGACGAATCAACGAGCCGCCGTCTTCGGCACATACACGCGCTTGCTTGATTTGAATCAAGCAATTGCATCGCAATGGCGAATCAACTTTATTCTCCAGAATAAGCTTCCCTTCGCAGTCTGTGCTGTCGTAAGAGAGAAAGTGATAGACCCGCTGTGCGTGGTGACTGGAAAGCAGCCCAGTCGCGAATGCGGGCGAAGCAAGCCGACAAAAAAACGTTTCCCAGCGAGGCCCGACGTGCATCGTAGAGCTTGGGGATTTGCCATTGTGTTTATGCTCCATCTCTTATGGAGCGGCGCCGCGCTAGCGGCCGGCAATGCAGCCGGCGCAATGCCTTCGGCCATGGACGAGCGCGTGCGCGCCTGCACTTCGTGTCATGGCGTGCAAGGTCAGGGCCTCAATAACGATTACTTCCCGCGCATCGCCGGCAAGCCCGCCGACTATTTGTTCAATCAACTCATCGCATTCCGCGACGGCGGCCGTACCTATCCGCCGATGGGTTACCTGGTCGCATTTCTGCCCGACGAGTATTTGCACAAGATCAGCGAGTACTTCGCCGATCTTCAGCCGCCCTATCCGAATGCCGATCACTCCGACGTCTCGCCCGCGGTGCTCGCCGCCGGTCAGCGGCTCGTGATGCAAGGCGATCCTGCGCGCAAGATTCCCGCGTGCATCGCGTGTCATGGCGCGCGCATGACCGGCCAGCAGCCGGGCGTTCCCGGCCTGCTCGGTTTGCACGCGAGCTATATCGCGGGGCAGATGGGCACCTGGCGTTCGGGCACACGCCACGCGCTCGCGCCGGATTGCATGCATTCGATCGCCGTGAAGCTGACCGACAAGGACATCACCGCAGTATCCACGTGGCTCGCGCGCCAACCGCGTCCTGCCGATCCGCGGCCCGCGCCGGCATCGGCGGAGCGCTTGCCTCTCGCATGCGGGAGCCAACCGCAATGAAACCGACACTTCGTCCGCCTCGCACGCCGATGCGCCGCCGCTTCGCGCTGCTCGCCGCCGCGGCGCTCGTATGCGGCAGCGCGATGCTTGCGCGCATGGCCGTGCCGTTGCCGCTCGTCGTCGCCGAAGCTCGCGCCGCGGAAAGCGCAGCAGTTCAACCCGGCGCAGCCGCCGACACGCGTCCCGACATCGTCAAGCGCGGCGAATACCTGGCGCGCGCGGGCGACTGCGTGGCCTGCCACACCGCGCCGCGCGGCAGACTGTTTGCGGGCGGCCTCGCGATGGAAACGCCGTTCGGCACGCTCTATTCGCCGAACATCACGCCGGACGCGCAATACGGCATCGGCACATGGAGCGAGGACGCGTTCTTCCGGATGATGCGCACCGGCATCACGCCCGAAGGCAAGCTGCTTTATCCGGCGATGCCGATTGCGCAGTACACCAAAGTCACGCGCGAGGACTCGGACGCGATCTTCGCTTATCTGAAGTCCGTCGAACCGGTGCGCGAGGCGAACCACAAGCACACGCTGCGCTTCCCGTTCAATCAGCGCAAATTGCTATACGGCTGGCGCACGCTCTATTTCCGCGAAGGCGAGTTCAAGCCCGATCCGACTCGTTCGGTCGAATGGAATCGCGGCGCGTATCTGGTCGAAGGACTCGGGCACTGCACGATGTGCCACACCAAGATCAACATGCTCGGCGGCTCGTCGCAGAGCGAGCAGTTTGCCGGCGGGCTGATTCCGGTGCAGAACTGGTATGCGCCCTCGCTCACTTCCGACAAGGACGGCGGCCTCGGTGACTGGAGCATCAAGGACATCGTCGATCTGCTGCAAGCGGGTATCTCGGACCGCGGCGCGGTGTATGGCCCGATGGCCGAGGTCACCTACCACAGCCTGCAATACATGACCGACGAAGACGCCAAGGCGATGGCCGCGTATCTGAAGACGCTGCCGGACAATCGCGGCCGCAAGGCCGGGCCGTCGGCGGCGACCAACACCAACGTATTCGCGCTCGGCGAAAAGATCTACGCCGACAAGTGCGCGCTGTGCCACGGCGCAAAAGGCGAAGGCAAGCTGCAGCACTATCCGCCGCTCGCTGCGAACCAGTCGATCGAAATGGACTCCGCGGTCAACCCGATCCGCATCGTGCTGAACGGCGGCTTCCCGCCTGGCACGCGACGCAACCCGGAGCCCTACGGCATGCCGCCTTTCGCGCAGGAGTTGAACGACACCGAAGCCGCCGCCGTCGTGACGTATATCCGCACCGCGTGGGGCAACCACGGCAAGCCCGTGACCGCACGCGAAGTCAACGAACTGCGCAAGGCGCCGCTGCATTAGCGCGGCATGTCCCGTAGCGGCAGCAGCCGCGATTGAACCGCCGCATCGGAAACTGGAGAAGCCCTTGATGGAAGCGAACGATACCCGCACCGCGGGCCCATCCACGGATGAAGACGTCGAACGCGTGGTGGCCGCCGGTCCGCACGGCGCCGTTGCGGTGGCGGGCGTGGCTACGCTGATCGTGATGGCGATCTGGTTCGGCTTCTACTTCCTCGTGTTTCTGCCGCGCGGCGTCGTGCACTGATCATGTCCACCGAACCGCAACCTCAACATCCACCAGGCAGCGGCCACGCGGTCGCGCTGCGCGCCGAACGCCGCTGGGCGATCTTCGTCAGCGCGCTGATCGTACTCATGCTCGCCGTGATCGTGTACTCCGGACTGCATTGGGCGATGATGCCGCCGTCGCGCGTGGAAACCATCGACCCGTCGCGCCTGCAACTCTCGGGCGAATTCGTCGAAAACAATCTCGGCAGCGCGGTCGAGCCGGACGGCTCCGTGATCGTGCGTTTCATCGCGCAGCAGTATTCGTTCACGCCGCAGTGCCTGCTTGTGCCCGCAGATACGCCGATCACGATCCGCACGACGAGCGCCGACGTCGTGCACGGCCTGCTCGTCACCGACACCAACATCAACACGATGGTCGTACCCGGCTACGTCGCGACGCTGAACACGCGCTTCGACGCGCCCGCCGATCACACCATGCCCTGTCACGAGTTCTGCGGCTTCGGTCATCAGGCGATGTGGGCGCATGTGAAGGTGATCGACAAAGCGGCCTTCTTCGAGCAGGCCCGACAAACACGGAGGCTGAGCTGTGTTTCACGCTAAGCGACTCGTTCTCGCGCATTTCTGGCTCGCCTTTATCGCGTTCATCATTGCGCTCTTTCTCGGCGCCTGGCAGATGCTGGTGCGCAGCCCGCTCGCGCCTTGGATCGGCGACCCGGAACTCTACTACCGCTCGGTGACCGCGCACGGCTCGGTGATGGCCTACGTGCTGCCGACGCTGGTGTCGATGGGCTTCGGTTATGCCATCGTCGAGCTTGCGCTCGCGCAGCGCCTCGCCGGCCTCAAGTGGGCATGGGCCGCGTTCATCATGCTGGCGGTCGGCGCGGTGATGGCGATGGTGCCCGTGGCACTCGGCAAAGCCTCGGTGCTCTACACCTTCTATCCGCCGATGATCGGCAGCCCTTTCTATTACCTCGGCGTGGTGCTGGTGGTGGTCGGCTCATGGATCTGGGTCGCGCTGATGCACGTGAATCTGCGCATCTGGAGGCGCGCGAACCCCGGCAAACCGGTGCCGCTTGCGATGTTCGCCAACGTTGCGGGCGCGTACCTGTGGGCGTGGACCGCGGTCGGCGCGGCGCTCGAAATCCTCTTTCAGATTCTGCCGGTCGCGCTCGGCCTCACCAATACGATCGACGCCGGCCTTTCGCGCATCCTGTTCTCGTGGACGCTGCACGCGATCGTCTACTTCTGGCTGATTCCCGCATACATCGCGTACTACACGCTGGTGCCGCGAGCCATCGGCGGGCGGCTTTATAGCGATTCGATGGCGCGCGTGTCGTTCATTCTGTTTCTCGTCTTCGCGATGCCGATCGGCATTCACCATCTGTTTGTCGATCCGCAGGTCGGCTCGGGCTTCAAGTTTCTGCACGCGGTCTTCACCGGAATGGTGTCGGTGCCCACGCTGCTGACGGTGTTCACGATTTGCGCGTCGGTGGAAATTGCCGGCAGGCTGCGCGGCGGCAAAGGTGCGTTCGGCTGGCTCACGGCATTGCCCTGGCAGAATCCGATGATGCTCGTCATCGCGTTCTCGTTCGTGATGCTCGGGCTCGGCGGCGCGGGCGGCCTCATCAACATGAGCTATCAGTTGAACTCGACGGTGCACAACACGCAGTGGGTCACCGGCCACTTCCATCTGATTTTCGGCGGCGCGATCGTCATCATGTACTTCGCGATCGCTTATGAATTGTGGCCGCAACTGACGAGCCGCGCGATCGTGTCGGTGAAGCTCGTGCGCACGCAGTTGTGGCTATGGTTCATCGGGATGCTGGTGGTCACGCTGCCGTGGCATTACGTCGGCCTGCTCGGCGCGCCGCGCCGCATGGCTTACTACGACTACAAGATGCCGGGTCTCGAATCGCAGGCGTTCTGGGTCGGCGTGTCGGCAGTGGGCGGCCTGATTCTCGCGGTATCGGGCGCGCTCTTCATCTACATTCTCGCGAAGTCGCAGTTCGGGCCCGCGGTTGAGCAGCAACGCTTCCGCTTCGCGAGCGCGGTTCATCCGGTCGAACGCGTGCCGGCCGCGTTGAATACCTTCGGCTTGTGGGTCGCATTGATGATCGGCCTGACCGTCGTCAATTACAGCGTGCCCATCGTTCAATTGCTCAAACTGCCGCAGACTTCGGTGCCCGCGGTCGTCGTCGGAGCCCAGCGATGAATCAGGAACGCGTCTTCAGCTTGCGCAACCCGTGGTTCACGGTGAGCGTCGGCGGCACGCTCGCGATTGCCGTCATCGCGATACTGATCGGCTTTGTCTGGCTGCCTTCGGCGAATAGCGCGTTCGCGGGCCGCGGCTTGTGGGCAACCATCTGCGGCGCGGCGGGCGCGCCGTCGAGCTGGTATGGCGGCGCGAACGTGGCGGGCCCGGCGCCGAGCGACGTTGTCGTGCTGCCGCCGTTGCGGCGCGTGCGGGCCGACGCGGATTCGATCGGGCGCGGCGCGACGATCGCGACGCAGAACTGCTCGATGTGCCACGGCGTGCTCGGCACCGTGCAGGTCACGGCGCCCGCATTGGCGGGTCAATATGCTGATGTGGTCTACAAGGAGTTGCGCGATTATCAGCAGGGTGTGCGGCAAAACTCGATCATGCAGCCGATCGTCGCGGCCCGCAGCGATCAGGATCTGCACGATCTCGCCGCTTACTATGCGTCGCTGCCGCGAGGTCCGGCGGCGGAAGTGTCGCCCACCGGCAGCACGCCCGATGCGAACGCGGTGCGGCTCGCGATGCAGGGCGATCCGCAGCGCAATATCGCGCCGTGCGCGGCGTGCCACGGACAGCTCGACCGCAAAGGGTCGGCGCCGTGGCTCGGCGGGCAGTCGTCGATTTATCTGGCCGCGCAAATGCGGGCGTTTGCTTCAGGCGTGCGTCGCAACGACATCAATGAGCAGATGCGCAATGTGACGCGGCAGATGACGTCGGCGGAGATAGATAGTCTTGCGAAGTATTATGCGGCTATGCAGTAAGGCGGGCTTCAGAGGACGTGCGTTGTTCGCGGTGCGTTGTTCGCGGTGCGTTGTTCGCGGTGCGTTGTTCGCGGTGCGTTGCTGGCGGTGCGTTGTTCGCGGTTCGTTCGCCGTGCGGTGCGGCACAGCGCGCCGCCACCTGACGCACCCTACCTCGCCTCACCCGCCAAACCGCTCACAAACGCATCAAGCCGTGGCGAACTCATCCGCCTCGCTTGCGGCAAACTGAGCCGCAACGCCGTTACCGTTACCGCGCCCCAACGCCGCCGTGACCCGCGACGACGAACCACCCTCCGTCTGAAACACAGCCACCGCCGACGTCAGCCTTCTCGCCTGCTCCTCCAGCGAACTCGCGGCCGCCGCGGCTTGCTCGACGAGCGCGGCATTCTGCTGCGTGACTTCATCCATTTGCGCGACGGCGAGATTCACCTGGTCGATACCCGCGCTCTGCTCGGTTGCCGCTGCCGCGATCTCGCCCATGATCGAGCTCACACGCGAGATCGCCTGCACGATTTCGCTCATCGTCGAGCCCGAGCGCTCGACCAGTTGCGAGCCGTTTTCGACGCGCGCCGTCGACGCGTCGATCAGCGCCTTGATCTCCTTCGCAGCGGCGGCGCTTCGCTGTGCCAACGAACGCACCTCGCTCGCGACGACCGCAAAACCGCGGCCCTGCTCACCGGCACGCGCCGCCTCGACGGCCGCGTTCAGCGCGAGAATGTTGGTCTGGAAAGCGATCCCTTCGATCACGCCGACAATGTCGGCAATGCGCCGCGAGTCGTCGACGATCTCGTGCATCGTGCCGACCACCTTGTCCGCCAGTTCGCCGCCCTGAGCAGCGAGCGTCGATGCGCCCTGCGCGAGCGAACTCGCCTGCTTCGCGTTGTCCGCCGTTTGCTTGACCGTCGAAGTAAGCTCTTCGATGCTCGCCGCCGTTTCCTCGAGCGACGCAGCCTGTTCTTCCGTGCGTTGCGACAAATCCGTATTGCCGGCGGCGATTTCGCTCACGCCGCTGTCGATGGATTCCGTGCCTTGCCGCACTGACGTCACCGTCGCGATCAGCGATTCCTGCATCTTGCGCAGCGCCGCGGCGAGGCGCCCCATTTCGTTGTTGCTCGTCACGACGATGCGGCCCGTCAGGTCGCCATTCGCGATCCGCTGGAACTGCGCGATGGTCGCATCGACCGGAGTCACGATTGCGCGCACCAGCACCGCGCGGCCGATCAGCGAACCGAGCAGCGACACGACGATGCCGACCGCCACCGTCACGCAGATCGCGTAAAACAGGTCTTGTGCGCTCTGATAGCGCTGCGCGCCGTGATCGAGTTGCAACTGTTCGAGCGCGAGCATCGCTTTTTCATAGGCGCTGTACAGCGACGGCAGCTTGCGCGCCTGCAATTGCTGGAACGTGGGATGGTCGCCCGCCTTCAACGCGGCGAACGCCGGTTCCACGCCTTCGTGCAGGAACGTGTCGCGCTTCGTCTGCATGTCCTTGATCAGCCGCTGCTCGGTTTCGTCGGCGCTGGCGCGGCTCAAATAGTGGGCGAGGCGTTCGTCGGACGCTTTCTGATACTGATCGAAGCGCTTGAGTACGGCGTTCGCGCCGTCCTGGTCGTTCAGATCCACCAGCGACGAATAAGTGGCCAGCGCGAGACGCAGCCGCAGCAACTGGCCGGCACTGCCTTCAAGATCGGCGACGGCGGGCGTATCCACGGTGTACATCTGCTGCAGCGACGCGTTGCTTGAGCGCAGCGACAGAAGCCCGGCCGCGGCGCCCAGCAGCAGCGCGGCGGCAAAGAACGCGATCATCAAGGTAAGGCAACTGCGAATCGACAGGTTTTTCAGCATCGGGCTAGTCTCCATTTGGGCTGCCTGACCGAATACTCAGTGAAAATGTGCCCGGCCACGCGTGCTGCGCCCAAGCCCGTTCGGCATGGTCCGCAACTTTTGTCAGAATTTAAGCGAATGCCACAGATAGGGACTACGGCGAAATAACTGGAAACTTTATGGTGATGACGCAAGCGTTTGCGTCGCATCAACATTCCGACGACGGCAACCGGCCTCGAAGCGCCGCATGGCGGGCCCGCCGGGTTCGTGGCACGCTAGCCGGATGCCGCCTGTCGACGCGAGCGCCACTGGGAGCACTTTTATGTCGGAAATGGGCTCGGCTCTGCTGGTTTTCGTTCTGCTGCTCGTGGCGACGGGTTTTGGCGTATGGCTGCGGCCGCTGCTGCCCGAGGAGCACAAGGCGCACGAAACGGTGCAACTCGTGCAACTAGTGATCGGCATGCTGGTGACGTTCGCCGCGCTGGTGCTGGGTCTGATGACGGCGTCGGCGAAATCGAGCTTCGACACGGCCGCGAACGATTTGCGCACCTACGCCGCCGACATCATCGAACTGGACACGACGCTCAGGGAGTACGGCAGCGACACGGACGCGGCGCGCAAGCTGTTGCGCGTCTACACGGCGGCGGCCGTTGCATCGACATGGCCGCGCGAGCCGGCGCCGGCCGGCGATTACCCGAAAAACCTCGGCTCGCCCGACAACTCGCAGAAACTGGAAAACGTGCGGCTCGGAGATTTGCTGACGTCGGTGGGCCGCCAATTGCGGCAACTGCGCGCGCATGACCCGCTGCAACAACACGCACTCGACGACAGCCTCACGCAGTTTCGCCGCGTCGTGGACGCGCGCTGGAAAATTATCGAGGAAGCGCATAGCTCGATTTCGCAGCCGTTCTTCAAGACGCTGACGTTCTGGCTTTGCGTGATCTTCCTGAGCTTTGGGCTGATCGCGCCGCGCAACGCGCTGGCGCTAGTGACGATTACGCTCGGGGCTGTGTCGATTGCGTCGGCTATTTATGTGATCGTGGATCTCGATACGCCGCTGACCGGGCCGATCATGATTTCGAGTGCGCCGATGCGGGATGCGTTGGCGCATTTGGGGCGGTGACGACGGCTGAAGCGAAAAAACCCCGCGAGGAAGCGGGGTTTTGCTGGCTTTGCGCTACGGGCCGATCAGAACGGAATATCGTCATCCATCTCATCGAACCCACCGCCGGCCGGCGCGCTCGGACGGCTGGAACCACCACCACCGCCGCCAGCACCAGCGCCACCGCCGCTGCCGCCACGGGAACCGCCGCCCGACATCGCACGGCCGCCGCCACCGCCACCACCGCTGCGCTCCGACGGCTCGCCGCGGCTATAGCCGCCTTCATCGCCGCCGCCCATCGAGCCGCCGCGGCCGCCCAGCATTTGCATCTGCTCGGCGACGATTTCCGTCGAGTAACGGTCGGTGCCGTCCTGCGCCTGCCACTTGCGGGTGCGAATACGTCCTTCCAGATAGACCGACGATCCTTTCTTCAAATATTCGGACACGATCTCCGCGAGGCGGCCGAAGAACGACACGCGATGCCATTCGGTGGCTTCCTTCATCTCGCCGGATGCCTTGTCCTTGTACCGATCCGTCGTGGCAAGGCGGATATTCGCCACTGCGTCGCCGCTCGGAAGATAACGGACTTCCGGATCGGCTCCGAGATTGCCGACGAGAATGACCTTGTTCACGGATGCCATGAGTTTCTCCTGTTGATTCCATGTCGGGCGGCGCGGCAATTCGCGGTTCGCGTCTCATGGCCTGCGGGCCGTGGATCGGAATGCGCCTCTGCCCGCCGCCGGGTGAGTTCTGGGTGATGCCGGGATAGGCCCCGAATATGCTGCGTGCGCCGCGAAATTCTTCAGGCCTTGCGCGGCGGCTGTTTCATCTTTGCGGCGATTATAAGCCAGCATAAGACGAGCCCCGAGCACGCAAAAAACACCGTGCTGGGGCCATCCACTTTCAACAGCCAGCCGCCGATCATGCCGCCCAACGCGAGACCGATGGACTGCGTCGTGTTGTACACGCCGGCAGCCGCGCCCTTGCGGTTGCCCGGCGCCAGTTTCGACACGAGCGAAGGCTGCGACGCCTCGAGAATATTGAAGCCGAGAAAGTACACAAAGAGGATGGCCGCCACACTCAGAATCGTATGCGGAGCGACGCCCAATAACAACTGTCCGAACAGGATAAGAGCAATCGCGGAGAGCAGCACGGTTTTCATCTGTCCGCGCTTTTCCGCGGCGATGATCGCCGGCACCATCATCACGAACGACAGTCCCATGACCGGCAAATACACCTTCCAGTGCGACGCGACCGGCAGGCCGCCGGCTTCCAGAATGCGCGGCACGACGAGGAACAATGCCGTTTGAGTGGCGTGCAAAACGAGCACGCCGAAATTCAGGCGCAGCAGTTCGACGTTGTGCAGCACTTCGGCGAACGGCGCGCGCACATGCACGGGCTTCGGCGCATCGGGCACGACCCACAGCACGACGCCCACGGCCAGGATCGAAAACACGCCGACCAGCGTGAACAGCCCGCTCATGCCGACCCAATGAAAGACGATCGGCGCGCCGACAATCGCGACCGCGAACGACATGCCGATGCTGCCGCCGACCATCGCCATCGCCTTCGTGCGGTGCTCTTCGGCGGTGAGGTCGGCGATAAAAGCAATCACCGCCGACGACACCGCGCCCATGCCCTGAATCACCCGGCCGACGATGATCCACGTCATGTCGTGCGCGCCCGCCGCGACGAAGCTGCCAAGCGCGAAGATCAGGAGCCCCGTCGCGATGACCGGCTTGCGGCCCACCTTGTCGGAAACCCAGCCGTAGAAGATATAGAGCATCGACTGCGTGACGCCGTACGCGCCGAGCGCGATGCCGACGAGCAGCACGTTGTCACCGCCGGGAATCGTCTTCGCGTAGATGGAGAACACCGGCATGATCATGAAGAGACCGAGCATGCGCAGCGCGAAGATGGCGGCAAGCGACACGGTCGCGCGCAGTTCAGGCGCGCTCATGCGTGAAGATGTGGCGGACGGATTGGACATCGGAAGCGTTCTTTGAATGAGCTGGTCGCGGACCGGGCAGCACGGCCGGACGGCTTTCCCGGGAGACGCCTTGCACTGACGGAAAACGGCCCCAGTTAGATTTTTGCCGCAGCGCCTGGCCGCAGTCTTACAGCACGCCTAAGGCCTTGTTGAGGCCGTCAGGAAGCCGTAACGGCGGCCTTGAAAAGTCGTTATAGTAGCAGGTTTAGCCTCTTCCTCTTTCCGCAGTTCATGGAATAAATCCGTGGAACAAATCCGTATTCGTGGGGCTCGCACCCACAACCTGAAGAACGTCAATCTCGACCTACCACGTCACAAGCTCGTCGTTATTACCGGTCTTTCCGGCTCGGGGAAATCGTCGCTCGCGTTCGACACGCTCTACGCGGAAGGACAGCGGCGCTACGTCGAAAGCCTGTCGGCCTACGCGCGTCAATTCCTGCAATTGATGGAAAAGCCCGATGTCGATCTGATCGAGGGCCTGTCGCCGGCCATCTCGATCGAGCAGAAGGCCACCTCGCATAATCCGCGTTCGACGGTCGGCACCGTCACCGAGATTCACGACTACCTGCGGCTATTGTTCGCACGCGTCGGCACGCCCTATTGCCCGGACCACGAAATCCCGCTCGAGGCGCAAAGCGTGTCGCAAATGGTCGACGCGGCGCTCGCGTTGCCGGACGAAACGAAGCTGATGATCCTCGCGCCGGTCGTGGCCGACCGCAAGGGCGAGCACGTCGAACTGTTCGAGGAAATGCAGGCGCAGGGCTTCATCCGTTTCCGTGTGCGCTCGGGCGGCGGCACGGCCAACGAAGGCGCCGCGAAGATCTACGACGTCGACTCGCTGCCGAAGCTGAAGAAGAACGACAAGCACACCATCGACGTGGTCGTGGACCGCCTGAAGGTGCGTCCCGACATGAAGCAGCGTCTCGCGGAATCGTTCGAAACCGCGCTGCGTCTCGCCGACGGCCGCGCGATCGCGCTCGAAATGGACACGGACAAGCAGCATCTGTTCAGCTCCAAGTTCGCGTGCCCGATCTGCTCGTATTCGCTTCAGGAACTGGAGCCGCGGCTCTTCTCGTTCAACAATCCGATGGGCGCGTGCCCCGAATGCGACGGCCTCGGCCAGATTACTTTCTTCGATCCGAAGCGGGTGGTCGCGCATCCGTCGCTGTCGCTCGCGGCGGGCGCGGTGAAGGGCTGGGACCGGCGCAACCAGTTCTACTTCCAGATGCTGCAAAGCCTCGCGGCGTTCTACGATTTCGACATCGACACCGCCGTCGAAGACCTGCCGGAAAAGGTCCGCAAGATCCTGCTGTTCGGCTCGGGCAAGCAGGAAATTCCGTTCTCGTACATCAACGAGCGCGGGCGCGCATCGGTCCGCGAGCATGTGTTCGAAGGCATCATTCCGAATCTCGAACGGCGTTACCGCGAAACCGATTCGGCCGCGGTGCGCGAGGAACTCGCCAAGTACCAGAACAATCAGCCGTGCCCCGCGTGCGCGGGCACGCGGCTGCGCCGCGAAGCGCGCTTCGTGCGGATCGGCGCGGACGGCGACGCGCGCGGCATCTACGAAATCAGCGGCTGGCCGTTGCGCGATGCGCTCGGCTACTTCCAGACGCTGCGCCTCGAAGGCTCGAAGCGCGAGATCGCCGACAAGGTCATCAAGGAAATCGTCGCGCGGCTCATGTTCCTGAACAACGTCGGGCTCGATTATCTGTCGCTCGAACGCAGCGCCGAAACGCTGTCGGGCGGCGAGGCGCAGCGCATTCGCCTCGCGTCGCAGATCGGCTCCGGCCTCACCGGCGTGATGTACGTGCTCGACGAGCCGTCCATCGGACTGCATCAGCGCGACAACGACCGGCTGATCTCCACGCTCAAGCATCTGCGCGATCTGGGCAACTCGGTGATCGTGGTCGAGCACGACGAAGACATGATCCGCATGGCCGACTACGTGGTCGACATGGGTCCGGGCGCGGGCGAGCATGGCGGCATGGTGATCGCCGAGGGCACGCCGAAGCAGGTGCAGGCCAATGCGGCCTCCATGACGGGGCAGTACATGTCCGGCGCGCGCACCATCGAGTATCCGGACGAACGCAAGGACCCGGACGAGCGGCATCTGCGCATCGTCGAGGCGCACGGCAACAATCTGCGGCACGTCACGCTCGATCTGCCGGTCGGGCTGCTGACGTGCGTGACCGGCGTATCCGGCTCGGGCAAATCCACGCTCATCAACGACACGCTGTATCAGGCGGTCGCGCATCACCTTTACGGGTCGTCCACGGAGCCCGCGCCGTACGAGTCGATCGAGGGACTGGAGCATTTCGACAAGGTGATCAACGTCGACCAGTCGCCGATCGGCCGCACGCCGCGCTCCAATCCGGCCACTTACACGGGCCTCTTCACGCCGATCCGCGAACTGTTCGCGGGCGTCCCCGCCGCCAAGGAGCGCGGCTACGACCCGGGGCGTTTCTCGTTCAACGTGAAGGGCGGCCGCTGCGAGTCCTGTCAGGGCGACGGCGTGCTGAAGGTCGAAATGCACTTTCTGCCGGACGTGTACGTGCCTTGCGACGTCTGCCACGGCAAGCGCTACAACCGCGAAACGCTCGACGTGCAGTACAAAGGCAAGAACATCAGCGAAGTGCTCGACATGACCGTCGAGCATGCGTACGAGTTCTTCAGGCCGGTGCCGGTCGTCGCGCGCAAGCTGAAAACCTTGCTCGACGTGGGCCTCGGCTATATCCGGCTGGGGCAGTCGGCGACCACGCTGTCGGGCGGCGAGGCGCAGCGCGTCAAACTATCTCTGGAACTGAGCAAGCGTGATACCGGTCGCACGCTATACATTCTCGACGAACCCACGACCGGGTTGCACTTTCATGACATTGCGCTGCTGCTGGAAGTTATTCATCGGTTACGCGACCAGGGTAATACCGTCGTGATCATCGAGCATAATCTCGATGTAATCAAAACTGCCGACTGGGTCATCGACATGGGTCCGGAAGGCGGCGCGGGCGGCGGCCAGATCATCGCGCAAGGCACGCCCGAGCAGATCGCGAAGTCCAAAGCAAGTTTTACCGGTAGATACCTGGCGCCTTTGCTGAAACGCGCGGCCAGTAAAAAGTAACGCTGCACAACACGGGTTGGAGACGGATAAGCCATGGCCAAGCGGAATCAGGCGAGCGAAGAAGGGCAAGTGCAGGACCTGCGCCCACGCCCGGTCAGGCTGACCAGCAATATGAGCCTGCCGAAACTCTCGGCGGTCGAGATCGGCAGCTATGTGCTGATGCTGTTCGGCATGTGGGCGGTGATCCAGCTCCGGCTGCTCGGCGCGCTGCTCGCCGGGCTGCTGGTGTTCCAGCTCGTGCATACCATCGCGCCGCGCATCGAGCGGCACATGTCGAGCGGGCGGGCGCGCTGGCTGGCGGTCGTGATTCTCTCGACGGTGATCGTGGGCGCGCTCACGGGCCTCACGCTCGGCGTCATCGAGCACTTCGAGAACGACGTGCCGAGCGTGCAGAAGCTGCTCGACCAGGCGATGCAACTGATCGATCAGGCGCGCGGCCGGATTCCGCAATTCATCGCGAGCTCTCTGCCGGTCGACACCGAGCAGATGAAAGCCAAGGCCGGCGAGTTGATGCAGACGCACGCGAACATGCTCCAGCAAAGCGGCAAGACGGCGGCGCGCGCGTTCACGCACATTCTGATCGGCATGATCATCGGCGCGATTATCGCGGTCAGCGCGCAGAAGCATATGCAGCGGCTGCCGCTGTCCACCGCGTTCGTCACGCGCGTGACGCGTTTCGCCGACGCGTTTCGCCGCATTGTGTTCGCGCAAGTGAAAATCTCCGCGATCAACGCGGTATTCACCGGCATCTTCCTGCTGGTCGTGCTGCCCATGTTTCACGACCAGTTGCCGCTGTCGAAAACGCTGGTGCTGATCACGTTCATCGTCGGCTTGCTGCCGGTCATCGGCAATCTGATTTCGAACACGATTATCGTGGCGGTCGCGCTGTCGGTCAGCTTTCCTGCCGCGGTCATGTCGCTCGCGTTTCTGATCCTGATCCACAAGCTCGAGTACTTCCTGAACGCGCGGATCGTCGGCGGACAGATCGAGGCGCGCGCGTGGGAACTGCTCGTGGCGATGCTCGTCATGGAAGCCGCGTTCGGTCTGCCGGGCGTGGTCGCCGCGCCGATCTTTTATGCGTATATCAAGCGTGAGCTGATTTATCTGAGGCTGGTTTAGGTTCGTTGCGCGCCGCTCGGCTCGCAGGCAAAGAAAACGGCACCGCGGTGCCGTTTTTTTTCATCGTCAGAAGTCGATGCGCGCGTTCAGTGACAGCGTGCGCGGATCGCCCGGCGTCACGTAATCCGCGTACTGGTATTCCCAGTAACGGCGGTTGAGCAGGTTGTCGATGGCCGCGCGGAACGTCACGTCGTAGCCGCCTATTCGCGTCGCGTAGCTCGCGCCGAGGTTCACGAGCATATAGCCCGGCGCGTTCAGATTCGACGACGGCCGCACGTTCGTATTGCCCGTGAACTTGGCGTCCGCGCCGATGCGCAGACCCGGCACGTACGGCACCGAGTAAGTCGCATGACCGGCGACGACGAACTGCGGTGCACCCGCCACGCGATTGCCGTTGTTGGCCGCGCCGCGCTCGTACTTCGCATTGATCCACATGAGATCGCCGCCGACATTCCAGTGGCTGCCGAGACGCACGTCGCCGCCCATCTCGATGCCCTGGAAGATCGACTCGCCGTCCTGCGTGTAGACGTTCGCGCTGTTTGCGTAAGCCGCGCCGCGTTCGATGCGGAACAGCGCGGCCGTCGCGCTCCAGCGTCCCTGCTCCGTCTTGATGCCGACTTCGTACTGCTTGCTGCGCAACGGCTTGAGCAGTTCGCCGCGGTTCGCATACGTGTCGCCGACCACTGTGCCCGCCTCGAGCGACTCGACGTAGCTCGTGTAAAGCGTCGTGGTCGGCGCGAGCTTGAACATGACCGCGACGGTCGGCGTGACCACGCCGTTCTGGCTGTACGTCGACGTTGTAGCGCCGCTTGTCGAGTAGCCGTGCTGCTCGTAGTTCGTGTACCGCACGCCGCCAAGCACCGACCAACGCTGCGTCAACTGGATCGTGTCGCTAGCGAACAATGCCTTCTGCGTGATGTCGCTGTCGCGATACGTGTAGTAGTTCGACGCGCCGCCGAACGTGTTCGTATTCGGCTGATAGATGTTGCCCGTGCCGATCTGCCCGAAGAAGCTGTTCGCGCCGTAGTCGTTCGTCTGCCGCTGATACGCGGCGCCGAATACGAGTTGATGCTGCAGCGGTCCGGTCTTCACCTGGCCTTCCGCGGACACCTGCCACAAGCTCAGCTGATGCCCTTCCTTGCCGGCGAAACGGCTGTCGGTGTAATCGCCCGCGCCGTTCAGCAGGTAGTACGTGCTTTCGTTGCGATCGCGCGAGCTCTTGCTGTAGCTGTAGCTCGCATTGAGCGTCCAGTTCTCGCCGAGGTTGTACTGAAGCCCCGCCGTGTACAGCTGCAGGTTCGTATTCAGATGCTGGTCGGGACCGGACAGGTCGCCGGTGCCGCCGCTGATCGTATGCGGGAGCGACGTGCCGGTGTATTGCGCCGTCGAAATCGAACCGGTGATGCCGGTGGAATGGCGCTCCTGATACAGCGCGCCGAAGGTGGCCTTGAGGTCGCGCGTGATGCGGGCGTCGAGCGCGACCGACACCGAATCGCGCCGCACGTTGCCGTCGTTATAGGTTTTGCCTTCCTCGTGCGTCGCGTTCAGGCGATAGCCGAACATGCCGTTGGGGCCGACGCGGCCGCCGAGGTCCGCGTGCTCGGTCCAGACGCCGTCCGTGTAATAGCCGACGTCGACGCTGCGCACGGGCGTCGTCGAGACCGGCGGCTTCTTCGTCACGTAGTTGACGACGCCGCCCGGCGCGCCGAAGCCGTACATGAAGCCTGTTAGACCTTTCAGCAACTCGACTTTTTCGAGCTGCTCGTACGGCATCGTGATGCCGTAGCTGTTGAACGGCATGCCGTCGATTTTGAAACCCGACTGCCAGTCGAGCTGCATGCCGCGCACCGTCAGATACGTGGCCCACGCGTTGTACGCGTTGCCGTTGTCGGACACGGAGGCGTCGGTGGCGAACACGTCGCCGAGTTTCGACGGCTGGCGATCCTGCAACTCCTCGCTCGTCACGACGGTCGTCGAAAACGGCGTATCGAGTTGCGAACGCGTGCCGAGCGCTCCGCTGCCGACGTCCTCTTTCAGATGCTGCGTGGTGTCCTGCGCCGCAGTGACTTTGACCGTCGGCAGCGCCTTGTCTTCGCTGTCCGCCGATGCGGACGGCGATGGCGACGCTGGTGTCGACGCCGGCGGCACTGACTGTGCGAGCGCTGCCTGAGTGGCCGTCAGCGCCAGGCACGCGGCCCAGTGCAATCGACGCTTCGCGCGCGTTTTCTGTGGACGCGCTTCCCCGTTATGTTTGTTCATTCCCTTTTCCCGTCGTCGGTGAGTCACTTAACGAATGAGAATCATTCCCATTACACGGGACGGGATGATGCCGAAAAACTATGCGGATTGTAAGCCCCTGCATGCGACATTTTGCCGCACTTCGCGCGCGCGGACGGTGACCCAAGCCTTACGCCACGGGACTTGGACGGGCTTTGACGCGTCGCAGCAACTATCGCCTTAGCAAACCTTTCAGAGAACTTGCCGCCGACAACGTGCGTCGCTTAAGATGCGAACAATTCCCATTTACGCACCGACTCTCGCAGTGACACGTCACCCGGATTTTTTCTTGCTTTCGTTGGCCCGCTCATGAGGCGCCAGTTCGTTCGCCTGCATCGCTGGTTCGGCGTGGCCACGGCGCTGTTTCTGTTCGTCGCGGGCCTGACCGGCGCGGTGATCGCGTGGGATCACGAACTCGACGCCGCGCTCAACCCGTCCTTCTTCGAGGCGCGCACGCCAGGGCCGGCGTTGTCGGGGCTGGAACTGGCGCGGCGCGTCGAGGCCGCCGATCCGCGCGTGCAGGTGACGTATCTGCCGCTCGCGGCCGAGCCCGGCCATACGTTGCAGATGATGGTGCTTCCGCGCATCGCCCCGGCCACGCGAGCGCCGTACAAGCTGGACTTCAACCAGATCGCCGTCGATCCGGCCACCGGCGACGTGCAGGGGCGCCGCGAATGGGGCGCCTTTTCCCTGTCGCGCATCAACCTGATTCCGTTCATCTACAAGCTGCACTACACGCTGCATTTGCCGTTTACCGGCGGCGTCGATGCCGGCGTCTGGCTGATGGGCGTGGTCGGCATCGTCTGGCTGTTCGACAGCGTCATTGCGCTCGGCCTGTCGTTTCCGAGTCTCAAGGCGTGGCGCAAGTCGCTCGCGTTCCGCTTCGGGCGCGGCGGCTATGCGCTCACCTTCGACTTGCATCGCTCGGGCGGCGTGTGGATCTGGGGCCTGCTCATGATCGTCGCGCTGACGTCGGTGTCGATGAACCTCGCCGCACCCGTTGTGCGCCCCATCGTGTCGATGTTTTCGACGCTCACGCCGGACCCGATCAACAACCCGGAGATCGTCCGCGCGCCCAGGCCCGGCGACGGCGTGCTGAGTCGCGAGCGCATCGTGCAACTCGCCGAAGAAGCCGGCAAGGCGCAGCACATCGCCGTGCCGCCGGGCGGCATCTACTACGCGGAGTTCCTGCACACCTACGGCGTCGGCTTCTACGAGACGGGCAACGATCACGGCGACATGGGCCTCGGCAACCCGTGGATGTACTGGGACGCGGCCACCGGCAAACTGCTCGGCAAGCAGATTCCCGGCAAGGGCACGGCCGGCGACATCTTCATGCAGGTTCAATTTCCGCTGCACTCGGGTCGTATTCTCGGTGTCGGCGGGCGGATATTGATTAGCGCGGTCGGGGTCGCAGTGGCCATGCTGAGCGCGACTGGATTGCTGATCTGGCTAAGGAAGTTGAATGCGCGCCGAGGGGCGGCGGTGAAGGCGAGGAAGGCTCCGGGCGTGGAGGAAGCTCAGAGAGCGCCAGTGACGCGCGACGCCGACCGGATGCCGGAGCGGTCACGAGAAGAAGTGGCGTCGGAATAAGGCGGCGGGAGGAGAGCAATTCATCGCGGCGGCATCTTCAAGCGCCACGCCTTGGCAGTGCGCATCGTTAACACGTTCGTACGCATTGTGCGAAACGCACCGGCTTCACATCAACTACAACGAAGGTGCGCCGCCGCGACGCTCAACATCACGCCGAGCCGCGGCCGCGGCCCCAACCTCCTACCGAAACACCACCGTCTTACTCCCGTTCAACACCACCCGATGCTCGACGTGCCACTTCACCGCGCGCGCGAGCGTCACGCATTCGACGTCGCGGCCAATCGCCGTCAACTGCTCCGGCGTCATGCTGTGGTCCACGCGCTCCACTTCCTGCTCGATGATCGGACCTTCGTCCAGATCGGTCGTCACGTAGTGCGCGGTTGCGCCGATCAGCTTCACGCCGCGGTCGAACGCCTGGTAATACGGCTTCGCGCCCTTGAAGCTCGGCAGGAACGAGTGATGAATATTGATCGCGCGTCCGGCGAGCGCTTCGCACAGCTTCGGCGACAAAATCTGCATGTAGCGCGCGAGCACGACGAGATCCGCCTGATGCTCGTCGATCACTTCGAGCACGCGCGCTTCCTGCGCCGCCTTGGCCTCGGGCGTGCCGCCCAGCAGCGGAAAATGATGGAACGGAATGTCGTAGCTCGCGGCGAGCTGATAGAACTCCTTGTGATTCGAAATGATCGCCGGAATCTCGATGTTCAACTGACCGGTGCGGTAGCGGAACAGCAAATCGTTCAGGCAATGGCCGATCTTCGACACCATGATCACGACGCGCGGCTTGACCGATGCATCGTGCAATTCCCAGTTCATGCCGAATTGCTCCGCGAGCGCCGCGAATGACACGCGCAGCGCGTCGAGCCCCGGATCGCCGCCCACCTGCTGGAAATGCACGCGCATGAAGAACTCGCCGGTGCGGCTGTCGCCGAACTGCGCGGAGTCGAGAATATTGCTGCCGCGCTCGAACAGAAAGCCCGACACGGCGTGGACGATGCCGGGCCGATCGGCGCACGACAGTTTGAGGATAAAGCTGTGATCGGTCGACATGACCTGGGTGACTCCCTTCTTCAATGCGTGGTTTGTTCGGTGTAGCTGGTTTCAACGTTAGGCATCTCGCGCCGCGCTGCTATCACCCGCCGCTGTCAACCAGTTACGGGCGGCGTAAACAGCGCCTCTATTCCCTGGCACGCCTCTTCGTCGATCCAGCGGCGACGCAGCAGGCAATCGAGCGTGGCGAGACTCGCGTCGACGGTCATTGCACCTTCCTCGATCCAGCGCGCCACTTCGTCGATGCGGGCAAAGCGATGCTCACCGACTTCGCCGTCCTGATTACGCGGCGCAAAATCGGCCGGCAGCGCGAGGTCGTAGATGAAAATCTGCTCGGCCTGTGTGCCTTCCGGCAACGATTGCAGCACATAAGCGGTGCGCCCCGCCACGGCGCGCACGGCGATTTCCTCGGGAATGCCGGCTTCTTCCCAGCATTCCTTGACGATCGTCGTCTCGACGCTGAAACCCCAGCCGATTCCGCCCGCCACGACATTGTCGAGCATGCCCGGATCGGTCGCCTTGGTGTCGCTGCGGCGCGCGATCCACAACCCCGGCGCGCCGCCGTCCGCATATTCTACGACGCCGTTCAGATGCACCGCGTACGTCATCGTGCCGAAGAAGCGCGACGCCGCGCGCTCGATGTACGCGAGCGGCCGCGCGTCGAACGCGTTGCGGATCGCGTAGGTCTCGTTGCGCCAGCCTGGAATGCGTCCGTCGGCGGCAAGCGCGCCGATCACCGAACCGAGCGCCGCGCTGCGCAGATCGACTGTGTTGAAGGCCGGCGCGAGCTTCACGCGCGCATCGTCGATCTCGAACACGTCGGGCCAGCGCGCGAGCAAACGTACGTTGTCCGAACGAATCCAGCCGACCTGCTCGGCGTCGATCCAGAACGGCAGATGCGCGTGAGCATCGAAGCGGCGCGCGGCAACGAGGCAAGGCAAACTCATTCGACACTCCACATTTTTCCAGCGAGGCTGGACGACAAGTGCGGCACGTCGTCAGCCGCGTAGCTGATTAGTCGCGCAACGCGACGCGAATGCCGAGCGCGATAAAGGTCGCGCCCGCAAGACGGTCGAGCCACACACCCACGCGCGGCCGCCGCCTCAGCCATCCGCCGATCATTCCCGCGCACACGCCGAACAGCGAAAACACCACGAGCGTCTCCAACATGAAAAGCGCGCCGAGTTCCAGCATCTGCACCGTGACGCTTTGTGCACCGTTTTGTGCACCGCCGGTCTGCACGAATTGCGGCAGGAACACGACAAAGAACAGCGTCACTTTCGGATTGAGCAGATTGCCGAGCACGCTTTGACGGAACACGGTCATCAACGGTTGCGGCGCGCGTTCGTGAGCGGTCGCGAGGCCCTGGCTGCGCAGCGCCTTGATGCCGATCCACACGAGATACGCGGCGCCGGCCAGTTTGATGGCCTCAAACGCGAGCGGCGACGAGCGCAGCAACGCAGCCACGCCGAGCGCGGCCAGTGTCGTGTGAAACGTGATGCCGGCCGCAAAGCCGAGGGCCGCGACGAGACCCGCGGCGCGGCCCTGCGAGATGCCGCGCGCGAGCACTTGCAGATTGTCGGGACCGGGCGCCATCGTGATCGCAATCGACGTGGCGAGGAACAAGGCGAAGTTGGGCATCGTTCTTACCTACCTTTCTTTATGCGGACAGCAAGGCGCACACAGCGGCGTGGCGCCGCGCTCAATGACCTTCGAAACTCGTCACGGTATAAAGCGGCAGACCGCCGCCCGCGAGCAGCTTCGAGCCGCCAAGCTCGGGCAAGTCGATAATCGCCGCGCCTTCAACGACCACTGCGCCGAGCCGCTCGAGCAGAATCTTGCCGGCCATCATCGTGCCGCCGGTCGCAATCAGATCGTCGACGATCAACACGCGGTCGCCCGGCTTGCACGCGTCCTCGTGAATTTCCACGGTGGCCGTGCCGTATTCGAGCTCGTACGATTGCGACGCGCGCTTATAGGGCAGTTTGCCCTCCTTACGGATCGGAATGAAGCCGAGGTTCAGCTCATACGCGAGAATCGGCCCGATGATGAAACCGCGCGCGTCGAGCCCGGCGATGTAGTCGAGCTTGGCGTCGATATAACGCTGCACGAAGAGGTCGATCAGCACCCGCAGCGACCTCGGCTCACGCAACAGCGGCGTGATGTCGCGAAACTGCACGCCGGCCTGCGGCCAGTCCTGAACCGTGCGAATGTGGCTCTTGATGTAGTCGGCCGCGTCGAGCGGCGCGCTCGCAAGCGCGTTTGACATGATGTCTCCGGATGGACCGCGTAAGGCCCAATGAAAAGCTGAATCGATGCTGAACGCGCGGACCGTGCCGCGCATTCGCTATGCCGCGGCGGCGCCCGCGCGGCGGTGTTTCGAGAGCCGCTCCTCGGCCTGCGCCAGTTGCTCCGGCAAGCCGCGCAACACGACGATGTCGCTCGCGCGCAGCTTGGTCGACGGATCGGGCTCCACACCGCGAATGCCGTGCCGGCGAATCGCCGTGACTTCGACACCGAGTTCGTACAGGCCCAGTTCCGCCAGCGTGCGGCCGACCGCGTCGGCATTCGCATCGACCGGCACCGATTGTAGCCGCACCTGTTCGTGACCGTCGTCGTCGTCCATGTCGTCGGCGCCGTGGAAATAGCCGCGCAGCAGCGCATAGCGCTCGTCGCGCATTTCCTCGACGCGGCGCACCACGCGGCGCATCGGCACGCCCATCACCACCAGCGTGTGCGATGCGAGCATCAGACTGCCTTCGACAATCTCCGGAATCACCTCGGTTGCGCCTGCGGCCAGCAGCTTTTCCAGATCGGCGTCGTCGACGGTACGAACGATGACCGGCAAGGTCGGCTCGAGTTCATGAATGTTGTGCAGCACGCGCAATGCCGACGGCGTGTTCGCATACGTGATCGCGATCGCCGCGGCGCGGTGAATGCCGGCCGCAAGCAGCGACTCGCGCCGCCCGGCATCGCCGAACACGACCGATTCGCCCGCCGTCGCCGCCGCTTGCACGCGATCCGGGTCGAGGTCCAGCGCGACGTACGAAAGACCTTCATGTTCGAGCATGCGCGCAAGGTTCTGCCCCGCGCGGCCGTAGCCGCAAATGATCACGTGGCCGCTTTGCTTCAGGCTCTGCGTGGCGATGCGCGTCATCTGCAGCGACTGCATCATCCATTCGGTCGAAGACAGGCGCAGCACGATACGGTCCGCGTTCTGGATCAGGAACGGCGCGGCGAGCATGGAGAGCAGCATCGCGGCGAGAATGGCCTGCAACAGCGTGGCGTCGACGAGATGTTTGTCGAGGATCAGATTCAGCAGCACGAAGCCGAATTCGCCGGCTTGCGCGAGGCCGAGGCCCGTGCGCATGGCGACGCCCGGCGATGCGCCGAACAGACGCGAAAGCCCGGTGATCATCACCGCCTTCAGCAAGGTCGGCCCAATCAGGAAGCCGAGCACGATCAGCGGATGCTCCCAGATCACGCGCGGATTCAGCAGCATGCCGGTCGTGACGAAGAAGAGCCCGAGCAGCACGTCGCGAAACGGCTTGATGTCTTCTTCCACCTGATGACGATACGGCGTCTCCGCGATCAGCATGCCGGCGATAAACGCGCCGAGCGCGAGCGAAAGACCGAACTTGTCCGTGATGAACGCCGAGCCGAGCGTGACGAGCAGCAGATTGAGAATGAACAGTTCCTGCGAGCGCCGCCGCGCGACCACGTTGAACCAGCGCGTCATGAACTTCTGACCGACGATCAACAGCAGCGACAACGCGACGACGATCTTGATCGCCGCGATGCCGAGCGCGTTCATCAGGTCTTTCGAATCGCCGCCCAGCGCCGAAATGATGATGAGGAGCGGCACCACCGCGAGATCCTGAAACAGCAGCACGCCGAAGATATTGCGGCCGTGCTCGGTCTCGATCTCGAGGCGCTCCGCGAGCATCTTGCTGACAATTGCCGTCGACGACATCGCGAGCGCGCCGCCGAGTGCAATGCTCGCCTGCCACTTGATATGCACCCAGCGCTCGAACGCGAAACCGAGCGACACGGCGACCACGATCGTGCCGAGCACCTGCAACAGGCCGAGGCCGAAGACGAGGCGGCGCATCGAGCGCAGCTTCGCAAGCGAGAACTCGAGGCCGATGGAAAACATCAGGAACACGACGCCGAATTCGGCGAGATTCTGCGCGCCGACCGAATCGGGAACGAGACCGAGCGCATTCGGCCCGACGAGGATGCCGACGGTCAGATAGCCGAGCATCGGCGGAAGATTCAGAAAGCGAAAAACCACCACGCCCGCTACTGATGCCAGCAGCAGGAAGAGCGTCATCTCCAGCGGGGAAATCATCGGCAAAAACGCATGGGTAAAGCGTCCTCGTTCGTCAGCGGAACCGCGCACGGAACACGCCGTGCGACAAGGTTGAGGGGCCGTTATACAGGGCGATAAAGCGGGCAATGGAGGCAGCGGCTTTGCACAGCAGGCCCGGCGCGGCGAACAGGCGCCTTTGCTATACTTCGCGAATGATAGCGAAAATCAATGGCGACCGGGCACTCGCGCTCGCTCGCGACGTGCTCGACATCGAAGCGGACGCCGTGCGCGCGCTTCGCGATCAGCTCGACGACGCGTTCGTCGGCGCGGTCGACTTCATCCTGAGTTGCCGTGGGCGCGTGGTGGTCTCGGGCATCGGCAAGTCGGGACATGTGGCGCGCAAGCTCGCGGCCACGCTCGCGAGCACGGGTACGCCGGCTTTCTTCGTGCATCCGGCAGAAGCAAGTCACGGCGATCTCGGCATGGTCACCGCCGACGACGTCTTCCTCGCGCTGTCCAATTCCGGTGAAACCGAAGAACTCGTGGCGATTCTGCCGCTCATCAAACGGATCGGCGCGAAGCTGATCGCGATGACCGGCCGGCCGTCGTCGAGTCTGGCGAAACTGGCCGACGTGCATCTGAATTCCGGCGTCGCGAAAGAAGCGTGTCCGATGAATCTTGCGCCCACCGCTAGCACCACCGCAGCGCTTGCGCTCGGCGACGCGCTCGCCGTCGCGGTGCTCGACGCGCGCGGTTTCGGCCGCGACGATTTCGCGCGCTCGCATCCGGGCGGCGCGCTCGGCCGCCGCCTGCTCACGTATGTCAGCGACGTCATGCGCACCGGCGACCAGGTGCCGAAGGTCACGCCTGAAGCCACCGTGCGCGACGCGCTGTTCCAGTTGACCGCGAAGCGCATGGGCATGACCGCGATTGTCGATCACGAAGACCGCGTAAAAGGCATTTTCACCGACGGCGATTTGCGCCGCGTGCTGGAGCGCGACGGCGATTTCCGCGCGCTGTCCATCGCCGCCGTCATGACCGCCGACCCGCGCACCATCGGTCCAGATCATCTCGCGGTCGAAGCCGTGGAACTGATGGAGCGCCATCGCATCAATCAGATGCTGGTCGTCGACGAAGCGGGCAAGCTGATCGGCGCGCTCAACATGCACGACCTGTTCTCGAAGAAGGTGATCTGATGGCCGTCGCGCCCCCTACCGCTACCGAACGCGCGAGCCGCGTGAAGCTGATGATTTTCGACGTCGACGGCGTGCTGACCGACGGCGGCCTGCTCTTCACGGCGGAAGGCGACACGATGAAAGCCTTCAATTCCATGGACGGCCACGGCATGAAGCTGCTGCGCCAGGCCGGCATTGAAACCGCGATCATCACCGGCCGCAAGTCGGGCATCGTCGCGGCACGCGCGAAGGAAATGCACATCACGCATGTGTATCAGGGCATCGACAACAAGCCGCAGGCATTCGCCGATCTGCTCGAAGCAACCGGCATGAGCGCCGACGAATGCGGCTACATGGGCGACGACTGGGTCGATCTCGGCGTGATGCTGAAGGTCGGCTTCGCGGCGGCGCCCGCCAATTCGCATCCTGAAGTGATCGCGCGGGCGCATTGGGTCAGCGAGGCGCGCGGCGGTCACGGCGCGGCACGCGAAGTCTGCGACACGCTACTGCGCGCCCAGCACAAGTACGAGGCGCTGCTCGCGGCCGCCTGTAGCGGCGAAACGCGAGGCCTCGTGGGATGAACAACCAGTTTCGCCTGACTTCGCTGATTCCGCTCGTCGCGATGGCCGCGCTCGCGGGCATCACGTGGTGGCTTTTGCAGGCCACGTTGCCGCGGCAAAACGAAGGCGTGGTGCGTCCCAAGGAACACACTCCGGACTACTTCGCCGACAACTTCTCGGTGTCCGAACTCGACCAGTCGGGCTCGACGCAATATCGCCTGACCGCGCAGTCGCTGATTCATTACGAAGACGACGAACTGAGCGATCTCGTGAAGCCCGCGATGCGCGCGTTCCAGCCCGGCAAGCCGGTTGTGACCGCGACCGGCGACACGGGCAAGGTGAACGGCGACGCGTCCATCGTCGATCTGTACGGCAACGCCCGCATTCTGCGCTCCGCGGGCTACGGCGATCCGCAGATGCAGGCCGATTCCGAGCATTTCCGCGTGCTCGTCAACGACGATGTGATCGAGACAGAAAAGCCGGTTAAACTTCAGCGCGGCGTGTCCGTGATGACTGCCAGCGGCATGAACTACAACAACGTCACCCGGGTGATGAAGCTCTTCGGCAACGTAAAAGGCGCGATCGCCGCGTCCGACGCCGGCGGCAGCTCGCCCAAGCAACCCGGGTAAATCCATTCCAGGCGTGACTGCATGAACGAATCGTTCCCCCGTTTTGATACCGGCCGCTCGCGCGCCGTGTCGGCGTGCCGCGCCGGACTCGCTGCGCTCCTCGTCGCCTTGCCGCTCGTCGGCTTCGCGCCGCTCGCGCACGCGGACCGCGCCGACAAGGACAAGCCGCTCAACATCGAAGCGGACAACATGACTTACGACGACCTGAAGCAGGTCAACATCTTCACCGGCCATGTGGTCGCCACCAAGGGCACGATCGTGATCAAGGCCGATCGCGTCGAAGTGACGCAAGACCCGCAGGGCTATCAGTACGCGACCGGCACGTCGAGCGGCGGCAATCTGTCGTATTTCCGCCAGAAGCGCGAAGGTCTCGACGAATACATCGAAGGCACGGCTATTCGTATCGACTACGACGGCAAGCAGGATCTGACCACGCTCACCACCAATGCGACCGTCAAGCGCCTGCAGGGTCTGTCCACCGTGATCGATCAGGTGCACGGCAGCGTCATCACGTATGACGGCCAGAAAGACTTCTATACCGCGAAGGCGGGCAAGGACGTCGCCGGCCCGGGCAATCCGAGCGGCCGCGTGCGCGCGATGCTGTCGCCGCGCAACGGCGGCGCCGCGCCGCTGAACGGCGCATCGGCCACGCTCGCGCCGTCCACCACGATTCAGGGAGCGCCGAATCAGTGAGCACCTCCGCGTCCCTACCCAATCGCAAGCCCGCAGGTACGAGTAGTTCGCTGGTCGTACGGAATCTGAAAAAGCGCTACGGTTCGCGCACGGTCGTCAAAGACGTTTCGCTCGATGTGAAAAGCGGCGAAGTGGTCGGCCTGCTCGGTCCGAACGGCGCGGGCAAGACGACGTCGTTCTATATGATCGTCGGCCTCGTGCCGCTCGATGCCGGCGAAATCGACCTGGACGGCAAATCGATCAGCCTCTTGCCGATTCACAAGCGCGCTTCGCTGGGGCTGTCGTATCTGCCGCAGGAAGCCTCGGTGTTCCGCAAGCTTTCCGTCGAGGAAAACATTCGCGCGGTGCTCGAACTGCAGCACGAGGACAACGGCAAGCGCCTGTCCAAAGACGCCATCACGAACCGCACCGAAGCGCTGCTAGACGAACTGCAAATCGCGCATTTGCGTGAAAATCCGGCGCTTTCGCTGTCGGGCGGCGAGCGCCGCCGCGTGGAAATCGCGCGGGCGCTCGCCACGAATCCGAGCTTTATTCTGCTCGACGAACCGTTCGCGGGCGTCGACCCGATCGCGGTGCTGGAAATCCAGAAGATCGTTAAATTTCTGAAGCAGCGCAATATTGGCGTGCTAATCACCGATCACAACGTGCGTGAAACGCTCGGCATCTGCGACCACGCTTACATCATCAGCGACGGCAGCGTGCTCGCCGCCGGCGCGCCAAGCGAAATCATCGAAAACGAAAGCGTGCGGCGCGTCTATCTGGGCGAGCATTTCCGCATGTAAAGGCGCAGGGAACCGGCGGCGCCGCGCGCGTTGTCGGCCCCTTGCGTTGTTTCCGGCTCGTTTTCGAGCTGGGCGGCTCGCGTCGGGCGCCGTCGAAAGCGGACGCATTGGTAATTGCGAATTCGCAAGGTATCGCGGTCGTGGCAAACTCTCTACAATGAATCTGAACTTGCCATGAAAGCCAGCCTCCAACTCCGCCTATCGCAGCATCTTGCGTTGACCCCGCAACTGCAGCAGTCCATCCGGCTGCTTCAGCTGTCCACGCTCGAACTGCAGCAGGAAGTGGCAACGGCGATCTCGCAGAATCCGCTCCTCGAGAACGAGGACGACTGGATCGCGAGCCCGCTGCGCGTGGCGTCCGACGGCTCTCTGATCACGCAGGCGCCCAGTTCGTCCGCGCCGCCCGAGCAGATGGGCGGCAATGGCTCGTCGTCCAGCAGCAGTGAGCGCTCGGAGAACGGCGAGCCGCAAGGCGTGGACGAATACAACGGCCTCTCGGGCGACGGCAACGGCGACGCGTCGCAATGGAATCTCGACGACTACGGCCGCTCCGGCAACGCCTCCGACGACGACGATTTGCCGCCGCTGCAAATTCACGAATCGAGTACTTCGCTGCGCGATCACCTGATGGCGCAACTGCGCGTCACGCAGGCCGGTCAGCGCGACCGCGCGCTCGTCACCTTCCTGATCGAGTCGCTCGACGACGACGGCTATCTTGCCGCCACGCTTGAAGAAGTGCTCGCCGACTTGCCCGAAGAACTCGAAGTCGACCTGGACGAAATGAATGCGGCGCTCGCGCTGCTGCACAGTTTCGACCCCGCGGGCGTCGGCGCGCGTTCCGCGTCCGAATGCCTGAAGCTGCAATTGTTGCGGCTCGAACCCTCGCCTACGCGGGCGCTTGCGCTCGACATCGTCAGCCATTATCTGGAACTGCTTGCAGCGCGCGATTTCACGCGTCTGCGCAAGCATCTGAAGGCAAACGACGACGATCTGCGCGACGCGCACATGCTGATCCGCTCTCTCGAACCGTTTCCCGGCGCAGCGTATGGCAAGGCCGAAGCGGACTACGTGGTGCCGGACATCATGGTGCGCAAAACCGCCCAGGGCTGGCAGGCCGAGCTCAATCCCGAAGTCGTGCCGAAGCTGCGCATCAACCACCTGTACGCCAACATTTTGCGCAATAACCGGGGCGATCCGGGCAGCGGTTCGTTGCGCCAGCAACTGCAGGAAGCGCGCTGGCTGATCAAGAATATCCAGCAGCGTTTCGAGACGATCCTGCGGGTCGCGCAAGCCATTGTCGAGCGTCAAAAGAGCTTTTTTGTGCACGGCGAAATTGCCATGCGCCCCTTGGTTTTGCGGGAAATTGCTGATACGCTGGGCCTACACGAGTCGACTGTCTCGCGTGTGACAACCGGTAAGTACATGCTCACCCCGTTCGGGACGCTCGAGTTCAAATACTTCTTCGGTTCGCATGTTTCGACAGATACGGGCGGCGCGGCGTCTTCAACCGCCATTCGCGCGCTCATCAAGCAACTGATAGGAGCGGAAAACGCAAAAACGCCTCTCTCAGACAGCCGCATAGCCGAACTGCTGGCGGAACAGGGCTTCGTGGTCGCACGGCGCACCGTGGCGAAATATCGCGAAGCGCTCAGAATCCCGGCAGTCAACCTGCGCAAGTCTCTGTAGCCCGTCGCCTTCCGTGGCGGGCATTTACCGGCCGCTCCGCAAGTTGGCGGACAGGCCGGCCGATGCGACCTGCCAGAAGTCAGTCACCGGGGGGCGACTCAGGCAAGCCGACAGATCGACCGGACCTACGTCATCGTGTGGACCAAGCGGCCACTAGCTTGGAGAAGCACTATGAATCTGCAGATCAGTGGACACCACCTCGAAGTTACGCCTGCGTTGCGCGAATACGTGATCTCCAAATTGGATAGGGTGCTAAGACATTTCGATCAGGTCATCGACGGCAGTGTGGTCCTCTCGGTCGACAACCACAAGGAAAAGGAAAAGCGGCAAAAGGTTGAAATCAACCTGCATCTGAAGGGCAAGGACATTTTTGTCGAGAGCTGTGACAGCGACCTTTACGCTGCGATCGATCTGATGATCGACAAGCTCGACCGGCAAGTGATACGCCACAAGGATCGCCTGCAAGGCCATCAGCACGAAGCGATCAAGTATCAACCGGCACCGCAACTGGACGTGCCGCCGCAGTAAGCGAATCCGCAAGCACTGCTTCAGTTCGCTCACCGAAACCGCCCGCAATCGGGCGGTTTTTTGTTGGGGCTTTGGTTGCGTTGTTCGTTGGGTTTTTCATTGCGTTTTTCGTTTGCACCCACGCCGACCAATCCGAAGAAAGAACCTATTGCGCATTGATGGCGCGCCGCACCATACGCTGCTACCCTGTTCTATAATGTTCCGGTTACCATCGGGGTCTAGCTCGCATGCAGGCGGTGTGCCGGAGTCCTGTGCTTTCGGACTCCAACGTACGTCGCCGTGAGCATCAAACGAATGGAACACCAATCAATCGCCCCAGCGAGGAGAACCCAGGCCACGTTTTCGCCTGTCAACATGAATCGTTTAGCCAAATTTCTTCCCCTCGAGAACGTCGTCGTCGGACTATCGGTCACCAGCAAAAAGCGCGTGTTCGAGCAAGCGGGCCTCATCTTCGAGAACCAGAACGGCATCGCCCGCAGCACGGTCACAGACAATCTGTTTGCGCGCGAGCGCCTCGGATCGACGGGGCTCGGCGAAGGCGTCGCGATTCCGCACGGCCGGATCAAAGGACTCAAGCAGCCGCTCGCCGCGTTTGTCCGCCTGGCCGAGGCCATTCCTTTCGAGTCGCCCGACGGTCAGCCGGTCTCTCTGCTCATCTTCCTGCTCGTGCCCGAACAGGCCACGCAGCAGCACCTCGAAATTCTTTCGGAAATCGCGCAACTGCTGTCCGACCGCGAGGCCCGCGAGCGCCTGCACACGGAAGAAGACCGCGAATCATTGCATCGTCTGCTCACTCAGTGGCAACCTTGATGCAGCGGCGGTCATCCGCACGCCGCCTATCCGCACGCCCAACCGCCCGCGTGCGGATATCGCCAGGCCCGGCTCACGGCGCGCGTTAGCGCGGCCCGCGCTGTGCCCGGCAAGCGGCCAACACTGGAGTCACTGACTCATGGATACGTCCAGCATCAACGCCCAGAGCATTTTCGACGATAACGCCGCCACGCTGAAACTGAGCTGGCTGACAGGGCATGAAGGCTGGGAACGCGGCTTTTCTTCGGAATCGGTCGCGAATGCCACGTCGAGCGCCGACCTCGTCGGTCACTTGAACCTGATCCATCCGAACCGGATTCAGGTGCTCGGCGACGCCGAAATCGACTATTACAAACGCCAGACCGACGAAGACCGCTCGCGCCACATGGCCGAGCTGATCGCGCTGGAACCGCCGTTCCTCGTGGTGGCAGGCGGCGTTGCCGCGCCGCCGGAACTGGTGCTGCGCTGCACGCGCTCGTCCACGCCGCTTTTCACCACGCCGATGTCGGCGGCCGCGGTAATCGACAGCCTGCGCCTTTACATGTCGCGCATTCTTGCGCCGCGCGCCACGTTGCACGGCGTGTTCATGGACATCCTCGGCATGGGCGTGCTGCTCACCGGCGATTCGGGCCTCGGCAAGAGCGAGCTTGGCCTCGAACTGATCAGCCGCGGCCACGGCCTCGTCGCTGACGACGCAGTGGATTTCGTGCGCCTCGGCCCGGACTTCGTCGAAGGGCGCTGCCCGCCGCTTTTGCAGAATCTGCTGGAAGTGCGCGGCCTGGGCCTGCTCGACATCAAGACGATTTTCGGCGAAACCGCCGTGCGCCGCAAAATGAAGCTGAAGCTCATCGTGCAACTGGTACGCCGTCCTGACGGCGAGTTCCAGCGGCTGCCGCTGGAAAGCCAAACCGTCGACGTGCTCGGCCTGCCAATCAGCAAGGTGACGATCCAGGTGGCGGCCGGCCGCAACCTCGCGGTGCTGGTCGAAGCGGCCGTGCGCAATACGATCCTGCAACTGCGCGGCATCGACACATTGCGCGATTTCATGGACCGCCAGCGTCTCGCCATGCAGGACCCGGATAGCCAGTTTCCCGGCAAACTGATTTAAGTCGGCGGGCATGTCGACCCGGTTGACGCCGCAGCCCGCGGCTGTCCGCGGGTACGCGCGAAAGGGCTCAGATGCTATGATGAAACGGACCGATTTCACGACTCCATGCGCATAATCCTCATCACCGGCATATCCGGCTCAGGCAAATCCGTCGCGCTAAACGCGCTCGAAGACGCAGGTTATTACTGCGTCGATAATCTGCCGCCGCGCTTTCTGCCCGAGCTCGCCTCTTACCTTGCCGAAGACGGACACGACCGCCTCGCGGTCGCGATCGACGCGCGTTCGAGCGCATCGCTCGACGACATGCCCGCCATGATCCGCGATCTGTCGCGCGCTCACGACGTGCGCGTGCTGTTCCTCAACGCGAGCACGCAGTCGCTGATTCAGCGCTTTTCCGAAACGCGCCGCCGCCATCCGCTGTCGGGCTCCACCGCGCATGATGCCGACGTCGGTTTGCTGACGTCGCTCGCCGAAGCGATCGAGCGCGAGCGTGAACTCGTCGCGGGCCTCGCCGAGTTCGGCCATCAGATCGACACGAGCAATCTGCGCGCGAACGTGCTGCGCCAATGGGTCAAGCGCTTTATCGAGCAGGAGCATGCGGGACTCGTGCTGATGTTCGAGTCGTTCGGCTTCAAACGCGGCGTGCCGCTCGACGCCGATCTGGTGTTCGACGTCCGCACGCTGCCGAACCCGTACTACGATCATGAATTGCGCCCGCTCACGGGCCTCGACAAACCGGTGATCGATTTTCTGGACGCGCTGCCGGTCGTGCATGAAATGATCGACGACATTGAGAAGTTTCTCGCTAAATGGCTCCCGCATTTCCGCGACGACAACCGTAGTTATCTGACAGTCGCGATTGGTTGCACGGGTGGCCAGCACCGCTCGGTGTTCATTGCCGAGACGCTCGCCGCGCGTCTCGCCAATGCAGCGAATGTAATCGTGCGGCACCGCGACGCACCGGTCGACGCCGGCGCGTCTTCGAAGTTAGTGGCTTAACCGGCCGCATCGCGCGGCCTCAACTCGAAGCGTTGCGCCATGTCCTCTACTTCCACTGTGCTCGCCGATGTGCCGCTGTTCCCGTTGCACACGGTTCTGTTTCCCGGCGGAATTCTGCCGCTGAAAATTTTCGAAGCGCGCTACCTCGACATGGCGCGCGACTGTCTGCGCGAAAAGACGCCGTTCGGCGTGTGTCTGCTGAAAAGCGGCGCCGAAGTCGCGCGGGAAAATGAGCCTTCGGTACCCGAATCAATTGGCTGTCTCGCCGAAATCGACGAATGCGACGTCGAAGCGTTCGGCATGCTGCTGATCCGCGCACGCGGCACGCGGCGCTTCCGGCTGCTGTCGCATCGCGTGGAAAGCAGCGGTTTGCTGGTCGGCATGGCCGAGCCGCTCGGGGAAGACGAGCCGCTCGAAGGCAATCAGCAGTTGGCAAAATTCGGCGCGTGCGCGGAGGTGCTCGAACGGATCATCGCGACAATCCGCGAGCGCGATCCGGAAAGCTTGCCGTTTGCCGAGCCGTTCCGACTCGAGGACCCGTCGTGGGTATCGAACCGTCTCGCCGAAGTACTGCCGATCGCGCTGCGCGCGCGCCAAAAACTGATGGAGATGCAGGACGCCGGCGCGCGCATCGAAGTGGTTCATCGCTATATGCAGCAGCATCAACTGCTCTAGCTATTACTGAAGACACGCCGACGCGATTCGTCAGATCAGCGAACCTTGCAGACCATCCAGCAGTTTCCGCACGGGCGCGGGCACGCCGAACGAATCGAGATCGCTTAATGCGACCCAGGCGGTGTCCGCATCGCCCAACGCGGCGAGCGCGCCGACGCCTCGCTCCAGTTCCGCGAGCCGCGGCTCAATGTCCAGCTTGAAGTGTGTGAAAACGTGCGTGAGCGGTGCAAGCGGCGCAAGCGATGAAACACCGGCGCCGCCGCCGAACTCGCGCGCACGAGTCGCGAGCGCGGCTTCGTCAGCCGCTTCCGGCAAGCTCCACAAACCGCCCCAGATACCCGAGGGCGGACGCTTTTCGAGCATCACCGCATTGCCGTCGCGCAGCACGAGCATCCACGTGCGGCGGGTCGGCACGGCTTTCTTCGGACGCGCCGTCGGCAGTTCACGCTGACGCCCCGTTACGTTAGCGACGCAATCGGCGGCGAACGGACAGCGCAAGCAGTCGGGCTTGCCGCGCACGCACAATGTGGCGCCGAGGTCCATCAACCCTTGCGTGTACGCGCTGACTTCGTCGTCCGATGCATTCGACGGCAATAGCGATTCCGCCAGCGTCCACATCGCATTCTCGACCTTCTTCTCGCCGGGAAAACCTTCGACGCCGAACACGCGCGCGAGCACGCGCTTCACGTTGCCGTCGAGAATCGTCGCGCGCGCGCCGAATGCAAACGACGCAATCGCCGCCGCCGTCGAGCGGCCGATGCCCGGCAATTCCGCGAGTTCGTCGACGGAAGCCGGAAACGCGCCGCCGTGCTGCTCGACCACCACCTGCGCGCAGCGGTGCAAATTGCGCGCGCGCGTGTAGTAGCCGAGGCCGGCCCACAAGGCCATCACGTCATCGACGGGCGCGGCGGCCAGTGCGGCGACATCCGGAAAACGCGCGAGAAATTTCGCGTAGTACGGAATCACCGTCGACACCTGCGTCTGCTGCAACATGATTTCCGACAGCCAGATCCGATACGCATCGCGCGTGTTCTGCCACGGCAGGTCATGGCGGCCATGCTTGCGCTGCCACGCGACCAGCCGCGAGGAAAAATCGGACGTGAGCGAAGAAGCGGATGCCGCGGGCGCGGCCGACGTGGGTGAACGCTCGGCGGAGCGCGGAGTTAAGCGGGAGGGCATTGAAATTTAGCGCTGGCAGGTGGGACAAAAGTAAGTGGAGCGCTGACCTTGCACGATCTGTCTGATCGGCGTGCCGCATACGCGGCATGGCTGCCCCGCGCGATCATAGACGAAGTAATCGAGCTGAAAATAGCCGCTTTCGCCGTTGCTGCCGACAAAATCGCGCAGCGTGCTGCCGCCTTTTTCGATCGCCGCGGCAAGCGTGACGCGCACGGCGTCGGCCAGCAGTCCATAGCGCACGAGCGAAACGCGGCCCGCTGCGGTCGTCGGCCGAATGCCCGCGCGAAAAAGGCTCTCCGATGCATAGATGTTTCCCACGCCGACCACGATTTCGCCCGCGAGCAGCGCCTGCTTCACCGAGACCTTGCGCCCGCGCGTGAGCCGGTGCATCAGCGCGCCGGAGAAGGCCGGCGAGAACGGCTCGACGCCGAGGCTCGCGAGCAGCGGATGCCCGAGCACGTCACCGGCTTCACGCGGATGCCATAGCACCGCGCCGAAGCGCCGCGGATCGCGAAAGCGCAAAATGAACTCGTCGAAGATCCAGTCGACGTGGTCGTGCTTCGCCGCGGCCGGCGGATGCGGCACGTGACGCAGCACGCGCAGCGTGCCGGTCATGCCAAGATGAACGATGAACCAACCTGCGTCGGTTTCGAACAGCAGATACTTGCCGCGCCGCTCGACGTTGCGCACCACGTGGCCGCGCAAAGTCTTCGCGAGATCCGCCGGAATCGGCCACCGCAGCGCGGGCGTGCGGACATCGACGCGCTCGACCTTGCGGCCGGACACATACGGTTCGATTCCTCGTCGGGTAACCTCTACTTCTGGCAACTCTGGCATGTCTGACTGGTCTGCAACTTGCGTGAGTGGTTGTGCGCGTATTGTAGCGAGCGCGTTACAATCGTCCGAAACATTGAACGGATTTCCATGAACTTGTCCTTCGTGAAGCTGTTTTTGAAGCGCCCGGCTAGCGCATTGCGTGTGCCGCAGGCAGTGTCCGCCCGGCGCGTGCTCGGTGCTGCCGCGCTCGCGCTGTGGGCGTTCGCCGCGGCGCCCGCGCACGCGCAGGACCCGTCGCCCGACTCGGACGATACCTCCGTCACGCTGAGCGATCCGCTCGGGCCGCCGTCGGCGGAAGAACAGAAATCGCTGCCGAGCGTGCAGCTGACGAGCCAGATCGTATTCCAGGTACTCGCCGCCGAAGTCGCGCTGCAACGCAATCAGCCGGCGCCCGCGTATCAGACGTACCTCGCGCTCGCGCGCGACACGCATGATCCGCGCATGGCGCAGCGAGCCACCGAAATCGCGCTGGCTGCGCAAAGTCCATCGGACGCACTGGCCGCCGCGCAATTGTGGCAGCAGTATGCGCCGAGTTCGGAGCGGGCCGCGCAGCTGGACGCGTCGCTGCTCGTGCTGTCGGGCAAGCCGGACGACGCGCAGCCGCTGCTCGAGCGCGAACTCGCGAAGGTGCCGGCGGACAATCGCGGCAACGCGATCCTCGCGCTGCAGTTGCTGCTCTCGCGCGGACCGAACCGGATCGGCGGCCTGCATGTGTTGCAGGAGATGTTGAAGAACGACATGAACCGGCCGGAAGCGCAACTGGCCGTCGCACGTCAGCAACTGGTCGCGAACGACGCACCCGGCGCACGTAAGTCGCTCGAACAGGCGCTGGCGCTCAAGCCCGACTATTTGCCGGCCGCGCTGACGCTTTCGCAAATGGGCCCGGAAGAGCGCAAGGAAGGCATCGCGTCGCTCGAGAAATACGTGCAGCAGAATCCGAAGTCGCATGACGCGCGTCTCGCGCTCGCGCAAATGTATCTGGCGAGCGACCGTCTGGACGACGCGCAGAAGCAGTTCGAGATCATGCACAAGGCGAACGCGAACGACCTGACGCCGCTCATGGCGCTCGCGCTCATCAGAATCCAGCAGAAGAGTTTCAACGACGCGCAGGCTTACCTCACGCAATACGCGCAGCAAGCCGAGAAAACGCCCGGCGCCGATCCTGGCCAGGCGTACATCTACCTTGCGCAGTTGTCGCTCGAACAGAAGAACGAAGCGGCTGCCGCCGACTGGCTCGACAAGATTTCGCCGTCCAGCCAGCAGTACTTGCCGGCGCAGATTACGCGCGCGCAACTGCTCGCCAAGCAGGGCAAGCCCGACGACGCGCGCCGGCAACTCGCCAGGCTGCGCCCCGCCGATCCGCGCGATCAGGCGGTGGTTGTGCGCACCGACGCCGCGATTCTGTTCGACGCGAAGCGCTATGGCGAAGCCGAAACGCGCCTGCAGGAAGCCACGGCGGCGTTCCCGGACGACCCCGATCTGACGTATGACTACGCGATGGCCGCCGAAAAGAACGGCCACTTCGACACGATGGAAGCGCAATTGCGCAAGCTGATCCAGACGCAGCCGGACAATCCGCAGGCGTATAACGCGCTCGGCTATTCGCTGGCCGATCGCAATCAGCGTCTCGCGGAAGCCGACAAGCTGGTCGAGAAGGCATCCTCGCTCGCGCCGAACGACGCCTTCATCATGGACAGCGTCGGCTGGGTCAAGTACCGCATGGGCGACACGACAGACGCGATCAAGGTGCTGCGCAAGGCTTACGACATTCAGCCGAACGCCGAAATCGGCGCGCACCTCGGCGAAGTGCTGTGGAAATCCGGCAATCAGGACCAGGCTCGCGCCGCTTTCCGCGAAGCGCGCAAGCTCGAACCGGACAACGAAACGCTCGTCAAAACGCTGCAACGTCTTCAGGTAAACGATCTTTGATGCGTCTTTCCCGTCTTGATACTCGCTCCCTTGCGCCGCGTCGCGCGGCGCTCGGGCTCGCGGCGGCAGCCGTCGTCGCACTCGCCGGCTGCGCGTCGGTGAAACCGCAAGGGCCGTCCACGTCGAATGCCGCGACCGCGGTGACCGCGCAAACCAGCCGCGCTTACCAGGGCCGCTTCGCCGTCCAGTACAACGATCAGAATGGCCAGCAGCGCAATGCGTACGGCAATTTCTCGTGGCAGGAAACCGGCGACACCGTCACGCTGCAGTTGCGCAATCCGTTTGGCCAGACGCTCGCAATCGTGACGTCGTCGCCGGCTTCGGCCACGCTCGAACTGCCGAACCGCCAGCCGCTCACCGCGGACAACGTGTCAACGCTGATGCAGAATGCGCTGGGCTTCGCGTTGCCCGTCGAAGGCTTGCGCTACTGGCTGCAGCCTTCGCCCGCGCCGACTTCGCGCGCGAAGACTGAAAAGGATCCGGAGCAACCGTCGCGCTTCAAGGAAATCACCCAGGACGGCTGGACGATCGACTATCTGGCCTACGCCGATGCGCCGGCCACCGGCGTGAAGCGTGTGAATCTGACGCGCTCGGAACCTCCGCTCGACATCAAGCTTGTGCTGGACCAGTAAGAACAACGGCGTGCCTTGCGCGCTGTTGTTTCGCATGCACTTGCCGCTTATTCGGCGCCTGTTTGGCGCATGTAGCCCCGTAGCCCCGACCCATGATCGAAACAACCCACTCGCTGCGCGATTGCCTCGCGCCAGCGAAGCTCAATCTCTTCCTGCACATCACCGGGCGCCGGCCGGACGGCTATCACACGCTGCAAACGGTCTTTCAGCTACTCGACTGGGGCGACACGCTGCATTTCACACTGCGTGACGACGGTCTCGTCACCCGCAGCACCGAAATCGCCGACGTGCCGCCGGAACACGACCTCACCGTGCGCGCAGCCAATCTGTTGAAAGCGCATACGGGCTCGCCGGAAGGCGTCGACATCGAGATCGAAAAGCGTCTGCCGATGGGCGCGGGGCTCGGCGGCGGCAGTTCCGACGCGGCGACCACGCTGCTCGCGCTAAACCGTCTGTGGAAGCTGAAGCTGCCGCGGCTCGAATTGCAGGCGCTGGCACTGAAACTCGGCGCCGACGTGCCGTTCTTCGTCTTCGGAAAAAATGCGTTCGCCCAGGGTGTTGGAGAAACGTTAGACGTTGTACAATTGCCGCCGCGTCATTTCCTGGTAGTGACGCCGAGGGTTCATGTGCCGACTGCAGCGATTTTCTCCGAAAAATCGTTGACAAGAGATTCAAAAGCCCTCACAATTACGGACTTTCCTGCAGAACTTAGCTGCAACACTGAATGGCCAGACAGTTTTGGCCGCAATGACATGCAGCCGGTTGTCGTAGGAAAGTACGCGGAAGTAGCGCAAGTGCTGCGATGGTTTGAAAATATCGCGCCGGCGCGGATGTCCGGATCTGGTGCAAGTGTCTTTGCAGCGTTCCGTAGCAAAGCTGAAGCAGAAGCGGCACAAGCCAAACTGCCGAGCGAATGGAACAGCGCAGTGGCCGCCAGTCTGGCGCAGCATCCACTCTTTGCTTTCGCGTCATAGGTTTTGCATCGTCGAACGAAACTCCACGTTCGGCGGGGCTCAAAGTTAGTGTAGGGGAGTCGCCAAGCTGGTTAAGGCACCGGATTTTGATTCCGGCATGCAAAGGTTCGAATCCTTTCTCCCCTGCCAAAAATTCTCGCATTTCCCCTCGCCCCCAGCCTGAAGCAGGTGCACGATGAGCAGCCATGACGGCCTGATGGTTTTTACTGGCAACGCAAATCCCGCGCTTGCACAGGAAGTCGTCAAAATCCTCGGTATTCCCCTCGGCAAAGCAATGGTGAGCCGTTTCTCGGACGGTGAAATCCAGGTCGAGATTCAGGAAAACGTGCGCGGCAAAGACGTCTTTGTTCTGCAGTCCACGTGCGCACCGGCGAACGACAACCTGATGGAACTGATGATCATGGTCGACGCGCTCAAGCGCGCATCGGCCGGCCGGATCACTGCAGCCATCCCCTACTTCGGTTATGCACGCCAGGATCGCCGCCCTCGTTCGGCGCGCGTCGCCATCTCGGCGAAGATCGTGGCGAACATGCTGGAAATCGCGGGCGTCGAGCGGATCATCACGATGGATCTGCACGCCGACCAGATTCAGGGCTTCTTCGACATCCCCGTCGACAACATCTACGCTACGCCCGTGCTGCTCGGCGATCTGCGCAAGCAGAACTACGAGAACCTGCTGGTCGTTTCGCCGGACGTCGGCGGCGTGGTGCGTGCCCGGGCATTGGCGAAGCAGCTCAACTGCGACCTCGCAATCATCGACAAACGCCGCCCGAAGGCGAACGTTGCCGAAGTGATGAACATCATCGGTGAAGTCGAAGGCCGGACCTGCGTGATCATGGACGACATGGTCGACACCGCCGGCACGCTTTGCAAGGCAGCACAGGTTTTGAAGGAACGTGGCGCGAAGCAGGTCTTCGCTTACGCCACGCACCCGGTTCTGTCGGGCGGCGCGGGCGAGCGTATCGCCGCTTCCGCGCTCGACGAACTGGTCGTCACGGACACGATCCCGCTCGGCGAAGAAGCCCGCTCGTGCGCGAAGATCCGTTCGCTGACGAGCGCCGGTCTGCTGGCCGAAACGTTCTCGCGCATCCGCCGCGGCGATTCGGTCATGTCGCTGTTCGCTGAAAGTTAAGTATTTGCGAAGGCGCGGCGTATTGCTACAAGGCAACGCCGCGCTTTTGCACAATCGGCGCGAACGAACGAAGGTTCATGCCGCAGCTCTGGGGCCTCAGCCATAACGGCTTGCGGGCCCCGTTTTTACTGCCTGGTCGCGGGCAGTGCATTGGAGATTCAAGATGAAAGTTGTCGCTTTCGAGCGTTCTTTGCAAGGTACGGGTGCGAGCCGCCGCCTGCGTAACTCGGGCAAGACCCCGGGCATCGTATATGGCGCTGGTGCTGAAACGCAATTGGTCGAACTGGACCACAACGCGCTGTGGCACGCGCTGAAGAAAGAAGTTTTCCACTCGTCGATTCTCGATCTGGAAGTCGGTGGCAAGTCGCAACAGGTTCTGCTGCGCGACGTGCAATACCATCCGTTCCGTCAGCTCGTGCTGCACGTGGACTTCCAGCGTGTCGACGCAACGAAGAAGCTGCACACCAAGGTGCCGCTGCACTTCATGAACCAGGAATCGAACCCGGCAGTCAAGCTGGCGAGCGCGGTGATCTCGCACGTCATCAATGAAATCGAAGTCGAGTGCCTGCCGTCGGCACTGCCCGAATTCATCGAAGTCGATCTGGCGAAGATCGAAGCGGGTCAATCGGTTCACGCGAAAGATATTCCGCTGCCGGCAGGCGTGTCGCTGGTTGCTCACGTCGACGCTGAAAACCCGGTCGTCGCTTCGGCAACGATCCCGGCTGGCGCAGTGTCGGAAAGCGACGCTGCTTCCGCTGAAGGTGAAACGCCGGCTGCTTAAGCGCCGTTCGCGCATTGAGCAAGCAATCCTCTCGATCCGTTTCAGTGAAACGGTCGACGTGACCCGCCGAGGTTCGCCCCGGCGGGTTTTTTTTCGGTTTTTTTCGGCTCGGCCGCGCGCTGCTTCCGGGCCAGATGGACCCACGCAATCATGATCAAGCTGATCGTCGGGCTCGGCAATCCGGGCGCCGAATACACCGCGACGCGCCACAACGCAGGTTTCTGGCTGGTCGATCAACTGGCGCGCGACGCAGGCACGACCCTGCGCGACGAGCGGCGCTTCCACGGTTTCTACGCGAAGGCACGGCTTCACGGCGAGGAAGTGCATCTGCTCGAGCCGCAGACTTATATGAACCGCTCGGGTCAGTCGGTCGTCGCGGTGGCGCAGTTCTTCAAGATTCTTCCCGACGAGATTCTCGTCGCGCACGACGAACTCGACATGCCGCCCGGCAGTGTCAAGCTGAAGCTCGGCGGCGGCAGCGGCGGTCATAATGGTTTGAAGGACATCACCGCACATCTGTCGTCGCAGCAGTATTGGCGGCTGCGCATCGGCATCGGCCATCCGCGGGATTTGATTCCTGAAAGCGCGCGCGCCGGCGCGAAGCCGGACGTCGCCAACTATGTGCTGAAACCGCCGCGCCGCGAGGAGCAGGACGCGATCGACGCGGCCATGGAGCGTGGGCTGGCAGTGATGCCGCAGATCATCAAAGGCGAGCTTGAACGCGCGATGATGCAACTGCATCGGAATTCGTAAGCGCAATTCGTAAGCGCTGTTGTTTTGCGCGGGACGGCCCCGCTGCGTTGCGTGCAACCGGCGCGTTCTGCCGGCCGTGCGCTTAACAACACAAGCTGATCATCGCATTGACTTAGAACCCGCCGCGCCAGATCGACCGCTTTGCATCGGAGAACCCTTTGAGCCGCTATTGGAGTGACATCGTTCACCGTCTGACGCCGTATGTGCCGGGCGAACAGCCCGCGCTCGCGCATCCGGTGAAGCTGAATACCAACGAGAATCCCTACCCGCCTTCGCCGCGCGTGCTCGAGGCAATCCGCGAGGAACTGGGCGATGCCGGCGAATCGTTGCGCCGCTACCCGGACCCGACCGCGCTCAAGCTGCGTGAAACCGTGGCTGCGTACCACGGCATCCGCGCCGATCAGGTTTTCGCCGGTAATGGCTCGGATGAGGTGCTCGCGCTCACCTTCCAGGCCTTGCTCAAGCACGACAAGCCGCTGCTGTTTCCTGACATCACGTACAGCTTTTATCCGACTTATGCGCGGCTTTTCGACGTTGACTATCGGACGATTCCGCTCGACGACGCCTTTGCGATTCACGTCGACGACTACATGATTCCGAACGGCGGCATCCTCTTTCCGAATCCGAACGCACCGACGGGACGTCCGCTGCCGCTTGCGGACATCGAGCGCTTGCTCGCAACGAACGCCGATTCGGTCACGGTGATCGACGAAGCGTATGTGGATTTCGGCGCGGAATCGGCGATCGGGTTGATCGACCGCTATCCGAACCTGCTCGTCGTGCAGACGGTGTCGAAGTCGCGCTCGCTGGCGGGCATGCGCGTCGGCTTTGCCTTCGGCAACGCGGAACTGATCGGCGCGCTCAATCGCGTGAAAGACAGCTTCAACTCGTATCCGCTGGACCGCCTCGCGCAAGTCGCGGCCCGCGCCGCGTATCAGGACGAAGCGTGGTTCCGCGACACGTGCGCCAAAGTGATCGCGAGCCGCGAACGGCTGGCTGCGGGCCTGACGGCGCTGGGTTTCGATGTCGTGCCGTCGGCAGCCAATCTGCTGTTCGCGCGCCACCCCGGATACGACGCGGCGGCGCTGGTGTCACGGCTTCGTGAGAAGGAAATTTTCGTGCGCCACTTCAAGGCGCCGAGAATCGATCAGCACCTGCGCATCTCGGTCGGAACCGACGCCGAGTGCGACGTGCTGCTCGACGCCTTGCGCGACATTTTCAGCGCCTACGTGAGCTAGTCAGCTAATCAGCTAGTCGGCGCGCAGCAAAAAAAACGGCGAGGCCCGCGCCTCGCCGTTTTCAATTCCATTGACCACAACTTCACGCGCTCTTTGCCGCCTGTAACGCGTGATACTTCGCCATCAGGCCCTCCGGCGTTTCCAGATGCTCGGGATCGCGCGGAATGCACTCGACGGGACACACCTGAATGCACTGCGGCTCGTCGAAATGGCCGACGCACTCCGTGCACTTTTTCGGGTCGATCACATAGATTTCCGGGCCCATCGAAATCGCGTCGTTCGGGCACTCGGGCTCGCACACGTCGCAATTGATGCACTCGTCGGTAATCATCAAGGCCATACTTCTCTCACTTCATGCCGGCCGCAGCCAGCTTCGTTCCGTCAAACCGATAGTTTACGCCGGTTACGGCTGCGCCGCCGAAGCGCCGTTGTCCGCGTCCAATGCCGCGACCTTTTCCTTCAGCCATTTTTCGACCGACGGGAACACAAACTTGCTGACGTCGCCGCCCAGTTGCGCGATCTCGCGGACAATAGTGCCCGAGATGAACTGGTACTGATCGGACGGCGTCATGAACATGGTCTCCACGTCCGGCAACAGATAGCGGTTCATGCCGGCCATCTGGAACTCGTATTCGAAGTCCGACACGGCGCGCAGCCCGCGCACGATCACCCGTGCGTTATTGGTCCGCACGAAGTCCTTCAGCAGCCCCTTGAAGCTCATGACCTGCACGTTCGGATAATGGCCGAGCACCTCATGAGCGATGTCGAGACGCTCTTTCAGCGTGAAAAACGGCTTCTTGTTGCGGCTGTCGGCAACGCCGACCACCAGCGTGTCGAAGATGCTCGACGCGCGCCGAACGAGGTCTTCGTGACCGCGTGTGAGCGGATCGAACGTGCCCGGATACACGGCGACTACCATGAGATTTCTCCTCTCTTCAGACAGATGGGCACGTCAAAGCGTCCACGCGACGCATTTGGCACCGGCCGCGCGCGTGACGTGAAATCGTCCGGCGCTTGTTATGGAAGGCGCATTATTCCTCATTTTCGCGCTGCAGCAAATGGAAGTGGACAGCGCCGGCTTTCCCTTCCCGCACGATTTTCCACCCGGCCAGCGCTTCGTTTGCGTCGACGTCCAGAGCCGCGCCAGCCTCCACATACAGAAACCCGTCTTCGCTGACGAGCGGCGCGGCCAGCGCCAGCGCTTTGTCCAGCAGATCGTCGCCGAAAGGCGGGTCGAGAAACACCACGTCGAACGAAGCGGGCGGCAGGCTTGCAGCAAGCCGCAAGCCGTCGGCCTCGGCAATTTCGATCGTGCGCGCGGCGAGGCGCTCCTGATTCGCCCGCAACTGGGCGGCGGCTCGCGCGTTGCGCTCGACCATCAGCACCCGCGCGGCGCCGCGCGACGCTGCCTCGAAACCGAGCGCGCCGCTGCCCGCGAACAGATCGAGACAGCGCTCGCCGTCAAGACGTTGCCCGAGCCAGTTGAACAGCGTCTCGCGGACGCGGTCCGGCGTCGGCCGCAGACCGTCGAGATCGAGCACCGGCAGCGGCGTGCGTTTCCAGTCGCCGCCGATAATCCGGATCGCGTGCGGCTTGCCGCTTTTGGACGAAGCGCCGTGGGCGCGTGAAGGAGCAGAACGGGGCATGCAGTTTCGATTACGTTTGTGGAAAGCGTCCGCCACATCGACGCGAAGCGCCACGCGAGCGGACTGGAGCGCCAACGTTACCACAGGGGCGCCGCGCGTCCACCCTGGCCATTCGGCCGATACGACGCACGACGGCGCGCCTGATAAAATGTGCGGCTTCCAGCGCCCTGCATCCCGCATTGCAACGCTGCCTGCCGCTCCCGCCGGCGCTGTGCCGGCTGCGCGCTTCGGCGCGCGCTCTCACCACGCCAGATCATGTTCAGCTTTTTCAAACGATTCAAGGGTTCGAAAGAGTCCGAAAACGCGCCAGACGAGTCGCAAGCCGCGCCTGACGATCTTCTCGACGAGCCGCCTGCGGTAGAAGCACCGGCCGCGCCGCGTGCCAATGCCGATGCCCGTGCCAATGCGCCCGGCAGCATCGCCACACCGCCCGCAGCCGCTGAGCCGCAATTTGCGCCGCAAGCCCAGCCTGAAACCGATATCGAAGAAGCGTCGCTCGAAACGGTAGAGATCGTGCCGCCGCCGGTTCCGGACGAGAGCGCGAAACGCTCATGGCTGACTCGCCTGAAGACCGGCTTGTCGAAAACGAGTTCGAGCATCACCGGCATTTTCGTCGGCGCAAAGATCGACGAAGATCTTTACGAAGAGCTCGAAACCGCGCTGCTGATGTCGGACGCAGGCGTCGACGCCACCGAATTCCTGCTCGAAGCGCTGCGCGAGAAAGTGCGCGCCGAGCGTCTCACGGAGCCGCAGCAGGTCAAGGCCGCCCTGCGCACGCTGCTCGTCGACCTTCTGAAGCCGCTCGAAAAATCGCTGATGCTCGGGCGCGCCAAGCCGCTCGTCATGATGATCGCCGGCGTCAACGGCGCGGGCAAAACGACCAGCATCGGCAAGCTCGCCAAGCATCTGCAGAGCTTCGACCAGTCGGTGCTGCTGGCCGCCGGCGACACGTTCCGCGCGGCCGCGCGCGAGCAGTTGGCCATCTGGGGCCAGCGCAATAACGTGACCGTGGTCGCGCAGGAAAGCGGCGACCCGGCCGCCGTGATTTTCGACGCAGTCGGCGCCGCGCGGGCGCGCAAGATCGACGTGATGATGGCCGACACGGCCGGCCGTCTGCCGACCCAACTGCATCTGATGGAAGAGCTGCGCAAGGTCAAGCGCGTGATTGGCAAGGCGCAGGACGGCGCGCCGCACGAGGTGCTGCTCGTGATCGATGCCAATACCGGGCAGAACGCGCTCGCACAGGTCAAGGCTTTCGACGACGCGCTCGGCCTCACCGGTCTCATCGTCACCAAGCTCGACGGCACGGCGAAGGGCGGCATTCTCGCGGCAATCGCGCGGCAAAGGCCGATTCCGGTTTACTTCATCGGCGTCGGCGAGAAGGTCGAGGATTTGCAGCCCTTCAGCGCCGAGGAGTTTTCGGACGCGTTGCTCGGCGGCTGAACGCCAGCACAGGCAGACGAAGGGAACCGAAGGGAAACGAAGCCAAACGAAAAAGGGCACTCCGCGGAGTGCCCTTTTCGCATTCACCGTAGCAAGCCTATTCAGCGTCCGGCTGCGCGCCCGGCGCCGCACGCGCGAACGCATCGATTTGCATCGCGTGATCGTAGATGCGCTGGATCGTCGGAAATTTCGCCGTATCGACCTTGAAGCGCTGAGCGTTGAAGACCTGCGGAATCAGGCAGGCGTCGGCGAGCGTCGGCACGTCGCCGAAGCAGAGCTTGCCAGTGCGTGCGTCGCTCGCGAGGTGCGTCTCGAGCGCCGCAAAGCCGGCTTCCACCCAATGCCGATACCACGCGTCTTTGGCATCGTCGTCGACACAAAGCGTGTGTTTCAGATACCTGAGCACCCGCAGATTGTTCAGCGGATGAATTTCGCACGCCACCTGCAACGCCACCGAACGCACATACGCGCGATCGAGCGGCGCCTTGGGCAGAAGCGGCGGCTCCGGATGCGTTTCCTCCAGATACTCGATGATCGCGAGCGACTGCGGCATGACCTCGTGGCCGTCCACCAGAGTCGGCACGATGCCGTCGGCGTTCAGCTTGCGGTACTCGGGCTTCAACTGCTCGCCGCCGTCCCGCACCAGATGCACGGGCGCATACTCGTACGGCAGGTTCTTCACGTTGAGCGCGATGCGCACGCGATACGACGCCGAACTGCGGAAATAGCTGTAGAGCTTCATGTTGTTGTCTCCTCCCCATCCCCGCGTCAAACGACGCGCACGCTCAACTCGCCGAGCCGGTCCACGCCGCCTTTCATCAGATCGCCCGGCACGACCGCGCCGACACCTTCCGGCGTGCCCGTGAAGATGAGATCGCCGGGTTGCAGCTCGAAAAGCGTCGACAGATAAGCGATAGTTTCGCCCACCGACCAGATGAGCTGCGACACGTCAGAACGCTGCTTGTCCTCACCGTTGACGGACAACCAGATCGCGCCTTCTCCGACGTGGCCGACCGTCGAAACCGGATGGATCGGCCCAAGCGGCGCCGAGTGATCGAAGCCCTTTGCGGTGTCCCACGGACGCCCGAGCTTCTTCGCCTCGGCCTGCAGATCGCGGCGCGTCATATCGAGGCCGAGCGCGTAGCCGTAGACGTGATCCAGCGCGCGGTCGGCCGGAATGTCCTTGCCGCCTTTGCCGATCGCCGCGACCAGTTCCATTTCGAAGTGCACGTTTTTCGACTGCGACGGATATGGGAATTCGCCCGTCTCGCCCGGCGGCACATACAGAACGGCATCCGCGGGCTTGGCGAAGAAAAACGGCGGTTCGCGATCCGGATCGTGTCCCATCTCACGGGCATGCGCCTCGTAATTGCGGCCGACGCAGTAAATGCGACGCACAGGGAACTGCTCGCTAGACCCGACAACCGGCACTGCAACTACCGGTGCCGGTGCAAATACGTAACTCATCCGGTTCTCCGTTGTTTGATAGACACGAGCCGCGGCGCGGCGATAGACAGACAAACAGACAGCCAGTTTAACGCGCGGCAACAGGAGGCGCGCGTCAGTCCGGCAGCCGTTCGCGACAGCGCCGCGCCATTGCCACGCCGTTGCCAGGATCTCGCCGCAGCGCCATAGATGCGATACTCACACCAGACAACGTCCCTTGAATACCGTGGCGGCCGGCTCAAAATCGGCGCGCCAGCAAGTCCATTGCCCTCATGACAGACTCCGCCGACACCGCCAACCCGTTCCCGTGCGCCCGCTTCATCAAGGAGATCGGCCGCGGGCCGAACGGCGCCCGCGCGCTCACCGCCGACGACACCCGCGCGCTCTACACCGCCCTGCTCGACGGCCGCGTCGGCGAACTCGAGCTCGGCGCGATCCTGCTCGCCTACCGCGTGAAAGGCGAAACCGCCGACGAACTCGCCGCGATGCTCGCCGGCGCTCATGCGTCGTTCGAGCCGGTTCATCTGCCGCCGGGCGAGTTCAGCCCGGTGTCGATCCCGAGCTACAACGGCGCGCGCAAGCAGCCGAATCTCGTGCCGCTCCTCGCACTGCTGCTCGCGCGCGAGGGCGTGCCGGTTCTCGTGCACGGCGTCACCGACGATCCCGGCCGCGTGACGAGCGCCGAAATTTTCACGCATCTGCGGATTCCGCACGCAAGCTCGCACGACGATATCGAAGACGGCCTCGCCGAGCGGCGCGTGGCCTTTGCGTCCATCGATGTTCTCGCGCCGAAGCTCGCGCATCTGCTCGCGCTGCGTCGGCGCATGGGCGTGCGCAACTCGACGCACACGCTGGTGAAAATTCTCCAGCCGTTCGCGCCCGCCGGTTTGCGGCTCGTGAACTACACGCATCCGCCGTATCGGGACAGCCTGACGGAACTCTTCAGCGCGCATCCCGAGGCGGCGCAGGGCGGCGCGCTGCTCGCGCGCGGCACCGAAGGTGAAGCGGTGGCCGACACGCGGCGTCAGGTGCAGATCGACTGGCTGCACGACGGCATGTGCGAGACGCGCGTGCCGCATGAGCGCTCGTCGCGCGACGCGCCGGAGGTCGAATTACCCGAAGCGCGCGACGCCGCGACGACCGCCGCGTGGATCAGCGCCGTGCTGCGCGGCGAGGCGCCGGTGCCCGGCGCGATCGAGCGGCAAGTCGAACTGATCGTGGATGTCGCCAGAACGCCGGCATAAGCTCACTCGATTGCGCAGCGCGTTGCCTGCCACGCAATGAGGCGCCACTGGCCCTCTTCCTGCGTGTGGATCGCCGTGTAGGCAATGGGGAAAAGCAGCGCGCCGTTATTCGCTTCCATCTCGATCAGCGCGCGGCCCGTCACGACGCAGGTTTCCCGCCCGACCGGCAGCACGTCCTGCGTCTGCACTTCGATCTGCCGGTAGCGGCGGCGCCCGCCCGTAATGCCGTCGATGAACTGCTGCTTCGTTTCGCGCTTGCCGTTCGTGTGGACGTAGCTCAGGTTGTCGGCGAGCAGCGCGTCGAGCGACTGCCCGTCGCCGTCGACCATTGCGCGAAAGCGTTCCCGCTCCAGCCCGCGAATCGCCTCGATTGTCTTTGCCGCCATTGCTCAGCCCCTTGTACCGGTGAGCCGTAGCGGCCACGGTCAGAAGTTATATTGCAGATATAGCTGGTGGAAATTTATACCAGGATTCGGCTCTTTGATACCGCCGTTCGACACATGCTGGAAGCGGTAGCCGGCCTGGTACTGCTGACGGCCGCCGAATTGCACGCCGACGCCGGCCATATCGGCGAACTGGAACGCCGTGGAAAGCGTGAAGGTCGAAGAGATTCTCGGGCTCGTGAGGAGCCGCACGCCCGCGCCGGCCTCGACGAAAGGCCGGATCGTTCCCGATCCTTTGATGAAGCGAATGATAGGCGTCACACCGATTTCGCCGATGTTCTCGTGCACATTGCCTTCGTTCGTATGCCACCAGGCCACGTGCGCCTCGCCGATCAGCGCGAAATGCCAGTCGCCGATCTGCCACCACGTGAGATTCGGGTCCCACACAAAGCCGAGATCCAGCTTCTTGACATGGTGATCGCCGAGGCCGCCGGCGACCTGGATTCCGAACTGATCCGCCGCGGCGACGCCTGAAAGGCCAAACAGCAGGGCCGCGCAGACGCTTTTTAGAGCCAGTCCACGCACGACATTCTTTTTGTTGTTCATCTGACACCCGAGCTCAACAGGTTGAACGATCTGTAACAGTCTTGCTTATTCTAAAGAGAATCCGAAGTCGGCGGATCATCTTAAGAAACTTAAATTTTCGCAATTACTGACGTTAAAAAGTGAAAAAATCGGTCGAAAGTGATAAATGAAGGCGCTTTGTCAGGTAATTAATACGTCTCTGCATTGCGCTTTGAAGGGGCGTATCATGGCTATTGAAGCTTTGATGTCGATAGGAATTTACGGAACTTGGAAGCCCCTACGGCCTCTAAGTATTAGCACTCGGAAAACGAGAGTGCTAACATCCAACGCTGGAGTCGTTACCTGAACAAGCTTTTGCCTGATTCCAAAGGAGTTTTCCACGTGAGCCATGCATTGACCCTTCCGAGTACTCTGAGCCCGTCGTCGGCTAAGGCCGCTCCGGCAGGTGCGCTGGCGCTCTCGCATTCCTCCCTGCTGCCCGGTCAACTGGGCAACATCGACGCCTACATCCAGGCCGTAAATCGGATTCCGATGCTGACGCCGGCAGAAGAACGCCAGTTCGCCACAGAATTCCGCGAGCACGACAACCTCGAGGCCGCGCGCCGGCTCGTGCTGTCGCACCTGCGGCTGGTCGTTTCGATCGCGCGCAACTATCTCGGCTACGGGCTGCCGCACGCCGACCTGATCCAGGAAGGCAACATCGGCCTGATGAAGGCCGTGAAGCGCTTCGATCCCGAGCAGAACGTGCGTCTGGTGTCGTACGCGATGCACTGGATCAAGGCCGAGATCCACGAATACATTCTGCGCAACTGGCGCATGGTGAAGGTCGCCACGACCAAGGCGCAGCGCAAGCTGTTCTTCAATCTGCGCAGCCACAAGCAGGGCCTGGGCTCGTTCACGCCGGACGAGATCGAAGGTCTCGCCAAGGAGCTGAACGTCAAGCGCGAAGAAGTAGCCGAAATGGAAACGCGCCTGTCGGGCGGCGACATCGCGCTGGAAGGCCAGGTTGAAGACGGCGAAGAGTCGTACGCGCCCATCGCGTATCTCGCCGACTCGCACAGCGAGCCGACCGCCGTGCTGGCCTCGCGTCAGCGCGACAAGCTGCAGAGCGACGGTATCGCGACGGCACTGGAGGCACTCGATGCCCGCAGCCGCCGCATCATCGAAGCCCGCTGGCTGAAGGTGCAGGACGATGGTTCGGGCGGCTCGACGCTGCACGAACTGGCGGACGAGTTCGGCGTGTCGGCGGAACGTATTCGCCAGATCGAAGCCAGCGCGATGAAGAAGATGCGCGGCGCGCTGACCGAGTACGCGTAACGTTCGTTTCGAATAAACGCTGTAAGTGAAAAACCCTGCCGTCTCACGACGGCAGGGTTTTTTTATACGCGCTGTGATCTCTCAGCGCGAAGAGAGCGGCGGCAGCCTGGCTGCCGCCTTCATCCAATCACGCAGGCAGAGGCGCCGCGCCGCCGCTCGCCGGCATGCGGGTTGCCAGCGTTTCGGCGTAACGCCGCGCAGCATCGCCGACGACGATATGGAACGTGTCCGCCGACACCCACGCGGTATCGAGCGTGGCGAGACGCTGACGATCCACCGCCGACGGATCGCGCACGACGATACGCAGACGCGTCGCCGCGACGGCATCGAGCGACACCACATTGCCCGCGCCGCCAAACACCGCAAGCCAGCGCAACGGATCGGGATCGAGCGGACCGTTCGCCGCGCCACTTGCAACGGCCGCGGGAGCCGAAGCAGCAGGAGCCACCACAGCAGCCGGCTTTGCCGCAACCGCGTCACCGCCGCCCTGCCCGATCACCGTACGAATTTCATCGGCGATGATGTCCGCTTCCGGTCCGATGATTACCTGCACGTTCGTCGCGCCGCGCTTGAGCACGCCGCGCGCGCCGATCGTCTTCAGTTCGCTCTCGGAGACCTTGTTCGAATCGGCGACGGACAGACGCAGACGCGTCGTGCACGCATCCACCACCGACAGATTCGCCGCACCGCCCAACGCCGCGATATAGCGCTGCGCACGCGGCACGGCCGCGCCGGCAGCCGGCGAAACGAAGCCGCCAGCCGTGAACGATTCGACCTGCTCGTCGGCCGCGGCCGGTTCGCGGCCCGGCGTCGCCATGTTGAACTTGCGGATGAAGAAGCGGAACAGCCCGTAGTACACCACCGAATACGCGATACCGACCGGAATCGCCAGCCAGCCCTTGGTGGACAGGCCGTAGTTCAGCACGTAGTCGATGGCGCCCGCGGAGAACGTGAAGCCGAGGTGAATGCCGAGCGCCGAGCAGATCGCGAGCGCGAGACCCGTCAGCAACGCGTGGATCACGTACAGCACCGGCGCGAGGAACATGAAGCTGAATTCGATCGGCTCGGTCACGCCCGTGAGGAACGACGTCAGCGCCATCGAGAACAGCAAGCCGCCCACGACTGCGCGGCGTTCCTTCGGTGCTTCATGGAACATCGCGAGACACGCGGCCGGCAGGCCGAACATCATCACCGGGAAGAAGCCCGTCATGAACGTTCCGGCAGTCGGGTCGCCCGCGAAGAAGCGATGCAGGTCGCCCGTCACCGCCGCGCCGCCCGGCGGCGTGAAGCTGCCGAACACGAACCACGTCAGCGAATTCAGAATATGATGCAAACCCGTCACGAGCAGCAGCCGGTTCAGCACGCCGAACACGAATGCGCCGAGCGCGCCCGCCGTGGTCAGCCAATGGCCGGCCGTATCGATCACGCCCTGCACCGGCTGCCACACGTAGCCGAACACAATGCCGAGCGCGAGACAGACCACGCCCGTGACAATCGGCACGAAGCGCTTCCCTCCGAAGAACGCGAGGTAATCCGGCAGCTTGATGTTTTTGTACCGGTTGTACAGCAGTCCCGCGACGACGCCCGCCACGATCCCCGACAACACGCCCATGTTGAGCTTGTCGTTGATGTCCTTCATCACCGCGACTTCGATCAGGTAACCGATCGCGCCCGCGAGACCCGCGACGCCGTTGTTGTCCTTCGCAAAGCCAACGGCCACGCCGATCGCAAACAGCAGCGGCAGGTTATCGAAGATCGCGCCGCCGGCGTCGGCGATCATCTTGATGTTGAACACATCGGGCTGGCCGAGGCGCAGCAGCAGGCCGGCAACCGGCAGCACCGCGATAGGCAGCATCAGCGCGCGTCCCAGGCGCTGTATCTTCAGAAACGGATTCCCATCCATTGATTACCTCCAATCCTTGTCTCGTTGTCGACGGACGTCGTTGAGTTATGTAGCGATGCAAGCCGTGCGGAGTTCAGTCCAACGGCCAGGTTTCGCGGCTGACTGCTCTTACCGCCTGCGCCGATTCGAGCGCCAGTGCATCCTGGGCGCGCTGGCGGCACAGTTGATAATCGAGGTTGCGCACACGCGCCTTGATGCCCGGCACCGACACCGGGTCCACCGAAAGCTCGGTCACGCCGAGGCCGACAAGCAGCGGCATCGCAAGCGGATCGCCCGCAAGCGCGCCGCACACGCCGACCCATTTGCCATGCTTGTTCGCGCCCTGCACCGTGGCCGCGATCAGACGCAGCACAGCCGGATGCAGACCGTCGGCCTGCGCGGCCAGATCGGCCTGACAGCGATCCATCGCGAGCGTGTATTGCGTGAGGTCGTTGGTGCCGATCGACAGGAAGTCCGCGTGTTGCGCGAGCTGATCGGCGAGCAGCGCCGCCGACGGCACTTCGACCATCACGCCCACTTCGATCGGCTCGGTGCGGCCAAGCTCGCGAGCGAATTCGTCGATACGTTTGCGGATGCGGATCAGTTCGCCGACGTCGGTCACCATCGGCAGAAGAATGCGCACGGCGCCGAACGGCTTGACCGCGAGCAGGCCGCGCAACTGATCGTCGAGCAGGTCGGGGCGCACCTGCGCGAGGCGAATGCCGCGCAAGCCGAGCGCCGGGTTCGGCTCCGGCGGCAGCGTGAGGTAATCCACTTCCTTGTCGGCGCCCACGTCGAGCGTGCGGATGATCGCGGTTCGCCCGCCGAGTGCGTCGGCAATGCCCTGATAACTCTGCCGATGCTCGTCCGTGGTCGGCGCCGCGGCGCGGTGAATGAACAGCAGCTCGGTGCGCAACAGGCCAACCGAGTCGGCGCCGTTTTCCACAGCCGTCTTTGCGTCGTCGAGCGTGGCGATGTTCGCGGCCACTTCGATCGCGCGGCCATCGGCTGTCACTGCCGCTTGCTGCGACATGCGGCGGTTCGCTTCGCGCACTCCCGCGAGACGATTGCGCTCGAGGCGCGCGCGCTCGACATCGAGCTCAGTCGGCGCAAACTCGAGACGGCCATTCGTCGCGTTCACCACGACCTGCGCGCCCTCGGGAATCGCATGCAGCGCGTCGCCGACGGCGACCATCGCCGGAATGCCCGCCTGGCGCGCGAGAATGGCCGCGTGCGAAGTTGCGCCGCCGCGCGCCATCACGAGCGCCGTGACGCGCGAGCGATCCAATGTGGACAGATCGGATGGCGTGAATTCGTCGGCGGCGAGCACGGCTTCATCCGGCAACGTGCGCGCGGCCGCGTTCGTATAACCGAGCGCGCGCAGCACGCGCTTTTCGATGTCGCGCAGATCGGCAGCGCGTTCGGCGAGCAACGCGTCTTCGACATTGTTCAGGATGCCTATCTGTGCCCGAATTGCTTCGCGCCATGCGAAGCCCGCGCTCTTGCCGAGGCTGATCAGATCGCGCGCGGCGTCGAGCAGCGTCGGATCTTCGAGCAGCACGCGATGCACCGCGAAAATGCCCGCCTCGCCGACCGCGCCGCGTTGCGACGCGTCGCGCACTGTCGTGCCGAGATCGGCGTCGACGGTCGCGATCGCCTTGTCGAGCAGGCGGCTTTCCGCAGCGGACGTGCCGCTCGCCTGTTCCGGCGGATCGAGGTCCGCGTCGTCCCAGCGCACCAGCTTGCCGACCGCGACGCCCGGCGACGCGCACACGCCCGCGAGCGTATTCGGCGCGAGCGCTTCGCCGGCGACGGGCGCCGCCGTTTGCGGCGCCGGCGAACTTTGCCGCGCCGGCTTCTCTTCCACTTCGCCGTGGGCCTCGCGCGTCAGTTCGTGAGCGATTGCGTCGACTGCGGCTTTAGCTTGCGGGCCGACGCCGAGCAGTTCGACCGTCGCACCCTGGCCCGCGCCGAGCCCAAGCAGACCAACCACGCTTTCGATCGCCGCCTTGCGTCCTTCATAACGCACTTCGACGCGCGCATCGAACGCACGCGCCGCTTCGCGGGCGCGCGCCGCCGGCCGTGCATGCAGGCCGCCCGCGTGGACCAGCGTGATCTGCGCACGCGCTTCCTCGGTCACGCCGGTTGCGCTCAACTGACGCGACGCCGCAGCCGCCGCGCCGTCGCGGGCACGCAGCAGCAACAGCGGCGTTTCGCCCGCCTTCAGCATTCCGCCCTGCGCGCGCTCGACAATTTCGAACGCATCGGAATTGGCGATGGCGATCACCGAGACGAGGCTCGGCGCACGCAGCGCCACCTGATCCTGATCGAACTCGATCAGCACATCGCCGGCACGCACCTTGGCGCCTTGCTCGACCATCGGCGCAAAGCCCTTGCCGTTCAGCTCGACCGTGTCGATGCCGATATGCAGCAGAATCTCGGCGCCTTCCGCGGTCGCCAGCGTCACCGCGTGACCAGTGCGCGCGAGATGCGTGACGGTTGCGTCGCACGGTGCGACGAGCCGGCCCTCGAGCGGATCGACGCCGATGCCGTCGCCGAACATGCCGCCCGAAAACACCGGATCGGGCACGTTCGCGAGCGGCACAACCGGACCGGTCATCGGCGCGAGCAAAACAATATGGCCTTCAGAATGGCTCATTAAACGGGACTCCTCGACACGTCGCATCTGATTTCTCGTCAGTGAGTTTCGGTGACTTTGTTGAGATGGCGCGGCGCATCGGGATTGCGCCCGCGCGCGGCCGCAAGGCCGGCGGCCATCACGTAAAAGGACAGGATTGCAGCGATCGGATCGAGCGCCGCGTGAGCGGTGGTGGCAAGCGGCAGCGTGGCTTCAGGCACGTCGGACGGCGCGGCCAGCAGCACGCGTGCGCCGCGCGCCTGCATATCGCGCGCGAGTTGCAGCAGGCCTGCCTGCTCCGGTCCGCGCGGCGCGAATACGAGGAGCGGATAGTCCCGGTCGATCAGTTCCATCGGACCGTGACGCACTTCCGCGCTCGAGAACGCTTCGGCCTGAATGCCGGAGGTTTCCTTCAGCTTCAACGCGGCTTCCTGCGCGATCGCGAGACCCAGACCACGGCCGATCACGATCATGCGTTCGATGCCGCGCAGTTCGTCCACGGCCTTCGACCAGTCGAGCTTGCCCGCGTCTTGCAGCGCATCCGGCAGCGTGTTCAGCGCGCCGAGCAGCGCCGCGTCGTTCTGCCAGTGCGCGACCAGTTGCGCGGAGATCGACAGCATCGCGATATAGCTTTTGGTCGCCGCGACGCTCAACTCGGGACCGGCGACGAGCGGCAGATGCCATTCGCAGGCATCAGCGAGCGGCGACTCGGGCGCGTTCACGGCGGCAACGGTCAACGCGCCGGCTGCGCGCAGCGCCTGCATCGTACCGACGAGATCGGGACTCTTGCCCGATTGCGAAAACGCGAGTGCAAGCTGATCGCGCACCTGAAGCGGCGCCTGCTGCAGCGTCGCGACCGACATCGGCAGCGAGGCAACCGGCACGCCAAGGCGGCTCATGGTTAGCGATGCGAAGTAACTCGCCGCGTGATCCGAACTGCCGCGTGCGACCGTGAGCGCGACATGGCGCAGCTTTTCTGCGAGCCGCGCGGCCAGCGCCTCGACGCGCGAGGTGTCCGTGAGTTGCGCGGCGACCGTTTCAGCGGACGCCAGCGCCTCTTTAAGCATATTCGACAATTGCTTCTCCTTCGACGTAAGTCGCGCTCAACGCCAGTTCACGATCGAACACGACGACGTCGGCCCACGCGCCGCGCGCGATACGGCCACGGTCTTCGATGCCGAGATAGTCGGCGGCGTAGCGCGACAAACGGTTTGATACATCGGCGATCGGCAGACCGATCGACACCAGATTGCGCAGCGCCTGATCCATCGTCAGGGTGCTGCCGGCAAGCGTACCGTCGGCGAGACGCACGCCGCCGAGACACTTCGTCACGTGTTGGCTGCCGAGGCGATATTCGCCGTCGGGCATGCCGGTCGCCGACGTGCTGTCCGTGACCACGTAGAGGCGCGGGATCGCGCGCAACGCGGCGCGGATCGCGCCCGGATGGACGTGCAGCAGGTCGGGAATGATTTCGGCGAATTCGGCGTGCGCGAGCGCGGCGCCGACGAGGCCAGGATTGCGGTGATGCAGCGGCGACATCGCGTTGAACAGATGCGTGAAGCCGCACGCGCCGTGCTTGAGCGCGGCGACGGCGTCGTCATAAGTGCCGAGCGAATGGCCGAGCTGCACGCGCACGCCGCGCGCCGCCATCGCCGAGATGATGTCCATGTGCCCGGCAATCTCCGGCGCGAGCGTCACCACGCGGATCGGCGCAATGGACAGGTACTTCAGCACCTCGTCCATCACGGCGGAGACGGCCGCGTCGGGCTGCGCGCCGAGCTTGCCGGGGTTGATGTACGGCCCTTCCAGATGTACGCCGAGCACGCGCGCGCAGCCCGGCGTGCGCACACGCGCGACGTCGCCGAGACCGGCGACCACGCTCATCAGCTCGTCGCGCGGCGCGGTCATCGTGGTGGCGAGCAGGCTCGTCGTGCCGTAGCGCGCATGCGTGCGGGTGATGGTCTGGATCGCGTCGCCGGCTTCCATCACGTCCGCTCCGCCGCCGCCGTGCACATGCAGGTCGATGAAGCCAGGCAGGATGTACGGCGCATCGTTCGTCGCCGGATCGACGCGCTCGCCGGTGAGCGCGGTGATGCGGCCGTTTTCGAATTCGAGCGTGCCGTGAATCCACCCTTCGGTGGTGAGTATGTTTCCGGTCAGCATGAGTCTCTCTTGCAAGGCGTGATACGGGGCATGGCTGAACTGCTCGGCGGCGCCGCGCTTAGGTCCGCAGTTCAGCGACGAAGTCGTAGTAGTCGTCGCGGCAATAGGTGTCGGTCAATTCGATTGCGCGCTGGTCGGCGCTGTAACCGATACGGGTAATGACCAGCAGCGCCGAGCGCGGTTCGATGTCCATGAGTGAAGCGATCTCGCTCGAAGCGTTGACCGCGCGAAAGTGCTGCAACGCGCGCACGACTGCCGCGCCGCGTTGCTCGAGATAGCTGTAAAGCGAGACGCCGATGGCGAGCGGGTCGGGAACGATTGCAACGGGCAGCGCCGAATGTTCGACCGCCATCACGATGCCGTCGGCGCGGCGCAAGCGACGCAGGCTGGCGACCGCGGCGCCCGGCGACAAGCCCAGGTGCACCAGCTCCTCGCGATTGGCGGCGGGAATATCGCGCTCGAGCCAGACGGAGTCGGGACGAAAGCCGCGCTGCTGCATCTTCTTCGTGAAACCGGTGAGCCTGGACAGCGGGTCTTCGACGCGTGGCGTGATGAAGCTGCCCGCACCACGCGCCCGCCGGATCAGACCTTGCTCGACCAGCAGTTCGATTGCCTTGCGCGCGGTGATGCGCGACACGCCGATTGCGTCCGACAGCGTGCGCTCCGAAGGCAGCGCCTCGCCCGCGGACCACACGCCGCAGTGGATCGCCGTCGCCAGATTGCGCGCGAGCTGCAAGTACAGCGGCGTGACGTTGCGAGCGTCAGGCATGAGTGCGGACCAGCGAGTTTCCATGGCGCTCCGGCGGCCTTCGACCAGGTTCGGCCTGCAAAAATGAGAGCCCATTATATAACCAACATAATACCAGTCAATGGACTGGTTATAAGCCGGTACGTTCTGGCGCGAAGCCTTGCCGCATAAGCGTTTGGCGGTGGTCAATGCGCGCTCGCGGCCGCTTTCCACACCCCAGGAGTTACCCGTATTCGAGTCGTTTGGGACGCGCAAGTGACCAGTTGCAGACCAATTGCGCGGGCACGCGCGCCGCAGCTTCATACCGCCTTGATACCAGTCGATTCCCGCCTGCCGGACACGCGGCTTTGTTAATGAGGGCGCGTTCCAATATAGTGATAGCGAACGCATAAAAATCCGGAGATCAGCATTTGACCGATTCCGAGGCGCTGCGGCGGGCTCAGGCAGTCCGCCGCTTCAATCGCTTTTACACGCGGCTTATCGGCGCTCTGCACGAGCATCTGGCTCACAGCACTTTCTCGCTGACCGAGGTGCGCGTCCTGCACGAGCTGTCGCGCGGGCGCGAGCAAACCGCGTCGGTGCTTGGCCGCGCGCTTGGACTGGACAGCGGTTATCTGAGCCGTCTGCTGACCAATTTCGAACGACGCAATCTCATCACGCGACGGCCGTCCGAGACCGACGCGCGTCAGTCGCTGATCGCGTTGACGGATAACGGCCACGCTGCCTACGCGCCGCTCGACGCTGCCGCGAGCCAGGAAGTGCTCGACCTGCTGGGCCGGCTCACCGCGGGCTCGCAGGAGCAGTTGATTGCCGCGATGAACATCGTCGAAAGGCTGCTTGGCGACAAGCCTCGGCCGGACACGGCGGAACTGCGCGCGCCGCGCCCCGGCGAATGCGGGTGGCTCGTGCATCGGCAGGCGCAGTGGTTCGCCGCGCAATACGGTTGGGACGAATCGTTCGAGGGACTGCTCGCGCGCGTGGTCGCCGACTACACGCAGCGCAACGATACGGTTCGCGAACGGTGCATCGTCGCCGATCAGCACGGCATGGTGGCGGGTGCGGTGTGCGTCGTCGCGGTGTCGACGACGGTAGCGGGCCTGCGGCTCTTGTGGGTCGAACCGGATTTGCAGCGCCTCGGCATCGGCACGCGGTTGATCGCCGAAGCGACGCGCTTCGCGCGGCGCGCCGGCTATACGAGATTGACGCTGACCACGGCCAGCGCTTTGGAGGAACCGCGGCGCCTGTGCAAGCGCGCCGGTTTCGAACTGGTCAGCGCGGCGCCGGAGCGCCGTTTCGGCAAGGACCTGATCGTCGAGCGCTGGGAGCTCGGGTTATAGGCCGCGTCAGAACGACGGCACCACCGAACCCTTGAACTGCGTCTTGATGAACTGGCGCACGTCTTCCGATTGATACGCGGCAACCAGCTTCTTCACCCACGGCTTGTCCTTGTCCTGCGTGCGCACGGCGATCAGGTTCGCGTACGGGCTGTGAACGTCCTCGAGCGCGATCGCGTCCTTGGTCGGCTGCAGGCCCGCGGCCAGCGCGAAGTTGGTGTTGATCGCGGCCGCGTCGACATCGGCGAGCGAGCGCGGCAATTGCGCGGCATCCAGTTCGACCAGCTTGATCTTCTTCGGATTCTCCGCGACGTCGAGCGCCGTCGCGTTATTGCCGTTCGTGCCCGCGCCGGCCTTCAGCTTGATCACGCCTTGCGCTTGCAAAAGCAGCAGCGCGCGGTTCTCGTTCGACGGGTCGTTCGGCACCGCGACCTTCGCGCCTTGCTGCAAGTCCTTCACCGACTTCAGCTTCTTCGAATAGATGCCGAGCGGCGAGATATACGTGAGACCCGCGCTGACGATCTTGTAGCCGCGCTGCTTGATCTGGCTGTCGAGATACGGCTGATGCTGGAAGCTGTTGGCGTCGAGATCGCCGGCGTCGAGCGCGGCGTTCGGCTGCACGTAGTCGTTGAATTCGACTACCTTCACGTTCAGCCCTTCACGCTTGGCGACCTTGGTGACGACTTCCCAGATCTGCGCATCGGGGCCGCTGATCGTGCCGACCTTGATGGCTTTGTCGTCGGCGTGCGCGCCGAAGCTGGCGACGATCGCCGCGCCGGCGACTACCGCGGAGAGGGCTTTGATGATAATTCTGCGCTGCATGTCATTCTCTCTGTTTCTGGTCGAATCCATTTGCAAGGGACTCGGGTGATAGCCGAAGACAGACGCTGACGATACGCGCGTCACCGCGCAATGAAGGGCGTCGCCGGCTGGACCGTAAATCGTCTCATATGCGCTGCAAGATGGGAAATACCGCAATCGCATATGAGTATGCAGCGCGCGACTCGCGGTTCACGGTTCGCGGCGAAAGGTCACGCCGTGACGGATAATCTGGAACGTTGCCGCGAGTGTGCGCGGCATGTTCATCTGCGTGTGAGGACGCCTATCCATGTATGTCATCAACCTGATCTACACCGCTTCGCTCGAAAGGATCGACGACGCGCTCGACGCGCATCGCGCCTTTCTCGCGGAGCAATTCGAAGCAGGCGTGTTCGTGGCTGCGGGGCCGAAAGTGCCGCGCGACGGCGGGATCATTCTGGCGGTGCGCATCGAGCGCGAGAAGCTGGATGCCATCCTTGCGACCGATCCGTTCGCCGTGCAGAAGCTCGCGCGTTATGAGGTGACGGAGTTCAAGACCACGCGGCTCGCGCCGGGATTGAATCTGCCGATGCCGGCTTGAGGTTGTCGCGGGTTGGTGTGGTTGCTACGTGCTTTTGACCTGGGTTTCGCTGCATCAATCCAGCAGCAGCTTGATGTCGTGCACCCAGGGCGCGGCGCCCTGGCCGTCGCGCGCGAAGAGGCGCAGCTTGCCGTCGGTGTCGAACACATAGCTCGCCGCGGTATGGTCCATCGTGTAGCTGTCGGGCGTCTTGCCCGGCACCTTCGCGTAGTAGACGCGGAAGTCTTTCGTCACCTTCTTGACCTGCGCGTCGTCGGCGGGACGCAGACCGACGAAGCTCGGATTGAACGCCGGCACGTATTGCCCGAGCAACGCGGCAGTGTCGCGCTCGGGATCGACGGTGACGAACAGCACCTGCACGCGCTTGGCATCGTCGGGACCGAGTTGCTGCAGCGCTTGCGAGAGCTCGGCCATCGTGGTCGGACAAACGTCCGGGCAATGCGTATAGCCGAAGAACAGCACGACCACCTTGCCCTTGTAATCCGCCATCGTGCGAATCTTGCCGGACGTGTCGGGCAGCGAGAAGTTGCTGCCGAATTGCGTGTTGCCGGTAATGTCGAGATTCTGGAATGCCGGCTGCTCTTTGCCGCAGCCGGCGACAAACAACGCGCCGCCGAGCGCGCAGGCGATCACAGCAGCACGCGCGGCGCGCGCGAAGCGGATATTGAGCATGGGTATTACACGCCGATCAGGACGCGCACATAGTGGTCGACCAGCAGCGCGGCGAACAGCAGCGACAGATAGACGATCGAATAACGGAAGGTTCGGCGCGCCAGATCGTCCGAATACTCGAGGTAGATCTTCCACGCGTAGGCGAGAAACAGCGCGCCGAGCAGCACGGCCGCGGCAAGGTACACCACGCCGCTCATGCCGGAGATGAACGGCATCATCGTGACGGCGAACAGGATCACCGTGTAAAGCAGAATGTGCAGCCGCGTGTACTTCTCGCCGTGAGTGTTCGGCAGCATCGGCAGGCCGGCATTTTCGTAATCTTTGCGGCGATACAGCGCGAGCGCCCAGAAGTGCGGCGGCGTCCACACGAAAATGATCAGCACGAGAATCCACGCGTCGCCGGGTACATGGCCGGTGACCGCAGCCCAGCCGAGCGCGGGCGGCATGGCGCCCGACGCGCCGCCGATCACGATGTTCTGCGGCGTGGCAGGCTTCAGCAGCAGCGTATAGATGACCGCATAGCCGACGAAAGTGGCAACCGTGAGCCACATGGTGAGCGGATTGGCGAACGTGTAGAGCGTCCACATGCCGAGGCCGCCGAGCACGGCCGAGAACAGCAGGATCTGCGAGGTGGTGATTTCGCCGCGCGCCGACGGGCGCCATGACGTGCGCCGCATCTTCGCGTCGATCTTCTGTTCGACGAGGCAATTGATCGCGAACGCCGCGCCGGCCAGCAGCCAGATGCCGACCGTGCCGCCGATCAGGACGGGCCACGGCACCATGCCCGGCGTCGACAGAAACATGCCGATGACGGCGCAGAACACCGCGAGTTGCGTGACGCGCGGCTTGGTGAGCGCGATGTACTGCGACATCCTGCTGCCGGGCGTTTGGGGAAGTGTTGTGCTGTCCATGTGGAGTCACGCTGGCGCGGCATCGTGCGCGGGCAATACGGCACGGCCGGGACGGCTATAAGCGATTCGAAAGTTTAGCATAACGAGCAGGAGCAGCAGGACCGCCGCGCCGCCGTTATGAGCTACCGCGATAGGCAGAGGCCATTGTAGGACGATGTTCGACAATCCCGTGATGAACTGGATCAACACCACCAGCAATACGCCGTTCGCCGGACGCCGCAGCGACTCGAAGCGGCGCAGCTTGAGCGCAAACCACACGAGGTAGGCAATCACCACGAACGCAAACGTGCGATGCGTCCAATGGATTGCCACGAGCGCCTCCTGCGTGATCATGTCGCCGTCGCCCGTCATGCCGAGCGCACGCCACAGATGGAAGCCGTGAGCGAAGTCCATCGGCGGAAGCCATTGGCCGTTGCAGGTCGGGAAATCGGTGCAGGCGAGCACCGCATAGTTCGTGCTGACCCAGCCGCCCAACGCGATCTGCACGATCAGCAACGCGAGACCCGCGAGCGCCGCGGTGCGCCAGCGCGCGGCTTCGGGCTCGTAAGCGGGCAGCGGCGTTTGCCGCGCGGCGAGCCAGCCGAGCATGCCGAGCAACGCGAGGCCGAGCAGCAGATGCGTCGTCACGATGACCGGCTGCAGCTTCAGCGTAACCGTCCACGCGCCGAACGCGCCTTGCACGAGGATCAGCAGCAGCAGCGACGTCGGCCACCACGGCGACACATGCAGCGGACGGCGCTTGATGCGCGCGACCCACGCGATGACCGTCTGCGCGACGATCAGCACGCCGATGGCCATTGCAAAGTAACGATGGATCATCTCGATCCAGGCCTTCGTCATGCTGACGGGGCCGGTCGGCATCGCCTGATGCGCGGCCGTGATGGCCGCGTGCGCGATAAACGGCGACGACGTGCCGTAGCAGCCCGGCCAGTCCGGACAGCCGAGCCCGGAATCGGTGAGACGCGTGAAGCCGCCGAACATCACGAGGTCGAGCGTGAGGAACGTGGTGAGCCAGACGAGCTTGCGGAATTTGTTGTCGTCGGCTTTGACCCACACGTAGGACAGCGGCAACAACGCGATACACAAACCGATCAGGCCCAATTGCAATACGAACATCTTGATTACCCTGGTTGCGGCATCAGCCGATGCGGGACCACTTGAGCAGCTTGGTCAGGTCGCCCTTGATCTTGCTCGGGTCGGGATCTTTCGGGAAACGCATCATCAGATTGCCGTTCGGATCGACCATATAGAGGTGGTCGGTCACTCGAGTGCCCTTGTCGACGGGCAGCCATGCCGACACTTGCGCCGGATCGGCAATCAGCATGTTGGTGTCGGGATACGCTTTTTGTATCACGTCAGCGACGTTGCCTGCATCCGTGCGCAGCCACACTTCTACTACACGCTCGCGTTCCGGGCCCTGTGCCGCGCGGATTTGCCGCATGAAGTACAGCTTCGTGACGCAGGCTTTGTCGCAGGCGCTGTTGTCGACGGATACCAGCAGCCAGTGGCCGCGCAGCGTGGCGAGCTTGAGCGGCTTGCCGTCTTCGCCGGTCACGACGAGCGACTCGGGAATCGGCCGTTGGGGGGGGGGGCGCGGGGCCGGGGGGGGGGGGACCCCCCCCCGGGGGGGGGCCGGGGTTAAATATATAGAGGATGGGGGGGGGGGCCCCCCCCCCCCGGGGCGCGCCCCCCCCCCAACCGCGCCGGGGGTTTGGGGGGGGGG
>NZ_JARESN010000026.1:0-80107 GCF_046054045.1 Paraburkholderia sp. RL17-368-BIF-A
TTCCGGCAGCACCGTGCCGAGCACCGACACGCCGGTGCGCATCACATCCATCGGATGCGCGGCGGCGGGAATCCATTCGAGTGCGGCCTTGACGTTCGCGGGCAGGCCGCGCAACGCCTTCAACTTCGTCTTGTAGGCGGTGAGTTCGGCTTGCGTCGGCAGCTTTTCATGCACGAGCAGATAGGCGATTTCTTCGAATTCGCAATTGCCCGCGATGTCGAGAATGTCGTAGCCGCGGTAATGCAGATCGTTGCCGGTCTTGCCGACCGTGCACAGCGCCGTGTTGCCCGCGGTCACGCCGGACAGCGCGACGGATTTTTTCGGTTTGAACGCGCCGGCGTTGGTGGTGCTGGTGCTGTTGTCTGCTTCGCTCATCGTTGTCTCCGGATGCGTTAGGGATTCTCGAACGCGGCCTTAAATGCAAGGAACGGGCCATCGTCGCAGGCTTGCGCTAAGTGTCTGATTTGTCACGGCGGACCGCTTTGCGCGAAACGGCGCACGTTTCGACAATGAAATCATGAAATTTCATTTTTGAAACCGACGCGCGCATAATAGCCGGACCCTGCCACTCACCTCGCGCGAGCCGCAACTTGAGCACTCCATCGTTCGATACAGCCCGACGCCCGCGCATCTGGGCGCTCAGCATCAGCCGTCTGCGCGATCTGTTTATCGACATCGCGGGCGAATACGTGGAACGCGCGGATCTGCGCATCGTCGCCCAAGGTTTCGAAGACGCCGTGCGCGAAATCGACGCCGCCGGCGCGGGTCGTCCCGACGTCGTGATTGCGGGCGGCTCCAACGGCGCTTACCTGAAAACGCGCGTCGCGGTGCCGGTCGTGATGATCACGCCGACGGGCTTCGACGTCATGCACGCGCTCGCCCGCGCGCGCCGCGACGGCGCAAAGGTCGCGCTGGTCACGCACGGCAAAACGCCCGACGAAGTGCGCCGCTTCGTCACGGCGTTCGGGCTCGACGTGACGTTCGCCTCGCATCAATCCGCGCAGGACGCCGAAAGCGTCGTGCTGGACCTGCGCGATCGCGGTATCGACGTGGTCGTCGGCCCCGGACTCGTCACCGATCTCGCCGCGCACGCCGGCATGGGCGCGGTGTTTCTGTACTCGCGCGATTCGGTGCGCGCCGGCTTCGACACGGCGCTCGAAGTCGCGCAGGCGACGCGGCGCGAAACGATACGCCGTCAACGGCTCGACAACCTGCTGCAACACTTGCGCGATGGCGTCGTCGCGCTCGACGCCGAGGGGCGCGTCGAGGCGATGAACCAGCGTCTTGCCGCCGTGCTCGGCGTCGACGCCGCGAATGCAGCGGGCCGCGCGCTGCTCGAACTCGCGCCCGATCTCGCCGGCAGCCTGCCCGACTCCGACGGCGACGCGTTCTGCACCGTGCGCGGCGCGAGCTACGTCGTGCATCGCGGGCCGCTTGCGAGCGGCGGCGCAGCCGCGGGCACCGTGCTGACGTTTCAGGAATCGCGTGCGGTCGAACGGCTGGACCGTACGCTGCGTTCGCGTCAACGGGTACAGCAGTTCAGCGCGCGTTACCGCCTGGAAGATATGGTCGGCGCGGCGGAATCCATGCAACGCGTGCGCGCGCTCGTGCAGCGGTACGCGAGGTCGGACGCGACCGTGCTGATTCTCGGCGAAAGCGGCACAGGCAAGGAAATGGTCGCGCAGAGCATGCATCAGTTGAGCGCGCGGCGCGACTTCGCCTTCGTCGCGATCAATTGCGGCGCGTTTCCCGAGGCGTTGCTCGAAAGCGAACTGTTCGGCTACGAGGAAGGCGCGTTCACCGGCGCGCGCAAAGGCGGCAAGGCGGGGCTCATCGAAGTCGCGCACCGCGGCACCTTGTTTCTCGATGAAATCGGCGAAATGCCGTTGTCGTTGCAGAGCCGTTTGCTGCGCGTGTTGCAGGAGCGCGAAGTCGTGCGGCTCGGTTCGACGGAACCGACGCGCGTCGACATTCGCGTGGTTGCCGCGACGCACCGCGCGTTGACCGAGGGTGTCGAAGCAGGCCGCTTCCGCGCCGATCTTTACTACCGGCTCAACATTCTCAGCATTGCGCTGCCGCCGCTGCGCGAGCGTCCAACCGATCTGCTGCCGCTTGCCGCCGAACTGCTGTTGCAAGCCGCGGCGCGTGAGCCGAGGCTCGCCGCGCGCCTGCCCGACGCCGCTGCCGCCGAACGCATTCTGGCCGCGCTCGCCGAGCCGTTGCGGCGTTACGCGTGGCCGGGGAATGTGCGCGAGTTGCAGAACGTCATCGAGCGGATTGCAGTGGAGCTTGCCGAGATGGAGTCAGACGCCGACTCGCCGGCGGAGACGCAACCGCTCATCACGCGAGACATGCTGCGGACCATCGCGCCGGAAATCGTCGAACCGCAGCAACCGCGCGCTCACAAAACGGCGCTGACGTTGCGCGAACGCAGCCGTCATGTCGAAGCCGATGAAATCCGCGCCGCGCTGGCTGCGCACGACGGCGACCGCGATGCGGTGTGCGACGCGCTCGGCATCAGCAAGACGACGTTATGGCGGAAGCTGAACGGGGCGCGCTAACTTTTGCGATGCTCGCGGCGCTAGAGACCGCGTTCACCTTCCGACATCTGTCAGGAAACAATCGTTTTCTGCTGCGGGAAGGTTGGCAAGGGAAAGTGCGCAGGACCATTGTGGCTCGCCCGGCCGCGCGGGGCGCACCGTAAGAAGCGTTGACAAAGGCTGTGGGTTTGAAGTCGAGTCGCTTTTTGTCTAAACGCTTCTGCGGTTGCGATTACTCTTCCGGCTATTGCCAGTTCGACGCTACCCTCTGTAAATGATCGCCTGGTTCAATGCTGCGACTATGTCCTGAATCCACTTCCGACTTTTATGTCGAAGAACTTGTGTTTCGCCTGAGGCGGAACTAAGCACAACGTAAAACGTTGGCTTCTGCAATACAAACCACAGCACACCGGTGCTAAGGGGGATTGCCACCGACCAAATCGTCGCTTTGCCAGACAAGGCGAGTGCTGCAACAATTGCGCACAGGATTGGACCTAACCGGCTGGGCTTCTTCTGCCACATCCTGACAGCAGTGATTCCGCTCATTGCGAAAGTGCGGTTGCCAGGAAGAAGAAATCGAGCTCCAGTAACCGTTACACCTCGGTTGTTGAAGAACACACGTGTGTCGGCCTCGCTCGCCGAGCCCGTTTGCGCGTAAAGGTCGACCGGTGCACCACAGTGTGGACAGCACGCTGCCTTCTGACTGACTTCCTTGTTGCATTCCTCGCATTTGACTAGGGCCACAACTTCTCCTTGATGAATTGCGTATCTTTAAATAGGCAGATTGATTAAACAGAACTATCGAAAGAATATAAAAATAGCCGCTGTCGCGGCGGGAAAATCGTTGGGTGCCTTATGCCTTCCCGGTCTTCACGACGAGAACCTCGGTGTCCTGCTGGCAGGCACGCTTTGCCTCCAGCAGTCAGTGCATGACAGAAATCGCATAATCAACTCATTTCCCTTATGCAGTCCGAAGGATTGAAGTCGCCTTCGCTCGACTGCAAATACGCGTCCTGCGGTGCGTCGTTTGGTTTGGTCCCGATCCATCCATCTCTACGGTTTGCGCAGCGCCTTTTAATGCTGCGTGCGGCGCTTCTTCCTGGATTGCGAGCACGTCCAGATTTACTGCCAGGTAGACCGTTTCGAACTTGACTCAGGTGCGCGGCACTCAAGCCTGTCTGTTAAGCAAGTGCCTCCAACGCTCCAATAACCACCAACGGCTTCCTCGAGTTTTGGCCGCCTAGGCCCTTCCACTTTGTTGGTGCCGCAATTAGATCGCAATTCGCTAACGTTGACAATGAGCGCTTTGCTATTGGGTGGCAGGTGTTTTATGGTCTCGCCCGGCAGCGATCGGAGTTTAGATGGTGTCCTTAGGAAATTTCACCGTCACTAAGCGTAAAGCCTACCGAGCCGGTGCGCCAGCGAACGAGTTCGTGATCGACTGCTTCGGGTTCACGTCGGCGAGCCTTTGCATCAAGTCAAGTCGCAACCTTCGATTCATTTTCATGAGGATTCCTCCCAGCTGGGAGTGAAAGGTTGGGGTGACTGCATCGCTCGCGAGAGCCGGAACAGGTCGTAGGCACAAAATCTGGCACGATCTCGCACGGCGATGCCGGCCGACGAGGCAGCGCAAAAAACAATGCACCCTCAACCCTATGTGCGGACGGCGCCGGACACGCCGTTGACTCAGCCAGGTTCCGCTATCCAATCCTTGCTTGAGTTTCGACAGCGCCTAGATCGTATCGCGCGTCAGTTCGAGCGCCTGAATCCGACGCTCGGCGAGAGGATCCGTGTGCCCAAGCAGGACCGCGGACGTCTGTTCGCACTGCGCGGCGAAGTTTTCAGCGACGGCTTGTCGCCTGGCAGCGCCGTGCTTGCCCGCATTAACCGCCGCGCGCTGCTGGATGAACATGCTCGGCGTCATGCCGCAGCATCGCTTGAAATGCCGGCCAAAATGGCTCTGATCGAAGAAGCCGACCTCGGTCGCGACCACCGAACCAGGCACGCCTTCGAGCAACAGCATCTGTGCCCGCTGAATCCGCACGCCGCACAGATAGCGATACGGCGACGAGCCGTACTGCTGCCGGAACACGGTCGCAAAGCGCGACACGCTGAGCGCGGACAGCGCCGCGAGTTGCGCGAGCGTCACCGGCTCGTTGAAATGCGCTTCGATAAAAGCCCGCGCGGCGTTGAGGCTGACGGACTGTTTCATGACGTCGCGATGGGCTCTTTTGCAAAGCGCTGGATGGAGAACCTGTCGAGCGGAATCGGCGTGCTGCCCGTATCGACGAGTTCCGCCATCGTCTCGCCGACGCCCGGCCCGATCTGAAAGCCCGAACCGCTGAAGCCGAACGCGTAGAAGAGTCCGTCGACCTTGCTGCTCGGGCCGATCACCGGTTCGCTGTCAGGCAGATAACTTTCCACGCCGCTCCACACGCGGATCACATGCAACGGCGCGAGCGCGGGCACGAGCCGCCGCATCTGCGCGAGCTGGCGCACCGTGTTCTGCGGCAGCACCGACGCGCGGCTCGTCGCGGCATCGGCCGGACCCGCGGGACCGCCGCCGACGATGATATTGCCGCGCGGAATCTGCCGGAAGTAAATGCCCTCCTGCTTGATCGACGTGAACACGCCCATCGACGATTTGAAGACGTACGGCACCGGCTCCGTCACGCACATTTGCGGTCCGCTGACGACGAGCGGCGCGCTTTCGCCGAACTGTTCGGTCAGACGCGTGGCCCACGCGCCCGCGCAGATCACGAGTTGCGCCGCGCGATACACGTCGCCGCGCGCGCTTTCCACGCGAAAGCGATCGCCCTCTTTTTCGACGCGCACGATCTCCGTGTTCTCGATCACCTGCGCGCCGAGCCGCGCGGCCGCGCGTCCGAACGCGGGCGCGGCGAGCCGCGGATTCGCGTGGCCGTCGAGCGGCGAACTGGACGCCGCCAGCACTTCGCGGCTCAGAAACGGAAAACGCCGGAACAACGCGTCGCCATGCAGCACTTCGAGTTCGAGCCCGTAGGCGCGCGCGTCGATTGCATATTGGTCGAAATTCTCGACGTCCTTCTGGTGATAGCACACGCGCGTATGGCCGACCGGCAAAAATTCGACGTCCTCGCCGAGCAGTTCCGCCGAACGCTGCCAGGTGCGCAGCGCGCGATTGGCCATCGCGAGTTGCGGCAATGCGCGGCCTTGCCGCCGCACGCCGCCGAAGTTCACGCCGCTCGCCTGCTGCCCGGTCAGCCCGCGTTCCAGCAGAATCACCGAGCGATTGCGCTGGCGCAAAAAGAACGTGGTCGTCGTACCCATGATGCCGCCGCCGATCACGATGACATCCGCTTCGTTGCGAGTCGCGCTCATTGCGCTGCCTCCTCGGTGAGCGCCACTGGCAGCGGCTTGACCGGCGCCTGGCCGCGCAGGCGTCCCACGGAAGCGAGCGGCACGCACGCCGCCGCGGCAATGACTTCCGCGCCCGCATGTCCGCAATAACGCCCTTGGCAACGTCCCATGCCGACGCGCGAAAACGCCTTCGCGCGATTGGCTTCCTGCGCGCCGGTTTCGCGAACGACGCGGCGCAATTCGCCCGCCGTGATCGCTTCGCAGCGGCACACAATCGTCTCGTCCGGCAACGCGGCGGCGAATTGCGCGGGCCACGGAAACGCTTCACGCAAGCCCGCGGCAAAGCGCGAGAAGCGCGCGAGCTCGTCGCGCAAACGCTGCATATCGCCGATGCCCGCCGCTTGCACGCCGTGATCCTGCAGCGCGGCGAGCGCGGCGAGACGGCCCGAACGTTCGGCTGCGTCCGCGCCGCGCACGCGCGCGCCATCGCCCGCGAGATAGACGCCCTTGACGCTGCTGCGGCCGTCGCTGTCGATTTGCACGAGCCACTGCTGCGCGGCGTCGTCGAAGATAAAACGGCAGCCGGCGAGATCCGCGAGCTGCGTTTCCGGGCGCAAGTGATAGCCGAGCGCAACGGCGTCGCACGCGAACTCGATGCGCTTGCCGCCGGCCAATGCGACTTCGACGCCGCTCACACCCGTTTGCGGCGAACCTTTGATTTCGATGGGCTGCACGCCGCGATAAACCGGCACGCCCGCCTTCGACAACACGCGCGTCAACGCAATGCCTTTTTTCAGCGCGGCGGGAATCGCCAAGAGACGCGGCAACGCGGCGATGCGCTGCATGAACGTCGACGTATCGAGTACCGCCGCGATCTGCGCGCCGGCCTTCACGTATTGCGCGGACACGAGGTAGAGCAGCGGCCCGCTGCCCATCATCACGATGCGCGAACCGATCGCGCAGCCCTGCGATTTCAGCGCGACCTGCGCGCCGCCGAGACTATAGGTGCCCGCCTGATGCCAACCCTTGACGGGCATGAGCCGGTCGGTTGCGCCGCTGCACACGATGAGCGCGTCGAACGGCAGCGTGCCGTAACGCGTGCCGCTCACCGTATGCACCGCGTTCGCCGAAATATTCCACACCAGCGTTTCGGGCAAATAGTCGATGCTGCGTTTCAGCGCATCGAAGCCCGTATGCAACGACGCCGCGCGCTCGGCCTCCGTGCCGTACAGCGTGTCGTAGCTGCGCGAAAAGCCTTCCGGTTGACGCCGGTAGATCTGTCCGCCGTCGCGCCGGCCTTCGTCGATCACAGTCGGGCGCAGACCCGCTTCGACGCATGCCTGAGCGGCGCGCACGCCCGCCGGCCCCGCACCGATGATGACTACACGCGGGGCCATACGCCCTCCCCGGCTTCAGCGAGACTCGTGACGATCGACATGCCCGGCGCCGCCAGCGTGCTGCACGCGCGCACGCGCTCGCCTTGCGCGGTCCACACCCAGCAATCCTGGCACGCGCCCATCAGACAGAAACCGGCGCGGCGGCCGTCGCCGAATTCGGAGTCGCGCAGCGTGGTGCCGTTGGTGAGCAGCGCGACCATCAGCGTGTCGCCTTCGGCGGCCTCGCGCACTACGCCGTCGACGGTAATCGGAAAGGTCTTGCGACCGGTTTCCGCGAGCCGCACAAATCGCTGGTTCATGCCGGGATCGTCTCCAGGTTTTGCAAACGGCTCAACTCGGCCGCCGAGTGATGACAAAGAATCTCCGCGCCCGAAGGCAGTTTCTTCAGCGACGGCGGCGTCATGTTGCAGATACCGTCGATGCGCACGGGACAGCGCGAGCGGAACGAACACAGCTCGGGCACGGCGGCGCTCTCGCCCATCGCGGGCAACTTGCAGGCGGCGACGTGGCGGCGCGCATCGAGCCAGCCTGGTTTTAGTTCGGGCACTGAATCAACCAGCAAGCCCGTGTACGGGTGATACGGCGGCGCCGCGAGCACGTCGCGCTGTCCGGCTTCGACACGCTGCCCGGCGTACAGCACGATCACTTCGTCGCAGATCGCGCGCACCGTCGAAATGTCGTGGCTAATGAACATGTACGAGACGCCCAGCTCGCGCCGCAATTCCGCGAGCAGATCGAGGATCGCGGCGCCCACTACCGTATCGAGCGCGGACGTGACTTCGTCGCAGAGAATCAGCGCGGGATCGGCGGCAAGCGCGCGCGCGAGGTTCACGCGCTGCTTCTGGCCGCCCGACAGGCCCGCGGGGGTGCGCGTTGCAATCGAAGCCGGCAGCTTCACCAGATCGAGCAACGCGAGCATGCGCTTCTTCGCCGCCGCGCCACGCAGATGGTGATAAAACGCGAGCGGCCGGCCAAGAATATCCGCGATCGAATGGCTCGGATTCAGCGCGGTATCCGCGTTCTGGAACACGATCTGAATCTGCCGATACTGCTCCGGCGTGCGGCGCGATAGCTGCGCGGGCAACGGCTCGCCGTTGAACAGCACATCGCCGCGCGCACGGTCGACGAGACCCGCGACCACGCGTGCCAGCGTCGTCTTGCCCGAGCCCGATTCGCCGATCACGCCGAGCGCGCTGCCGCGAGCAATGCTGAGGCTCACGTCGTCGAGCACGCGCACGGCGGGCATGCCGTCACGGCCGATGCGTCCATAGCCCGCCGAGAGGCCGCGAATCTGCAGCAGCGGCGGCACCTGTCCCGCGCCGTCCTGCAACGCGGCCGAGGGCGCTTCCGGGCGGCGCGTCGCGGCGAGCAACTGGCGCGTGTAGGCATCCACGGGCGCATCGAGCACTTGCGCGACCGCGCCGTTTTCCTTCACCGCGCCGCCGTTCAGCACGACGATGCGGTCGGCCATCTGCGCGACGACGGCAAGATCGTGCGACACGTACACCGCCGTCGTGCCGAGTTCGCGCACCACCTTCTTGAAGGCGGCGAGCACTTCGATCTGCGTGGTGACGTCGAGCGCCGTGGTCGGCTCATCGAACACGACGACCGCCGGATCGGTGATCAACGCCATCGCCGCCATCAGACGCTGCAATTGCCCGCCGGAAACCTGATGCGGATAACGCTCGCCAATGGTATCCGGCGCGGGCAGCGCGAGCGCGCGAAACAGTGCGATCGCTTTGGCGCGCGCGGCGTCTTTCGTCATCAACTGATGCAGCAGCGCGGGCTCGGTCACCTGATCCATGATCGTGCGCGCCGGATTGAAGCCCGCCGCCGCGCTCTGCGCGACATACGCGACCGTGCGCGCGCGCAACGCGCGGCGTCCTTTGGCATCGAGCGAGAGCACTTCCACCTCGCCGATGCGCACCGAGCCGCCGCTGATCGAGCAGCCCGCGCGCGCATAGCCGAGCAGCGACAGCGCAATCGTCGTCTTGCCCGAACCGGATTCGCCGATCAGCGCGAGCACCTCGCCCTTCTTCACCGAAAAGCTGACGCCCTTGACGATCTCCGTCACCGGCCCGTGCGCCGCGCCCGCGACGACACGCAGCCCTTTCACTTCAATCATGTCCCGGTCGGCCATCATGCGTCTCCGTGGCTACGGCTGCGACGCCGCAAGTTGTCGATCAGCAGATTCATGCCGATGGTCAGCGTGGCAATCGCGACGGCCGGCATCAGCACCGCAGGCGCGCCTTCCGATAAGCCGCCGATGTTCTCGCGCACGAGCGAACCCCAATCGGCGTTCGGCGGCTGCACGCCGAGGCCGAGGAAACTCAGCCCGCTCAGCAGCAGCACGATGAACACGAAGCGCAGGCCGAAATCGGCGAGCATCGGATGGATCATGTTCGGCAATACCTCGACACGCGCGATATATAAGAGCCCTTCGCCGCGAGCCCGCGCGACCTGCACGTATTCGAGCCCCATCAGGTTCAACGCGAGCGAACGCGAGATGCGAAACGCGCCGGGAATGTAGGCGAGCGCCGCGACCGTCGTCAGCATCGGGATCGACGATCCGAATGCCGCGATCACGACGAGCGCAAGCACCTTGCTCGGAATCGAAATGAGCGCGTCGAACAGGCGGCTCAGCACTTCATCGACCCACTTGCCCGACACCGCGGCAAGCAGACCGAAGAACGTGCCGATCACGCTCGCGAGCACGGCCGCCGCGAGCGCGAGGCCGACCGTATAGCGTGCGCCGTACAGAATGCGGCTCAGCATGTCGCGGCCGAGGTAGTCGGTGCCAAGCGGATACGCCGCGCTATAACGCCCGAAAATTTCCGTCGACGTCAGCGCGCCGCCCTGGTACGGCGCGACGAGCGGCCCGACGAAGGCGACCAGCAGCCAGAACAGCACCATCACGAGGCCGAGCAGGCCGAGCACCGAAAAGCGGTGGACGAGGCGTTGCAGCGGGTTGTACTTCGCCGGTGCGCTCGTGGTTGCGGTATCGGCGGCCAGCGTTTCAGCCGCCATGTCAGCCGGTATATCGGCGACGAGTTCGTCGCGGCTCACGCCGTACAACTCGGTGCCCGCGTGAGGGACGTGGTGATCAGGTTGGCTCATCATCGACGTAGCCTCGGGTTGGATACGATTTGACACAGGTCCGCGATCAGCACGAGCGCAAGATACGCGGCGCAGAACACCATCACGCAGCCTTGCACGAGCGGCATGTCGCGGTTCGTCACGGCGTCGACCATCAGGCTCGCGAGGCCCGGATAGTTGAAGATCGACTCGACAATCACCACGCCGCCGAACAGGTACGACAGACTCAGCGCGACCGCATTCGCAATCGGCCCGATGGTGTTCGGCAGCACATGCCGCAGCACGACGCGCACGGGCGACGCGCCCTTGAGCATCGCCATTTCCACATACGACGAATTGAGCTGGTCGAGTACTGCGGCGCGCGTCATGCGAGCCATCTGCGCGACGATCACGCAGCACAGCGTCATGACGGGCATTGCATAGATGCGCAACAACGCGCCGAACGAATTCACTTCGGACAGGTAAGACAGCGCGGGCAGCCAGCGCAGCTTCACGGCGAAGATCAGCACGGCGATGGTCGCGACGAGAAACTCGGGCACGGCTACCGTCGAGAGCGTCAGCACGTTCAATGCGCGATCGAGCAGCGAGCCGCGGAACATCGCGGACGAAATGCCGATCAGCAGCGCGAGCGGCACCGAGACCACCGCGGTCAAACCGGCGAGCACCAGCGAGTTCGGCAGACGCGTCGCGATCAACTGACTAACGGGCAGATTGTTCGACATCGACGTGCCGAAGTTGCCGGTGACGATATGAAAGAGCCACTGGCCGTAGCGCTGAAGCGCCGGCTGATCGAGCCCGAACTGATGCCGCAATGCGGCGACGGCCTCGGGCGTGGCGGCCTGGCCGAGCGCCTCTTGCGCGGCGTCGCCAGGCAGCAGCCCTGTCACGCCGAACACGATGGCCGACACCAGCAGCAGCGTGAGCAGCGCGAGGCCGAGGCGCGCGGCGATGAGTCGTTGCGCGTGTGCTTTCATTGAAAGTCGCCTCCAGTTGAAGCATGCGCGCGGCGTCGCGGCGCCGCGCCAGTGCATGTATTGCGTGTATTGCGCGCAGGTGCGAAGTCGTGGCGCTCCGGCTCAATGAGCCGGAGCGCCTTCGCGTTACGCCTCTAGCCAGACGTTTTCCGCGAACGCAAAACCCATCAGACCGGCAAGCGGAATCGAACCGAGTCCCTTCAGCTTACTCGTATAGCCATCGAGCGAGCTATGAAAGAGCGGAATGCCGATGCCGCCGTTTTCATGCACGAGCACCTGCATGTCGCCGTAGATCTTCTTGCGCTTCGCGTCGTCCGGTTCGCCGCGCGCGGCGACGAGCATCTGATCGAACTTCGGGTTCTTCCAGTTGGCTTCGTTCCACGGCGCATCGGACTTGAAGAACTGCGTGAACAGCACGTCCGCGCTCGGGCGCGCATTGATGTTGCCGAAGCCGAGCGGATGCTTCATCCAGTGATTCGACCAGAAGCCGTCCGAGGGCACACGGCTCACCTGAAGGTTCAGGCCCGCGCGCGGCGCAGCCTGTTGCAGCAGCATCGCCATTTCGACGGAACCGTCGGCGGCCGGAGAGGCGAACACTTGCAGCGGCGCCGAGCCGAGCTTGGCCTTCTGGAAATAGAACTTCGCCTTGTCGGGATCGAAGCCGCGTTGCGGCAGGCCGGCGAGATAGTATTTGTTGGTCGGGTCGATCGGCTGATCATTGCCGATCGCGCCGTAGCCGCGAAACACCGAGCGGCGGATCTGTTCGCGGTCCATCAGGTACATCATGCCGCGGCGGAAATCGTCGTTGCCGGTAATGCCGCCCTCGTCGCGAACGATCAGGTCCGTGTAGCCGCCGGTCTTCGTCTCCAGCACCTTGAAACCCGGCGCGGTCTTCAGGCGTTCAGCCGAATTCGGCGTGAGGCCGTTGATCAGTTGCACGTCGCCCGACAGCAACGCGTTCACGCGCGCCGATTCGTCGCCGATACCGATCAACTCGATCTCGTCGAGATACGGCATGCCCGGCTTCCAGTACTTGTCGTTGCGCACGCCGACCGTGCGCACGCCCGGCGAGAATTCCTTGACCTTGTACGGACCTGTGCCGACGGCCGTTTTGAAATCGCTCGTGCCGTCCTTGATGATGAGGAAGTGCGACGTCGCGAGAATCACCGGCAAGTCGGCGTTCGCGCCGTCGAGTGTGATCGTCACTTCGTTCGGGCCGGTGGCCTTCACTTCCTTGATCTGATCGGCGATCGTCTTTGCCTTCGAAGCGGTGGCCGGATCCTTGTGGCGCATGATCGAATAGACGACGTCGGCGGGCGCGAGCGACTTGCCGTCGTGGAATTGCACGCCGTTGCGCAGCTTCACAACCCATACGGTCGCGTCCTTCGTCTCGATGGATTCGGCGAGCGCCATCTTTGCGCCGAGATGGGAATCGAGTTCGGTCAGGCCGTTGTAGAACATGTTGCAGCGGACGTAATCGGTGCTGAGCGCGCCCTTCGCCGGATCGAGCGTGTCGGCCGCGGAGGCCGACTGCGTCGCCACGCGAATCTTGCCGCCCTGCTTCGGCTTCGCTTGCGCGAGCGCGGAACCGCTTGCGGCCATCAGCCCGGCGCCCGTCAGCGACATCATCCCGGCCGCGGTCAGCGCGCGCAGCACGTCGCGCCGCGACGCGCCTCTCGCTGTCAATTGCTCGAGCCCGTTGTCGAGGCCAGGAGCGCCGTGGGGTGAGTTTTCCTTATTCATCGAACTTCTCCGCGAGGTAAGGCAGTTGTGGGGGCTGCGTGGGTTTGTAGTTGTCGACTGCAACAGCGGGACTTCAATAGCGAGTGCAACAGCGGGACTTCAGTAGAAGATGTCCTTGATACGGTAGTACGTGCCGACCAGCGGCAAGAACCAGGGCTTGCCGGTGTGCCCAGGAATCGCGGCCCATTCGGACTCGTCCCACGGGTTGCGCTCCGCGCGGCCGTCCATCACATCGGCCATCACCTGACCCATGTGCGTCGACATCTGCGTGCCGTGGCCGCTGTAGCCCATCGAAAAATAGATGCCGTCGTGCTGCCCGGCATGCGGCAGGCGATCGGCGCTGATGTCGACGAGACCACCCCAGCAATAGTCGATGCGCGCACTTGAGAGCATCGGAAACATCGCGGCGAGACCTTGCTGCAGGATGCGCCCGCTCTTGGCATCGGATGGCCGCTCGGACGCCGTGAAGCGCGCGCGTCCGCCGAACAGCAAGCGCGAATCGGGCGTCACGCGAAAGTAGTTGTGCATCAGCCGCGTGGTCGTGTACGCGCGCCGGTTCGGCAACGTCTGCACGAGCAAGGCGGGCGGCAGCGGCTCCGTCACGACGATGAACGAGCCAACCGGCGCAAGCCGCCGCCGATACCAGCCGAACGGTCCATGCCGCGACGGCCCGGTCGCGATCAGCACCTGCTTCGCGCGCACTTCGCCGCGCGCGGTGACGACGCGATGCGCGCCGCCGTCTTTCACGATCGACGTAACCGGCGCGTGTTCATACACCTTGGCGCCGCGCCGAACCGCCGCTTCCGCAAGCCCGACCGCGAACTTGCCCATATGCATCTGGCCGCCGTGACGATGCAGCAGCCCGCCGTAAAAACTGTCCGACTGCACTTCGCCGCGAATCCGCTCGCCGTCGATCAGTTCGATGTCGGGATCCACCGCGCGACGGATCAGATCCGCCGTCTTTTCCAGATGCGCAAAATGATGCGGCTTCGACGCGAGCTTGAGCTTGCCGGTCGCGGCGTAATCGCAGTCGATCTGTTCTTCGTCGATCAGACGCTCGACCGTATCGACCGCATCCGAATACGCGCGATAGCACGCGCTCGCACGCTCGAGGCCGAGTTGCGCGGCGAGCGCGACGAAGTCTTGCGCGACGCCCGTGTTCACCTGGCCGCCGTTGCGGCCCGACGCGCCGCCGCCCACGCGTCCCGCGTCGACCACCACGACCGACGCGCCGCGTTTGCCGAGCGCCAGAGCCGCCGACAAACCCGTGAAGCCCGCGCCGATCACCACCACATCGGCGTCACCGTCGAGCGGGCCTTCGCACGCCGACACAAAGGGCGGCGCAGTGTCGAGCCAGTAAGAGTCGAGCTTCATCCTGTGCGGGTCCATGATTGCAATCAGCGAGGCAACGTCGCGGGCGGCGGGTTCGTCGCGCGCTTACAGGCCGAGTTCGGCGGCCAGTTCCGGAATGCCCTTCACTTCGTAGTACTGGTAGTACGGCGTCGACGGTTCATGGCCGCGGTTGATGAACGCCTTGTGCTTGACGCCCATGTCGTGCACGGTCATCAGGTCGTAGCGCAGGCTCGACGACACATGCAGCACGTCTTCCGGATTGCAGCCGAGCTTGTCGAACATGTACTCGAAGCCTGGCATGCGCGGCTTGTACGACTGCGCCTGCTCGGCGGTGAACACCGCATGGAACGGCGCGCCGAGTTTGTCGACGTTGCTCTGGATCTGATCGTTCGACGCATTCGACAGAATCACGAGCTTGTACTTCTTCGCGAGCCGCGACAGACCTTCGGGCACGTCGGGATGCGGGCCCCACGTCGGCACCGCTTCATAGATCTTTTGCGCGCCGGCTTCGTTGAATTCGACGTTCATGCGCGCGCACGCACGGCGCAGCGCATTGACCACGACGTCGCGATACGGCTTCCATGCACCCAGCACTTCGTCGCGGCGATAGCCGGCGTAGAACGCGACCAGCTTTTCGAGGTCGTCGCTCTTCAGAATGTGGCCGTACAGTTCGCGCGTCATGTCCGCCATGCGGAACTTGGTCAGCGTGCCGTAGCAGTCGAAGGTGATGTATTTCGGTTCGAATTCGATCATGGTGCAGTCGTCCTATCGTGGTAAGGAACTCGGCGTCGAGCTCATTGGCGAAAAGTAAAAGCTGATTCCTGTAAAAGATTTAATCAGCGCAAAAACATAGATGTTCCTGATTCGCGCGCTGCCTGTGACACAAACCATGCGTTTTGAGGCCGTTGCGCAGCAGAGTCTGCCGTGATCCGGCGCAACCCTTAGCCGGCGTGGGTTTGCGACGTTTTGAAGGGAATCTGTCGGGCGTCGGTCAGGCTCCAGGGCGGCTGCAACACCGCCCCTGCATCACTGCCGCAAATCGATCAGCACGCTTTTGAAGCGCAGGTTCGCCTCGTAAGCCTGGCGGCCGAGATCCTTGCCGATGCCGGAGCGCTTGTAGCCGCCCGTCGGGATCATGAAGTCGGACGTGCGGCCATAGCGGTTGACCCACACGGTGCCCGCTTCCAAAGCGCGCACGAAGCGCAGCGCGCGGCCGAGATCGGCGGTATGCACGCCCGCGGCAAGCCCGTAGTCGGGATGCTGCGCGAGCGCGAGCGCTTCTTCTTCGCTGTCGAAGGTTTGCAGCGTGAGCACCGGACCGAAGACTTCCTCGCGCACCGCCTCGGACTGAGCGGTGACATCGGTGAGCAAGGTCGGCGTATAGAACGCGCCCGCCGATGCGCCGCGAACCTCGGCACGCTTGCCGCCGTGGCGCAAGGTCGCGCCCGCGTCGAGCGTGCGCCCCACGATGCTTTCGATGCGCGCCGCCTGCGGCTCGGAGATGATCGGCGAGAGCGTCGTGCCCGCGGCCCACGTCGCGCCCGGCGTCAGCTCCGCGAAAATCCTGCCGATGCGTTCGGCCAGCGGCTCGGCAAGACTGCGCTCGACCAGCAGCCGCGAGCCCGCGACGCACACCTGCCCTGCGTTGCCGGTGATCGCGCCCGCGATGCGGCGCGCCACATCGTCCAGACGCGGCGCGTCGGCGAAAACGATTTGCGGGCTTTTGCCGCCCAGTTCGAGCGTGACCGGCTTGGTGCCGCTCGCCGCGCAGGCCGCCATGATCGCGGCGCCCGTGCGCGTCGATCCGGTGAACGTGACCTTGCTGATCTTCGGATGACGCACGAGTTCGTCGCCGGTCGTGCGTCCGTCGCCCTGAATCACATTGAAGATGCCGGCGGGCACGCCGGCCTCGACAGCCAGTTCCGCGAGGCGCAGCACGGAAAACGGCGTCATCTCCGAAGGCTTGAGGACGACCGCGTTGCCCGCGGCGAGCGCCGGGGCGATCTTCCACGAAGCCATCACGAGCGGGAAATTCCACGGCGCGATGGCGCCGATCACGCCGTACGGCTCGGCGATCGTCATGCCGAGATGATCGTGGTCGGTGGCCGCGACGTCGCCGCCCAGCTTGTCGGCGAACTCCGCGTAAAAGCGGATGCCCTCGGCGGTGAACGGCACGTCCCACGACACGGCCTGGGCAACCGGCCGCGTCGAGCCGAGTGCTTCCAGGCGGCCGAGCGCGGGTGCGTCGGCTTCGACCAGATCGGCGAAGCGCCGCATGATCCTCGCGCGCTCGCGCGGCGCCATGCGCGCCCAGCCGCTCGTGCGAAACGCCTGCCAGGCGTTCTCAACCGCGCGGTCCACCATGTCCGCGTCGGCCACCGGCACGCTCGCGTAGACGACGCCGTCGGACGGGCGCGCCACATCCATGCGGCGCGTGCCCTGCCCGCTGCCTTCCACCCACTCGCCGCCGATGAAATGGCCGCTGCGAATCGCGACGTCGTCCGGATTGAAGCTGTCCATGAGAAAGTGTCCTGAGTGAGTGACGCTGGATGGAAACCGCCTGCGCGGCGCCGTCGCCGCGACGCCCGCCATAAGTAAAATCGTAGAGCCGCGCGCCTGGCATATGTCGCCGACAAAAATCGCCGCGCAGCAGAACCCGCCTGTAATGCGGGCGCATACGGCATGTTTTGCATCGAATTGCGATGCGGCCTTGCGCGGCGCGCCGGATAGAAAGATCGTCCTAGTCACACCGCGCCGTGGATGACACAGTGACGCGTAAGCCTTTAGCCATTCAGGAGCACGGCGTGCCCGATTCGAAGACAGATCCGATAGCTGATCCGATCACATACAGACGCTTCACCCTCGACGACGTTGCCGCGGCGCATGCGTTGACGGTCGAACTCAAATGGCCGCATCGCGCGGACGACTGGAAGTTCGTCGCGCAACTGGGCGTGGGTTTCGTCGCCGAAGATGCGAGCGGCGTGATCGGCACCGCGCTTTGCTGGAAGTACGGCGCGGATTGCGCGTCGCTCGGCATGGTGATCGTGTCGCCGGCGCGGCAAGGGCTCGGCATCGGCAGAAAGCTGATGGAACTGCTGCTCGAGGAACTCGGCGGCCGCATCACCTTCCTGCACGCGACCGCCGCCGGTCAGCCGCTCTATGAAAAGCTCGGCTTTCGCGCGACGGGCACGCTCGATCAGCATCAAGGCGCGGCGTTCCAGCCGCCGCTGGTGTCGTTGCCGGCGGGCGAACGCTTGCGGCCGCTAGGGTCGAGCGACACGGCACGGCTCGTCGAACTGGCCTCACAGGCAAGCGGCCTCGATCGCGGCGAAGTGCTGCCCGCGCTGCTGGAGAACGCCGATGGCATCGCGCTCGACCGCGACGGCGAACTCGTCGGCTTCGCGCTCTTTCGCCGTTTCGGACGCGGCTTTGCGATCGGCCCGGTGGTCGCGCCTGCCTCGGAAGGTTCGAGCCGCGCGAAGGCGCTGATCAGCCACTGGCTTGCGCTCAACGAAGGCGTGTTCGTGCGCGTCGACACGCCGGGCGACAGCGGCCTGACCGAATGGCTCGAACAGCTCGGGCTGCCGCGCGTGGACACGGTCGTCAGAATGGTGCGCAATGCGCAACCGCAGAGCGTGGCGGCCAACGCGACACCTTATGTGCAATACGGCATCATCAATCAGGCGATTTTCTGACCCGTCATGGCCCTACTCTATAAAGCCGACCCGGCGCGCGGCCTGCAATGGGCGAGGCTCTTCGCCGAAAAGGCGCCCGGTTTGCCGTTCCATATCTGGCCCGATCACGGCGATCCCGCTGCGATCCGCTATCTGGTGGCATGGCAGCCGCCCGAAGACCCGACCCGCACGTTTCCCAATCTGGAAGTGGTGTTCTCGGTGGGCGCGGGCGTCGATCAATTCGATCTGTCCGGCGTGCCTGAGCATGTGCCGGTTGTGCGGATGATCGAACCGGGGCTCGTCGAAGGCATGGTCGAATACGTGACGCAGGCAGCGCTCACTATTCATCGCGATCTGTTCGACTACGGGCTTCAGCAGCAACAGCAGGTATGGCGCGAACTGCCGCTGAAGCCAGCCGCGCAACGGCGCATCGGCGTGCTGGGACTCGGCGTGCTCGGCACCGCGGTATTGGAGCGGCTGCGTCTCTTCGGCTTTGCGTGCGCGGGCTGGAGCCGCTCGCCGCGCGAGATCGAGGGCGTCGAATGCTATGCGGGCGAAAGCTCGCTCGATGCTTTCCTCGCCCGCACCGACATCCTGGTTTGCCTGCTGCCGCTCACGCCGGCCACGCGCGGCCTGCTCGATGGACGCCTGTTCGCGAAGCTGCCGCGCGGCGCCTCGCTGATTCAAACGGGCCGCGGCGCGCATCTGAATCAGCAGGACTTGCTGACGGCGCTCGACAGCGGCCAATTGCAGAACGCGATTCTCGATGTGACCGATCCCGAGCCGTTGCCCGCCGGTCATCCGCTGTGGACGCATCCGCGCGTGCGCATCACGCCGCATATCGCCAGCGCGACGCGGCCCGACACCGCCGTCGACGTCGTGCTCGATAACCTGCGCCGCCATCGCGAAGGCCTGCCGATGCTCGGCCAGGTCGACCGCACGCGCGGCTATTGAGCGCTCCCGCATTCCACCGGATACGCGCGCGCCACGGCTTTTCAACGTCCGCAGCACAAAATGCTAAGGGCGTGCATCAAAACGCGTCGCGCGCGCTTTTCAGGCAATTGTTTAGGTAAGCGGACCATCGCCGTGGATCAGTAGTATGGAACCGTCAACAGCCCTTTCGCGACGAGAACCCACCATGCCGATCCAATCGCTCATTGAAGCCGACCGCCAGCACCTGATCCATCCTGTCATCAACTACCGTGCGCACGAGGCGCGCGGCGTCACGGTGCTCGAATCCGCGAGCGGCGCCTTTCTGCGCGACGCCGCGGGCAACGAACTGCTCGACGCCTTCTCCGGCTTGTGGTGTGTGAACGTGGGCTACGGCCAGCAGAGCATTGTCGAGGCCGCCACCGCGCAGATGCAGAAACTGCCCTACGCGACGAGCTATTTCCATTTCGGCTGCGAGCCGGCTATCGAACTCGCGCAAAAACTCGCGCAGGTCGCGCCGGCTTCGCTGCAACACGTGTACTTCACGCTCGGCGGCTCGGACGCGGTCGACTCGGCAATCCGCTTCATCACGCATTACTTCAATGCGACGGGCCGTCCGTCGAAGAAGCACATCATCGCGCTGCAACGCGGCTATCACGGCTCGTCGAGCATGGGCGCGGGGCTGACCGCCCTGCCCGCGTTCCACCGCAACTTCGATCTGCCGCTGCCGAACCAGCATCACCTGCCGTCGCCGTATGCGTACCGCAATAATTTCGCCGACGACGCCGCGTTGATCGCCGCCTCGGTCGCCGCGCTCGAAGCGAAGGTCGCGGAACTCGGCGCGGATAACGTCGCCGCGTTTTTCTGCGAACCGATTCAGGGCTCGGGCGGCGTGATCGTGCCGCCGGTCGGCTGGCTGAAGGCGATGCGCGAGCGTTGCCGCAAGCTGGGCATTCTGTTTGTCGCCGACGAAGTCATCACCGGCTTTGGCCGCACCGGGCCGCTGTTCGCATGTCAGGGCGAGAACGTCGAGCCGGATCTGATGACGGTCGCCAAGGGTTTGACCGCCGGCTACGCGCCGATGGGCGCCGTGCTGATGTCTGACGAAATCTATCAGGGCATCGCCGATGGCGACGCCGAGGCGATTGTCGGCCACGGCCATACGTATTCGGCGCACCCGGTGAGCGCGGCGATCGGTCTGGAAGTGCTGCGCCTTTATCACGAAGGCGGCTTGCTGGCGAACGGCGTGGCGCGCGCGCCGCGTTTCGCGCGCGGCCTTGATGCATTGCTCGCGCATCCGCTCGTGGGCGATTCGCGTCACCGCGGCCTGCTCGGCGCGCTCGAACTCGTCACCGACAAGGACACCAAGGCGCAGTTTGACCCCGCGCTGAAACTGTCGGAGCGCATTGCCGTCGCGGCCTATGAAAACCGCCTGATTTTCCGTGCGTTCGGCGACAATATTCTCGGCTTTGCGCCCGCGCTTTCGTACACGGAATCGGACTTCGACCTGATGTTCGAGCGGCTCGAGAAAACCCTGGACGACGTGCTTGCACAAGCCGACGTGCGGGCCGCGCTGCGCGGCAAAACCACGGCTAAGCACCAGGCCAAAAGTACCGCCGCTGCATGCTAGAGTAGAGGGCCGCCTGAGTCCCTTTTCTCAACCGCCGGAGCCACAACGTTACGATGAGCAGCGACTGCAAGCTAGACCGTATCGACCTGCGCATACTTTCGCAGTTGCAAAAGAAAGGCCGTATCACCAACGTCGAGCTTGCCGATGCGGTCGGCCTTTCGCCGAGCCCCTGCCTGATTCGCGTCAAGCGGCTGGAAAAGGCCGGCTACATCGTCGGCTATGGCGCGCAGATCCAGCTCGAAAAGCTCGGTGACGTGCAGATCGTGTTCACCGAAGTCACGCTCGCCGATCATCGGCGGGAAGACTTCGTGAAGTTCGTGAATGCGATTCGCGACGTAGACGAAATCGTCGAATGCCATCTGGCGAGCGGCGGCTACGATTACCTGCTGAAGTTCGTCACGCGCAGCGTGAGCCATTATCAGAGCATTATTGAAGGCTTACTGGAACGCGACATCGGCATTGAAAAGTACTTTAGCTACGTGATCATCAAGTCGCCGTTCGTGAAAAGCCACTATCCGCTCGAAACGCTGTTCTCGCAGAATCACCACTAAAGCAGTAACCACTAACGGCTAGGCGGTGTCGTCCGGCGGGTTCCACTGCGCGAATTCTTCGCTGAGAAAGTCCACGCAAACCCGCACTTTCGCCGACTGCGCGAGTCGCGCCGGATACACCGCCCACAGGTTCGCCGGCTGCGTCACCTCCGGCAACACCTGCTGCAACTGGCCGCTTTCCAGCAGCGGCCGCACGTCCCACATCGAACGCAGCACGATGCCGCGCCCGGCCAACGCCCACTGCACCGCGACCTCGCCGTGATTGGTCGACAACGGTCCCGTGACCTTGATCGACGCCGCCTCGCCGCGCACGGTCAAACGCCACAAACCGAACGGATGATCGCGCTCCTTGATCGCGAGGCACGCATGCGCCGACAGATCCGCCAGTTGACGCGGCGCGCCTTCTCGCGCGAGATAATCGGGCGACGCGCACAGCACGCGATGATTCGACGCGAGCCGCCGCGCGATCAGATGCGGCGCGATGTCGTCGCCGATGCGAATGTCGAGATCGAAACCTTCGCCGGCGACATCGACGAGACGGTCGAACAGATCGAGCCGCACGCTCAATTGCGGATAACGTTCGGAAAAGCGCGCAAGCGCGGGCGCGACGAAGCGCCGGCCGAAACCGAAGCTGCTCGAAATGCGCAGCTTGCCGCCCGGAATGCGGCGCGTGGTGGAGACGTCTTCAACGAGCTGATCGACGTCGTCGAGAATTTTTTCGGCCCACGTGTAGACGCGCTCGCCCGCCTCGGTGATCGCGACGCGGCGCGTGGACCGGTGCAGCAGGCGCGTGCCGAGCGTAGTCTCGAGCACGTTGATACGCTTGCTGACATACGCCGCGGACACCGACAGCGATTCGGCCGCCGCGCTGAAACTGGCTTTGCGCGCGACTTCGCAAAACACGCGCAGGTCGCCGAGATCGGGTGACGGGACGGCATTCATAGGTTTCTCGATGAGGCTCTGTGGCGTCCGGCTTTGTACACGAATCGTGCACAGTGGCTTAACTAAAGCGACCATTTTATGACCAAACAGCAGGAATAAAATAACTGTTATCGGATCGGTACAAGCCCTAATGGAGGAGCACAGCATGTCGAAGAAATATCGGATCGCAGTCATTCCCGGCGACGGCATCGGCGTCGAAGTCATGCCCGAGGCGCTGCGCGTGCTCGACGCGGTGAAGACGCGCTTTGGCATCGAACTCGAGTATCAGCACATCGAATGGGCGAGCTGCGACTACTACGCAAAGCACGGCCAGATGATGCCGGACGACTGGAAAGCGCAACTGCAATCGGCCGACGCCATTCTGTTCGGCGCAGTGGGCTGGCCCGACACCGTGCCCGACCACGTTTCGCTGTGGGGATCGCTGCTCAAATTCCGCCGCGAATTCGATCAGTACATCAACCTGCGTCCGGCGCGACTCTTCGCCGGCGTACCTTCGCCGCTCGCGGGCCGCAAGGCGGGCGACATCGACTTCTGGATCGTGCGCGAGAACACCGAGGGCGAGTATTCGTCGGTGGGCGGCGTGATGTTCGAAGGCACCGAGCGCGAGTTCGTGTTGCAGGAATCGGTATTCACGCGCCACGGCAGCGAGCGCGTGCTGAAGTTCGCGTTCGATCTCGCGCAGCGCCGCGAGCGCAAGAAGATCACGGTCGCGACGAAGAGCAACGGCATTGCGATCAGCATGCCGTGGTGGGACAAATGCGCGGCCGGCATTGCCGCGCAATATCCCGATGTGACGTGGGACAAGCAGCACATCGACATTCTGTGCGCGCGCTTCGTGCTGAATCCCGACCGCTTCGACGTGGTGGTCGCGACCAATCTGTTCGGCGACATTCTTTCCGACCTCGGCCCTGCATGTACCGGCACGATCGGCCTCGCGCCGTCGGGCAATCTGAATCCGGACCGCAAGTTTCCGTCGCTGTTCGAGCCGGTGCACGGCTCGGCGCCGGACATCGCCGGCAAGAACATTGCCAATCCGATTGCGATGATCTGGTCCGCCGCGATGATGCTCGACTTCCTCGGCAACCACGAAGGCAAGGAGCGCGAGGCGCACGACGCGATTCTGGCCGCCATCGAAGCAACGCTCGTTGAAGGCCCGCATACCGGCGACCTGGGCGGCAAGGCGAACACCACACAAGTCGGCGAGGCGATTGCGGCGAGGCTCGGCTGAACATGGAAACCTATCCGATCGAAGTCGCGTTTCCCGATATTTCGGTGCACGAACAATCTACGTCGGGCATTGCCTACGTTCACACGTTCGACTCCGGCGTAGACGGTCCGCACGTCATGATCAACGCGCTCACGCACGGCAATGAGGTGTGCGGCGCGATTGTTGTCGATGAACTCTTGCGCCTGAAGCTGCGCCCGCGCCGCGGACGGCTCACGCTCGCGTTCGCCAATGTCGATGCCTACCGGAGCTTCGATCCCGCGAAGCCGGACGCGGCCCGTTTCGTCGATCAGGACTTCAACCGCGTGTGGACCGCGGCGGTGCTCGACGATGCCGCGCGCAACTCGAGCGAACTCGCGCGCGCACGGGCGATGCGGCCGGTGATCGACAGCGTTGACGCGCTGCTCGATCTTCATTCGATGCACGAAAAAAGCAAGCCGCTGATCGTGGCCGGGCCGCTGCAAAAAGGCATCGACCTCGCCGTGCAGCTCGGCACGCCTGCCACCGTGATCTGCGACGAAGGCCATCCCGAAGGCCGCCGCATGCGCGACTACGAAGGCTTCGGCGACCCGGCGAGCGCAAAGAACGCGTTGCTGATCGAATGCGGGCAACACTGGGAGGCGAGCGCCGTCGCAGTGGCGCGCGACACCACCGCGCGGTTTTTGCTGCTCGCCGACGTGATCGACGAAAGCGATCTGCCGCCGGACTGGCTCGCGCCGTTGCCGCCTGTGCAGCACATCGTGCGCGTGACGCAACCGGTCGTCGCGACAAGCATGGATTTTCGTTTTGCCGGTCCTTATACCGGGCTCGAAATCTTTCCCGAAGCCGGCGCCGTGATCGGCTGGTCGAACGGCGAAGCCGTCGCCACGCCTTACGACAACTGCATGCTCGTGATGCCTTCGTTGCGGCAATTGCGCCCCGGCGTCACCGTCGTACGACTCGGCAAGGTCGAGCAGACCGTTGCGAACTCATCAACCCGCGGCCTGTGAGCAGGCTGCGTGCATTCATCGGATAAAGGCGCTGAAAGCCATGAAGGTTCAACAAATCAAACAGAGCGTGAATCTGCCGAATCTCGAGGATTGGGGCACGGCCGGCCTGCCGGGCACCACGCCGATCCGCGTGTCGGGTGTGCAGCGCGTGCTCAATAGCGCCGAGGCGATCGACACCGGCATCTTCGAATGCTCGGCCGGCACGTATCGCCGCTCGGTGAAGCAGGCGGAGGTGATGCACATTCTCGCCGGACGCGGACGCTTTACGCCGGACAATGAAGAGACGGTCCATTTCGCGGGCGGCGACACGTTGTTTTTCGAAGCGAATACTGAGGGTCTCTGGGAAGTCGAGGAGACCATGCGCAAGGTGTACGTCATTCTCTGATTTAAACCGCTGTATCTGCTCTTCAGTCTTACCCGGCGCGCGCGAGCGCGCGCCGCGGCTGCCTTCCTCCCCTTCCCCATTGTCCTTTCGACGCCAACCGGCCACAGTGTCGGGTAATCCCGCGTTGACCCTTCGTCGGTAAATTCCTTACAGTGTCGCTTGTTCGCTGAGAGAATCACAGTTCTATATACGAACAAATCAAAACTCATGGCGACAGGCACACCGTCCGCATACCATGCATGAATGAAGCGGACCGTGCGACGCGCATCGTAAGGTAAGACAAGGCTCGCTCCGACGAGCCTTTTTGCAGTCAGGAGACCCATCATGAATCGCAGCGACGCTGTGAACGTTCAGACCTTCCTCAACGAGCATCCGTTTTCGCCGTTCCAGTGGCTGGTCTTTGCCATGTGTTTCGTGATCGTCCTGCTGGATGGTTTCGACACGGCCGCCATCGGCTTCATCGCGCCGTCGCTGCTCGCGGAATGGGGCATCACCAAACCGGCGCTCGCGCCCGTGCTGAGCGCGGCGCTGTTCGGCCTCGCGTGCGGCGCACTGGCCTCCGGGCCGCTGTCCGACCGGCTCGGGCGGCGCTCGATGCTGCTCGGCTCGGTGCTGCTGTTCGGCGCCGCGTGCCTCGGCTCTGCGTTCTCGACGAGCATCGAATATCTGACGGTGCTGCGCTTCGTTACCGGCGTCGGTCTCGGCGCAGCCATGCCGAACGCGGTCACGATGATGGGCGAATACTGCCCGGACAGCCGCCGCGCGACGATCATCAATCTGATGTTTTGCGGCTTTCCGCTCGGCGCGGCATTCGGCGGCTTCCTCGCCGCGTGGATGATTCCGCACTTCGGCTGGCGCAGCGTGCTGTTGCTCGGCGGCATCGCACCGCTCGTGCTCTTCGTGCTGTTGCTGATCAGGATGCCGGAATCGGTGCGCTACATGGTCGCCAACAATCAGCCGGTCGCGCGCATTCGCGCGGCGCTCGGGCGCGTCTCGAGCACGGCCGCCGACGCAGAAGCGTTCACGATGACCGAGACCGCGCCGGCAACCGGCGGCAAGGGCGTGGCTGTCGTGCTGTCGCGCGCGTACATCGTCGGCTCGGTGATGCTGTGGATCACCTACTTCATGGGACTCGTGATTTTCTACGCGTCGATCAACTGGATGCCGATTCTGCTGAAGGACGCCGGCCTCACGCCGCAACGCGCGACGCTCATTTCCGCGTTGTTCCCGCTCGGCGGCGTGGGCGCCGTGGTGTGCGGCGTGCTGATGGACCGCTTCAACGCGAACCGGATCATCGCGGCCTGCTATGCGCTGACCGCCGTGAGCGTGTACTTCATCGGCCAGGCCGCGGGCAATGTCGGCGCGCTCGTGTTCATCGTGTTCGTCGCGGGCGTGCTGATGAACACCGCGCAATCGTCGATGCCCGCGCTCGCCGCCGCGTTCTACCCGACACAAGGCCGCGGCACGGGCGTCGCGTGGATGCTCGGCATTGGACGTTTCGGCGGCATTGCGGGCTCGTTCCTCGTGGCCGAACTGACACGCCGTCACTTCACGTTCGCCGGCATCTTTGCGACGATCGCGGTCGCCGGCATCATCGCGTGCATCGCGTTGCTGATCAAGCAGATGGCGCGGCCGTATGTGGCGAACGCGCCGGTGTCGAAGGCGGAATCGTTTGGGCATTGATTGAGGAGCCCAGCGCGCGAGAGCGCGTGCCGGTTTGCTCGCTTCGAGTTTGTTCAAAGCCGCCTTTCGAGGCGGCTTTTTTATTTGGCGGATCAACGTGCGTGAGCGGGCTCGCGGTTTGCTGAAATCATATGGACTCTCCTTTGGAGCGCACGTCATGAACCTGAATCCGATTGCCTATACGCTGCCCGCTCGTCACATTCTGTCGATGATGACAGCCACCGAATCCGACCCGCCCGCCGGCGAAAACGACGACGACCTCGACGACGAACTCGATGAGACCGGCGCCGTCACGAACAGAAGCAACGGCAAAAGCGGGACGAACACCGAAGCCGAGCCCGACAAGAAATAGCAGCAGCCAGCGACGAATCGACGCGGGCAGCTATCGCTTGCTCGCGCGTAAACTGCGGGCTTTGCGCCCAACAGGATTCGTCGTCATGAAACGCGTAGTCGTATCGGCATTGCTTGCAACGTGTCTCGCACAAGCGGCGACTCAGGCCGCGGCACAAACGGTCAGCAATCAATGCTTTGCAATCGGCGATATTGCCGGTCAGGTGGCGTCATGGCGCGCGCACAAAAAGACCAAAGCGCAGGCGCTCGATCAAGCCGCAAAGTACTATCGCGACGATGCGGACCGCCAGACCTTCGCCGCGATCATCGAGAAGATCTATGCGCCGAACGCGCCGCGCATGACACCGGATCAGGCCAGCATGGCGTTCACATCCGACTGCGTGAAGGCGCGCACGCAGCAGACGTCAGCGCGCTAACGCCTGCCGTGGGTGGCTCGATCAACGTTTAAAGTTTGCGAAACGCATCCAGCGAACTCAGCACGTTGCCGTGAAAATCGAACAACGTGTTGTTGTCCCACTGATCGCCCGCGCCGACTTTCCAGCCGACATTCGGCGTCGGAATCCATTCCGGCTCCCACCAGAACACGCCTTTGCCGTGCCCGTCGGGTATTGCCTTCACGATGTCCGCAACAGCCGCAAGAAACTGCGCCTGGCCTGCGGGCGTTTGCGGGAAAGTCGTTGAACCCGTGTTAGTCATCGCATTCGGCTCGGAGTCGCCGTCGCTCGTCGTCCACGGATACGCGGTTTCCACCACCATCACATCCTTGCCGTAGCGCGTCGCGAGATCGTTCGCATTGTTTTGCAGATCGCTCAGCGCGCCCTGCCATTGCGGGTAATACGACAGGCCGATCATGTCGAAGCTCACGCCTCGCTGGATCGCGCTGTCGAACCACCAGCGACTCGTCGCGTTGTTGCCGCCGCTGTCGATATGCAGCATGACCTTGATGCGCTCATCGACCGATTTGACCGCATCATGCCCGGCCTTCAGCAATTGCGCGAGGTTGTCCCACTGATCGTATTTGCCGAGCGGCCACAGCATGCCACCGGTGATCTCATTGCCCACTTGTACCCACTCGGGACGAACGCCGTCGCGCTTGAGCATATTGAGTACATTCGACGTGTACTCGGACAGCAACGCACAAGTCTCCGTAACGTTCTTGCCGGCCCACGCATGCGGCGGGTACTGCTTGCCCGGATCGGCCCACCAGTCGCTATAGTGAAAGTCGATCAGGATGCGCATGCCGAGCGCCGCGGCACGCCGCGCCAGCACACGCACATGCTCCGCGTTGTTGTAACCGGCGCGCGGGCTTTGATCGGCGGGAAAATAGTTCGGATTGCCAGGATCATTCCAGACCTTGATGCGAATGGAGTCGACGCCGTGACTCCTCAGAAGCAGCAGACAGTCGTGCGGCACGCCATGATCGTAGAACTTCGCGCCGTTCGCTTCGAGTTCGAGCAGCGTGGAAACGTCCGCGCCCTTTGCAAACCGGCCGCTACGTGAAGCCGTTTTGACGTCGTCAGCGGCCATTGCCGGCGTGCCGATCATCGAACCCGCGCCGGCCGCTGCCGCCGCGGACGCGAGCCATCCCAGCATTTCTCTTCTGTTCATCTGTCATCCTCCATCTATCGGATGGCGACTCGTCCTGGCTCGCCTGGTTCAGATTGAAGCTGCTCAATGCCACTACTGACTTGCTGCTCGGTACTTCATGCGTCTTTCCATGCGCAGACATCGCCGGTGCGCAGTTGCGGCTGTCCAAGCACGAACGTTGCATTGGCCGGCGCCGGAACCCGCACCTGCTGCGCGCCGAAGTTGAACGCGAACGTCAAATCCGCGCGACGCCGAATGCGCAAGCCCTCCGGCAGCAATTGCGTCGCAATGCCAGCTTCTTGCGCCGCCCGCTGCAATACCGCGCGATGCAATTCGTGCGAAAGCCAAGCCGCCACGTAACTAACGCGCCCGTGAGTGAGAATGGCGGGCCACGTGTCCGCGAATTGCGCATCGACGCGTGTTTCGCTATTAGCGCGCACATGCTCGCGCCAATGCATTGCGATACCGTCGACACCATCAATGGAAATAGCAGGTGCGAGCGATGCACGCAGCGACTCGACTTCGAGCACTTGCATCGGCAGTACACGTTGCAGCGCGCCGGGCGGCAGTTCTTGTGGAATTGCAAACGCCTCGGTCTTTGAGCCGCTGCGCGGCCCGAATACCCATTGCGCGGAACCGCGCTCGATTTGCACGACCAACGCATCGTCGATCACAGCGAGACTCGGCACAACCACGAGCCGGTATGACGACAGATCGGCCTTACTCGAAACAATGTCCACGTCGAGCCCAAGCTCGCGCAGCGACTCGTAGTAGTCGAACACGAGCGCCTGATAATCGAAGCCCTTGCCGTGACGCTGGATCTCGAACATCCACTGCGTTTCGTAATCGAATACGACCGCAGTAGCCGCCTGTGTCGGAGCGTCCAGTCGTGCGAACTCCGGGATAGAAGCAATCTCACGCGCCGCCTGTTGCACCTCCATGCCGCCCGGCGACAACTCGTTATTCGGCAGATTGAGGCCCGAATGCATCTGCTCCTGTGCATACGGGCACTGACGCCAACGGAAATACGACACCAGTTCGGCGCCGTGCGCGAACGCCTCATAGGCCCAGAGTCTGACCATGCCTTTCGCGGGCACCGGATTCCACGGCGCCCAGTTCACAGGACCAGCCTGCTGCTCCATCACCCAGAAACGCCCGCGTCCGATTGCACGGTAACGGTCGTGATCGAATGCGGATACATCGGGATGCGCAGTGCGCGCGTAACGCGCTTTCTGCTCTTCAGGCAACGCGATCGATTCGGTGCGCGCAATCGGATAGCTGTCCCACGCTGCGACATCGAGTGAATTGTTTTCGGCGAAACGATAGTGATCGAACGTGGTGAAGAAGCCCATGAAGTTATGCAGTACATCGGCCGTAGGTGCATAACGGCGCAATACATCGACTTGCTCGCGATGAAAACTCGCCACTTCGTCGGACATGAAACGGCGAAAGTCGAGAAGATGAATCGGGTTCGCGTCCGTCGGCGTGAGATTCGGCAATTCGATTGCTTCGAACGACGCGTACTCCATGCTCCAGAACACGTTGCCCCATTCACGGTTGAGCGCATCGACCGTTTCATAGCGTCGACGCAGCCATGCGTGAAAGCGTGCTAAAGCAGCCGGCGAATAGCTCGGCACGGTTTCATGACAACCGAGTTCGTTATCGGTTTGCCACGCAATGATCGACGCATGCCGTCCGTAACGCTCCGCCATTGCACTGACAATACGCAAGCACTCTCGCCGATAAATCTCACTGCAAACATCGTAATGACGGCGGGAGCCGAAATTCCAGCGCGTGCCGTCAGCGCGTACAGGCAACACGTCCGGATGCGCATCGATCAACCACTTCGGCGGCGACGCGGTAGGCGTGCCGAGCACGAGTTTCAGTCCGGCATTCGCGAGCGTGGCGACCGCTTCGTCGAGCCATTCCCATACGAATTCGCCCGCGCGCGGTTCCATCCGGCTCCACGCGAATTCAGCGATACGTACGTGCGTGATGCCGAGTTCGACCATACGCTTCGCGTCGTCGGCCCACATCGTGCGCGGCCATTGTTCGGGGTAGTAGCAAACACCAAGTTGCATGTGAAAGTCTCTTTATGAGTGACGTCGAATAGCCGGTTAGCCCTTGCTTGCACCAAAAGTCAGGCCGGCGACGAAATGCTTTTGCATCGCGAAGAACATCAATACCGAAGGCAGCGCGGCAAGCACCGAGCCGGCCGCGACCAGATTCCATGCGGTCGTCCATTGCCCCTTGAGCGCGGCGACGCCGACAGTGATCGGCGCGGCTTCATCGCCTTGTGTGAGACATAGCGCCCAGAAGTAGTCGTTCCAGACGAACGTGAACACCAGAATGCCGAGTGCGGCGAGCGCGGGACGAATCAGGGGCAACACAATGCGCCAGTAGATCGCCCATTCGCTCGCGCCTTCCACTCGTGCGGCCTCGATCATTTCAAACGGCAACTGCTTGATGAAATTGCGCAGAAAGAGCGTGCAAAAGCCAGTCTGAAATGAAACGTGAAAGATCACGAGCGCCCATACGCTATTGAAGAGGCCGAACTTCAGGGCCATGTCGCGCACCGGAATCATCAGGATCTGGATCGGTACGAAATTGCCGGCGACGAAGCCGAACAGGATCACGGTATTGCCCGGGAAACGATAGGTGGCCAATGCAAAGCCCGCCATCGACGCCAGCACGATCGCACCGAGTACTGAAGGCACCGTAATGAGCACGCTGTTCGCGAAGTAATGCAGCATCGGCGTTTGCGTAAGCGCGGTGCCGTAGTTTTCGATCAGCGCAAAATGCTTGGGCCAGGTCCAGTACTCGCCTTGCGAAAGTTCGTCGGAAGAACGAATCGACGTGACGAGTACAGCAAGCATCGGCAATAGCCAGATCAGCAATGCAATCGGCAAAGACGCTTTATATAGCGTGCGATTCAGGGGTTTCCAGCGTTGTACGGGAAGTGGATACATGACGCGTGACTCCGGTAATCAACGTTCTTCGCGCAGCATGCGGCGCAAATGGAACACGATGTAGACGAGCATGATGGCGAACAGCACGACGGCAATCGCCGCGGAATAGCCTTCGCGGTAGTACTTGATCGCCTGGTCGTACATGTAATAGGCGAGCACGGTGGAACTGTCGAAAGGACCGCCGCCGCTCATCACGGCAATCAGATCGAAGCTGCGCAGCGCGCCGATTACCGTCAACACCACCGCCATGAAAGTGGCGGGCCGCAATTGCGGCAAAATCACGTGCCACAAAAGACGCAATCCTTTTGCGCCTTCCATGCGCGCGGCCTCCACTACTTCCGGGTTAATGCCGGTGAGGCCGGTGAGATACAGCACCATGCAAAACGGCGTTTGCGGCCACAACGCGGCGAAGATAATGCCGAACGTCACGGTCTTCGGATCGCCGAGCACAGGAATGCCGTGACCGACAATCAGTCGCAGCAGGCCGAAGCCTGGGTCGTAGAACCAGCTAAACACAAGACCGACCACCACGCCCGACAGCACGAACGGCGCGAAGAAAAGCGACTTCACGACACGCATGCCGCGAATGTGCTGATTCAGATAAAGCGCGAACAGCAGGCCGAGCGGCGGGGCCAGCAGAAACAGCGCGAGCCATAGCAAGTTGTTCTTTAGCGCCGTATAGAAGGTATCCGCGTGGAATAACTCGACGTAGTTGTCGAAGCCGGCGAAGGTCTTCGGCGTCATGCCGTCCCAGTGATAAAAGCTGAGCGATATGCTGCTGATAATCGGATAAATCACGCATAGACAGAACAACGCACAGCCCGGCAACAGGAACAGCAATGCGGCGCGATGCTGATGACGGCGCGTCGTGGAGACGTGACGATGCTGGGCCGCGGGTAGGCGGCGCGCTGCGGAATGAGACATGGATCGAGCCTCGTCGAAAGTCGAAGGCGTACGCCGGCGCCGCATGGCGCCGGTGCGGTGGACTTACTTCTTGTAGATACGCTTGCGCGTCGTTTCGAGGCGCGTGAGTATCGCGTCGAGTTGCGACGGATCGCTGTAGAACTGCTGCATCGCTTTCATGCCTTCGTCGGCCATTTCTTTTTGCATGTCGCGATCGTAGAACTGTGCAATGCCGCCTTTCGTATTCGCGAGCGTCTGAAAGCCAACTTTGGAAATTGGGTCTTCCGGCTCCGCTGCCTGACTATTCGAAGGCAACTGGCCCCAGCCGCGCGCGAGATCCGCATTGATCTGCGGCTGCTCCATGAAAGCGAGCAGTTTGCGTGCGTCGGTCTTGTTCTTCGCTTTTGCCGGAATCAACAGTACATTGACGGGACCGTCTTCGGCCATTGGCACATTGGCGTCGATCACGGGGAAGCGGAAGAAGCCCGTTTGCGGCTTCACGGATGCGGGAATGCTCGCCGAGAAGAATGTGCCCATCAACATCATCGAGGCTTTGCCGCTCACGAGAAACGGTGCAATGGAATCGAGATCATAGGAGAGTGCGTTGTCGATGTAGTAGTGATCGTCGATCAAGGTTTTCCACGCGGTGTAGACCTTTTTCACGCGCGCGTCCGTGTACGGAATCTCGCCCGCCATCAGCTTCTGATGAAACTCGTTGCCGTTGATGCGCAAATCCAGATAGTCGAACCATGCGGCGAGTGTCCAGCTATCGCGAGCAGCAACTGCAATAGGCGCGACGCCACTCGCCTTCAGCTTCTTGCAGGCATCGAGAAATTCATCCCATGTCTTGGGCTCGCTTTTAACGCCCGCCTTCTCGAACAGATCCTTGCGATAGAAGAAGCCATACGCGTCATAGCCGAGCGGCGCCGCGTACTGCTTGCCCTTATAGGTCGATGCTTCCTTCACCGACGCATATTGCTGGGACCAGCCGTTCTTGTTCCAGTCCGGCGTGAGATCTTCCAGCAGGCCGCGCTGCGCGTAATAGGCCATGCGCTCGCCGTCATGCCAGGACACGACATCCGGCGGATCGGTCGCGAGCCAGCCGCCCATCTGCACCTTGTACGCTTCCTCGGTGATGTAAGTCACTTTCAGATCGACATCGGGATTGGCTTTCTTGAACTTGTCGAACGCGTCCTGCCATGTCGAGCGCTGATTGCCGCGCGCTGACACGTTGACGGTGAGCGTAGCGGCGTCGGCTGTCACGTAGCCGAGCGTGCCGGCAACGAGCGCGGCTGCAAGCGACACGCGCGCTAGACGGCGAAGGCGAAGAGCAATCATCTTTTGTCTCCTTGACTACCTTGTTGGCTGGCAGCGATTCACTGCCAACGTGGTGAACCGCTCTGTGGCGGCATCCTGCTTTAAAAATCGACTACTGTTCGGGGCAAAACATGGATCGCGGCCCGTTCACGCGGCAATGCGCTCAGGGTCGAACGTGCTACGGCGCAGCGCGATACCTTGCGCGTCGAACAGATGGCACGCCTGAGGCGGCACGTGAACGCGAATGCGCTCGCCGGAACCGATCGGCGTATCGCCCGGTGCCTTCGCGACAAGCGAGCCGCCTGCATGGTCCGCGTGAATGTAGCTGTGTTCGCCGAGTCGTTCCGATAGAACGGTTGCGCACTCAATGAACTGATCGTCACCATCGAGACGCAGATGCTCGGGGCGCACGCCAAGCGTGACCGGCTGGCCGCGCTGCAGGCGACGGCCATCCACGTAAGCGGTCAACTGCTCGTCTTGTCGAGCGAGTGTCACTGACACTTTGCCTGGCTCTATCGAGTCGACGACACCGTCGATAAAGTTCATGCGCGGCGAGCCGATAAAGCCCGCGACGAAACGCGAATTCGGGTGGTGGTACAACTCGCGCGGCGCACCGCTTTGCGCGATGCTGCCGAAGCGCTCGGCATCCGCGCCCGCATGCAGCAGCACGATTCTGTCCGCGAGGGTCATCGCTTCGACCTGATCGTGCGTGACGTACACGACGCTCGCGTCCGCAAACCGCTGATGCAGGCGCGCAATCTCAACACGCGTTTGCCCACGCAATGCGGCGTCGAGATTCGACAGCGGTTCGTCGAAGAGAAACACACCCGGCTCGCGCACGATCGCGCGGCCAATCGCAACGCGCTGACGTTGGCCGCCGGACAGCGCTTTCGGATAGCGGTCAAGCAAGCTGTCGAGTTGCAGAATGCGCGCAGCTTCGCGGACCTTGCTGTCGATCACGCTCTTCGGCTGCTTCGCGAGCTTGAGACCGAACGCCATGTTGTCGAACACCGTCATGTGCGGGAACAGCGCGTAGCTCTGGAACACCATCGCCACTCCGCGGCCGGCTGCGGGCACGTCGTTCATCAGACGGCCGCCGATGCGCAGCTCGCCCGCGCTGAGATCCTCGAGACCCGCGATCATGCGCAGCAACGTCGACTTCCCGCAGCCCGACGGGCCGAGAAACACGCAGAACTCGTGCTGCGCGACTTCGAGGTTGACGCGCCGGATCACCGGCGCGTGGTCGCCGTATGCCTTCTCCACGTCGATTAAACGAATCGTAGCCATCTTGTCTCCCCTTGATTTAACCGCTTAAATCGCGCGAAAAAATAATTCGCCGGGTCTTGCGCACACGGCATTTAATCGCTTAAATTCGAGGTCGAGCGGGAAAGCCATTGACTGTCTCCTTGTTCACCGCGGTTCGTGTGGAAGGCGGCGCTGCGGGTTATCGAAGTTGTGTTTTCCAGCAAGTTATCAACGTCGCTCGCTGCTTGCAACATTTGAAGCGCGCTCCCTGAATTTGGGATAAACGAGAAAAATGGTCACCCTGTCCGAAGTCGCGAAGCGCGCACATGTCACTGCCGCGACGGTCTCCAACGTGTTGCGCAACCGCGAGAAGGTGCGTCCGGAAACAGCGGAGCGCGTGCTGAAGGCCATCGCGGATCTCGGCTACCGGCCGAATCTGAACGCGCGCGCGTTGGCCGAGGGCCGCTCGTCGACACTCGCGTTGATGCTGTCGAACATCTCGAACCCGTTCTACCCCGAGTTCGTGCTGGCCGCCGAACGCGCGGCGCGTAAAGCCGGCCATTTCCTGATGGTCTGCAATACCGACGACGACGCCGAGATAGGCCGCGCGTATCTGAACCAGATCGCTGGCACGTTGGCGGACGGCGTGCTCGTCATGAACACGGACATCGCGATCAACGACTTGTGCGCGTCGGCCACGCATAGCGCGCCGATCCTGCTGGCGATGTGGGAGCACCCCGAGACGCCGCCCGCGCTGCCGTGCATCGCCGTGGATTTCGCACGCGCCGGCGAACTCGCCGCGCAGCATTTGCTGGAACTGGGCCATCGCGAGGTCGGGCTGCTGGTCGGCGACGGTTGCGGCGGCTTGCAGGACGCGCGCTCCAATGGTTTTCGCGCGACGATGCGCGCCGCCGGCGTGGAAGCGGATACGGCCGCGGTACTGCAGGTGCGCGACTCGATCGACGCCGGCTACACCGCGTGCATGCAGTTGATGGCCGTGCGGCCGTTCGTCACCGCGATCTTCGCGACCAACGACCTGCTCGCGATCGGCGCGGCGCAGGCCTTGATCACGCTCGGGCGCGCGGTGCCCGACGACGTGTCGGTTATCGGCATCACCGACATTCAACTCGCGCATCAGGTGCACCCCGCGCTGACCACCGTCGCGATCCAAACGGCGCAGATCGCGGAGTTATCGATCAACAGTCTGATCCGCCTGATCCAGACGCCCGAGCGGCAGCCGTCGATGGTGCTTGGGCCGCCGCCTCAACTCGTCGTGCGCGCGTCGACAGGACCGCGCCGCCGCCGCTGATTGCAGCGCTGATTGCAACGCTCCTTGCAGCGCTCTTTGCAACGCTCGCCTCCAACGGCGGGCAACGCATTCAGCAGAAAATGCTGTAGCGGCCTGAAAAAAACCATACGCACACCGTGGGCCGCTTTTTGAGGCGATTCATTGATCGCGCGACACGCGTAGCATCGATCTATCGCATCGCCGTGCATGACCGCATGCATGCCGCCGCGCCGCCCGGCGCAATGGCGAAAAACGCACGCCCGATTCCGTCAAAAGGCCACCAAGGAGCAACGCAATGTCTCTCGCATTGACGCGCAATGAACTGATCCGTCCGCTGAATTTTATCGACGGCAAATGGATCGCCGCCGCGAACGGCGCGCGCTTTCCCGTCACCAATCCTGCGACGGGCGAGACGATCGTCGAGGTCGCGAACAGCAGTGCCGCGGATGCGCGCGCCGCCACCGACGCCGCCGCTCGCGCGCTGCCCGCATGGCGCGACACGCTGCCGCGCGAGCGCGCGGAGATTCTGCGCCGCTGGCATGCGCTGATCGTCGCGAACACCGAAGATCTCGCGAAGCTGATGTCGACGGAACAAGGCAAGCCGCTCGCGGAAAGCCGCGGCGAAGTCGCTTACGGTGCGTCGTACGTCGCGTGGTTCGCCGACGAAGCCACGCGCATTTACGGCGACATCATTCCGCAGCAGCAGCGCGGCAAGCGCATGAGCGCGGTGAAGGAGCCGATCGGCATCGTGGCCGCCATCACGCCGTGGAATTTCCCGCTCGCGATGATCGCGCGCAAGATCGCGCCCGCGCTCGCGGCCGGTTGCACGGTGATTGCCAAGCCCGCCGAAGACACGCCGCTGACCGCGCTCGCACTCGCCGCGCTCGCGCAGGAAGCCGGCGTGCCCGACGGCGTGCTGAACATGCTGTCGGCTTCGCGCGAACAAGGCATTGAAGCCGTGGCCGACTGGCTCGCCGATGCCCGCGTGCGCAAGATTACATTCACCGGTTCGACACCGGTCGGCAAGCATCTTGCGCGCGAGTCCGCGGCCACGTTGAAGAAGTTGTCGCTCGAACTGGGCGGCAACGCGCCCTTCATCGTATTCGACGATGCGGACCTCGACGCGGCCGTCGCGGGACTGATGGCCGCCAAGTTTCGCAACGGCGGACAGACCTGTGTATGCCCGAATCGCGTCTACGTGCAGGCCGGCGTTTATGAACGTTTCGCCGATCTGCTCGCCAAACGCGTTGGGGCGCTGAAGGTTGCGCCCGCAACGGACGAGGGCGCGCAAATCGGCCCGATGATCAACGAGCGCGCGATCGACAAAATCGCGCGTCACGTAGAAGACGCCGTAAAACAAGGGGCAAACGTGTTGACGGGCGGCAAGCGCCTGACCGAGCTGGGCCCGAATTACTATGCGCCCACCGTGCTGACCAACGCGCAGGACGACATGCTGGTGTGCTGCGAAGAGACCTTTGGACCGGTCGCGCCGCTGTTCCGCTTCAACGACGAAGCCGAAGCGATACGTCTCGCGAACGACACGCCGTTCGGTCTTGCCGCTTACTTCTATACGCAGGACGTGCGGCGCATCAACCGCGTGGCCGCGCGGCTCGAAGCAGGCGTGATCGGCATCAACGAGGGCGCGGTGTCGAGCGAAGCCGCGCCGTTCGGCGGCGTGAAAGAATCAGGCTATGGCCGCGAAGGCTCGAAGTACGGACTCGACGATTATCTGTCGATCAAGTACCTGTGCCAAGGCGGCCTCGATTGATAAGCCGGGCGTAATGCGTCAGCCGGTGGCCGACTGCGCAATGCGCGTCTCGGAGATCGCGCGAACGTCGATGCGGCGCGGCAAAATCGCGTCCCGGCTCGCACTGTCGGCCACTTTCTGAAGCGCGGCGATATCGGCGTCGCTGACGAAATGCTGCTTGAGCGACGCGCGGCGCGTGATAGTTCTCGCCGCATCGAGCGGAGAGCGCGTCAGCGTTGCATAGATCTGCGCGTAGGCGTCCGGGTTCGCAAGCGCCCACTCGCCCGCGCGTTGCAGTCTCAACAGAACGTCGGCGATTGCCGCGCGCTTGCGCGTGTCGGCAAGCGACGCGCCCGATGCCGTGATAAAGCCAAGTCCGCTATTGATGCCCGTGCCGTCGCGCAAGATGCGCGCGCCGCGTTGCACGGCGATGCCGTAGTACGGATCGAACGTCGCCCATGCTTCGATCGAGCCTGACGCGAACGCCGCAAACCCATCCACCGGCAAGATGAAGCGCACGGTCACGTCGTCTTTCGACAAGCCTGCTTCAGCAAGCGCGCCGTATAGCTGGAATTGCGAAATGCTGCCGCGCGCCGACGAAACGAACACGGTACGCCCTTTCAGTTGCGCGACGCTGCGTATCGTCGAATCCGGCGCGATCAGAATGCCGAGTTGTGCGCCGGAGCCCACGCGCGTCGCTACGATTTTCAACGTGGGGTCGCCGACCGCTGCGGCGAGCACGGGCAAATCACCTGCGGGCGCAAGATCGACGGCGCCCGCGCGTTGCGCTTCGAAGAGCGGCGCCGCGCCCTGAAAATTAGCCCATCGATACGCATACGGCGCACCGTCGAGCACCTTGGCGGCCTCCACGAGCGCGCGCGTGCCGCCGGCCTGGTCGCCGAGTACAAGCGTGGTCGACGCGAGGTCCGCGGCCTGCGCAGAATGCGATTGAAAGAGGCTCGCCGCGGCGAATGCGGGCGCGGCGCCGAGCAGCCTGAGTGCGCGCCGCCGCGTTGAAAACGATGTGGGAACAGACACTGCGATAAGCCCTCGCGTTCGGTTGATGCGTCAGCGTACCGAGCCGCGAGAGCCAAGGGAATGAAGCGATTTTTATAACGTTATCTAGCGACGCTCTTTAGCGTCGACGGACGCGCCACGCGCGCCCATTGCGTTAATGATCGTCGTCGTCGCGCTCGGCTTCGCACACATGCTCATCGTGACCGCGCCCTTTGCCCGCCGCAGCGCCCGTCAGTTTTTGCGCGACGTAGGCCGGCAGTTCGCTCGCGTCCCATGCGAAGACGAAGAACTGATTCGGATTGGCAATGCCCGCCGGATGATTCGAATCGGTGACCGTGCCGATAAAGTCGTTGTCGTTAGCGATAAAAAGCGTGTGCTTCTTGACGCCGCCGACCACGACGTCCGGCCCAAATGCGAGCCCTTCGAGCTTCGCGGGAATGTCGTTCGCGCTGTAGCCGTGCGCAGTCAGTTGCGCGACGACATCGAGGAACAGCGTTTTTTGCACCGCATACGGCGCGAGCCCGGCTTGCCCGCTCGTGTTGCTCACGTCCTGCGCGTTCGCCAGATCGATATGGAAAACACGCTTGAAAACAGCGGTCGAATTGTCGCCGAGACCCTTGCCGTCACGCTCGTCCACCAGCAGTTCATGATCGTTCACGGCGACCACGTCGCTGATTGTCGGATACTTCGGTTTCGCGCTCGTGCCGATGTTCGTGAGCGGATACGCGAACTGCGTGGTTTTACCGCTGCGCACGTCGATCCTCACGATGCGCGTGAACGCGCCGTCCGTGCCGCCGTCCTGAATCAACGGGCTTTGCATCGCGCCGAACAGCGTCTTGCCGTCGGGCGAAATGGCGAGACCTTCCATGCCTTTGTTCGCGACGCGCCCCGTCGTGTTCTGCGCAATTTCATTGCTGCCGATCGGGCTCAGCGTGGACACCGCAAACGTGTCGGGCAGCTTGTAGGTGTCGATGCGCCGGCCACTGCGCCGATCGAAACGATAGACGTACGGACCGTATTCGTCGGAGATGAACACGCTCTCGCCGTCATTGCTCACGCGCACGCTTTCGGGATCGAAGCGCGCGTCGCGGTCGTTGGTGGACAGACGCGTGGGATCGAAATTATCCGAACGGCCGGTGAAGTAGTACGTGTGGTTACGGCTGTTGAGCGCGGGCGCGCCATCGGGCACACCCGCGGCGGCGCCCGTGCCATAGACCAGTTTGTCCGACGTATGCAGGAGCGTCGTGGCGATCAGCTTCGGCGTGAGCGAATACGGCAAGGCGGAGCCCGCTGCGTTGTGCTGCAGACGCAGGCGCAAGGTCTGGAAACGGTTGATGTACGACGCCGTGTCGTCGATGGCCGCGTTATACGACACCGCGTTCGGCCCGCGATCAGGCACCGCGACGAACGTATGGCAGCCCGCGTACGCAATGCCCGAACCGAGGCCGCCGAGCAGATTGCCCGCCACGCCGTTCTCCAGCGGCGCCGCCGTTTCCTTCGACAAGTCGCCGGTGAGGCCGCTCAACTGACCGACCGCAATGAGGTCGACCGCGGCGTGTGCGGCCGTCGCGAATAGAAGCGACGAAGCGATTGCCGTCAGTGCAAACAGTCTTGAACGAGACACGATGTCATCCTTAATGGAATGCTTGTTGTAGACGTGTCTGGCGCCGGGCCTCATCCAGAAACTTGCCGGCATGGATGTTCGCAAAACGAGAGCAATACCCGGCGCGCAGCCGTTGGCCGAGGGATGGCCGTCGGCAATATTGCGCGACGCATGTGACGCAACGGTGACGCAGCAGTGACCGCATGTGTTGTATGTGCGTGCTGCAGTCCACATGCAAAACCGCCAGCAGGTCGCGATGAATGCCGCTTTCGGCTACCTGTGTTTCAGGCTTGCAACGAATCGGTCCGAAGCGAGCCGAAAAAACCACCGCAAATTAACGGCAGCATTCACTTTCGGCTCACCTGGGTTAAATCCCTAAGTCTGGGTTTGAAGTCATGCCCATAGCCGACGAGCGCCATATTCCGCAGCGGCAACGATGACCGGCCGATGATGCAGTTCTGAGCCAAGTCGGTCAGATTTCCGCGGGCTGTCATTCGAAAGAAGGCGCTTGTCGGGCTACAAGTCCGATGGCTCCGTGAACCTGACGACGCTGGCCTACTCCTTGCCTTTACCTTTTCACGCAGCCGGCGACATGACACATGACCAGGTCGATGCCGTCGGGGGCTTCTCCGATACATGCCCGCCAACGGCACGGAGAAGAACAATCCGGCTGCGAAAGAAGAAAACAAGGAGTAGTGGAAGATGCACTCTTTCATTCGGATTCAAATGGGGTTGCAAACGCGGTTGCAGACGCGCTTGCGGTACGCAGTGCGTTTTGCGCAGCGCCTGATGGCGCTGCATGCCGAAGCGCTCTTCGACGCGATGTTCCCCGCTCTGGCTTGGCGCCAGCTCATCCCGCTGCGTGTCACGCAGCACCATCCTTTGCACACGAATCGCAGCGAGCCGCTTATGGCTCCTGCCCGGCCGCGCTCTCACCGGGCGTCCGCGCGCCATTTCCTGTAGCCCCCTGTAGTCAAGCAGCACGCAGTACCCACCGTCGTCATCCGATGACACTTAAGTTAGCCATCCTAAGGGAGATAAACCATGAAATCCATCATCAACAGCACGAAAGCATTCATTCGCGACGAAGACGGCGTGACCGCCATCGAGTACGGCCTGATGGCCGCCCTGATTGCAACGGCAATTCTCGCCGGCTACACCACGCTCGCCAATGCAGTCAGCGCCAAGTTCACCGCAATCGCGGGGAAGCTGGCTTAACCCCGAGCGATGCGACAGACGACTTGGGCCTGCCTGCCCGTCTGTCGCATCACGGCTTTTTGCAACACGCTGCCGCGCTCAACACGCCGTGGCAAGTTCAAATGGAGAGTAATGATGCAATCGTTCATCAACAGCACTGGTGCATTCATTCGCGATGAAGACGGCGTGACTGCCATCGAGTATGGCCTGATGGCCGCACTGATCGCGACGGCAATCCTCGCAGGGTACTCGACCCTCGCGACGGCGGTCAGCGACAAATTCACTGCTATCGCTGGGCACGTGACCTCAGGAACCTGAGAGGAACGGCGGGCGAACCGCCACGCTGGTTCGCCCGCCGCATCCGCGCTTGTCCTGACGGCTGCCCACACCAACGAGGCCTTGTCATGTTCATTGCCGCAACTGCACCACTACCGCCGATCATTCCGTGCGTCATTGCACTGGTGATCGCTGCCGCAAGCACAGACATCCAGTGCCGCCGCATTCCCAACGTACTCGTCGGCGCCGGTCTGCTCGGCGCGCTGCTTGTGCAGTGCTGGCTGCAAGGATTCGCGGGCGGCGTTGTGGCATGGCTCGCGGGCGCTGTCGTCGGACTGCTTCTGTTCCTGCCGCTCTATCTGCTGCGCGGAATGGCTGCGGGAGACGTCAAGCTGCTCGCGATGGTAGGCGCATGGATCGGACCCCTACTGGTTTTTGAGGCCGCACTGGCGACATGTCTGATTGGTGGCGTGTGGCTGCTGGCACTGACTGCGCGACGCCGGCAGTTCAGGAAGGCGCTGGGCAACGTGTTGAGCCTGGTCCATCCGGCGATGCGCGGCGGCGGCGCCGCTTCAATCGAGTCGGTCGGATCCGTGCCGTACGGAGTCGCGATTGCGACAGGAACCGTAGTCGTGCTGCTCGCGACGGCGGCACAGCTATAGAACGAAACGTAGAACAAAACGCACAACGAAAGTAAGCCGGCCACATGCGATCCGGCTATCAGAATCACATACCGTGCCGCACCGAAATCGGTGGCGCTGCACCCGGGGAGCGACAGATGGACCAGCACAGCACACAGCAGTCCAAGGCAGAGGGCACGACACGCCTCGATGATTCTGCCGCAACGGGCGCCGACCGGGCGCAAACGCCGGCACTTCAGCTACGCGCGCCGCGCACTGTCGCAGACACCGGCCTGCCCGCGCTTTTCATCGCGCATCTGCTACTCAAATCGATTCTGCAGAACGGCAAATCGTCGCTGGGCGATCTCATCGCGAGACACTGTCTGACGGCCGCGGTACTCGACGAAACAATCGGCTTTCTCGTGCGCGAGCATCTCGTCGAGATCGCGCATCGCGGCGCGGCCGATGTCGATATGCATCTGCGCCTCACCGAAGGCGGCCGCGAGCTCGCCGCCCACGAAGCGCGCCGCTCGACGTATTGCGGCCCCGCACCGGTCTCGCTCGAAGCGTATATGAGCGTGATCGGCGCGTACTCGGTGAAGCGCATCCACGTCGCGCAATCGGACGTGCGCGCGGCTTTCGCAGACTTCATCGGCGATATGTCGCTGCTCGATTCGGCAGTGGCCGCGTTGAATGCCGGGCGACCCGTCATGCTGTACGGCCCGGCGGGCAGCGGCAAAACCTATCTCGCCGAACGCCTCGGCAGCTTGCTGCGAGGCGCGGTGCCCGTGCCTTACGCGCTTTATGTCGCCGGCGACGTGATCCAGTTGCACGACCCGCTGATTCACAAGGACGCGGAACCCGGCGCGCTGCCCGCCGCGACGGATCGACGCTGGCGCGTGTGCGAACGGCCTATGGTGATGTCCGGCGGCGAACTGACATTGGCGATGCTCGATCTTCAGTACAACGCCAATAGCGGCTTCTATCAGGCGCCGCCGCATATGAAGGCCAACATGGGCCTCTATGTCGTCGACGACCTCGGCCGTCAGCGCGTCGCGCCAGGCGAACTGCTCAACCGCTGGATCACGCCGCTCGACCGCGGCGTCGATCAGTTCGCGCTGCAATCCGGCGCGCGCTTCGTGAGCGCATTCGACGTGTGGCCCGTCTTCTCGACCAACCTCACGCCCGCCGAACTGAACGACAACGCGTTCCTGCGCAGGCTCGGCTCGAAGATCCATATCGGCGCGCTCAGCGCTGAAGACTATCGACGCCTCTTCGAAACGCAATGCGCGGCGCTCGGTATCGAGATCGCGCCCGGCGCATTCGAGTATCTGCTGCATCAATTGCATCTGCGCAATCGCACGCCGTTTCTCGCGTGTTATCCGGCGGACCTGCTCGGCGTACTGCGCTCGTTCGCGCTGTATCACGGCGACGTGCCGGCCGTCACCGAGTATCAGCTGACGCATGCATGGCACAGCTACTTCGGCAGCGCGCCGGAGCTTGACCAGACGTATTCCTCACACAGCGGGCAATCCGACAAACGATTTGCCGGCGCTTGATCCGCAGCCGCCTAGCACCTGAAAGGAGTCTCACCATGAAAACCAGTCGCGCAATTGTGATGTTAGGGATGGCCTTGCTCGCGGGGCTCGCCGCTGTCGGCTTCGCGTCGCGATGGCTGTTGCAGACGTCGTCGTCGGCTCTGACGCCGGTTGCCGTCGCGACCGCCGAGGTGAGCCTCGGCCAGCCGCTCAATTCGACCATGATCCGCACGGTGAACTGGCCCACCGCGAGCGTGCCGCCCGGCGCGTTCAAGGACCCGAAGGCGCTGGATGGACGCGTCGTGCGCGCGAGCCTCGAACCGGGCGAACCGGTGATCGAGTCGAAGCTCGCACCGCAAGGCACGAAGGGCGGGCTGTCGGCGGTTATCGGCGAAGGCAAGCGCGCGATCACGGTGCGCGTGAACGATGTTGTCGGCGTGGCGGGTTTTGCGCTGCCCGGCAACTACGTCGACGTGATCGTCAACACTCAGGAACCCGAAGCAAAGACGGCCGATCCGCAGCAAAGCATTTCGAAGATCGTCCTCGAAAAGATTCTGGTGCTAGCGGTTGCGCAGCAAGTTAGCCGCGACGACACGCAGCCCAAAGTGGTCAACGCGGTCACGCTCGAAGTCACGCCGGACCAGGCGGAGAAGCTCGACCTCGCGCGCAGCGTCGGCAGCCTGTCGCTCGTGCTGCGCAATCAGATCGACGACCGCGCGTTGCCCACCGGCGGCGCGACCAAGTTCACGCTGCTCGGCAAGCCCGCTGCACCCGCCTCGGCACCGATTGTCGCGGCGGCGCCCACGCGCGTGAAATACACGGCGCGGCCGGCGCCGAAGCGCGACTGCGTCGGCGTACTGTCGGGCACGCAAGGTAGTCAGGAATGCTTTTAATTACACACACCATCACGCGATGCCGCAGCGTCTGACGCACGACGGTTCGCTCGCAGCGGGCTACGGGGAGACACGGAAATGAAATCGAATCGGATAAAGATCAAGCAGGGTAGCGCGATGCGCACGGCGTTGCTGACCACAACGGTATGCGCATCCCTGCTCGCCGCAAACGGCGTGCGGGCACAGGAAGCGGTAGAGAACGCGAGGGCCGGCGCGGCGCCCATGCCGCACGGTCCCGTGCAAATGACCATCAGCATGAATGCTGCGCCGGCTCAGCCGACGAGTGCGATGCAAAACGCCGCAGCGCGCGGCCCGGCATGCACACGCACGCAGAGCGAACAGAGCACGGTGGTGGTCCCCGTCGGCAAGTCCACGCTGATGCAAACCGCCGAACCCGTGCGCAACCGCACGCTCGGCAATCCGCTGATTGCGCAGGCAACCATGGTCTCGCCGAAAACGCTCTACGTGGTCGGGATGGCCGTGGGCACCACCAACATGATCGTGCAAGGCAAGAGCGGCGCGTGCGAAGTCATCAACGTCGTGGTGAACGCGGACGCCGGCGGCCTGCAAACTTCGTTATCCCAACTGATGCCCGATGAGCCGAACATCCGCGTGTCGACGGTCGCCGGCGATCTCGTGCTGGCCGGCCGCGTATCGAGCGCGCAGGCCGCGGCCCAGGCGCAGGAAATCGCCAAGGCGTATGCGCGCACCACACTGCCAAACCCGAACGGCGCTGCGAACGGAAACGGCAACGGCAAAAGCGCGACCGTGCTGAACATGATGAGCGTCGACTCGCCGCAACAGGTGATGCTCGAAGTGAAGGTCGCCGAAGTCTCGAAGACGGTCCTCAACCAGTTGGGCGCGGCGATGAACATCCAGGGCGGCTTCGGCTCGTGGAGCGGGGCGCTCATCAGCAGCCTGCTCGCGGGCGTGTCGAGCATCGTCGATGTGAACAAGGCGAACAACCGTCCGTTCAATGTCGCGATAGACGCCCAGCACGGCGACAACCTCGTGAAGATTCTCGCCGAGCCGAATCTTGTCACGCTGAGCGGACAGGAAGCGACGTTCCTCGCGGGCGGCAAGGTGTTCATTCCGATTCCGCAGAGCAACCTGAACGGCGTGTCGACCATCATCCTGCAGGAAGAGGAATTCGGCGTCGGCCTGAAGTTCACGCCGACCGTGCTCGCGGGCGGCCGCATCAACCTGAAGGTCGCGCCAGAAGTGTCGGAGCTGTCGTCGACCGGCGTCACGGTCGGCGCGACGAATACCAACAACCTCACGGTGCTGCCGCTCATCACCACGCGCCGCGCATCGACCACGGTGCAGATGAACGACGGCGAGACCTTCGCGATCGGCGGCCTCATCAAGAGCAATGCGGCGGGCACGCTGAAGGCAATACCGGGTGTCGGCGAAGTGCCGGTGCTGGGCGCGCTCTTCAGAAGCACGTCGTATCAGCAGGACCGCACCGAGCTAGTGTTCATCATCACGCCGCATCTCGTGAAGCCGCTGCAAACGGCGTCGAATCTGCCGCTGCCCACGGACCATCTGAAGACGCCTAACGAAGCCGACGTCTATCTGATGGGCAACATGGAAGGCCGCGATCCGGCCGGCAGCAAAAAGCCCGCGCCGCCGATGCCTGCCCCGGCGCCCTCGCCCGCAATGGCTCCCGCACCGTCGCAACCGCAGGCTCCGGCCACGCCGAGCGCTGCTGAACCGCCCGTCTCCGCGATGGTGCCGACGCCCGCTGCAAGCGCCGCGCCGCTGCCCGAGCCGCGAGCCGTCACGCCCGCGGATACCGGCAAGCCCGCCGACAAACCCGCCGAGAACGCCGCCGACAACGCCACCGCTCGCGCCGCACAAATAGAAGCACGAGCCGCGCAGATCGCCGCACGCGAAGCGCCGCCGTCCGACAAACCGCGCTCGCCGTCCGCACGCGCTCACAACTAATGCACTCCTCGGGAGAACGTCATGACCAATCGCATCCTCTTCTTTTCGCGCTGGACTGCACTGCTCGTGCCGGCGTGCCTCGCGCTCAACGGCTGCATGTCGACGACGCCGAACTTCGACCGGCACTTCGGCGAATCCGTGAAGAGCTTCACGGCGGCGCAGATCATCGATCCGGACGCGGCGACCAAGAATCCGTCGACGCAGGGTGTCGACGGTAAAGCCGCCGTCGGCGCGATGTCGAACTACAACGCGTCGTTCAAGGCGCCGCCCGCAACCGCTAACGCCTTCGTGATCGGCGTGGGCGGCAGCGGAGCCGGCGGCGCGGGCGGAGGCGCGGCGATGCCTGCGCCTGCGAACGGCGAATAGCCAACGTGGGCGACGCGACGGCGCGAGCCGTCGCAAGACCAACCCCGCAACGATTCCGCGGATGACAACATCATGATCAATATCCTCATCAACTCCGAGCACGCGGGCCGAATGTCCGAGATCGTTCGGCTCCTGACGGACTGCGGCAATTGCACGACGACTCGCACGCAAGGCGCGCCTTCCGCGCTGCTCGAGCGGGGCGACAGTCTCGATGCGTTCGATGTCCTGATCATCGACGCGTCGTCGCCCGAACGCGCCGGACTCGATTCGGTCAACGCGCTCGTGCATCGCTATCCGCGCCTGACGTGTTTGCTGCTGTTGCCGCAAACATCGCCCGACACGCTGATCGCCGCGATGCGCGCCGGCATCCGCGACGTGCTGAACTGGCCGCTCGACGCGCGCGCGCTCGGCGCCGCCGTGCAGCGCGCGATGGCTCCGCATGCCGGCGACGCGCGCCACGAAACGCATATGGTGTCGTTCATTTCGTGCAAGGGCGGCGCGGGCACGAGCCTGATCGCGGCCAACGTCGGCCACGCGATCGCGACGCTGCACGGCAAGCGCGTGCTGCTCGTCGATCTGAACCCGATGTTCGCGGACGCCGCGTTTCTCGTCAGCGACCAGGAACCGCCGTCAACGTTGCCGCAAATGTGCGCGCAGATCGAGCGCATCGACGCCGCGTTTCTCGATGCATCGCTCACGCACGTCACATCGGGTTTTCATGTGCTCGCGGGCGCGGGCGATCCGTTGAAGGCGCTCGAGATTCATGAAGAGCAGCTCGAATGGATTCTCGGCGTCGCGGCGCCGCGCTACGACGTCGTGCTGTTCGATCTCGGGCAAAGCATCAATGCATTGTCGATCGTCGCGCTCGATCGCAGCGCGGAGATTCACATGGTGCTGCAGGCGAGCATGCCGTATGTGCGCGCGGCGCGCCGTCTGCAGGACATGCTGGTGTCGCTCGCGTATTCGCCGGAACGGCTTCGTCTCTTGCTGAACCGGCATCGCCGTCACGACGAGCGGGCCGCGAGCGCGCTCGAACAGGTGCTCGGCAAGCGCCCTTCGCATGTGATCGCCGACGACCCGCACGCGGCGAGCGAAGCCGTGAATCTCGGCGAACCGTTGTTGAAGGTCGCGCGCAACAGCGCGCTCTCGCGCGGCGTGCAAGCGCTCGCGCAAAGCATCGTCAATCAGTCGACGGGCGTCGTGCCGCAGAAGAAACAGGGCGAGCCACTGCTCGGCCGGCTATTCGGCCGCTCGGCCACGCAGCGCCAGTCGGCGGCGTCATAACGTCAGCGAGGAGAATTTCATGTCACTACGCGAACAGATGTCGTCACAGGCGGTGCATGCGCTGCCCGACCGCCAGTCAGGCATGCGCGCGCCGTCAGGTCTCGCGCGCGCCGCCTACCAGACGCTCAAGCGCAAGGTCCACGAGGCCGTGCTCGACCGCGTCGAACTCGAACGTCTCGCGCGGCTGCCCGCCGAACAGGTTCGCCAGGAAATCGGCGGACTGATCGCGCGCATCCTCGAAGAAGACAAGGCGCCCGTCAACGATCTTGAACGTAGGCAGTTGACCACCGACATTCACGACGAGATGTTCGGCTTCGGCCCGCTCGAAGCGCTGCTGCGCGACCCGACCGTGTCGGACATTCTCGTCAACACGCACCGCACGACTTACGTCGAACGGCGCGGCCGTCTCGAGTTGACGGACGTGACCTTCTACGACGACGCGCATCTGATGAAGGTGATCGAGAAGATCGTCTCGCGCGTCGGACGGCGCATCGACGAGTCGAGTCCGATGGTCGATGCACGGCTGCCCGACGGCTCGCGCGTCAATGCGATCATTCCGCCCTCGGCCGTGGATGGACCGCTGATGTCGATCCGGCGTTTCGCCGTGAATCCGCTGCAAATGAGCGACCTGGTCGCGTCGCAAAGCCTCACGCCGCCGATGGCCGAACTGCTCGACGCGCTCACGCGTGCGAAGGTCAACGTGCTCGTCTCGGGCGGCACAGGCAGCGGCAAGACCACGTTGCTGAACATCCTGTCGGGTTTCATTCCGGAGGGCGAGCGCGTGGTGACCATCGAAGACGCGGCCGAACTGCAATTGCGCCAGCACCATGTACTGCGCCTCGAAACGCGGCCGCCGAATGTCGAAGGACGCGGCGAAGTCACGCAACGCACGCTTGTGCGCAACGCGCTACGGATGCGCCCCGATCGCATCATCCTCGGCGAAGTGCGCGGCGCCGAAGCGCTCGACATGCTCAACGCGATGAACACCGGTCACGAAGGCTCGCTCGCGACGATTCACGCGAACACGCCGCGCGACGCGTTGACGCGCCTTGAAAACATGATCAGCCTCGCCGGCCTGTCGTTGCCGCCGAAGAACCTGCGCCAGCAGATTTCGTCGGCGATCTCGGTGGTCGTGCAGGTCGCCCGCCTGACTGACGGACGCCGCAAGGTCGTCAGCATTCAGGAATTGACCGGCATGGAAGGCGAGATGGTGAACATGCAGGAGATCTTCACGTTCAAGCGAACCGGCGTCGATCAGAACGGCGCGGTGCGCGGCCACTTCTGCGCGACCGGCGTGAGACCGAAGTTCACGGAGCGGCTGCAGGCGTTCGGCATCGTGCTGCCCGATCAGCTATACGACCCAAACCGGCACTTCGACACCGCATGACGCCAGCCGCCGGCGGCACGCCGCTCACTTTTCCGAGGCTTCCATGAATCCGATCTTCTACGCCTTCGCTTTCCTGCTGTTCATTGCCGTGGTCCTCGGGATCGAGGGGATTTATCAGTGGTGGAACAGTCATCACGGGCCCGCCGCGCGACGCCTCGATCAGCGCATTCGCGCGCTGTCGGCCGGCGCGCATGCGAACGGCGAGCGCCTCTCCATCCTCAAGGAGCGCATGCTGAGCAACTCGGCGTCGGTCCATGCGCTGATGATGCGCGTGCCGCGCATCCATCTGCTCGATCGCATCATTCTTCAGTCCGGCTCGAGCCTCACGGTGGGCCGGCTCGCGACGCATAGCGTGGTGGCGCTTGTGCTCGTTCTGCTCGCAGCGAACTTCTCGCCGGTGCAGGTGCCGACGCTCGTGACCGTGCTCGCCGCCGTTGCAGCTCTCGCCTTTCCGACGCTGCGCATGCTGCGCGCTCGCCGCAAACGTCTGCGGGTTCTCGAACGCCAGTTGCCCGAAGCCGCCGACATGATCAGCCGCGCACTGCGAGCCGGGCATTCGTTCTCAAGCGCGCTCGGCATGCTCGGCAGCGAGTTCGCGGAGCCGATGGCCGGCGAGTTCCGCATCGTCTTCGACGAGATCAATTACGGCGTCACCCTCAATGAAGCGCTCCTGAATCTGGCGACGCGCGTGCCGGTAGGCGACCTGCGCTACTTCGTGATCGCGGTGCTGATCCAGCGCGAAACCGGCGGCAACCTTGCGGAGATTCTGGACAGCATCGCGTCGCTGGTGCGCGCGCGTCTGCAGTTGTTCGACAAGGTGCGGGTCCTGTCCGCCGAGGGACGTCTGTCCGGCTGGATTCTCGCGCTGTTGCCGTTTGCATCCGCTGGCGCCATGCAGGTGGTGAACCCGACTTTCTTTTCGGTGCTGTGGGAAGACCCGGCCGGGCTTCAGATCATCGAAACGATGCTTGTCTCAATGGTATTGGGAATCCTGTGGATGCGGCGCATCGTGCAGATCCGCGTGTGAACGCGGGCCCCTCGCGCACCAACGAACCGGAGAACCGTAATGGAAGCGTTCTATTCAACAAACATGCTGTTGCTTGCGGGTCTGTTTGCAGCGGCATTCTGCAGCGTCGTCGCGCTGATGTGGTGGTTGATGCCACGCGACATGCAGCGGCGCATCGAACAGGCGGGCGGCGTGTCGCTCTCACCGGAAGCGCGGCCTTCGGCCGTGTCGGGATGGGCCGAGAGAATCGCCGACATTTCGCGTCCGATCTCGCAGTTGTCGATTCCGAAGGAAGGTTGGGAAGACTCGCCGCTGCGGCTGCGTTTGATGAATGCGGGCTGGCGTTCGTCGACGGCGGCCGGGCTCTACTTCGCGGCGAAAACCGCCCTTGCGCTGCTGCTGCCTTTGCTCGGCCTCGTCGCGTTGACGCACATGCCGTCGATCAACACAGAGTACACGGTTGTCGCGCTGATTCTCGCGCTGCTTGCCGCGTTCGGCTACTACGTGCCCAACGCCGTGCTCGCACGCTGCCGCGCGCGGCGTCAGCGCAGGATTGTCGAAAGCTTTCCGGATGCGCTCGATCTGCTGACCGTCTGCGTCGAAGCGGGCCTCGGCATGGACGCCGCGCTGATGCGCGTGGCCGACGAAATGACGCTCGCCAGTCCTGAAGTCGCAAACGAACTGCAATTGATGCTGCTCGAACTGCGCTCGGGCTTCACGAAGGAAAAGGCGCTGCGCAACTTCGCGTTGCGCACGGGCGCTGAGGACATCGATACGTTTGCGTCGATGCTGGTGCAGGCGGAACGCTTCGGCACAAGCATCGGCGCTTCGCTGCGCGTGATGTCGGACACGCTGCGCACGCGCCGCAGAATGCGCGCGGAAGAACGCGCCGCGAAGATCGCATTGAAGCTGCTGTTTCCGCTGATCTTCTGCATCTTTCCGGCATTGATGACGGTGCTGATCGGACCGGCCTTCATTCACATCTACCGCGTGCTGTTGCCGACGATGGGAAGCTGATGGTCAGCGGTATTGAGGCATAGAACGCGGCGCTCACCAATCGGATGACCGAACGAGCAGCGCCCAGAGGGGAATAGAAATGAGCCACACAACGAGACCGTTCGCCGGGCATGCCGCATCGAAAAGTTCGGCTGCATCACGTCATGCGCCTGCGCTGCACGCGTCGGGCCGGCGACGATCGCGCCGTCAGGCAGGCGTGGCCGCAGTGGAATTCGCGTTGATCCTGCCGCTGTTGCTGCTGCTCATTTTCGGAACCGTCGAACTGGGGATTGCGCTTTACGACAAGGCGGTGATTACGAATGCCAGTCGCGAAGGAGCCCGTGCGGGGATTGTGCTCAAGAGCCCGAAGCCTACCAGCGCGGACATTAAAAACGTCGTCCAGAACTACACGTCTTCCTTTCTCGTGACATTCGGAACGGCCAACACGCCGACAGTCACGCAGACAGGTCAGGGCGGCGCCTTTGGTACGCCACTCTCGGTGACGGTTTCCTATCAGTATGCCGGGCTAGGACTGGGCGCAATGCTATCCGCGGTGACGGGGCCGATCACGCTGACCGCCACCACGGTCATGAACAACGAATAAGGGGACTGTCATGCGCACGGGAAAAAGCAGACGGAAACAGGAAGGGGCAGTGGCCGTCACTGTCGCGCTTTGCATGCTATTCCTGTTGGGGATTGCAGCTCTTGCCATCGACATCGGCAATCTGCTGGTTGCACGCAGCCAGCTTCAGAATGCGGCTGACGCCGCGGCGATGGCCGGCGCCGGATGCCTGATGCGGCGCACGGAATGCGGGAACACCACTGCCACGCAGCCGGATTGGATCACGGCATCCGCAAAGGCGTCGTCGTTTTCGACGTCGACCGCGACAAACCAGGTGCAAGCGGCCTACGTAAAAGCCAGTACGGTAGCGACCGGCTACTGGAACGCCACGGGGACGCCATACGGTCTCGAGTCGCTGCCGTTCACACCCGGCGCGTCCGACCTGCCGGCGGTTCAGGTGACCATTCACAAAGACGGATCGAACGCGAACGGAGCAGTGCCGGTGTTTTTCGGCAGCGTGCTTGGCGTCCAGATTCTGAAAGCCAGTGCGGTGGCGACGGCGGTGCTTTCCACGCCCGGTAATGTGGGCCCTGGCGGATTGTTTCCGTTGGCCATGTCCAAGTGCCTATATGACAACTACTGGAACGCGGCCACCAGTTCCCCGAAGTTGTCGCCGAACAATAATACGTTGCCTGGGACAAGCGTTGCACAACAACAGGGCCAACCTTACTTCTTTCAGATCGGATCGAGTTATCACTACGGCGCCTGTGAGTCGGGACAGTGGACCACGTTTAATGTCAATGACCAGAGTGCCAGCTATGCCAGAGGACTCTTGACGAGTGGCAACAGTACGACTTTCTCCATTGGGGCTTCACCGGGTACGTGGATCCAGAGCGGCACGGAAAATACGCTCTTTAAGGGCGCGGGCGACTGTAGTGCCGCCGGCAATGGGCAGTGCGCGTGGGCGACCGTGGCGGTGGTGAACGATCCGGCGACCAGCGGATTTCAGCCCGTCGTGGCGTTCGCCTGCGTGCACATTCTGGATGCGAAGAATGGCTCGAGTCCCTACGTTCTCGTGCAGATGTCGAACGACATGAGCCATTGCCGCACGCCCAACTCGGGAGGAGTGGGACCGAATTACGGCGCCTACACTCCCCCAAGGCTGGTGCAGTAGGAGTGACACGTTTGCAGCGAACCCACCTGCCGGGAACGTTCGCTGCGGAGATCAATCAGGAACCCGCGTTCGCGACGGCGCAAGCCGCCCGCGAACCCCAGGCGCCAGTCACTTTTTTCAACGCTTCATGTAAGGCTTTCACGGGCGCTTTGGCGTGTCACTAACGGCAGGAGTATCGATATGCAAAACGCGGAACAGAATCCCACCCAGAAGCAGCAGAACGAGATGGCCGCAAAAAGTCCGGCGCGAACGCCCGCAACCGGCACGGCTTCTCCCGACGCCCGCACCCAGGCGAAGGAGTTCGGCAGCACGAGCAACGCCGGCGCGGCCGAGCCGACGGGACGCACGAACAACGCGGCGAATCTGCCGCCCATCGATCTCGATGCAATCACCACCGATTCTCCCGATCCGGTGCAACGCGCGAAGAGCCGCACGGTTTCCGTCGACGCCGCGAACACCGCTTCGACCGACAACACCGTCGACACCGACGGCAAGAGTCTCGAAGCCGCCAAAGAACAGTCGTCGTGGCACGACAACGTGATTTCATCGAACGCGACGCTCGAGAACAATGTGCCGGCACCGGCGGCAGGACTTGGCGGCATCGACAGCCGCCCCGGCGGCAATTTTCCTCTCGTCGCGCCGCGCGACGGCTGGCGCGTCAGCTATCACGGCACGGTGTATATCGAGCGAAGAAACGGCTCGTTGGCGGAGCACGTCATTCAGTTCGACGCAACGGGCGCGATCGACGATACCGCCAGGTAAGCGCACGACTCACGCCCCGCCCCAAGGCATGCCCCTTGCGCAACTCCTTCGCCGGACACATGGAACCCTTTCCCGCATGGAAGGAAAACCTGTCGCCTGCCGGCGCGCAAGTTCGGGAAGGGCACCATGGAACTCGTCGACCACAGCGATCGGGGCCGCGCGAGCCGCGTGCGCGGGCGGCGGCATTCGCGCGTTCTGTCGCGCTACGCCGGCCGGCCGATTCGTCTCATCTGGCGCTACATCGCGCGCCGTAAAACGGCTCACGCCATCGTGCTCGCGAGTGTCGTCGCCGCGGTCGGCTTCGCGCTGGCGTCGCAATACGGCATCCGCAATCTGATCGACGCACTGCCTCAGGGACGCGCGCATCCGCAGACGGTCGCGTATGCGTTCGCCGTGCTCGTCGGGCTCATTTTTGCGGACAACCTGATGTGGCGCGTCGCCGGCTGGGTCTCCTCGCGCGCGTTCGTGCGCGTGACGGGCGACATTCGCCAGGACATGTTCGACTATCTGATGGGCCACGCGCCGACCTTCTTCGCGGACAAGCAACCGGGCGTGCTGTCGAGCCGCGTGTCGGCCACGGCGAACGCGGTCTACGTAATCGAAAACACGGTGGCGTGGACCGCATTGCCGCCGACGCTCACCGTGATCGGCGCGATCGTCATGGTCGCAACCGTAAGCCTGCCGACGAGCATCGCGCTCGTCGCCATCTCCGCGCTGCTCACCGCGTGTCTGTTCTGGCTCGCGCGCAAAGGCACCTCGCGGCATGAGGCGTTCGCGAGCCAGGCCGCTTCGGTGGACGGCGAACTCGTCGACGTGATCGGCAATATGGGCCTGGTGCGCGCGTTCAGCGCGGTGCCCGCGGAGTTGCGGCGCTTCGACGGCCATCTCGAAGCCGAAGCCGTGGCACGCAGGCGCAGTCTGTTGTATCTGGAGAAGCTGCGTCTCGTGCACGCGTTCGCGACTGCGTTGCTGTCGGCGGCGCTGCTCGGCTGGACGATCTGGCTGTGGACGCAAGGCCGCGCGACCACCGGCGATGTGGTTCTCGTCGGCTCACTAGGCTTTGCGATTCTGCACGGTTCGCGCGATGTCGCCGTGGCATTCGTCGATTTGACGCAGCACGTGGCGCGTCTCGCGGAAGCATCGCAAACCTTGCTGACGCCTCATGCGATGCCCGAAGCGCCGAAAGCGATACCGCTGATCGTGCGCGAGGCGACCGTCGACTTCGACAACGTTTCGTTCGCTTATCCGGGGCGCAGGCGTGTATTGAGCGACCTCACACTGCATATCGAAGCAGGCGAGCGCGTGGGACTGGTCGGGCCGTCCGGCGCGGGCAAGTCGACGGTGCTCGCGCTGCTTCAGCGCTTCTACGATCCCGCCAACGGATGCGTGCGCATTTCGGATCAAGACATCTCTTACGTGACGTTGCAGAGTCTGCAGGCGGCGATTTCCGTCGTGCCTCAGGACGTCACGCTGTTTCATCGCTCGCTGCTCGATAACATCCGCTACGGCTGTCCCGATGCAACGGAAGCCGACGTGAAGCGCGCGTGCGAGGACGCGAGCTGCATGGACTTCATCGCCGCATTGCCGGACGGCCTGAACACGATAGCGGGCGATCGCGGCACGAAGCTGTCCGGCGGACAGCGTCAACGCATTGCGATTGCGCGCGCGATCCTGAAGGACTCGCCGATCCTGCTGCTCGACGAGGCAACGTCCGCGCTCGACACCGCATCGGAGATCGTCATTCAGGCCGCGCTCGAACGCCTCATGAAAAATCGCACGGTGATTGCGATCGCGCATCGACTGTCGACGTTGCAGTCGTTCGACCGGATCATCGTGATGAATCGCGGCCGCGTCGTTCAGGAAGGCACGCCCGCGAAACTGGCGATGGTGCCGGGCATCTATCGCGATACGCTTGCGCGCCATAACCGCCGGACACCCGCGCCTACGATGAATTGACTGCCGCGCATCGGGGCTCGCGGCGCGCATTAATCGCCGATGCGTTCGCCCTCTGTCCTGATCAACTCGATCAGGCGTTTCGCAGGCATCCGGTAACTGGTCTGCTGCTGCACGCCCCATTCGGAACGCTCGGTTTCCACGAGCAGAACGAACTCGCCGTCCGGGCTCGCTTCGAGATGCTGCATGTTGAGCATTTCCTCGCCGGCAACGTCTTTTTCGTGCCCCAACGTCATGACACCCTTCGCGCCGCATCCCATGTCACGCCTCCATGCCCGAGGTTCGGCTTGCCGCCCGCATCGACCCGAACTGAAGGCAGCAAAGCGCGTACCGGCGAGGCACTTTCCGACGATTGACGGATAATCGCGGCTGCGCTCGCGCACTTGCTGCACCGCACGAGGCGCTTCATGGTTTACCGCACTACTGCCCTCGTGTGGCCGGGGTCAGCATCGGGAACACTTCACAACGAACAGCGAACCAGACTTCACATGCGCATTCCGCCCGTCAAAGCCATCATCGCTTTCGAGAGCGTGGCCCGCACCGGGAGCGTCAACCGCGCGTCGGAAGAACTCGGCCTGACTGCTTCGGCGGTGAGCCATCAGATCAGCAATCTCGAGTCGGTCATCGGCCAGGCGCTGTTCTATCGCTCGGGCCGCGGCCTCGTGCTGACACCGACGGGCGAGCGCTATCTATCCGACGTGACCGGTTCTCTCGCGGATCTGAGCCGCGCGACCGAACGCGCATCGAGCCGCACCGAGGTCGAGATTCTGCGCGTGCATTCGAGCCCGAGTTTCGGGCTCATGTGGCTGCTGCCGCGGCTCGCATCGTTTCAGGAAGCCAATGGCGATATCCAGTTGAATCTCGCCTGCTCGTATGAAGACGTGTCGTTCACGAGCGGCTATTACGACATCGACATACGGCACGGCTACGCGAACTGGCGCGATCTCGAAGTCCGCACGCTGCGCAACGAATTCATCGCGCCGCTCGCGTCGCCCGCTTATCTGCGCAACCATCCGGTCAACGCGCCGGAAGATCTGCTTGCGCATCGGCTGATCTACTCCGAGACACCGCTCGTTCAGTGGAAGCAATGGTTCGGGCGCACCGGCGTGCCGGCCGCGCATAAGACCTTCGATTTCTCGTTCGACCGCTCGTATATGTCGCTCGAAACGGCGGCGCTCGGCCTCGGCATCGCGCTCGAAAGTCTGATGCTCGCGTCGGTTCGCATCCGCGAAGGCGCGCTCGTGCCGGTGTTCGACCATTCGCATGCGGTCGAAGTCGGCGCGCATCATCTGGTTTATCCGCCGCAAAATGCGGAGCTGCCGCGAGTCGCGCGATTCATCGCGTGGATCGAGCGGGAAATTGGTCATCAGGCGCGCGCGGCCTGACAATCGCGGGCATTTCGGCACCAGGGTATTCCATCATCGCCCGCACACCGCTTGCTGCCTTGCTGCCCGCAAACCGCCGCGCAGCAAGCGTCGCGCTTCCCCGCACGAACACCTGAAAATTTCTCAAGCATAGTTGAGCCGTACCGCGTTGATGCGGTTAGCGGCCTGCCGGACACTTGCGCCATCACATCAACATTCAGGAGACAAGTGATGCTGCTCGAGAACAAGGTGGTTATCGTCACGGGCGCGGCTTCGCCGCGCGGCATCGGCAAGGCGACGGCGAAAGCGCTGGCCGCGCAAGGCGCGCATGTCGTGATCCTCGATCTGCGCGAAGAAGATGCGAAAGCGGCGGCCGCCGACCTCGGCGCCGGACATCTCGGCCTCGCCTGCGACGTCACCGACAAAGCCGCCTGCGTCAGGGCCGCGAAGGCGGCGCTCGAACGCTACGGCCGCATCGACGGTCTCGTCAACAACGCGGGCATCACGCAGCCGGTGCGCACACTCGACATCAGCGCCGAAGGCTTCGACGCGATCGTCGACGTCAATCTGCGCGGCACGCTGTACATGTCGCAAGCGGTGTTGCCCGCGATGAAGGAACAGAAAAGCGGCAGCATCGTGTGCATGTCGTCGGTGTCGGCGCAGCGCGGCGGCGGCATTTTCGGCGGCCCGCATTACAGCGCGGCGAAGGCCGGCGTGCTCGGTCTCGCGCGAGCGATGGCTCGCGAATTCGGTCCCGACAGCATCCGCGTGAACTCGATCACGCCGGGCCTGATCCAGACCGACATCACCGGCGACAAACTCACGCCCGAGATGCGCACCGACATCATCAAGGGCATTCCGCTCGGCCGGCTTGGCGATGCGGCCGACGTCGCAAATGCGTGCCTCTTTCTCGTGAGCGATCTGTCCACTTATCTCACGGGCATCACGCTCGACGTGAACGGCGGCATGCTCATTCATTGACGGACGCCTCGCACCTGGGACTCACCCAGGGCACATGGAAGGAGACAAACATGAAATCGAAATTCACCGCTTCGCCTATCGACGGCGAGCTGCTCGCGCACGCGGACTCGACGAGCTTCGAGTCGCGCACCTACGCGAAAGTCAGCCGCCGGCTGATTCCGTTTCTGATGCTGTGCTATCTCGGCGCGTATCTGGATCGCGTGAACGTGGGCTTCGCGAAGCTGCAAATGCTCAACGATCTGCGCTTCAGCGAAACCGTCTACGGCATGGGCGCGGGCATCTTCTTTCTCGGCTACTTTCTGTTCGAGGTGCCAAGCAATCTGATTCTTCATCGTGTCGGCGCGCGCAAGTGGCTCGCGCGAATCATGCTGACATGGGCGGTGATTTCGGCGTCGTTCGTTTTCGTGAAGACGCCCACCGCGTTCTACGCGCTGCGCTTTCTGCTCGGCGTCGCCGAAGCGGGCTTTGCGCCCGGCGTGATTCTTTATCTGACGTACTGGTTTCCCGCCACGCGCAGAGCGAAGGCGCTGTCGCTCTTTTTCATGGCGATTCCGCTTGCCGGCATACTCGGCGGCCCGCTGTCCGGATGGATCATGCATTCGCTTCACGGCGCGATGAATATGTCCGGCTGGAAGTGGCTGTTCCTGCTCGAAGCGCTGCCCTCGCTCGTGCTGGGCGTCGCGATTCTGCTGTATCTCGACGACAGCATCGCGAAAGCGAAGTGGCTCACCGAGTCGGAAAAGAATCTGCTTGCCCGCAATGTAGCCGGCGACAACGCGCATACCACCGCTCACGTTTCGATTCGCTCGTTTATCGGCGACCGCCGTTTGTGGCTGATGGCCGCGATTTACTTCTGCGTGGTGCTCGGCCAGTACGGCCTGACCTTCTGGCTGCCGACCATCATTCGTAAATCGGGCGTTGCCGATCCGCTGTGGGTGGGCGTATTCACCGCGATTCCGTATCTGTGCGCGATCGTTGCATTGCCGCTGGTCGGCATGAGCGCGGACCGTCGCCGCGAACGCCGGCTTCATCTCGCGATTCCGATGCTGATTGCCGCCGCAGGCTTCGCGATTCTGCCGACGCTCGGCAGCGTGCCCGCGTCGATCGTCTGCTTGAGCGTTGCTGCGGCGGGCATTCTCGCGTCGTCGTCGCAATTCTGGTCGCTGCCGACGGCGCTGCTCGGCGGCATGTCGGCCGCGGCCGGCATCGCGGCGGTGAACTGCTTCGCCAATCTCGCGGGCTTCTTTTCACCGGCCATCGTGGGCTGGCTCAACGACCTGACAGGCCGTTCGACCGCGGGGCTCATCTTCATCTCGGCCGCGGTCACGCTCGGCGCGTGCCTCGTGTTCCTCGTGCCCGCGAAGTCCGTGAACCGCTGATCCTTTTCAACTATTCGACTGATCTCAGGAGACGACATGAACAGTCCACTCAATGCGCCGGCGGCATCGCTTGCCGAGCGCGCCTATCGCATCCGCAGAAACGCGTTGTTAATGGGCGAAGTGCAGGGCCAGGGCTACATCGGCCAGGCGCTCGACATCGCCGACGTGCTGGCCGTCGCGTACTTCGGCGCGATGCGTTATCGACCGGAAGATCCGGAATGGGAAGAGCGCGACCGCTTCCTGCTGTCCAACGGACACTACGCGATCGCGCTGTACGCGGCGCTGCTCGAAGCCGGCATTCTGCCCGCCGCCGAACTCGAAACCTACGGCAGCGATGACAGCCGTCTGCCCATGTCCGGCATGGCGAGCTACACGCCCGGCATGGAGATGTCCGGCGGCTCGCTCGGCCACGGCCTGACGATCGCGGTAGGCCGCTGTCTCGGCCTCAAGCGCAAGGGCTCGAAGTCGTTCGTGTACACGCTCTTCTCGGACGGCGAACTCGACGAAGGCGCGATCTGGGAAGGCATCATGTCCGCGAGCCACTGGAAGCTCGACAACCTGATCGCCATCGTCGACGTCAACAATCAGCAGGCCGACGGACCGTCCACGCAGGTCATGGCGTTCGAGCCGCTCGTCGAAAAGCTCGAAGCATTCGGCTGGTTCACGCAGCGCGTCGACGGCAACGACATTGGCGCAGTGGCCGCCGCATTCGACGCGGCCCGCAAGCATCCTGGCGCGCAGCCGCGCATGATCGTCGCGGATACGCGCATGGGCTGCGGCGTACCGTTTCTCGAAGAGCGCGAGAAGAACCACTTTATCCGCGTCGACGCGCACGAATGGCAGCTCGCGCTCGAAGCACTGGAAACAACGAAGTCGCATGAGATCGGGAGTCACGCATGAGCAACGTCACCGCAAGCAAACCGCGCCTGAAGACCTCGGCGATGATCGCGTCGATTGCAGGCGAAGGCCAAGTCACTCGCTCGGCGCCGTTCGGTCACGCGCTCGTCGAACTCGCGCGGCACAAGAGCAACGTGGTCGGCATGACGGCCGACCTCGGCAAGTACACGGACCTGCACATCTTCGCGAAGGAATTTCCCGAGCGCTACTATCAGATGGGCATGGCCGAGCAATTGCTGATGGGCGCGGCGGCCGGCCTCGCACACGAAGGCGCGCAGCCGTTCGTGACGACGTATGCCGTATTCGCGACGCGCCGCGCGTATGACTTCATGCATCAGGCGATTGCCGAAGACAATCTCGATGTGAAGATCGTCTGCGCATTGCCGGGGCTCACTACGGGTTACGGTCCAAGCCATCAGGCCGCTGAAGACCTCGCGTTGATGCGCGCGATGCCGAACATGACCGTGATCGATCCGTGCGATGCGCTCGACATCGAACAGATGGTGCCCGCGATTGCCGCGCACAACGGTCCCGTTTATGCGCGTCTGTTGCGCGGCAACGTGCCCGCCGTGCTCGACGAATACGACTACACGTTCGAGCTCGGCAAGGCGAAGATGCTGCGCGACGGCGCGGACGTTCTGGTGATCTCGTCGGGCATCATGACGATGCGCGCACTCGAAGTCGCGAAGGCGCTGGAGAACGACCGCATCGGCGTCGGCGTGCTGCATGTGCCGACCATCAAGCCGCTCGATACGGCGACGATCGTGCGCGAGGCAAAGCGCTCGGGGCGGCTCGTCGTGGTGGCCGAAAACCATACGACGATCGGCGGCCTGGGCGAAGCGATTGCGGCCGAGCTGATGCGCGCGGGCGTGTCGTGCCCGTTCCGCCAGGTCGCGCTGCCCGACGCGTTTCTCGCTGCGGGCGCGTTGCCCACGCTGCATGACCGCTATGGCATTTCGACGTCCGCGATGTCGGCGGCGATCAAGGGCTGGCTCGGCTGAGCTTTCGACGTTGCGTGAAAATTCGGCGTGGCGCGTGCGTGCATTAGCAGCACCGCCCGCAGCGCGCCACGCCGACAAGCTTCATAATGCGATCATTCGAAGCCACAAATTCGCGCCACAATGATCGACGCTCAAGCCCAAGCTCAGTCCACGCCCTCGCCCCGCCTCACCAGCCTGTCGCACGGCGGCGGCTGCGGCTGCAAAATTGCCCCCGGCCTGCTCGCCGACCTGCTCAAGCGCAGCGCGCCGCTGCCGTTCTTTCCCGACCTGCTGGTCGGCAACGATACCGCCGATGACGCCGCCGTCTACAAGCTCAACGACGAACAGGCGATTGTCGCGACGACGGACTTCTTCATGCCGATCGTCGACGATCCGTTCGACTTCGGCCGCATTGCCGCGACCAACGCACTCTCCGACGTCTATGCAATGGGCGGCAAACCGCTGATGGCGCTCGCCATCGTCGGCATGCCGATCAATGTCTTGCCGCACGACGTAATTGCGGCGGTGCTCAAGGGCGGCGAATCCGTGTGCGCCGACGCGGGCATTCCGCTCGCAGGCGGCCATTCGATCGACTCGGTCGAGCCCATCTACGGTCTGGTCGCGATCGGCGTGGTCGATCCGCGGCGCGTCAAGCGCAACGCGGGCGCGAAGGCCGGCGACGTGCTGATTCTCGGCAAGCCGCTCGGCGTCGGCGTGCTGTCGGCGGCGCTGAAGAAAGACCGGCTCGATGCGAACGGCTATGCGGCGATGATCGGCGCGACAACCAAACTCAACCGCCCAGGCGCGCAACTCGCCGCGCTCGACGGCGTGCATGCGCTGACCGACATCACGGGCTTCGGGCTGCTCGGCCACACGCTCGAACTGGCGCGCGGCTCGAAGCTGACCGCGCGCGTGCGCTATGCCGATTTGCCGTGGCTGCCGGGCGTCGTCGAATTTGCCGAAGCCGGCGTTTTCACGGGCGCGTCGGGGCGCAACTGGGACGCGTACGGCAAGGACATTGCATTGCCCGCGACGTTGCCTTCGACCGCGCGCACGCTGCTCACCGATCCGCAAACCTCGGGCGGCCTGCTGGTGTCGTGCTCGCCGGACGCCGTCAACGACGTCCTCGCCCTCTTTCATGCCGACGGTTTCGGCGATGCCCGCGTGATCGGCGAGATGGTTGCCGGCGACGCACGCGTGGACGTCGTCTAAAAGGAGCCGGCGGCCCACAAGCCGGCCTGAAAGGGTTCAGAAAGCCGCGCCCTGCCGCCACTCGCGGCGCATGCGATAATTTCGGTCTTTCCGGCGGCTTTGTGACGCTGCGGCGCCCTTTGGCACGCATTGCTGCCCGGTTTCCGTCGTTCTCCGCTTTTTGTCCCGTTTCGTGTCGGCACGCCCTTGAAAAACCTACTCGTCAGCCTCGATCAAGCCGGTGATTTCGATGAAATCATCGACGTGCGCACGCCTCTCGAGTTTGCCGAGGATCATATTCCGGGCGCCATGAATGCGCCGGTGCTGAGCAACGAGGAACGGGTGATCGTCGGCACCATGTACAAGCAGGTGTCGCCGTTCGAGGCGACGAAGGTCGGCGCGGCGCTGGTCGCGCGCAACATCGCGCGGCATCTGGAAACTACCTTCGCGGACCGGCCGCGCAACTGGCGGCCGCTCGTTTATTGCTGGCGCGGCGGCAAACGCTCGGGCTCGGTCACGTCGCTGTTCAATATGATCGGCTGGCCGGCGCGTCAACTGGACGGCGGCTACAAGACTTATCGGCGGGCGACTGTCGAGGCGCTCGTCACGCTGCCGACGCAGTTCCGTTACGTCGCGCTGGTCGGGCCGACTGGCAGCGGCAAGACGCGGCTGCTCGCGGCGCTCGACGAAGCCGGCGCGCAAACGCTCGACCTGGAAGCGCTGGCCGCGCATCGCGGCTCGCTGCTCGGCGCATGGGCGGGTGTTGCGCAGCCGTCGCAGAAACGCTTCGACACCTTGCTCGTGAGCGCGCTGCGCGGCTTCGACGCCGCGCGTCCGGTGTTCGTGGAAGCGGAAAGCCGCCGCATCGGCGCGATTACGCTGCCGCTCGCGCTGCTCGAGACGTTTCATCGCGGCGCGTGCGTCGAAGTGGCGACGAGCCGCGAAGACCGCTCGGCGTTTCTGCTTCACGACTACGCGCATCTGTTCGACGACCCCGCGTTGCTGAAGACGCAACTGGAACGCCTGATCGGCTTGCATAGCCGCGAGCGCGTGGCCGGCTGGCAAAAACTCGTCGACGAAAACCGGCGCGAGGAACTCGCGAACGCGCTCATTGAACTGCATTACGATCCCGCTTACGCGCGCAGCAGCCATCAGCATTTCGTGCACTTGCCGCAGGCGCTGCAAATCGAATTCCGGCCGAACGACGCCGACGTCGTCGACCAGGCCAAAGCGCTTCTCGCGCAACTCGACAAGCGCTCGTTCGCGCTTGTTTGACTCAACATCAACGTTTGAAAACAACATGCAATCAACCCTTCGCCAGCCCCGCGTCGCTCTTGGCTGGATCGTGTTCCTTGCGATCGCCGTCGTCGGACTCTTCTATGTGAAGTGGTTTCCGTATTACAACCGCGCGTTCGTCGCCGCGAGCCAGCATTCGATCGGCAAGTCCATTCTGATGGGCACGTCGGCGAGCGCGCCGGAAGCGTCGTGGCAATCCGCAATCGACTACGCGTTCGCGTACGGCAAGGCGATCTGGCAAGCCATGGTGCTGGGGTTGCTGCTCGGCTCCGCGGTCCAGGCGCTGATTCCGCCGCAATGGGTCGCACGCGCGCTCGGCCGCAGCGACTTCAGCAGCGTCGTGAAAGGCGGCCTCATGTCGTTGCCCGGCATGATGTGCACCTGCTGCGCGGCGCCGGTGGTCGCGGGACTGCGCGCGCGCCAGGCGGCGCCCGGCGCGGCCATCGCCTTCTGGCTCGGCAATACCGCGCTGAATCCGGCCACGCTGATTTTCATGGGCTTCGTGCTCGGCTGGCAATGGATGGGCCTGCGGCTCGCGCTCGGCCTCGTGATGGTGTTCGGCCTCGGCTACCTGGTGAACCGCATGGTCACGCCGAAGGAAGCCCAGGCGTCGCGCGAAGCCATCGCGCAACTCGTCACCGAAGACGAACCGGGCAACGCCTTCACGCGCTGGGTGAAAATCCTCGGCACGATGACGCTGCGTCTCGTGCCCGAATACATCGTGCTCGTGCTGATTCTCGGCGCGGCGCGCGCGTGGCTCTTTCCGCATGTCGGGCCGGATATCGACAACAGCGTGTTGTGGATCGTCGCGCTGTCCATCGCCGGCACGCTGTTCGTGATTCCGACGGCCGGCGAAGTGCCGATCATCCAGGCGATGCTGTCGTTCGGCGTGGCCGCCGGTCCGGCCGGCGCGCTGCTGATGACGCTGCCTTTGATCAGCGTGCCGTCGATGGCGATGCTCGGGCGCTCGTTCCCGAAGCGCGTGCTGAGCGTGGTCGCGCTGGCCGTGGTGATCTGCGGCGTAGTGAGCGGCCTGCTCGCGGCGGTGTTGAGGTTCTGATGAAAAAGCTTGCGGTATTTACGCTGGCGTCGTGGTCGGCGGCGGCGCTTCTCTACTTCGGCCAACATTCGGTGGCGCTCATCGCCGTGACCGGAGTGTTGGTGCTGGCGAGCTTCGATCTGCTTCGTCCTTGAAGCCGATTTGAGCGTGCGTGATTCAGGCTCGTAAATGCATACGGCCGCGCAGTTGCGCGGCCGTTTTTTTGTACCCGTCTATCAGTTCGAACGCAGCGGCGCTGTTTCAAGTGCTACGCGGCGGCGCGCGCCGATCAACGCGGCAATGCCGGTGCCGATTCCCAACGTCAGCAAACATGCGGTCGGCACCAGCATCGGCGCGATCTGGCTGTGCGCCGTCTTGCCGACGTACGGCATCAGGTTCTGTCCCGCGAAGCCGCCGAGATTGCCGATCGCATTGATCGCCGCAACGCTCGCCGCGGCGCGCGCGCCCGAGAAAAAGCGCGGCGGCAGCGACCAGAAGCACGGATAGAGCAACGGAATGCATGCGCCGCCGAGGCACAGCGCCGCGAAGCGCAGGGTTGCGGTGGGCAGCACGAGGCTGGACGCGAAGCCCACCACGCCGACCGCTGCAACAAGGCTCATCGCCTTCAACACCACGCGCTCGCGCTTGAGTTTGCCGGGAAGCCACAGCAGCAGCAGCGTCGCGAGCGCCCACGGAATCATGTTGAGCACACCGTTGAGCGACGATGACACGCCGTCGCTCTTCAGCAGCGTGGGCATCCAGTACGTCACGCCGTACAGCGACGTCGACATCAGCATGTACGTCAGCGCGAACATCAACACCTTGGGATCGAGCAGCGCCGCCCACGGATGCGTCGCCTTCGCGGCGTCCGAGGCCTCGCGTTTCAGCGCGGCGAGCACGACGTCCTTCTCCTGTTGCGACAGAAACGGCGCGTCGCTGACCGAATTCGGCAGGTACTTGAGCGCGACGAAGGCAACGATCACCGCGGGCAAGCCGGTCGCGATGAACACCCACTGCCAGCCCGCGAAACCCCACGTGCCGCCGAGCGTCAGCAGGAGCCCGCCGATCAGCGAGCCGAGCATGTTCGCGAGCGAACTGCCGAGCGTGAAAAAGCCCAGCACTCTCGTGCGATAGCTCTGCGGAAACCACTGTGTGAGGTAATAGATGACGCCCGGATAAAACCCGGCTTCCGCGACGCCCAACGCAAAACGGAACGAGTAGAACACCGGCAGCGAACGGGCAAACGCCATCAATACCGTGACGACGCCCCACGTCAGCATGATGCGCGCAAGCCACGCGCGCGCGCCGAAGCGATGCAGCGCGAGCGTGCTCGGCACTTCGAACAGCAGATAGCCGATGAAGAACAGCGACGCGCCCAATCCGTACGACGCCTCGGTCATACCGAGCGCGTGCACCATCTCCAGCTTGGCGAAGCCGACGTTCTGCCGGTCGATAAACGAAATCAGGAACATGATGATGAGAAGCGGCATTAACCGCCACGCCATCTTCTTCATGACCTGCTGCTCGAATGCGAGTTGTGTGGACATGGTTTCTCCGCTTGCCGGATTGCATCGGCAATATTGATACAGTCATATATATGATTGTATGAATCGCGATGCGACGCCATGAGGTGATACCCGCATAGCGCGGGCGCACGGGGTCTTGCGTGAGAGAGAGAAGAAAACGCCGGCGTGGCGTTTAGCGGATGTCGACCTGATACTGGAACGTATCGGCCGCGCCGCGCGTGCTGCGCCATTCGAACGGCGCGCCGGCGAAGTCGGAAGCCAAGCGGTGAACCAGAATCACCGGGCTGCCCGTTTTGATGCCGAGCAGCGTGGCGGTTTCGGCGGTAGCCTGTTCGACGCGGAGAATCTCCGTCGCCGATGCGACCATCTGTTTGCACAGCCGTTCGTACAGCGGATACAGCAGGTCCTCGAACTGATCGAGCGGCAACGTGGCGAGCGCTTCGAAACGCGCGCGCGGTAGCCAGATTTCTTCGGCGAGAACCGTTCGGCGTTCGATCATGCGCACGCGCGACAAATGAATCGCTTTTTCGGAAGTCTTCATGCGCAACGCGTCGCGGATCTCCTCGTTCGGTTTGACGATCTCGCGCTTGAGCACACGCGCCGTGGGAAGCACAGGCTGGCCGTCGCGCGAAACAAAGCGGAAAAAGCGGAACAGCGACGAGTCGAAGCGCGGCCGCCGCACGAACGTGCCCTTGCCCTGGGTTCGCGTGAGCACGCCGTCGCTGACCAGCAGGTCGATTGCCTTGCGCACGGTGCCGGTGGAAACGTTGTAGAACTGACCCAGTTCGGCCTCGGTGGCGATGGCCTCTTCGGGCGCCCACTCGCCGGCGGCAATGCGGCTGACGAGGTCGTCGCGCAATTGCTGGTAACGGGGCAGCCGGTCGTCCGGCCTTGACGCGAAAGACGCCGTATTCATGGATTCATACAGTTATGCAGAGGAGTCACCACTCTACCGCATCGCGCCGGTTTCAGGCGAGCAAGGGTTATTACCCAATGACCGCGCGCCGGATCGAGTGCAAGATTTATACATTCATATATATGACTGCATGAATTCGGACAGAACGACGGACGGAGATGGCTATGTTCAGGTGGTACAAAGAGAGTACGCCGGTGGAGCGCAACACCTTCTGGGGCTGCTTCGCCGGATGGGGACTCGACGCGCTCGACGTGCAGATGTTCACGCTCGCCATTCCCGCGATCATCGCGGCTTATGGCATCGGCCATACGCAAGCCGGCGCGATCAGCAGCGTCACGCTGATTTCGTCGGCGCTCGGCGGCTGGATTGCGGGCGCGCTGTCGGACCGCTTCGGCCGCGTGCGCACGTTGCAGATGACGATTCTCTGGTTCGCCGGCTTCACGTTCCTGTGCGCATTCGCACAGAATTTCCCGCAACTGCTGCTGCTCAAGGCGCTGCAAGGCTTCGGCTTCGGCGGCGAGTGGGCCGCGGGCGCCGTGCTGATGGCCGAGACGATCCGCACCGAGCATCGCGGCCGCGCGATGGGCGCGGTGCAAAGCGCATGGGCCGTCGGCTGGGGCGGCGCGGTGCTGGTCTACGCCGCGGTGTTTTCCTGGCTGCCCGGCGACACGGCGTGGCGCGTGATGTTCGCAGTCGGCCTGCTGCCCGCCGGGCTCGTGCTGTTCGTGCGGCGCAATCTGAAGGAACCGGTGCGGGTCGCGCCCGTCGGCGTCGACGCGCACGCCAGGGTATCCGCGCTCGGTCAGATCGTGCAGGTGTTCCAGCCGCGCGTGCTGCGCACGACGCTTATCGGCGCGGTGCTCGGCACGGGCGCACACGGCGGCTACTACGCGATCATGTCGTGGCTGCCCACCTTCCTCGCGAAGGAGCGGCACCTGTCGGTGCTGAACACGGGCGGCTATCTCGCGGTCGTGATCGTCGCATTCTGGTGCGGCTGCATGCTGAGCGCCTATCTGCTCGATCGCATCGGCCGTCGACGCAATATCGCGTTGTTCGCTTTCTGCTGCATCGTCACCGTGCTCGCGTATGTGATGCTGCCGTTGACGAACACGCAGATGCTGGTGCTCGGCTTTCCGCTCGGCCTCTTCGCCGCGGGCATTCCGGCGAGCCTCGGGCCGCTCTTCAACGAACTGTATCCCGCCGACATGCGCGGCACCGGCGTCGGCTTTTGCTACAACTTCGGGCGCATTGCGTCGGCGGGTTTTCCGGTGCTTGTCGGCTACATGAGCCATTCGATGTCGCTCGGCGCGGCCATCGGCATCGACGCGGCCATTGCGTACGGGCTCGCGATGATCGCCGTGCTGCTGCTTCCCGAAACGCGCGGCAAGCGTCTGCGCGGCACGGCGCCGGATCAGTCCGCCGATCGTACCGATGCTGCGGACGCGACTGACGCCGCGCATCTCACCCTGAATCACCCGCGTAGTTGAATATGAACGCACTGGCCTCCTCACTCCCGTTTGCACACAGCGGCGTGGACTCGCACGCGCACGTTTTCGAGCGAGGCTTGCCGTTGAGCGGCGAGCGGCGCTACGCGCCCGCCTACGATGCAACACTCGACGACTATCTACCGCTGCTCAACGCGCACGGAATGACGCATGCGGTGCTGGTACAGCCGAGCTTTCTCGGCACCGACAACGGCTATCTGTTGCAAGCGTTGGCCGCGCAGAGCGAGCGCCTGCGTGGCGTCGTCGTCGTTGCGCCCGACATAAGCACGAGTGAATTGGCGGACATGCACCGCCGCGGCGTGACGGGCATTCGTCTCAACCTGATGGAACAGACGCTGCCGGATCTCGGCGCACAACCTTGGACGTCCCTCTTCGATAACGTCGCGCGGCTCGGCTGGCATGTCGAGCTGCACAGAAACGCAGTCGATCTCGCGCCGATGATCGACCGGCTTCTCGAGCGCGGCGTGCGAGTCGTCGTCGATCATTTCGGCCGGCCCGATCCCGCGTTGGGCACACAGGACCGCGGTTTCAAAGCGCTGCTCGGTTATGGCAGCACGGGCAGCGTGTGGGTCAAGGTGTCGGGCGCGTATCGCTGTGCGGCGCCGGGCTCGCCGTTCGTTGCCGACGCAACGGCGCAACTGATCGAGCACTTCGGCACGCATCGCCTGATGTGGGGCAGCGACTGGCCGCACACGCAATACGAAGCGGTCACGAGCTACGGCGAATCGTTGTCCGCGCTGCTCGATCTCGGCCTTCATGCGGAGGATCTCGATTCAATCGTGCGCAAAACGGCCTTGTCGTTCTATAGATTCGATACGGAATCTGCCGCGCCGCAGGACGCAAGCGCATCGAACGCCGCTTTGCAACGCGCGATCTAAGCCTGAGCCGGATTCGAAAGGGAAAAGAGAACTGAAGCGACTTGCTGCTGATAGGACAGTAGACGAAAGCGAAGCCGCTTTCGTCTACGTCGCAATGCGTTGGTAGGCTCGATTGGATTCGAACCAACGACCCCCACCATGTCAAGGTGGTGCTCTAACCAACTGAGCTACGAGCCTGTAGAGGCGCGAATTATAGAGAGTCTCTCGAAACTGCACAAGGGCCGGACGTCATTCAATGCGCCGGGTTCCATTCGGCGTCGGCATCGAGCGGGAACACGGGGCGCTTCACGTTCTTGAAAGCGAAGAGCCCATAGTCCGAACTCGTCACGCCGCGGCTATCGCACTCCACGAGTCCCGCCGAAATCGGCACGAAAACCGGACGGCAATACATGCGCGATTTGAGCAGCAGAAAGCGCGCGCGACGCGGATCGATGCCGACGCTTTCGAATACGCCGAGGTCCCACGGTTCGTGCGTGTGCTCGGTCACGACGAGCTTCACCGTGCCCGTGTCGAGCACCGCCGCGCGCCCCATATGCGCGCGCTGGCCGGTGTAGGTCGGGCCGGTGATCACGTATTCGCCGTCGGTCAACGCGCGCACGACGCCGGTCATCGCGACCGGCGCACGCGGCGCGCCTGCGCCGCTCCCGACCTTGTTGCCGATCGTGATGGTGACCGTGCTGCCGACGCCCGCGGCCATCAGCGCGGCCACCGCCTGCGGATCGCACAACGGCCCGGTGACGATGCCGTCGAGTTGCCGTGCAAGCGCTTCTTCGAGCAGGTCCATCGTGTCGCACGTACCGCCCGACATGCAGTTGTCGCCATGATCGAGCAGCAGCACCGGCTTGTCGGCGTCTTTCGCGAGCGCCGCGGCTTCTGCAACCGATTCCGCGAGCGGCGCGCTGCGGTAGACGAAATCCTCGCGCTCGTTCCAGATCTGCCGCGCGATGCGCTCGGCGACCGCTTCCGCTTGCGCGTGATCTCCGTTGCCGACCACCACGACGCTGATGCAGGGCGCCTCGATATCGGCGAGCGAAAAGCCCGACAGCACCGAGACCGCGAGCATGCCGTCCGCTTCGGCGGCGCGGGCGGCATCGACCGCACGCTTCATCGCGCCTTCGGCCGTCGAGCTGCGCAGCGTATGCGTGAGCAGCGGCGGCTGACGCCACGCGATCACCGGCTTCACGTCGCCATGCATCGACGCGAACAGCAAACGCGCGGCGTGCGCGCCGGTCTCGTACATATCGACGTGCGGATAAGTCTTGAAGCTGACGATCACGTCCGCGTTGTCGATCATCTTCTGCGTGACGTTGCCGTGCAGATCGAGTGCGACGGCGATCGGCGCATTCGGCAATGCGGCGCGCACGCGTTCGAGCAGATCGCCTTCGCCGTCGTTCGAATTTTCCGCGACCATCGCGCCGTGCAGATCGAGCATCACGGCGTCGCATCCCTTTGTGGCTGCAACGATTGCATCGCAGATCGCGTCGTAGGCCGCAGCGTCGACGGGTCCGCTCGGGTTCGCCGCTGCCGACACGGGCGTCACGATATGCGCGCCCTCGCGCGCGGCGGCGTCGATGAACGCGGCCATCGCGGTCTGCATGCCCTTGTTGTCGTTGAACGCGTCGTCGCCGAAACTTGGGCCGAGCTTCCCGCCGTTCAGGCCGAATGCAGACAACGGCGTGGCCACCGGCGAGAACGTGTTGGTCTCGTGATTCATCCGCGCGATGAGGATTTTCATACGCACGAGCCCTCCGGCACGGGCGCGCTCGGCACGGTTTGCGCCGCCTTCAGCATCGCGTGCAGCAATACGTTGCAGCCGGCTTCGAGATGATCCGCGCGTGCGTCCTCGATCTCGTTGTGGCTGATGCCGTCCTTGCACGGAACGAAGATCATCGCGGCCGGCGCGACGCGCGCGAGATAGACCGCGTCGTGGCCCGCGCCGCTGATGACGTCCATCGACGAAAAGCCGAGCATGTCGGCGCCTTCTTTCACCGCTGCCACCAGGTTCGCTGCGAACGGTTGCGGCGGGAAGTACACGACCGGCTCGATAGTCACGTCGATGCCCGCTTGCTCGCCCGCGGTCTTGCATGCTTCACGCAGTGCGCTGTCCATTGCGGTGAGCGTGGCGTCGTCGGCGGCGCGCAGGTCGACCGTCAGCTTCACGCGGCCAGGAATCACGTTGCGCGAGTTCGGATGCACGTCGACCCAGCCGACCGTGCCCCGGCCATGCGGCGCATGATCCAGCGCGATGCGGTTCACCGCGTGGATCAGATCGGCAGCGACGAGCAATGCATCGCGGCGCAACGCCATCGGCGTGGGTCCCGCATGCGCTTCCATGCCCTGCACGGTCACGTCGTACCAGCGCTGGCCGAGTGCGCCCTGCACGATGCCGATGGTCTTGTCATGCGCCTCGAGCACCGGGCCCTGCTCGATGTGCGCTTCGAAATACGCTGCAACGGTATGCGGTTTCGTGTTTTCGCCGACGTAGCCGATGGCCGCCAACGCGTCGCGCACGGAAATGCCCTCGCGGTCGCGCTGATCGAGCGCATGCTCGAGCGTGAACGCGCCGGCGAAGACGCCCGAGCCCATCATCACCGGAACGAAGCGCGAGCCTTCCTCGTTGGTCCACACGGCGACTTCGAGCGGCGCGAGTGTCGTGACGTTTGCATCGGCCAGTGTGCGCAGCACTTCGAGGCCGGCGAGCACACCGTAGTTGCCGTCGAATTTGCCGCCGGTCGGTTGCGTGTCGATGTGGCTACCCGTCGTGACGGGCGGCAGGTCGTCGCGCAAACCCGCGCGGCGCGCAAAGATATTGCCGATCGCGTCGACGCGCACGGTGCAGCCGATTTCCTTCGCCCACGCGACGAACCGGTCACGCGCGATGCGATCGAGTTCGGTGAGCGCGAGCCGGCAAACGCCGCCCTTCTCCGTCGCGCCGATCTGCGCGAGTTGCATGAGGCTGTTCCAAAGCCGTTCGCCGTCGACGCGCAGACGAGCAAGCGCGTCGCCGCGTTGTGAGTCATGAACTTGCATCAATGCTTCCTCATAGTGAAGTCGGGCGTAGCTTCAAACGACGCCGACGCCGAGATAGCGGTCCTTGATCGAATCGTCGGCGGCGAACGATGCGTTATCGCCCGAATAAACGATCACACCTTGCTCGATGATGTAGTGGCGATCCGCGAGTTGCGTGCAGACCTCGAGGTTTTGCTCGACGAGCAGAATCGCGACGCCCGCCTCGCGAATCAGCTTGAGTTGCGCGACGATTTCTTCGACGATGACGGGTGCCAGACCTTCGACAGGTTCGTCCAGCATCAGAAGACGCGGGTGGTTCATCAGCGCGCGGCCGATGGCGAGCATCTGCTGTTCGCCGCCCGACAACTGTCCGCCGCCATTCGTGCGCCGCTCCTTGAGCCGCGGAAAAATCCGGTAGATGTCGTCGAGTTGCCACGGCGAGTCTTTGCGCGCGCCGAGCCGCAAGTTTTCCTCGACGGTGAGCAAACGGAAAATGCCGCGATGTTCGGGCACGAAGCACACGCCGCGCGACGCGATCTTGTGCGGCTGGAGGCCGCTTATCGTCGTGCCGTTGAATGCGACGCGCCCGTTCTTCGGCGCGACGATGCCGGCAATCGCCTTTAATGTGGTGGACTTGCCCGCGCCGTTGCGGCCCAGCAGCGTGACGGTCTCGCCTTCGCCGATCTGCAAGGAAACGCCTTGCAGTATGTGACTTTTGCCGTAGAAGCCGTGAATGTCCTGCACGTCGAGAATCATGCGCGGCCTCCGGTGATCATGTTGCCGAGATAGGCGCTCCGCACGCGCTCGTCGCCGCGAATTTCGTCGGGACGTCCTTCCACTAGGACGCGTCCTTGCTGCATCACGGTGATGGTGTCGGAGATGTCCATCACGATGCCCATGTTGTGCTCGATCAGCACGACGGTGTAGTCGTCGCGCAAGCCGCGAATCAGATGCTTCATATCGTCGAGATCGTCGATACCCATGCCGGACGTCGGCTCGTCGAGAAAGATCGCCTTCGGTCGAGCGGCGAGCGCCATGCCGACTTCGAGCCGCCGCTGCTGACCGTGCGACAGCGCGCCCGCCGGCACCTGGCTGAAGCGCTGCAACGCGAGACGTTCGAGCACGCTGTCGACGGTATCGGTGTGCGCCAGCGCGCCGCGCGGCGGCGTCCATGCATTGAGCGCGCGCACGGCATCGACGCCTTGTGCGGCAAGCCGCAGATTTTCGCGCACGCTCAGATTGGCGAACAGGCTCGTCACCTGAAACGATCGCGCGACGCCGCGGCGCACGCGCTTGTGATCGGGCTCGTGCGTCACGTCGTGGCCGTCGAACACGATCTTGCCTGCGGTGATCGGCAACGTGCCGGTAAGTACATGAAAAAGCGTGGTCTTGCCCGCACCGTTTGGGCCGATCACCGAATGCACGGTGCGCGGCATGATGCGCAGGTTGACCTCGGAGAGCGCCGTGAATTTGCCGTAGCGCTTCATCACGCCGCTTGCGTTGAGAATGGGCTCGGTCATGTGCGCTCCGTTGCGGTGTCGTCGCTGCTACCGGTTGCGGGAACGGTCTGGGCGTCGTCTCGCGGATGGCGGCGCAGCGCTTGCCAGATTCGCTCGCCAAGGCCCCACAGACCGCGCTGCATGTAAAGGCTCACCGCCATCAGCACGATGCCGAGCAGCAGCAGCCAGCGCGGCCACAACGTGGAAAGCCAGTCGGCGAACAGCACATAGAACGCGGCGCCCAGCACCGACGCAAACAGATTGCCGGTGCCGCCGATCACCGTCATCACGAGGATCATTTCGCTCGTGTGGTAATCGATATTGGACAGCGGCGCGATGCCCGTCATCAACGCATGCAATGCGCCGGCGAGCCCGGTCACCGCGCCCGAGATCACGAACGCCATGAGCTTGAACCGCTTGACGTCGTAGCCGACCGCGGCGGCGCGCGCTTCGTTGTCGCGAATCGCGAGCAACGTGCGGCCGAATACGGAGTGCGAGACGCGCATCAGCAGCCAGAACACGATGAGAAACAGCACGGCGACGAATCCGTAGTACTGCCACGGAGACGTCAACGCGATCAGTTCGTGGCCGAACAACCTGAGCGCGGGCCGCGGAATATCGAGCAGGCCGTTGTCGCCGCCGGTCAGCTCTGGCGTCGTGTAGGCGAGAAAGTAGAACAGTTGTCCGAACGCGAGCGTCAGCATCACGAAGTAGGTGCCGCGCTGTCTGATCGAAAACCATCCGACGAGTGCAGCCGCTGCCGCTCCGACCACGAGCGCCGCAAGCAACGCAACGGGCACCGGCAAGGCGGCTTTGGTCAGCACGAGCCCCGCGCTATAGCTGCCGAGTCCGAAGAAGATGCCCTGCCCGAACGACAACAGTCCCGTGTGGCCGAGGAGAAGATTGCAGCCCAACGCGGCGAGCGCGAATACGAGGACTTCGGTGGCGAGCGAGCCTGAGCGCAGCGTCAACGGCAGAATGCATACGACCAGCAACGCGAGCAAAAGAAAACGATAGCGATGCAGCGTGTGGCCCAACGCGCGCCCGCCGGATGCCTGCGGCGCCGCCTTCGCGACGGCGGATTTTGAAGTGTCGATCACGCGGCTCTCCCGAGTAGGCCATTCGGCCGCAACAGAAGAACGGCGGCCATCGCGACGTAGATCATCAGGCGCGCGCCCTCGGGCCACAGCGTGCTCATCACGCTTTGCACGATGCCGACCAGCAGGCCGCCCACCAGCGCGCCGAGAAAGTTGCCCATGCCGCCCACCACGACGACGACGAACGCGACGCCGAGCGCCTCGATGCCCATGAAGGGATCGACGCCGCGAATCGGCGCGGCGAGCACGCCGGCGAGCGCAGCCGTTGCAGCGCCGAGCGCGAACACGAGGCTGAATACACGCAACACGTTGATGCCGAGCAGCGACACCATTTCCGTCGATTCACTTCCCGCACGCACCGCGCTGCCAAGACGCGTGCCCTCCAGCACCCACCACAGCAACGCGGCGAGCACAGCCGTGAAGCCGATCACGAACAGCCGGTACTTCGGATACACAAAGCTGCCCCAGATGACCACGCCGTTCAGCATGTCAGGAACCGGCACGTTATCGCCGAGCGGTCCCCAAACGAGAATCGCGCACTCCTGCACGACGAGCGCAAGGCCGACCGTCACGAGAATGTGGAACTCGTGCTGCTGTGCGTAGACGTGCCGCAAGATCAGCTTTTCGACGACCCATGCCAATGCGCCGACCGCTATCGGGACGACGATGAGCGCCGTCCAGAAGTTCAGCGACCACTGCATCGCCTGATAGCAGAAATACGCGCCGAGCAGATAAAAGGCTCCGTGCGCGAAGTTCACGAAGCGCAGCAGGCCGAACACAATCGACAAACCGACCGCGAGCAGGAAGTACAGCATCCCGACTCCGATACCGTTGACGATCTGCAGAAGATAAACGTTCATGGCGACTGTGTGGTGATTGAGCGCAACGTCGCTGCATTCATGGATGCCGGCACGAGGTGGCCGGCGCTGCTCGGCGCGGCGTTGCGCGTCAGGTCAGTTTGCAACCGGTCTTGTCGAGCGGCAGGAACGATTGACCGGAGCTCACGATATCCGCGTAGTCGTCGGCGTTTTTCATCTTGTTCTTCGCCTTGCCCTTCAGCAGATAGTAGTTCTTCAGCACCTGATGATCGCCCTTGCGGACTTCTTCCGGACCTGTCAAACCATCGTATTTCATGCCTTCGAGCGCCGCAGCCACTTTCTTCGGATCGACATTGCCGGCCTTGACGATGCCATCCAGCAGAATCTTCGTGCAGACGTACGAGCCCGCGAGGCTGTAGTTGGGATTCGTCTTGAACGCCGCTTGCGTGCGCTTGACGAGATCGCGGTTCAGCGGCGAATCGATACCATGCCAGTACTGCGCGCCGAAATACACGCCGTCGCACAGATCCGCACCGAGCGACTCGAATTGCTCGAGACCGGAAGCCCACGCGAGCAGAATCGTGCAGTTGTTCTTCATGCCGAAGCTCACGGCCTGGCGCAGCGTGTCCGACGATTGCGAGCCGAAGTTGAGGATCAGCAGCACGTCGGGCTTCGCGGCAACCGCGTTCGTCAGATAGCCGCTGAACTCTTTTTCATTCAGCGAGTGATAACTGTTGCCGACATGCTCGATGCCCTTCTCCTTGAACACCGCTTTCGCCGCGGACAGAAGACCGTCGCCGAACACGTATTGCGGCGTGATGGTGTACCACCGCTTGGCCTTCGGCAGCATCTGGATCAGTGGGCGCACCGTCTGTTCGATCGCGCCATACGTGGGCACGGACCAGCGGAAAGTTGCGTCGTTGCAGTCCTTTCCTGTGATTTCGTCGGCACCTGCCGTCGTGATGAAAACGCCGCCGGCCTTCTGCACTTCCTTGCCCATCGCCAATGCTTCGGACGACAAAATACCTCCGGCGAAGAAGCGCGCGTTCTTCTGCTGGGCGATTTCCTGCACGCGGCGCACCGCCGTTGCCGGCTTGCCTTCGGTGTCGAGCACCGAATAAGCGAGCGGTTCGCCAAGCACCTTGCCGTATTGTTCGATGGCGAGCTTCATGCCGAGGTCGGCGTACTTGCCGTTGGCCGCGAACGCGCCGGACATCGGCACGGGACACGCGAATTGCACGCTGCCCGCCTGCGCAAAAGCACTGCGCGCGACGAGCGAACCCAGCGTCCCCGGAACGGCCGACAGCGCGGCCAGCTTCAATATATTTCGGCGATTCAAATCACGCTCCTTGGAGAGACACGCAGTGAACGACTACGAAAAGTGGCTGGCCGCGGTGTAGTCTTTGCTCTTAGTGCCGCGGTTCGTGCTATTTATCATGATAAATAGGATTGACTTGATCGTAGGTACAATAAATTCCAGTGTCAATAAGGCAAAATTCCTGGCGGCGACGCGGCGGCTTGTACTTGCGCCTCCGGTTGACGTCCGCGAAACACCGACGGTGCAGCACACAAAATTGGAGTACGAAACATGGCCATTGACCGAGCCAAGGCTGGCGCCGCGATCGAGATCAAGCAGCAAAAGCGCGGCGATCTGGTCGCGGAGGAAATCAAGCGGTTGATCACGGAGAAGGATCTCAAGCCGGGCGATCGGCTGCCGCGCGAGGTCGAGTTGCAGCAGCTGTTTTCGGTGAGCAAGAGCACGATTCGCGAGGCGCTGAAGTCGCTGGAGGTGCAAGGGCTTATCAAGGTGACGACCGGACCGAGCGGCGGCGGGATGGTCGTTGAAGTGCCGCTCGACCGGACGTTGCAGCTTCTGCAGAACTATCTGTTCTTTAAGGACGTGTCCATCGACGACATTTACACCGTGCGCAAGCTACTTGAGCCCGAGCTCGCGGCGGGCGCGGTGCCGCATCTGACGGAGCAGGACTTCGAGGCGCTCGAGGCGAGCATCGCATGTTGCGATCGGCCGGCTTCCGCGCACGGCGGCCAGGACATCGTGCGTCAGCGCCAGGAGGACGTGAATTTCCACGACATTCTTGCGGCCGCGAATCCGAATCCTTTTTTGCGCTTCAGTTGCGAGCTCATCAACGAGATGATCCGGCAGCTGATCGAGTTTCGTAACGATACGCCGCAGGCAGAACACGAACGGTTCGGACAGGCCAACGTCAAGATTCATAAGGCGATCACCAAGGCGGCACGCGAGCGTGACGTCGAGAAAGTGCGCGAGTTGATGACGGTGCATATGACCGAGGCGCCGCGATACGTCAAGCGGATGAAAGGGAAGCTGCGGGGGCGATTGATTCTCGACTCGGAGATCCGTCGGCGGGTGCGGGCGCGGAGTGTTAGTCCTGCGGGGTTGGGCGAGGAAGATTCGGCGGGCAGTGGGGAATGATGCGGTTTCGGCTTACGGTGGGCGGGATTACTCGCGGAGGATAGGTCTCGACGGCCTGGCAGCGGCAGGTTGCTTGATGGTTTGTGGCGTCTGACAGGGGCTTCTTGATGCGCCGCGGCGCGGTGGTTTTTTCGGCCTGGGCGGCGGGAAGGCTCAATCTTTTATCGCGCGCGCCGTTATTGCATCTGCACAGGCAAAATCTTGAACCTTCATGGCACAACCTATTCCGTTTTCCCGACACACCGGCGCCGCGCGCGCCCGGCATGCCAAGGCAATGCTGTTGCCCATCGCCCGGCAAATCGCAGATGACCTCGCGCTGCGCGTGCATCTTGCGCTCGACGCGTTGCGACGGGGCGACGGCGGAGTGAACGATGCGCAAACGCTCACGCAGGCCATGCTATTGACCGGGTTCCTGGCCGAAGCCGGCTACGGGTCGACGACCGGCGAGCAACTAGGCGCAGCCGAGCGCGAGATAGCCAAGGTGTTCGATACCGGACGAGATACCGGAAGATGGGCGATAGACGAGGGTGGATTCGCGCTTTTCGCCGACATTGCCACCCACTACGATCGGCAATTGCACGGCGCACCGCTATGGGCAGTCACCGATGCGAGCGAACGGCTGGACCGCTTTACTGCCGGGCTGCCGTATCAGCTTCCGATGCGCAAGAGGGCCTGACGGCCTGAGGTTGATTGGAAATTGACCGGGTGTGGGGGCGCGATGCGCGCGGGCGGGTCTTTCTGAAATGGCTGCGGATCGGCTGCCGGTGTCCTGTTCTGGACGCCTGCGTTTGGCGCAGCGTTTGCGAGCTTGCCGGTTGCGAGGTTGCGTCCTTTGCAGCCG
>NZ_JARESN010000027.1:0-78921 GCF_046054045.1 Paraburkholderia sp. RL17-368-BIF-A
CTCGCCCGGCTCCGGAGTTAAACCCCGCAACCCGGCGCGCGTCGCGCATCAAGCGCCCACACTTATCGGCTGTTAGTTTTTAAAGATCGGTTCGCACACTTCACAGCGCCCACTTCAACCACCCGGCACTGCTTCGTTCTGCGTCGCTGCATCAGCAGCAGAGAAGCGAGATTATGAAGATCGAGTGACAGGCCGTCAAGCCCCTCCTCGAATTTTCTTTTGCATGCGCACACGACGCTCGTCACGTTCGCGCGCTACATATATGCAGATGAGCTTCCACATAGGACGACGAGGATAACCAGGACAACGCACTCGTGTGAACACGCGCAAGTTGGTCTATAGTTACAGGTCTGCCATTCGTCGGTCGCGCACAGTATGAAGACCGGCAACAACATGCGACGAATTGCTGCGCACAATGCGCGCGAAGGCGCAAGCTCGTATATAATGCGAGCCGCGCGAATTTCGCACATTCTATCGGCCCGCTCCAAGCGGGCTCATCTTTTTTGCTCCCCAGAGCACACAGCCTTATAACCGCGTTGAGTCACTCAGGTGATGTTGAGCCATGCTCGAAACGCCTGACGGTCGCGTCTTGCGTCTCATAGCGAAGCCTCTCGAGGAGAATACGTGAACCCTTTTGATCGCGAAGATTCGCAACACGAAACCGCAGCCTACACAAAGGCTCCGTCGGGCCGTACGCCCAAGGGCAAGGGCGCGGGCAAAGCGATCCCCGTGGCGGCCGAACTGCCGCCGCAGCAAGCCGAAGAGCGTCAGCGCCAGATGCGTGCGCTGATCCAGTTGGGCAAGGAGCAAGGCTACCTGACCCATGCCCAGATCAACGACCACCTGCCCGATAACTTCGCGCAGACGGCGGCGATCGACAGCATCGTCAGCGCGTTCAACGACATGGGCGTGCAGGTCTACGAGCAGGCCCCGGACGCCGAAACGCTGCTGCTGAACTCGAACGCCCCCGCTGTCGTCTCCGACGATCAGGCGGACGAAGAAACCGAAGTTGCGTTGTCCACGGTCGACTCCGAGTTCGGCCGCACGACCGACCCGGTGCGCATGTACATGCGCGAAATGGGCGCAACCGAGCTACTGACGCGCGCGGGCGAAATCGCGATCGCGAAGCGCATCGAAGACGGCCTGCACGAAATGGTGCAGGCAATCGCCGCATGCCCGCTCGCAATTTCCGCGATTCTGGCAAGCGCCCAGCAAGTCGCGGACGGCGAACTGCGCATCGACGAACTGGTTGACGGCCTGAACGAAGACAACGTCCCTGCGGAAGAAGAAACCGCCAGCGCGGACGCCGCAGCCGACGTCGACGCTGATGCCGACGAAGACGACGACAGCGATAGCGACGACGACGTCGGCCCGGCCGACTCGTCGGCGGCAGACGAAGCACGCCTGAAGCAGCTCACGAGCGACTGCCTCGAAATCTTCGCGCAAGTCGGCATTCTGTACGACCAGATGAACGCGTCGCACACGCGCGGCGACGTCAGCTCGAAGGCGTACCAGAAGGCGCGTGAAGAGATCCAGCAGCATCTCGCGAAGATCCGCTTCACGGCGCGCACCATCGACCGTCTGTGCGGCGACGTGCAGCATCAGGTCGCGCAGGTGCGTGCAATCGAGCGCAACATTCTGCAGATCGTCGTCACGAAGAGCGGCATGCCACGCGAGAAGTTCATCGAATCGTTCTCGGGTCATGAAGCCGACCTCGGCTGGACCGAGCGTGCGGCGCGCGGCAACACGCCGTACGGCGCGGCGCTCGAGCGCCATCTGCCGGCAATTCAGTCGGAACAGCAAAAGCTGATCGACATCGAAGCCACCGTTTCGCTGCCGCTCAAGCATCTGAAAGAGATCAACCGCCAGATGGTCGCGGCTGAATCGAAGATGCGCAAGGCGAAGAGCGAGATGATCGAGGCGAATCTGCGTCTCGTCATTTCCATCGCGAAGAAGTACGTCAATCGCGGCATGCTGTTCCTCGATCTGATCCAGGAAGGCAACATCGGCTTGATGAAAGCGGTGGACAAGTTCGAATATCGTCGCGGCTGGAAGTTCTCGACGTACGCAACGTGGTGGGTCCGTCAGGCCGTGACGCGTTCGCTCGCGGACCAGGCGCGCACCATCCGCGTGCCGGTGCATATGATCGAGACGATCAACAAGCTCAACCGCATTTCGCGCGAGATTCTGCAGCAGACGGGTCAGGAAGCGCATCCGTCGGTGCTGGCCGAGCGCATGGATCTGTCGGAAGAGAAGGTGCGCGGCATTCTGAAGATCGCCAAGCAGCCGGTGTCGATGGAAACGCCTGTTGGCGACGACGGCGATGCCACGCTCGGCGACATGATCGAAGACTCGGCGGCTTCGTCGCCGGCGGATGCGGCGATGCAAGCCGACTTGCGCGCCGCCATCGACGACGCGCTCGACTCGTTGTCGCCGCGCGAAGCGAAGGTGCTGCGCATGCGCTACGGCATCAACACGAAGTCGGATCACACGCTGGAAGAAGTCGGCAAGCAGTTCGACGTCACGCGTGAGCGCATTCGCCAGATCGAGAGCAAGGCCATGCGCAAGCTCATGCATCCGAGCCGTGCCGATCGACTGAAGTCGTTCCTCGACCGCTAAGCAACAACCTCCGCATCACATCGCGCTTGCCGTGCACATCGCACGGCAAGCGCGCCCCGCCTGAAATCCTCGAGTCCCCTCACGCAGTTCGTCCGTTCAGCCGGACACGCTCGCGAACAGTCAAATAAGCAGCGAAATGATGCCGCCAAGGGTGATGCCCGCCGCGAGCCAACGTCCCGCTGTGTAAAAAGCATTGCGCTCTTCGTGCGGCTGATCCGGCCGTTCGAGTCCGAGCGTGCCATACGCAAACGACTTCACCGCCGACGAGTCCGAACCCGAAGCGCCTTCGCTTGCCGCATCAGACGCAAGAGCCGCCGCAGCGGCGCCTTCGCTTGAGATACGCACAGCCGCGTCCTGCTCGGACGTGTTCGAGTTAGAGGAGCGCGACGCAGCCTCATCGTTCTCATCGGCAGACGATAACGAAGCATTCTTCGCTGCACGAGCAGTGGCTTGTGATGTCGACGGCAATGCGCTGTCGATTTGCATTGCAACCTCCGTTCGTTTCTTCAGGGCTTGCGGCGCAGAGCCGCTTACAAGCTGTATCGACCGTGACCGGCTGAAACTTGAAGCCCTGTAAGGGAGGGTAAGTGCAAGCGCCCAACACCACTATCATTGTTGTCCACAGAAACTGGGAACAAGCCTGTGGATATCCTGCGCAAGACTCGCTCAAGTGTCTGAGCGCGCACAGTTTTCATCGCGTGCACGTGCTGCGGCTCGATCGTACGCAAGCGAACAAACACGCGCCGCTCAAGGCATCACAAACGTCTTCACGAGCGTCAGTTCGCCGGCTTTGCGCATCGGTACGCGGATCGTCTCGCTCTTTTCGCTGGGCGTGTTTTCGTTGCTGATGATCGTCACCTGAGCGACCGTCATGTCGCTGCGGCCGCTGCCGCTGCCGTAGTAATTCACGTAGACGAGATAGGTGCCCTTCAGCGGCGCCGCCGACGAATAAATCTCCGGCCCATAGCCCGTCGTCACGTCGACGTCCAGCGCGCCGCCGTTCGGCATCACGCGCTCGCCGTACCATGCATGCGCGCCGTCGGGCGACACCACATGCAAGTCGAGGTCCGTGCCGTCGGTGTCCCACGCGAGCACGACGCGCAGCTTCGGCTGCGTCTTGCCGCTGTAGGCGTCGTAGAACTGTACGCGCTTGCGGCTGCCGTCCGGCGCGCGCAGTTCGACGCTGTTGCTGCCCGCCGGAAACGCATAGGGCCGCGAAAACTTGCCGTCCTCTTCGATGCGTTGCGGCAGCGGCGTGCCGTCGACCACCAGCGTACCGACCGTGTTGCCCTTCTTCTTCGGCGCGTTGCGAATCTGCCCCTGGATCAGCGCGAATCTCGACTGCCCTTCGGGCGTCGCCACCGATACCGCCGGATAATGCACGTCCTGCGTATAGCGTTCGTTGTCGCCGCTGGTATTACGCCAGCCGTTCAGCGGCGCGCTCATGTCGATGTCGCTCGCCTGCGCGGCCGACATGCCCTGCAAGCATGCGAGCAGCAGCAAGCCGCGGCCCGCGTTCATCCATCCCGTCGTTCTGCGCTTCATCGTTACTGCTCCCGTCCCGCTATCAAAGTCGCTCGCTCTTCACGAGCATCAGGTCGCCGATTTTGCGCAGCGGCACCATCATCGTTTCGCGCCGTTCGTTCGGCGTGTTTTCGTTGAAGACCAGCGTCAACGTCGCGGTGATCACGTCGCGGTCGTGCGCGGCGGCGTCGAAGTTGTAGCCGGTCGAATCGAAATTGCCCCAGTAGTTCAGAAAGAAAAGCCACGTGCCATGCTCCGGCGCCGCCGACGAAAAAATCCCCGGCCCCGCGCCGTCCACGGAATCGACGTCGAAGCCGCTGCCGTCTTCCAAAGTCGGATTGCCGAAGAACGCGTGCAGGCCGCCAGGCGTAATCACATGCAAATCGACCTGCGCACGCGGGTCGTCCCACGTGACCATCGCGCGCAGCTTCGCCTGCGGCTTGCTGCGGTCCGCTTCGTAAAACTGCATGCGCTGACGCTGCCTGCCATCGGCGGAAATCAGTTCGACGCTGTTCGAGCCCGCACCGAACGCCCACGGCCGCGCGAACGCGCCTTCGTCGTCGGTATAGAGCGGCGTTGCATTGCCGTTGACGACGAGCGTCGGCGGCTTGCGCGCGTGCTTGTCGATCTGCCTGAGGCGTCCTTCGATCAGCGTGCGATAGCGCTGCGCGCCGCGATCGATCGGCGGCCGCGGATAAGCCGCGACGAATTGCTCGCCTTCGTTCGTGAGCCCGCTATGACGCCAGCCGCCGAACGCGCCGGTCAGATCGGCCACGGCGCCGTCCTTGCCGGCTGCGTAGGCGTCAGCGAAAAGACCCGCGCCGAATGTGCCCACCACCCCCAAAGCAGCCGCACCCAACAGCACCGCAGCGCGCGAGCGAACCCGACCCGCCGCCGAAGACCGCATCAACCGGAATAAAAACGTCACGTCGTTCATTGGATCGGATTGTCGGTACGAATCAGCACGCGCGCGGTGCGCTCGACGAAATCTTCATCGAGCCCACGCGGATGGTGCTGAAACGCGAGGTGAACATATTCATGCGCGAGCGCGATGCGATCCTCCTCGCTCTGCAGGCGATACACATACACGCGATTGCGCTGCGCATCCGCATACGGACGTCCTTCGCGGACCGCGCACACGGCGGGCAAATCGGGCGTCTCGTAGCCGGCTGCGCCGTCCATGCGCCGCGCCCACAACGGCGCGTTGCGCTGCAGCCATTCGCGCGCGCCGGCCACCGCGACGCAATCGCCGGACAATGGACTCTGGAACGAAGTGAGCGTCGCCTGCGGCCACGTGCGCGCGAGGATCGCGTCGAACGTCAGTCCTGTTTGCGCGGACGCCTTCGCGGCGAGCCAGCTCATTTGCCCCGGCGCGGCCTTGTCGTGGTGATACTGCACGGGCACGCCGGTCAGCACGAGCGCGTCGGTCAGGTCCGCGGAACGGCGCGCCGCTGCGGTCGGCGCACGCGGCAGAACGCGCTGCGTGTTGCTGCTGTCGTCGATACGCAAGCAGCCGTGATCATGCGCGCCATGCTGTACGGCATAACTACGCGCCGCCACGGCCAGCGCCTTGGCCGCCTCCGGCTGCGCCGTGTCGCCTTCGCGCTCGACCACGCGCGCCACATAGTCGTTCATGCCGAAGCGGCCGATCAGTTGCGGCACGCCCGCCGCATTGCGATCGAGCCGCAGTTCTCCGCGGCTCGTCACGCGCGCCCAGTTGCCGTTCACAAAGCCCACGCGAAACTCGCCGTTCAGCGGCCCGTCGGGCACCATCGCCGACGGTCGCTTTGAACTGTGCTCGCCAAGCACTTCGCGAATCGGATAGCGGCTGAAAAAATCGACGACGACGCATGCGCCGTCATCCGGCACGGCGACTTGCGTGAGCAGCGGCGCGATGCGCGGCGCGGCCGACGCGAGCACGCGCGCGCTGCCGCCAGAGCCGCCGAGCCAGATCGGCGTGCCGTCCGCGAGCCAGCCTGCCGCGCCGCCCACCGATGCGCCGGGCCGCGCCGCGTCGGGCATCGTCCAGGTCTTCGCGCGCAGCAGGCTGCCGTAGAGCGACACCGTGCCTTCGCCCCGGCCGCTCGTCAGCACCGAGACCAGCGTGCTCGCCGCCGCTTCGCGCGGGCGCGCCGGCATCGCCTGCAATGCGGCAAGCAGTTGCGCGACGGGCACGCGCTGCGTCGGAGTCATCGCGTGAAGATTGCGCAGCCACGTTGGCGCATTCGCGGCCGTCCAGTACTTGCGCCAGTCGACGGGATCGAGCTGCAGGCGCGCGGGCTCGAAAAAGCGTCCGCACGATTGCACGAGTGCGTGTTCGCGATCGATACGACCGCCGGTCATGCAGCAATACACTTCTTCGGGATCGCCGCCGCTGCATGTGTAGTCCGGCGTCGCGATGTTCCGGTCCACGAGATAGCCGTAGACGAAGAGTTTCCATACGCTGCCGAGCGGCGTCTCCAGTGTCGCGGGCAACGGCACCGCGGATTGCGGCGAGAGACCGACAGCGGCGCCGCCGGCGTCGGCCTGCCAAAGCTGGCTTTGTCCATCACGCAGCCACGCAAAGCGCAACGCCTGTTTGGACGCGGCACCGGACGCAACGAAAGCGGACGCCGATGCCAACGGCACCGCCGCATACCCGCGCTCGACATTCGCTGCAAACAACACGCACATCGCGGCCACGGCGAACGCGATCCGCAGCATTGCTGCAACGCGACCGCGTACCGACCTGACGAGCGTGCCGAGGAACATTTCCGACGCCTCGCTATTGAATGCGCAGCGTCGTCGCGCGATCGCTCTTGCCGCCTTCGAACGCCTTCGCATCCGGCTGATACATGCGGAAGTAGCGCGCGGGCGGCAATGCGAACGTGCCCGGCAATGCGAAGCGCACCAGTTGCCGCAACGCGACCGGACGGTCGAGCAAAGGCACCGGCTGATGATACGAAAGCTCGCCCATTTCATACGATGCCGCGCGCGCGAACGGTTGCGGCCCGCTCTCGCCTTCCTTCTCGCCCGGCAAGCCGTCGATCGACACGCCCCAACTCGTCGCTTCGACGCTGCCGCCAGGCGGCAGCGGCACGTCGAGCAGCCCATAGTGATAGGCGTTGCCCGAACGCGGCGTGAGCGTCACTTCGTCGACGTACAGCGCATTGCTGTCGATCGCATCGCCCGATTTCACGAGACGTGCGGTGAACGCCGAGCGACCGACGCTGCTCTCGGCGGCGCCCTGCTTCTTCGGATCGGCCTTCACTTCGAGCGGCTCGAGTTTGTAGAAGCGACGCGCGACCGTGATGTTCAGGCGACTGTCCTCGCTCGCATGACTGCGGAACGAGACGATTGCGCTGACGTCCGCGCGCGCGGCGCCTGCGTCGAGCGCGGACGGCAGCGCGGCCCCAGTCCATTTCCACAACGGCGTGCCGGTCGCTGTCGCAGCACGCGTCCAACCCGCGCCTTGCAGCGACGGCAACGACGCAGCGGCCACGTCGCCGCCGAGCGCCTTGCGCAACCACAGCAGCGTCAGCGCGCGGTCGAGCGTCGGGTAGTCGGCGCTGCTCTTCGCGAGCAACGCGGTCGCATCGACGCCCGCAGCATCGCCTGACATCGCAAGCAGGCTTTGCACGAGCGGCGCAGGATCGTTGCCCAACGCGACGCGTGCCGCGCTTGCCGCGGCATCAAAACCGTCCGGCATTTGAGCGCCCGTGCCGCGCGCCATGCTCGCGACCAGCAGCGTCGCCATCTGTTTGCCGCGCGGCGAGTCGGCTTGCGCGAACACGATGCTGTCCGTCGGGCTGTATGCGGCATTGGCCGCAGCGCGAGCCGATGCTTTCGCCGTGGCCGCCGCATCGTTCATCAAGTCAGCGGCGACGCCCGATACCGGTGTCGCAACCGGCAAGCCCATCTGCTGCATGAACCACAGCGCCAACGCACGATGCAACAGCGGCTCTTTCGCGCCGGCGTCGCGATACACCTCCATCGCGTGCTGCCAGTTGGCGGCGGGCAAGCTGATGCCGAGGCTGCGGCTCGCGAGCCAGTCCGCGTAATACGCGTAGGCCGTGACAAGCGCGCTGCCGCCGGTCGTGTCGCCCCACCAGCCGAACGTGCCGCCGACGCCCGCAAGCATCGCAAGGCGCTGCCGCTGATTGCGCAGTAACGCTTCGATGCCTTGCGTCGAGCTGGCGTTGTCACCACGGCCGATCGCGTCGTGTGCAAGCGCGAGCGGAATCAGCCGGCTCGACGTCTGCTCGGCGCAGCCATACGGATAGTCGATCAGATCGTCGGCCACGCGCATGAACTGGCTCGCCGCATTGCCGACGAAACGCACGCTCACGTCCTGCGCGTCTTGCGGCAGATTGAGCGGCTTGCCCGAACCGTCGAGTGTGACGGTGTTCTGGTGCAGATCGAGCCAGCCGCTTGCGTCGAGTCGAATCGTGGTCTGCAAGCGGTCCACGTCCTTATCGCCGCGGCGCAAGCTCGCGTTGATCACGCCGGCCTTCAACGCGCCGCTCGGCAGACGCAGATAATTCGCGCCGCGCTTGAGCGTGACCTTCTGGTTCAGCGACAAACCGCCGCCTTCGACTAGCCACTGCGCGTCCATATCCACTTCGGTCTGATTGAAGGCGATCATGTCGATGGCCGGCTGATCGTTGACGCGGAAACGCGACGGCCCGCTCCACTTCAGATACAGCGCCTTGTCCGACCGCACATAGGCGGTACGCTGACCGACCATGCCGTCGGGCGCGGCCGCGCGCACGGTGATGCGCCAGCGCGCGAGCGAGTCCGGCATCTTGAAGGTCATCGTCGCGTGACCGCTCGCGTCGGTTTTCAGATTGCCTTCCCACGCGGCCGTGTCCTGATCGTCGCGACGCGGCCGCTCCAGCACCTTCACGCCGCGCTCGTTGTAATTCGCGCGTTGCGGCCCGCCGGGCGCGCCCTTGAGCGGCGAACGCGCGAGGTCGTAGGTAATGAACGACAGACTCGACGAGGTCCGCACGTTGTTGCGTCGCGGATGATAGAAAAAGTCGACGATGTTCGGCGCGATCTCCGGCTGCAGCACGTAGACCATTTCATCGACCACGCTCACCGTCAGATTCGCCGCTTCCGCTTTACCGTTCAACGTGCTGTCGAAGTTGAGCGTGACCGTGTCGCCGGGACCGTACACCGGCTTGTCGCTTTTCACACTCAGTTCGATCTGCGGCTGCGCGACCACGATGCCCGCGTTCTGAAACGCGTATTCGCCGGCATGCACGTACAGCACCGAGAACGTCATGTTGGGCGCGAAGTCCTCGCCGACCTTGATGCGCGCTTTCCATTGCACCGGCGTCACGCGTTGCAGTTGCAGCCAGTCGCCGCCTGCGCTCAGCAGCGCGCGCCGCTCGACGTTATCGCGTTCGAGCGTCAGCAACGCATCGTCGACGGGTAACGGGAAAGTGATCAGCGCCTCGGCCGTATCGCCGATCTTGTACTTGTCGCGATCGAACACGATCTCGACGCTGCCCGGAATCGCCTTGAGCCCGTCGCCCGCGACCCAATGGCTGACGGCGGCGAGCAGATTGCCGCTATCGTCCTTCACCGACAGCATGTACGAACCGGGCTGATCGAATTGGACCGTGAACGACAGCTTGCCGCCTGCGCTCTTGGACTCACTCTTCGCTTCGCTCTTCAACGTGCCTTCGGCATGCGTTTGCGATTCGAGGCGCGTCCATTCCCATTTTGCCGGCGCATGCGCGGCGGGGTCGAGCGCGGCCAGCGCTTGCAGATCGAAGCTCACCGCTTCCTTCGGCTGCGAGAACGACTTCGCGGTCGTCAGGCGATACGGCGTCGCGCCACGCGCAATCAGCACTTCGCGCGTCACGCGCACCTTGTACGCGGCGCCGTCCTGCGCGAAGAGCGTCAGCGCGTAACGGCTCGGTTCGGTCGCGGCCGGTAGCGTGAGGCTCGCGTTGCCGTCGCTGTCGGTCGTCAGTTCCTGCTGCTCGAGCTTGACGGGAAAGAGCCCCGCATAACGCAATTCGCCGTCGACGATCGTCACTTTCTGCGCGCGCAGCGTGACCGAAATCTTGCTGTCGCGCACTGGCTTGCCGTCGGGATAGCGCAACTGGATCTTGCCCTTCAGCGGCTCGCCGGTTGCGTAGTCGGCTTTATCCATCGACAGGTTGACGTCGAAATGCGGCTTCACGTATTCGGCGACGCGAAACGCGCTGCCATACACGTCGCCGTTGTAGTCGAAGCGCAGCGTGTAGCCGCCGGCGGTCGCGTCGGCGGGCAGAGTGAACGACGTGTCCGCGCCTGTATCGGAAGCGAAATGCGCCTTCGTGGTCGCGACCGGCGAGCCGTTCGGATCGAGCACGTCGAGCTTGATGTCGGCTTCCGCGGGCGCCGACGATTGCGTCGCGTTCTGGAACGTGCGCCCGATGAATTTCACATGCACGGGGTCGCCCGGACGATACATCGGCCGGTCCGTGACTGCGTAGATCTTCGTGTTGTAGATCTCGCTGTCGTAATAGAAGTTCTCGGACACGAACACGCCGCCCTGCGGATCGACGCCGAGCACATAGCTGCGCTCGGGGCTGACGTGTTGCAGCAGAAGTGCACCGTCGCCGCCCGTCGTGCCGCTTTGCAAAACGCCCACGCCGTCGGTCCAGTTCACGTCCGTATTCGCGACCGGCTTGCCGTTGTCGCGCCGCGTGGTCCACACGAGCATTCCGCTCGATGCCGCCTTCACGACCGCGACTGTATCCGACACGAACAGCAGCGTATGCGCGCGATAGTTGCCGATCACGGCTTCGACGATATAAAGCCCCGGCGGCAGCTTGCCGACCGGAATCATCACGTTGCCCGCGCTTGCCTCGATAAAGTTACTGCTGCTGCCCGCGAGGTTCACGCCTTTGGGCGGCTCGATCAGTTTCGCGTCCCAGATCGGATAGCGAAAGCGCGCGACCATGTCATAGCCCTTCAGCGGCGCGAATTGCGAGTTCTGTTCAAATTGCGTCTGCTTGCCGGTTTGCTCGCCGAGCTTGAATTGCGGCGCGGCTTCGGTTGCCTTGCTGCGAGTCGCGAACGAAAGCACACGCTGCCATGCGCGGCGCGCCTCGGTGAACCAACGGTCCCACAAATAAGCGAGCGTGTTCGCGAGCCCTTCGCCCTGATAATTCGGCGCGACATTCAGCCGATGCAGGTTCTTCTGCGCCTTCAGAAAGTCGAGCGGTTTGCCCACGCGATACACGACGATGTCCGCGCCGCCGTAGGGCTGCAATGCGTCCTTGAAATCGCGGCCGGGCGCTTCGAGCCGAACCTGCGCGGTCTGATTGCTGCCGAAGCTCGCATCCGAAAGCAGGAAGAACGGTTGACCGTCCACCTTCTGCGAGCTGTAGTTGCTCGTCGGCGCGGCGTTCAAGGTGGGATTCGCGGCGATGCTGGACTCGGCCGCGGCCGCGCTCGACGATGCGTCGTCGCCGGCGAACGCGACGCTGCTTGTCGCCGCGAGCGCGATGGCCGCAAGCAGCGTCGCCAGGATAAGTGCCGAGCGACGGCGCGTGCTGCGCAACCAGTGGCTCATCGCGACAACGGAATTCATTCGGGTCATGGTGTCAAAAAGTCCAAACGAAACACGCCGACGAAGTTCGGATTGCCGTCGAGCGGCTGCCAGCGGGAATCTTTCCATTGCATCAGGTCGGAAACGGCGACCGCGCGCAGACCGGTATCGGTCGGCGTGACGGTGCCTGTGTGATAAGCGATGTAGCGCTCGAGCCAGATCATCAGATGCTGGTCGTCGCCCTGGTCGAAGAACAGCAGGTCGCCCGGCAGCGCCTGGTTGACGTCCTTCGAAACGAAACGGCTATTGCGTTGAATCAGCGCGATGGCCGATGCGTATGCGCCCGTCGATCCGTCGATCTGCGTCCAGCGATTCGCGATCGTGCGTTGCGACGCGGACAGTTGCAGTTCGGGCGGCAGACTGCTTGTGTCCGCAAGACCTGTCATGCCGTTCGCGCGCAGCCATTTGCTGTCGTGCATGCGCAGCGTTTCGCCGACGGCAAAGCGCACGAGGCCCGCGCAGTCGCGTTGCGTCCAGCGCGGCGTCGGGCCGCGGCGCATTTGCTGATCGACGATGCGCGTGAACCACGCGCGAAACGCAGCGGATTGTTGAGTGGTGAGTGCGTCGGGATCGGGCGCTGTCGTGGTGATGCCGAGCGCGTGTGCGTAGGGCGCGGCGGCGGTTAGCGCGAAAAACGTGGCGATGCGCGAGAGGCATGCGCGGCGAGAAGCCGTGGTGACGCTTGCGGTGTTCGCATCCCGGGCCGCGAGCGCGACTCCTCGCGCCGCGTGCGACTCGCGAGGCGCACGCATACCGCCTGCTACACGAAGGCGGCGCACTTAATCGCCCTCGGTGCCGGGCTGCTCCGCGGGCGCCTGAGTCGCGGCGTTGTTCGACACGGTGTCGCCGCTGGCATCGCTGTTTGCATCGCTCTTCGCACGATCGAACCACCACTCGACCGGCACCCAGCCCGTCGAGCCAGGCAAGCTCTGCGGCAGCGACAACGACAGCGCCGGATAGTGCGCGAGCGCGCGCAGCTTCGGCGTCAGATGCGTGCGCGACGCGTTGCGGAATACGGCCTCCTGATCGGCCGGCAGCGCGGCGCCTGCTTCGCGTTCGATCAGCGCGGCCGCCGATGCAGGCGTCAGCGTGAGGATAGTGCGCGGCAAACGCTCCGGCGCGAGCGTATCGGCGAGCGCGGGGTAACGCTTGTCGAGCACTGCGAGCGTGTCGTCGACGAGACGGGCATCGGGCGAGAAAATCACATAGCCGTGCGCGAGCGCGAGCGTCACCGGGAAATAGCGTTCCGCCGATAACTGCGAGGCGAACGACGCCTTGCTGCTCAACGCCGTGCCCGAGCGAGCGCTGACCGGCCGCTGCCACACGGTGACATCCGCGCCCTGCTCGCGCGTGCTGACAGGCAAGCGACGATAGCCCGCGTCGTTGCCGTCCGCCTTCGCCGCCTTCGCTTCATAGGCGCCGATCACGTCGCCGAACGTCTTGCCGAGCGCGCTTTTGAGCGCCGCGATCGACGCGGCATCCTGCGCCTTCACGCGCGCGATGAACACCGGCGCGACCAGCGCCGACTTCGCGTACCAGCAGACAGCCGCCGGTCCTGTCAGACGATCACCGATTGCCGCAGCCGCATCGCCGCCATCGGCGACCTTGCCCAATAGCGCCGATGCCTCTTTCCAGTCCGCCGGCAAGCTCGTGCACGCCGCGGCGTTGGCCGGCAACGCACGCCACAAGTCAGCGCTGTTCCACTGCTGCGGCAGCTTGCCAGGATCGATCAGGGCTGAAGTCCGCCAGCTCGCCGCGGCGTTGCCGTTCGGCGAAAAATCGAAGCGCAATGCGTCGATGCCGGAAAAGAACGCCTGATAGCCGAACGACAGATAATTCGCCGACACGATCAGACGATGACCCTTCGGCGCATCGCCGGCCGCATCCAGCCGATAGGCGCGCGCCGCATCGTCGCGACCGGACGAGAGCATGTCGGACACAGCATCGGCGCGTTCGCTCAGCACATTGCCCTTTTCGTCGAGCAGCACGCCCGGCGCGGACAGCACGACCAGACGGTCGTCTTTCGTCGCGAACAAAAGCGTGCGGCCGACTGCAAGTTTCAATGCATAGACCGGCACGTCGCCCGAGAGCTTCGCGACCTGGCTCAGTTGCGAGTCGCTTGCAGCGACGTTGCCCACGCCTTGCAGCAATTTCGCAAGACCGTTCCGGCGGATGGACATGATCCAGTAGCCGAGCCGGCCGTCCGGCGAGCGCCACAGCAGCACATGCGCGGGTTCATCGAAAACGCGGCGAATCAGTTCGTCGCGCCAGTCCAGTTGATGTTCGAATGCAAGGCGCCGCAAAGCACCTTCGGCGGAAAGGCGCGTATTGGCCGATTCGTAATAGTCGACGAAGTCTTGCGTGAGCACGTCGTGAAGTAATGGCACACGCAACATATCGCGCGGCAAACGCGAGAGTGCTTCGCTGTCGATCACCGCGTCGGGATGGTGAATATCGAGAACGACTTCCCCCGTATTGGCCGCCTTGCGATGTGCGAATGGACGCCACACCGCCTGAATGACGACGGCAGCCACGATCAGAAGCACGGCCACGAGGATTGCAAACTTTTTACGCGACATCTTCATCTGATTTTTTCTGTTCGATGCGACGATATTAACGTCGATGCCGGTCGCATTAAGCCGCCGTAACCGATCGCTGAAGGCAGCGATGATAACCGATATTTTTAACCGCACAACAGCCGAAACTGCATTTAACAAAATCGAGCTGACCTCGATTAATGCAGCAGGAGATTATAAAACCGTGCGTCGCCGTGCCAGTCGGCTAATGCGGTAGTCGCCCCACAACTTGTGCAGCAATATCGTTTTCATTAGAGGCAAAAAACCTACACGAGCCGAGTCTTTTGATTACGCGCAATTTTAAACGTCGCGCAGCGTATGCAGAACGGAATCACTTCCGTTCTGAAGTTAGCCAATTGCCGCCGTCGCCCGCATCGTCAAAAATCCTTCATGATCTTTTGCCCATAATTCGACGGTTTTACCATCCGTCGACGGCGCGCCGCACACCTTGAAAGGCTGACCGGCAAAAGTCGGGCGAAGCGCCTTGTAGGCAAAACTCTGCAGCGTGGCTTCCGGTTGTTCGCGGCGCACGAGGTCGGCGAGCAGCGTCGCAATCAACGGACCGTGCACAACCAGCCCAGGATAGCCCTCCACCTGCGTCGCATAAGGCTGGTCGTAGTGAATGCGATGGCTGTTGAAGGTCAACGCCGAATAGCGGAACAACATGACGGCGTCGGCGTCGATGGTGCGGCTCCACGTTTCGCCTTCCGGCGCGAGTTGAGGCCGCTGCGGCCGCGCGTCGGCCGGCGGCGCATCGCGGTAGACAACGTCGTGCTCTTCTTCGAGCTTCAATTGACCGTCGACCTCGATCGTGTTCTGCACGGTCACGAAAACGAGGCGGCCCGAGCGACCCGTCTTTTCTTCGATGTTCGCAATCGTCGACGTACGCGTGGCGTGCTCGCCTACTTTCAGCGGCGCATGGAAGGTCAAGCGGCCGCCCGCCCACATGCGACGCGGCAGCGGCACCGGCGGCAGGAAGTCGCCGCGCCTCGCATGGCCGTCGGGGCCGGCTTCGGAGAGCGGCGAGATCGGCAAAAAATAAAGCCAATGCCAAAGCGGCGGAATGGTATCGCCGGTTTCCTCGCGATTCAGCGTCGCGGCCAGGGCCGCCAGCGGAAACGCGGTGATGTGGTCTTTGGCGACTTGCTCTGCGCCGAGCCAATCGTCGAGTTTTTCTATTACATCGGACATGGCATGCCTCCGGTGAGCATTCAGATTCACAGCACCTACTATGGACGACGCGATACGGTTCCGCAAAGCTCAACGTTCTATCGCATCGATGAGAATTGCAGAGCAAGAGTCGGAGTGCGCGGGGCGGACACGCGCTTACACTGAATCATCGTTCGTATATCGCAGAGGGAGACAGTCATGAATACGGTGGCGAAGCCGTCGCGCCATAACCCGGCTCACGCAAGTTCGCTTGCACCGCGCATCGAGGCGATCGACTGGTTCAACGTCGAAGAAGAACTGAACGGCTATGGATGCGCGATGTTGCCCAAGCTGCTGACCGGCGACGAATGCGACGCGCTCACCGCGTTATATCCGCACGAGGAGTTGTATCGCAGCCGCGTTGTGATGGCGCGGCACGGTTTCGGGCGGGGCGAATACAAGTACTTTGCGTATCCGTTGCCGCCGTTGATCGCGGAATTGCGCCACAGGCTTTATCCGCATCTCGTGCCGGTGGCGAATCGCTGGAATGAAGTGATGCGAATCGATGTGCGCTATCCGGCGGCGCACGCGGAGTTTATCGAGCGCTGTCATGCCGCGGGTCAGACGCGCCCTACACCGCTGATCCTCCAATACGCCACCGACGACTACAACTGCCTGCATCAGGACCTTTACGGCGAGCACGTTTTCCCGCTGCAGGTTGCGATTCTGCTGTCAGAACCCGGCGACGACTTTACCGGCGGCGAATTCGTCATGACCGAGCAGCGTCCGCGGATGCAATCGCGGACGGAAGTCGTGCCGCTGCGCAAGGGAGACGCCGTGGTGTTCGCGGTTCATCATCGGCCTGTGCAGGGCACGCGCGGGGCGTATCGGGTGAATCTGCGGCATGGGGTGAGTCGGTTACGGTCGGGGCGGAGGTGTACGGTGGGGGTTATTTTTCATGATGCGAGTTGAGGCGGCGCCCAACAACCTCAAACCACCCTCGCCCCCACCCGCCGATCATCTGCACGCATGAACGAACTGTGCTCAACAACCGCCCCAAACAACAACCCAATCGTCGCCCACATAATCGCCTGCATCCCAAGCGCAGCGACGCGGAATTTCCACAGCAACGCGGCAGGAAAACCGGCCGGGACTTCATCGATAACCGGCATCGACATCTGCACAACGGCAATGATCGCGACGAACACGAGCCCAGCCACGATCGAGCCGTTCCATGCACCGAGCTTGATGGCCGCGCGGCGTCGGACCTTCAGCGAAAAGACCAGCGCGGTCAGCGAAATCGCGATCATCAGAAAGAACAGTCCCGTGCGCGGTCCGATCGTCGCGGGGTCGCCGACCGCGGGCGGATTCGCCGGATACTTGATGTTCGGAACGATCACCAGCGCGACGAATGCGCCCAGCGCGAGCCACGCCGACAACGCGCGCGCACTCATCGGGCCGACTCGCCCGTAAGCGTAGGCAAACACGAGCGAGAACAATCCGCCGAACGCCGCGCCGTACACGACCACGCCGGTCAGCAATCCCAAACCGGCTTGCGTCTCGCGACTGACGAGTTCCTCCTCATGTGCATGCTGGTGCTCATCGGCATCGGCAGCAGCAGTAGCCGCACCCGCATGTCCATGCTCATGCCCATGCGCTGCACCACCCGCCTCGCCGGCTTTCTCTTCGAACGCAATCGCCTGATTGACCTGCGGCTCGCCCACCACTCGGGCGAACGCGAACGTGACGAGTCCTGCGGCGATGCCTGCAAGCATGCCGCGCAACAACAACTTACCGACCATGTTCTGCTCCGTTAGTGGCAGGGAAAGCCGAGCAGATGGCGGCCGTCGTGCACGAACTCATGCACGTACATGCCAGGCACGAGAGACGTGGCGCCCTGTTCCGCGCCGACGAAGTACAGCGCGAGCAGCAACAGCAATCCGCCGAACACGGCCCAGGGCAACAATTCGCGCAGCGGAATCGGCGTGGGCTGAACGGCGGGCTCGCGAGCGGGATCGAAAACAGCTTCAGTCATGAAGGACATCTCCTGGGGTAACGCGCCCCGTAGTCGATTGCAGAGGAATGGTGCGAAGCTCAGGTCTGGCTTTCGGCTTGCGATGCCGATTACAGTGGCGCGACCGCGCCGGGCTCTCACCGGCTTCCGCGCTTCGCAGTCCGGCTATTCTACGCGGTAAACTTCGGCGCCAGCTAGCGCGGACTGACGCGCGCGCATATTGAATGGAACGCGAAAAATGAACCTTCGGCTGCTGCTGATCAGCCATGCGCCAACCGCGGCCATGCGCGCGGGCCGCTTTCCCGCCGACGATCCACTCGACGCTCGCGGCCTCGCTGACGCGCAAGCCGCGCAAGCGCGCTTGTCGCATCTATCGCATCTGGCCGCGTTCAACGAAGCGCCCGCTTTTGTCAGCCCGGCCGCTTGCGCCCGCGATACGGCCTCGGCCCTGGGCCTCAACGCGAAGGTGGACGCAGCGCTCGCCGACATCGACTATGGCAACTGGACAGGCCGGCGCCTTGCCGACCTCGCGGCGCAAACGCCAATCGACCTAACCGCATGGATGCGCGATCCCGACGCCGCCCCGCACGGCGGCGAGTCATTCAGTCAGGCAGTGAAGCGCATCGGCGAATGGCTCGACACGCTCGACGTTGCGCTCCACGATGCACAAGGCAAAGCGTCAGGCAACGCGCGCGACGTCATCGCCGTCACGCACGCAGCGATCATCCGCGCCGCTGTCATACATGCGTTGAGCGCCTCGTCGGCCATCTTCCCTCGCATCGAAATCGCACCGCTAACAGTGGTCGAATTGCATCGCTCGGAACAACGCGGCTGGACATGGTGGCCCGCATCGTCGTGAATCTCGCAGAGCACACATCGTCATTTGCCCGATACCGATAAACGCAGCTTTCCCGATCCCGCAGACGTCAACGTGATCTGCGTGCGCCTCGCCGGCGCACCAAGATAAAAATGCTGACGTCCCGGCGAATTCTGATCGTGCGTCGCGTCCGGCAGACAGGAAGCAATGTCGGCGGCGACCGCTTGCAATGCGTCCGCGCTCGACCCCGCATCGCGATGCGGCGTCCACATGCACTGATAGCTTCCCCGCGCCGCCGAGCATTGCGCGTCGTCGCCATACGGTTGCGCGACGCCCTTGCCGTCGTCCGGCGAAAGCGCAGTGAATCCGTCCGGCGCCGCGGCCACGATCCGCTTCAACGACGAACACGGGCTCGGCGAATCATCGGCATTCGCGCGATACGGCGTGAGGCTTGCGAGTAACGCGACAGCGAGCGTGCTGGTGAACAGCGTGCTGATTTTCATAGCGGCGCGCGTCCTTGAAAGTGGCTGATGGATTGCGCCAAAGCAGCAGGCTTCGTGCCCTCGCGGCGAAGCAAAGCGAATGTACCCTGCAAATAGGCATGCAACTTGCATCCTGGCGATACCGGCTGACCGAGCCCGGTTTATTCATTGACGCCACGACTACGCCATGTCAAACGACGCGAACAATCACACGCCTAAACGCCTTTGCTCGGGAATCGACGGGATCGACGACGTGCTGGGAGGCGGCCTCACGCCGCACCGCATGTACCTCGTCGAAGGCGCGCCGGGTACGGGTAAAACTACCCTGGCATTGCAATTCTTACTCAAAGGCGTTGAGCAAGGCGAGGCAGGTCTGTACATTACGCTCTCGGAAACGCGTTCCGAGTTGATCTCGGTCGCGGACAGTCACGGCTGGGATCTCGGCCGCTTCCACATTCTCGAACTGCTTTCCGACGAAGGCCTCGACCCGCAATTCGAGCAGACCGTGCTGCATCCGGCTGAAGTGGAACTCGGCGAGACCGTGCGCAACGTAATCAAGCAAGTCGAAGAACTCAAGCCCGCGCGCATCGTGCTCGACAGTCTCTCGGAGTTGCGGCTGCTGTCGCAGAACACGCTGCGCTATCGTCGGCAGATCCTTGCGTTAAAGCGCTATTTCGCCACGCGCGCATGCACGGTGCTGCTGCTCGACGACAACACATCCGATCCGTCCGACGTTCAATTGCATAGCATCGCGCACGGCGTGATCTCGCTCGACAACGTCGTGCACGACTACGGCGGCAACCGGCGGCGCATGCGCATCGCGAAGATGCGCGGCATCAAGTTCCGCGAGGGCTACCACGACTTCTCGCTGGACACCGGCGGCATCAAGGTCTATCCGCGGCTCGTCGCGGCCGAACATCACGCGGACTTCGACACGCAGACGGTGAGCACCGGCACGACCGGTCTCGACGTGCTGCTCGGCGGCGGCCTGATACCCGGCACCAACGCGCTGATCGTCGGCCCCTCGGGCGTGGGCAAAACCACGACCGTGGTCTCGTGCCTCATCGCGGCTCTCGAGCGAGGCGAGCGCTGCGTCTACTACGTGTTCGACGAAACGCTGGTGACGCTGATCGCGCGCTGCACGACGGTCGGCCTGAACCTGCAGCCCTATGTCGAAAGCGGGCTGCTCACATTGCGTCAGATCGATCCCGCCGAAATCTCTCCCGGAGAATTCGCGAGCGACGTTCGCATGTCCGTCGAGAAAAAAGGCGTGAAATACGTAGCGATCGACAGCCTGAATGCGTACTTGCAAGCGATGCCGGGCGAACGCTACCTGCTGCTGCAAATGCACGAACTGCTCGGTTATCTCAACCAGCAAGGCGTTATCACGATGCTTGTGCTGGGGCAGCACGGCATCATCGGCGAAATTCAGACCGACATCGACATCAGCTATCTGAGCGACGTGGTCGTTCTGTTCCGTTACTTCGAGCACCACGGCGAAGTCCTGACCGCCGTGACCGCCGTGAAGAGCCGCGCGAACGCGCACGAACGCTCGATCCGTCAGTTCAGGCTGTCGAACAACGGCGTGGAGGTGGGCGAAGCGCTGCGCGACTTCGAAGGCGTGCTCTCCGGGTTGCCGTCTTATAGCGGCAGCACCGCGCTGCTCGGTGCGACCGATCACCTCATCGATACGTCGCGGCAGTAAGCTCATGGAGCAACGCGTCCTGATTCTCGCGCCGTTTGGCCGCGACGCCGATGTCATTGCCGAAGTCCTGAGCAAGGACAAGCGGACGTGCGTCGCCTTTAGCGATGCGGACGCGCTGACCGAAGCGCTCGACGCCGGCGTCGGCACCGCGCTGATTGCCGAAGAAGCGCTCGCCGACAGCCGTGCAACGCGCCTCTTCGAATGGCTCGAACATCAGCCCGCATGGTCTGACTTGCCGTTTATCCTGCTCGCGGCGACGCGCGTCGGTCATCGCTCGGCGCGCGGACTGGAAGTGCTCGAGCGGCTGGGCAATGTCGTCGTGCTTGAACGTCCGCTGAACTCGGAGACGCTGCGGCGAGCCGTGGCGTCGGCGCTGCGGGCGCGCGCACGGCAATACGAATCGCGCCGCCATCTCGCCGAACGGATCGAAGCACAAGAAGCATTAGTCCAGCTAAACGATTCTCTCGAAAGCCGGATTGCCGAACGTACGCATGAACTCGCTTCGGCCAACAACCGGCTGATGATGGAAATCCACGAGCGCGCGAAGGTGCAGGCCGTGCTCGTGCAATCGCAGAAGATGGAAGCGCTTGGCCAACTCACGGGCGGGATCGCGCACGACTTCAACAATCTGCTGAACGTCATCATGGTCAACTCCGAGTTGATCGCGCGCGTGAGCGGCGACGAGCGCATTCGCGGCATGGCCGCGACCGTCAAGCGCGCGACCGAGCGCGGCGCCAAACTCACGGGCCAGTTGCTCACGTTCTCGCGCAACAGCAACCTCGACCTGAAGGCCGTCGACGTGGTCACGCTGCTGCAAGGCATGCGCGACATCATTACCGTGTCGCTGGGATCGGGTATCAGCTACAGCAACGACTTCGAACGCAAGGAGATGTGGACGCACGCCGACGCGAACCAGCTCGAGCTTGCGGTGCTGAATCTCGCGATCAACGCGCGCGATGCGATGCCGGGCGGCGGCGAGCTCAGCGTGCGCGTGAAGGAGCGCACTGCGCCCGACCAGACACTCGCCGAGGGCCGCTATGTCGTGATCGAAGTCGCCGACACGGGCGCAGGCGTGCCGCCCGACCTCGTCACGCGCGTGTTCGATCCGTTCTTCACGACCAAGCCGATCGGCAAGGGAACCGGCCTCGGCTTGAGCCAGGTCTACGGCATCGCGCGCCAGGCCGGCGGCACCGCGCGGCTCTTCAGCCAGGAAGGCGTCGGCACCACGGTCGAACTGTGGTTGCCGCTGCGCGAGCGCGTCGCGCCGCAGAACGCCAAGGCTTCCGATACCGAAGCGAACGCCGTCGGCGAAAAGCGCGTGCTCGTGATCGAAGACGATAGCGAGGTGCGGGCCATGCTCGTCGAGTCGCTCAAAATGCTCGGCTACAACGTGACGGAAGCCCCCGACGGCCGCGCCGGACTCGCCCGTCTGGCGGACGACAACCCGGACCTGCTGATGGTCGACTTCGCGATGCCTGGCATGAATGGCATCGACGTAATCGCGGAAGCGCGTAAGATGCGCAGCGATCTGCCGGTGATTCTCGCAACCGGTTACGCCGACGTCGATATATCCGGTCTTTCGGTCGAGCGCTGCACGGTATTGCGCAAACCTTTCCAGCTCGACGATCTCGCGCGGACCGTCCGGCTCGGATTGATTGGCTGAAAAAAAACGCCTGCTTCAGCCGGCGCGCAGAAAATTTTCCAACTACATTGCTTGGCTAACGATTGTCTGACAGTGCAGCGTAACGCGCCATGATCTACCCCTCCCTTCGCGACTGGCTCTTCTCGGTCAAGACGTTTGCCGCCGCGATGATCGCGCTGTACATCGGCCTCGCACTGCAATTGCCGCGGCCTTACTGGGCGATGGCGACGGTCTACATCGTGTCGAATCCGTTCGTCGGCGCAACGCGCTCGAAGGCAATTTATCGCGCGCTCGGCACCGCGCTCGGCGCGTCGGCGGCCGTGCTCCTCGTGCCGCCCTTCGTCGAATCGCCGTATCTGTTCAGCGTGGTCCTCGCGCTGTGGGTCGGCACCCTGCTCTTTCTCGCGATCTCGGATCGCACGGCGCGCAGCTACGTGTTTCTGCTCGCGAGCTATACGCTGCCGATCATCGCGCTGCCTGCGGTCACGAATCCGGCAGGCGTGTTCGATCTTGCGGTGAGCCGCACCGAAGAGATCACGCTCGGCATCGTCTGCGCGAGCATCGTGGGCAGCGTGGTGTTTCCGAGCCGGCTCGCGCCGACCATCATCGAGCGGACGGATGCATGGTTTCGCGACGCCGCTTTCTACTCGACGGAAACGCTGTCGGGCCGCATTGCAGGCGCGGCGATTTCCGGCGCGCGGCAGCGGCTCGCGGCGACCATCAACGGTCTGGAATTGCTGCTCAGCCAGCTCGCCTACGATCACACGCGCCCCGACCTTCTCACGCGCGCGCATGAACTTCGCGGACGCATGCAGTTGCTGCTGCCGCTCATGTCGGCGCTCGCCGATCCGCTGATCGCGCTCTACAACGCAGGCAGCCACAAGTGGCCGGAAGGGCTCGAGGCGCTGCTTGCCGACATCGTCAAATGGTTCAATGCGCCGCTGCCGGCCGCGAGCGCGGGCCATCACGCGGACCCGGCCGCGAATGCGCTGCGCGAACGCATTGCCGCGATGCAGCCGCCGCCCGAGGCACTCACCACCTGGGACGGCGCATTGCTGTCGAGCGCGTTGTGGCGCATGAAGCAGGTGATCGACGTCTGGGAGGACTGCCGCTCGCTGCGCATCATCATCACGCGTGAAGAAGGCTTGTGGCGGCCGCGTTTTCGCCATTGGCGGCTCGGCGGCACCGAGCGCTTTTTCGACCGCGGCATGATGCTGTTCTCGACCGGCTCGACCGCGGCTGCGGTGATACTCGCGTGCAGTCTGTGGATCGCCTCCGGTTGGGCGGACGGCGCAAGCGCCGTGACGCTCGCGGCGGTCGCCTGCTGCTTCTTCGCCGCACTCGACGAACCCGCGCCGATGGTGTTCCGCTTCTTCGTCGCGACCGCGATCAGCGTATTGGCCGCGGGCGTCTATCTGTTCGCCGTGTTGCCGCACGTACACGACTTTCCCATGCTCGTGATCCTGTTCGCCGCGCCGTTCATTCTGGTCGGCACGCTGATTCCGCGCCCGCAGTTCAATATGGTCACAGTGCTCGTCGCCGTGAACACGGCCACGTTCATCAGCATTCAGGACGCGTACGACGCCAACTTTCTGACCTTCCTCAACAGCAACCTCGCGGGCCTCGCGGGACTTCTTTACGCTTATCTGTGGACTCGCGTGACGCGGCCGTTCGGCGCCGAACTCGCGGCGGCTCGCCTGCTGCGCTCGAGCTGGAGCGATGTCGCGTTGACGGCGTCGACGCGGCCCATCGAAGACCCGCGCAATCACGCCGCGCGTATGCTGGATCGTCTGATGCAACTGATCCCACGGCTCGCCGCAACCGACGACCATCGTCATCCTTCCATCGAAAGTTTTCGCGATCTGCGCATCGCGTTCAATTCCCTCGATCTGCGCCGTCTCACGCGCAAGCTCGGCGGCGAGGCGCCGGCCGCAATCGAGCAGGTGCTCGACGGCGTGCGCGGCTATTACGAAAGCTGCGCGAACCGCCACGCGCGCGAGCCCGTGCCCGCGAGCCTGATGTCGTCGATCGATTCGGCCGTCGCGCGCGTCACCGCGCAAGGACTCGCGGATGCCGGCACGCCCGACGCGACCGCGCAAACCTCGGCACGTCACTTGCGCGACGCGCTGCACGCGCTGATCGGCTTGCGTCTCTCGCTCTTTCCGGCCACGCTGCAAGCCGCAACGCCACCCGCGCAGGAGGCAAGCGCCTGATGCGCCGTTCAACCCCTTGGCCCCATTCCCACGATGATCGGTGAAATAGACATCTTCGGCGTATTTGTGCCGGCCGTGCTCGTGCTGATGCTGGTCGCCTATCTGATCAACCTCGCGATTCGCGCGGTGCTCGCGCGTGTCGGCTTTTACCGCTTCGTGTGGCATCGCTCGATCTTCGATCTCGGCATCTATGTGCTGGTGCTGGGCCTTGTCGTCGTCGTTTCGCACAGACTCGTTTCGTGAAATCAACGTGAAAAAAACCTGGTTCTCCGTCGGTCAGATCGTGCTGACCCTGATCGTCGTCGTGGCCGCGGCGCTCGTGCTGTGGAAGCTGATCGGCTACTACATGTTCGCACCGTGGACTCGCGACGGACACGTGCGCGCCGACGTGATCCAGGTGGCACCGGACGTGTCGGGGCTGATTTCATCCGTAGATGTAGTGGACAACCAGCAGGTCAGGCAAGGCCAGGTGCTGTTCGTGATCGATCACGCCCGCTACGCGCTCGCGCTGCGTCAGGCGCAGGCCACCGCGCAGCAACGGCGCGCGACGCTCGACCAGGCGCGCCGCGAAGACGTGCGCAATCGCAAGCTCGGCAAACTCGTCGCCGCCGAAGTCGCGGAAGAGAGCCGCTCGCGCGTCGACCAGGCGGAAGCGGCGCTCGCGGATGCGAACGTCGCGATCGACACGGCGAAGCTGAATCTGCAACGCGCGACGATCGTGAGCCCCGTCGACGGTTATCTGAACGATCGCGCGCCGCGTGCCGGCGAATTCGTCGCGGCGGGACGCGCGGTGCTGTCGGTGGTGGACATGCACTCGTTTCGCGTCGACGGCTATTTCGAGGAGACGAAGCTCGGCGGCATCCACATCGGACAGCCGGTCGACATCAGCGTAATGGGCGAGCCGCAGGTGCTGCGCGGGCATGTGCAAAGCATCGTCGCGGGCATCGAGGACCGCGACCGCACGCAGGGCACGAATCTGCTGCCCAATGTGAATCCTGCGTTTAGTTGGGTGCGGCTCGCGCAGCGCATTCCAGTACGCGTCGCGCTCGATGAAGTTCCGCCCGATTTCCGCATGATCGCCGGGCGCACCGCTACCGTATCGGTGCGCGAGCTGGCGGAGGCGCGCGCCGCGCGTCCCGCGCAGGCTTCGGAGGCGTCGAGTGTCTCCGCAACACCGCCCGCGACTGCCGCGGCGACTTCGGGCGCCTCGCAATGAAAGCGTCTCGCTTCGTGGCGTTTTTGCTCCTGCCTTTGCGCGCGTTCGCGCTGGTTCCGCTGGCCGCGTTGCTCAACGGCTGCATGAATGTCGGCCCGAACTACTCGCTGCCGAAAGACGCACTCGTGAACGCGCCGCTTGCGAATGCGCCGATCGAAGGCGCGGACTCCGCGCTCACGTCACACGCCGACGTGCCCGCGGTGTGGTGGAAGCTGTACGACGATCCGGTGCTCAACGGTCTCGTCGACGAAGCGCTGCAATCCAATACCGACTTGCGCGTCGCCGCCGCGAATCTCGCGCGCTCGCGCGAGGCGCTCGGCGTCGCGCAGGCGCAAGGCGGCTTTTCCGGCAAGACGTCGGCGGTGTTTGAGCGCGCGCAGGAATCGGCCGAACAATACCTGCTGACCGAGAAATTGCCGGTCGTGAACGAAGGCGACGTCGGCATCAGCGTCGCGTATGAAATCGATCTGTTCGGCAAGCTGCGGCGCGGCGTGGAAGCGGCGCAGGCCGACGCCGACGCCGTGCAGGCCGCGGGCGATCTCGCGCGCATCTCAGTGGTCGCCGACGTGGTGCGCGCCTACGTCGAGCAATGCTCGGCCGCCGAGGAACTGAAGATCGCGCAGCAGTCGCTCGCGTTGCAAAGACAGCGCGTGGATGTCTCGCGACGTTTGCGTGACGTGGGCCGCGGCAATCAGACGGAAGTCACGCGCGGGCAAACCCAGGTCGATACGTTGTCCGCCGATATTCCGCGCTACACCGCGCGTCGCAAGATCGCGCAATACCGGCTGGCGGCACTGCTCGCGCGCGCACCGTCCGACTTGCCGCCCGCGGTTCTCGCCTGCGAGAAGCTGCCGCAAATCCGTCAACCGATTCCCGTCGGCGACGGCGCCGCGCTGCTGAGGCGCCGGCCCGACGTGCGCGAAGCCGAGCGTCAACTGGCGGCATCGACGGCGCGTATCGGCGTTGCGACCGGCGCGCTGTATCCGACCGTGAGCATCGGCGCATCGGCGGGTTTGACGGGCGTTCTCGAAGATCTCGGCACGTCACCGACAGCGCGTTGGGGCTTCGGTCCGCTGATCAGCTGGACGTTCCCCGCCAACGGCGCGCGCGGCCGCGTGCGCGAAGCGCAGGCGTCGAGCCAGGTCGCGCTTGCCCGCTTCGACGGCGTCGTGCTGACCGCGTTGCGCGAAACGGAGACCAGCCTTGCCACCTATGCATCGGACTACGCTCGCACGGAAGCGCTACAGGCCGCGCTGAAATCCGCGGCGCAATCCGCGGACGAAACGCACCGGCTGTATCGCGCGGGCCGCGAGTCCTTCATCTCCGATCTGGACGCGACGCGCACGCTGACGTCGACGAAAGCGCAAGTCGCAGCGGCTGAAGGTCAGGTGGCGATCGACCAGGTGAATCTGTTTCTGGCACTCGGCGGCGGGTGGGAGCGGGACGGACACGCTGCGCCGGGGATGGCGGGGGCTTCCGCTTCGACACCGGCTTCGGCTTCGGCACGGACATCGGCAGCAAAAACCCAAGCCCCGTAGCCGCATCACCCGATCTTACGTTTTATTTTTGAATAACTTTCTTTTGCCTTTCATTTACGGTTAAATACCTGGCACTCACCACACGTTACGAGGCCAAGGTATGTCGTCATTCATGAAAAGCGCAGCAGCATTGGGCGGATGCATCGGCATCTTCACGGCGGTCGTGGCCATCGTCGAAATTCTGGCAGGCTAAGCCCGTTGCTCGCTCGCGAAGCGCCGGCTTGCGCTACGCAGGCCGGCGCTTCGCCGCTTGATGAATCGCGGCGCGCACCCGCGGATACGTGCCGCAACGGCAGACGATATTGCTCATGGCCGCGTCGATGTCGGCGTCGCTCGGATGCGGCTTCTGTTTGAGCAGCGCGCAAGCGGCCATCAGTTGCGCGCTTTGACAATAGCCGCACTGCACGACATCGAGATCGATCCACGCGGCCTTCAGTGCCTGCGCTTCGCCGCCTTGCAACCCTTCGATGGTCGTGATCTTCTGCGTCGTCAAATCGGACATGGGCGTCTGACACGACAGGCACGCCTTGTCGTTCAGATGCACCGTGCAGGCGCCGCAAATGCCGACGCCGCAGCCGAACTTCGTGCCCGTCATGCCGAGCTCGCAACGCAGCACCCACAATAGCGGCATGTCCGGCTCGACTTGCACGGCCACCGCGCGTCCGTTGATGTTGAGCGCTGCCATATCGGTCTCCGGCTTCAGGTGAACTTCAAAGGCAACGTACGCAGTCGCTTGCCGGTCAGTGCAAACACTGCATTGGCAACAGCCGGCGCAATCGGCGGCACGCCCGGTTCGCCGACGCCTTGCGGATGCAACTGGCTCGGCATGATGTCGACTTCGATGATCGGGCAATCGTTGATTCGCACAACCGGAAAGTCGACGAAGTTCTTCTGCTCGACCTGGCCGTTGACGATCGTGATCTCGTCCTGCAACGCGGCCGAGAGGCCGAATACGATTCCGCTCTCCATCTGCTGACGAATCAGGTTCGGATTCACCGGCAAACCGCAATCGATCACGCAAACCACGCGGTGCACGCGAATCATCCTGTGCGGTCCAATCGATACTTCCGCGACCTGCGCGACGACGCTGCCGAATGCCTCGTGAAGCGCGACGCCACGCGCGCGCGGAGCGCCATCGGCGGCAGGCGTCAACGGATGCGTCCAGTCGGACAATGCGGCCACTCGCTGCAACACCGCCAGGTGCCGCGGATGCTGCGCAAGCAGTGCGCTGCGAAACGCAATCGGGTCCTGGCTGGTGGCGGCGGCGATCTCATCGGTAAAGCTCTCGGTGAAGAAGGCCTGATGCGAGTGGCCGACCGAACGCCAGAAGCCCACCGGCACGGGCAAGTCCACGATCTTGTGCGCGACGCGCGCCGTGGGCCACTCGTAGGGCTGATCGAACGCGCCTTCGGCTGTCGTCTTGTCGAGCGGAATGCGCGGCGCGCCGTAATAACGCGCGAGCGCTTCGGGCACGATGGCCTGACTCGCGGACGCGCTGTGCCACGCGACGAGCTTGCCGTTATCGTCGAAGCCCGCCTTCAGGCGCGATACGCATGCGGGGCGATAGAAGTCGTGCGTAAAGTCCTGCGCGCGCGACCATAGCGTTTGCACCGGACGTCCGCCGGCCTCGCGCGCGATCGCGGCGGCCTGTGCGATGTAATCGGTTTCGAGGCGCCGCCCGAATGCGCCGCCGAGCAACTGCGCATGCACATGAACCTTGTCGTCGTCGATATGCAGCACTTTGGCGACGTGCCGCCGCGCGAGCGCGGGCGTTTGCGTCGATACCCAGACGGTCGCCGCGCCGTCCGCGACCTGCACGGTGCAGTTGAGCGGCTCGACCGCGCCGTGCGCGAGATACGGCGCGTGATATTCAGCCGTGATGGTGCGCGCCGCGCCGCTTAGCGCATCGTTGATGTCGCCGCGGCGGTAGTACGCGTGGCCGTCGCCGTCGTCGAGGGCGAGCGCGAGGCGGCGCTCCACTTCCGCGCTCGAAAGCGTGGCCGCGGCGCCATGCTGCCATGTCACTTTGATCGCGTCGACGGCGTTGGTCGCGCGAAATGGATTGTCCGCGATCACGGCGACGCCGCCCGTGCCGCCCGCATACGGCGCGAAAGCGAGCGCCTTCACGAAGCCGCGCATTCGCTGCGCCGCGCTCGCATCAAAGCTCGCGACTGTGCCGCCGAGCGTCGGGCACATCACGACACTCGCGTAGAGCAGGCCGTCGGGCAACACGTCGATGCCGAATCGCGCGCTGCCGTTGATCTTCGACGCGGCCTCGATGCGGCGCAGCGGTTTGCCGATCAGCGTGAAATTCGCGGGGTCTTTCAACGCGACTTTGCGAGGCAGCGGTTGTTGCGCCGCCATCGACGACAACTCGCCGAAGCTCGCCTTATGTCCCGACGGATGCGTGACATACCCGCCTTGCGTCACGCACTCGCCGGGCGCGACGTGCCATTGCGCGGCGGCCGCGCCAATCAGCATCGCACGCGCCGAGGCGCCCGCTTCGCGCATGGGCGTCCACAGGTCGTTGATGCTCGACGAGCCGCCGGTCATCATCGTGCCGGCTTCGCGCGTGAGCTTGCGCGTGTACCAGACGACCGCGCGCTTCGTGATGCTGTCGTGATCGGGACGAAACGGCAGATCGTCGATGACGTTCTGCACGCTGTTGTAGATGTTGTCGATCGGCGCGTCCTCGACACGCACGCGCGACCAGTCGGCGTCGAGTTCTTCGGCAAGCAGCATCGCGAGACCGGTGTGAACGCCCTGGCCCATTTCCGCCTTGCTCATCATGATCGTCACGCTGTTGTCGGCGGCGATCTTGACCCAGCCGTTGAGCGCCGTTTGCGTGCCTTCGACGGGTAACGGCGCGTCGGTCGTGAGACGCTGCCGCGCCGGCAGCACGGACCAGCCGACCAGCAACGCACCCACCGCGCCGGCGCCGCCGATGACGAAGGTTCTGCGCTTCATGATGAATGGCCCATCGGCTTGCCCGCCGGTAACAAGCTGCAAGGGCGCGATGCGCGCCCTGCGTCCCCACGCAATATTAGTAAGACGGAGGAACGGCCGCGGACTTAAATTCGTCGGATGAAGCCGTGCGCGCGCGGGGCGGGCGCGAGGGGCACGCTAGCGAGGCGGACCGCCTGGCTAGCGTGCCGTGGGGCGTTTCATTAAATGTGCAGAGCGTGCGGCTTTGCTCTGCCTTGCTTTGGTCAACAGGCTCAGCGCCGGTTCGAGCCCGACACGACATCGATCCATACGGCGAGCACCAGAATGCCGCCCTTCACGATCATCTGCCAGTAGGCATCGACGTCGAGCATCGACATGCCGTTGTCGAGACTCGCCATCACGAGCGCGCCGATCAATGCGCCGTAGACCGTGCCCGAGCCGCCGCGCATCGACGTTCCGCCGATAAAGCACGCGGCAATCGCGTCCAGTTCGCCCATCGAGCCCGCCGACGGCGAACCCGCGGCCAGGCGCGCCGTGTTCACGATGCCGGCGAACGCGCACATCAATCCCATCAGCGCGAAAATGGCGAGCTTCACGCGATTCGTGTTGACACCGGACAGGCGCGTCGCTTCGAGATTCGATCCGACTGCGTAAATGCGTCGGCCAAAGACGGTCTGGGTGGCGACCCAGGTAAAGATGCCGAGCAACGCGAGCAGCAGAAGAACGGGCACCGGAATGCCGCCGTAACGATCGAGCGTCGCCACGAAGCCCGCGAGAATCGCGCCCGCGCCGACCACTTTTGCAACGTCCTGCCAGACCGGCACCACGCTTAACTGATAGCGCTCGCGATTGCGGCGCTGACGTATCGTCAGAAACGCGAGCAATAGAAACAGCACGACGGCAAGCGTATCGCCGGCCAGTTTCGGCAGATAGCCCTGGCCGACGAACACGAAACTGTCGGAGACCGGCGCGATGGTCGAACCGCCTGTCACGCCGAGCAGAATCCCGCGATACGCGAGCATGCCGCCGAGACCGACAATGAACGAAGGCACGCGCCGGTATGTCGACCACCATCCGTTGAAGAGGCCGACGAGCACGCCGAGCAGCATCACGGCGGGCAACGTGACGCCTATCGGCCAGTGACGGTTGACGTCGAGTATCGCGGCCACGCCGCCGAGCAAACCGAGCAGCGATCCGACCGACAGATCGATCTCGCCCGCGATGATCACGAACACCATGCCGCACGCGAGCATGCCGGTGATCGACATCTGCCGCAGCAGGTTCGACAGATTGCGCGGCGTCACGAAGGCGCCGTGCGTGAGCACCGAAAAGAAAATCCAGATCGCGGCCACGGCAATCAGCAGCGCGAGAATCTTGTAGCGCGCGAACAGTTGCTGAACGCGTTGCGGACCGCCGAATGCGCCTCGCGGCGCAGTATTGTCGGCGCGTTGGGAAGTAACGTCGGGCGTCATGCTGCACTCGCTGCGGTTGGGTTCGGGACTCGCTGCACGGGACGGATCGCGGCGCTGAGAATGTCTTCCTGCGTGAGGCCGTCGTTGACGAAATCGCCGCGCAATTCGCCTTCGCCGATCACGAGCACGCGATCGCTAATGCCGAGTACTTCCGGCAATTCGGACGACACCATCACGATCGACATGCCGCGCTGCGCCAGTTGAAAAATGAGTTTGTAGATTTCGAATTTCGCGCCGACGTCGACGCCTCGTGTGGGTTCGTCGAGAATCAGCACTTTGGGATCGGTCAGCAACATGCGCGTGAGCACGGCTTTCTGCTGATTGCCGCCGGAAAGGCTCGCTATCGACAACATCGGATGAGCGGCGCGCACGGAAAGCCGCTTCATTTCCGTATGAATCGTGTCTAGCTCGGCCGCCGAATCGATGCGTCCGCCCGATGCAAAGCGCTGCAGCACCGCGAGCGTGATGTTGTGGCCGACACTCAGGCCCGGCACGATGCCGTGGCGCTTGCGATCTTCCGGCACCATGCCGATGCCCGCGCGAATCGCATCGATAGGCGCGCGAATTTTCACGGCCTTGCCTTCCATGACGACCGTCGCTTCGCTCGTGCCGGGATAGGCGCCGAAAATCGCCTGCATCAATTCCGTGCGCCCCGCGCCGACGAGCCCGGCCACACCGAGAATTTCGCCGCGCCGCAACGCAAACGACACATCGTTCACGCGCTTGCGGCGCGGATTCGTCACGTCGAAACAGGTGACGTTGCGCGCCTCGAAAACGACGTCGCCAATCGGATGCGGCTCGCGCGGGAACAGGTTCTTGATCTCGCGTCCGACCATCAGCGAAATGATGCGGTCTGTCGTCAACGCGTGCATGGGCTCGGTGGCGACATGGCGTCCGTCGCGAATCACGCTGATCGTGTCGCAAACGGCGGCGACTTCGTCGAGCTTGTGCGAGATGTAGACACAGGCCACGCCGCGCCGCTTCAGATCGCGCACGATGTCCAGCAGAATGGCGATCTCCGACGAAGTGAGCGACGAAGACGGTTCATCCAGAATCAGCAGCTTCGCGCGCTTATTGAGCGCCTTCGCAATCTCGATCAGTTGCTGATGGCCGCCGCCGTAGTTCATCACCGGTTGCGCCGCATTGATGCCCTGAATGCCGAGCTCGCGCAGCAATTCGTCCGCGCGTTGATACATCGCGGCGTAATTCATGCGGCCGCCCGGCAGCGTGATTTCATTGCCGAGAAAAATGTTCTCGGCCACCGACAATTCGGGCACCAGCATCAACTCCTGGTGAATGATGATGATGCCGGCGCGCTCGGTGTCGCGTATGCCCGCTGCTTTCAGCGGCGTGCCTTCCCACGTTATTTCGCCATCCCAGGTACCGTGCGGATATACGCCGGACAGTACTTTCATCAGCGTCGATTTGCCTGCGCCGTTTTCGCCGCACAAGCCGACGCACTCGCCCGGCGCGACCGTCAGGTCGATTCCGTCGAGTGCTTTCACGCCTGAAAATGCCTTGACGATGCCGCGCATCGTCAGTAACGGTTGCGTCATTCGCTATGCCTCGCTGCAAGGCGCGCGATCGCGCCGATACGCGACAGCCGTATCGGCGCAAACCGCGCGCGCGTTACGCTCATTGGCTCGCGAGCTGGGCCTGGGTATAGAAGCCGTCCTTGACGACTACATCGACGTTGCTCTTGGTGAGCAACGTAGGCTGCAGCAGCACCGTGTCGACTTTCTTCTTGCCGTTGTCGTACTGCGCGTTAAACGCGGGCTTCTCGCCCTTCGCCAATGCCACCGAGAGCTTGGCGGCTTCGCCGGCAATCAGCTTCAACGGCTTGTAGACCGTCATGGTCTGCGTGCCCGCAATTACGCGCTTGACCGCGGCCAGGTCCGCGTCCTGACCCGACACCGGCACCTTGCCCGCCATGTGCTGCGCGGCGAGCGCCTGGATCGCGCCGCCTGCGGTGCCGTCGTTCGACGCGACGATAGCGTCGATCTTGTTGTTGTTCGCGGTCAGCGCGTCTTCGACGATGCGCAGCGCCGTGGATGCGCTCCACTCCGGCACCCACTGCTGGCCCACCACTTTGATGTCGCCCTTGTCGATGGCGGGCTTGAGTACCTTCAACTGTCCTTCGCGCAGCATCTTGGCGTTGTTGTCGGTCGGTGCGCCGCCGAGCAGAAAGTAGTTGCCCTTCGGTTGCGCGTTAAACACGCCTTGTGCCTGCAATTCGCCGACCTTTTCGTTATCGAACGAGATATAGCCGTCCACGTCGGCGTCCAGAATCAGGCGGTCATACGACACGACCTTGATCCCCGCTTTTTTCGCTTCGGCCACGACGTTGCCAAGCGTTTTGGAATTGAACGGCACGATCACGATCACATCCACGCCGCGCGAGATGAGGTTCTCGATCTGCGAGATTTGCCGCGCCTCGCTGGCGTCGGCGGATTGCACGGATACTTTCGCACCGAGTTTTTCCGCAGCGGCGACGAAATAGTCGCGATCGCGCGACCAGCGCTCGACGCGCAGGTCGTCGATACAGAAGCCGATTTCAGGGTGATCCTTGCTTGCGTGCGCAAGCGGCGCGATAAGCGAAAGGCTCGCCAACACCGCTCCACATACGAGCGAACTCAATACAGTACGACGCGTTGCGAATTTCATCTCTGTCTCCTTCTTCTGATAGCCGGAATTCCGGATTGGACGGCCTGCGCTGCGAGCCGCAGGTCCGGACAAGCGACAACCCAAAGCTTCTTTTTATGCGCGCGAGTTGCACGCGCGCGCTTTCTCATTTGCAACGATGATGCCCTTTAGCGTCCGCTATAAATAGCCTGATTCACGATGTTTTCCATGCGCTCCTGGTGGCCGCTTGCATGCTGCGGATTGAGGTCGCGCGACAGTGCGTCTGCGGCGAGTGTCGACAGCGAGTAGTCGCCGGAAAGAATCTTGCGGCCAAAATCGGCGTCCCAACCGGCATAACGCTCACGCTTGAATTGACCGAGACGGTCGTTTTCGATCAATACGGCCGCGCGTTCGACGGCGAGCGCGAGGTTATCGATTGCGCCAACGTGGCCGTAAAAGAGATCTTCCGGATCGACGCTTTGCCGCCGCACTTTCGAGTCGAAGTTCATGCCGCCTGTCGTGAAGCCGCCGTGGCCCAGGATTTCGTAGAAGGCGAGCGTCAGTTCTTCCACGCTATTGGGGAATTGATCCGTGTCCCAGCCGTTTTGCGGGTCGCCGCGATTGGCGTCGACGCTGCCGAAAATACCGAGCGCATAGGCCGTCGCGATCTCGTGATGAAACGAGTGGCCCGCAAGCGTCGCATGATTCGCCTCGATATTCACGCGGATTTCTTTCTCGAGACCGTATTGCAGCAAGAAGCCGTGGACGGTTGCGACATCGTAATCGTATTGATGCTTGGTCGGCTCTTGCGGCTTAGGCTCGATCAATAGAGAACCTTTGAAGCCGATCTTGTGTGCGTGGTCCACGACCATATGCAGGAAGCGCGCGAGTTGATCGCGTTCGCGCACGAGGTCCGTGTTAAGCAGCGTGTCGTAGCCTTCGCGCCCGCCCCACAGTACATAGTTATCGCCGCCGAGCCGCTGCGTCGCGTCGAGCGCATGGCGCACCTGGGTCGCGGCAAACGCGAAGATGTCCGGGTTGGGACTCGTCGCGGCGCCGGCCGCATAACGCGGATGCGAAAACAGATTCGCCGTGCCCCATAGCAGTTTGATACCCGTGTCCTGCTGCTTGCGCGCGAGGTAGTCCACTATGCGGGAAAAGTTCTCGCTGTATTCCTTCAGGTTCGCACCTTCGGGTGCAACGTCGGTGTCATGAAAAGTGTAATACGGCGTGCCGAGCTTCGAGAAGAATTCAAAGGCGGCGTCTGCTTTCAGATGCGCCATTTCCATCGCGTCGCCCGGTTGCTGCCAGGGGCGCTTGAAGGTGCCCTGCCCGAAAATATCGACGCCCGGCCACACAAACGTATGCCAGTAACACACCGCTATCCGCAGATGTTCTTCGAGCGTTTTGCCGAGCACCTTTTTGCTTTTATCGTAGTGGCGGTACGCAAGCGGATTGTCCGATTGCGGGCCTTCATAACGGATCTCGGGAATATGTTCGAAGTAGGACATCAGCGTCTCCTTCCCATCTAAAGGGATTATGTTGCACCGCAACCCGTGCGACGTGGCCGGGGCGGTCGATAAGGTGACGCCATGCTGCCGCTTGCCGGAGGCATCGGCAATTGCGAAATTGCGCAGTGTGCTTGATGTTTCTTACCGCCCGCCATTTTGTTTGCCCCCGCGCGCTATTGGCGGCCTAGAATAACCGGACGCTTAAAAATACGGATTCAAAGGAGACAAAGGTTGTGCGGGTTTCAACGTCCGCCTGCCGCTCACCGCCATGACCCGTCCGCAAACACCACAGACGACGCATCGAATCGCGCTGCTCTTCAACGCGAACAAGGTCTACGACCGCGAGATCATTACCGGCATCGGCAACTACTTGCTATCCACGCGCGTGGCGTGGGACCTCTTTCTGGAAGACGACTTTCGCTGCCGGTTGACGGGCATCGAGCGCTTCGACGGCGACGGCATCATCGCGGATTTCGACGATCCTGCCGTAAGCGAAGCACTGCGCGACTGTCCATTGCCGGTGGTCGCTGTGGGATCGTCATTCGAGGACCCGGCGCAATATCCCCCGGATTTACCCTATATCGCAACGGACAACAGCAAGCTCGTCTCGCTCGCGTACACGCATCTGATTGGCGCGGGCCTCGAACACTTTGCGCTATACAGCCTGCCGCAAGCGCAAGAAAACCGCTGGGCGCAGCAGCGCGAACTTGCATTCGCACATTTGCGCAATGCGGACGGTCACAGTGCCGAGCAGATTCAAAGCGAGATCTATCGCGGTCTTTCCACGAGCGCGCCTTCATGGAACCAGGCGACCGAACAACTCACCGCGTGGCTGCGCGAATTGCCGAAGCCGGTCGGCATTATTGCCGTGACCGACGCGCGTGCGCGGCATTTGCTGCAAGCGTGTCTGATTGCGGGCATTCCGGTGCCGGAAGAAGTCGCGATTATCGGTATCGACAATGATCCGCTCACGCGCACGCTCACTCGTATTCCACTTTCTTCCGTGATTCAGGGTACTGAGGAAATGGGCCGCACTGCGGCTCACCTGTTGCATCAGATGCTGCATGGCGCGCGCTTTCCTGGGCGGCGCATTCTCGTGCCGCCTGTCGGCATCAACGTACTCGAATCGACCAGGCATCAGCCGCTCGCGAGTCCCTATGTAATGCGCGCGCGGCATTTTATTCGCCAGTATGCTTGCCAGGGTATTCGCACTGAACAGGTGGCCGACTATGTCGGCGTGTCGCGTTCGTCGCTCGAAGAGTACTTTCGACGCGAGCGCAAGTGCACGGTGCATCAGGAGATCTTGCGCCATAAGCTCGATGTCGCGAAAGCGCTGCTTGCAAAACGCGATGCGTCGAGCGCGGAAGTGGCAATACGTTGCGGCTTTACGTCGCTGCAATACATGTACGCCGTATTTCGTCGGGAGCTTGGGTGCACGCCGCGCGAGTACCAGGAGCGCGCGAGTTTGACTCAGGCTTCGACGCCAGGCTGAGCATGCCTTTACTTTTTTATTTTCTATCGACGACATGATCAGCATCGCACAACTTTCTTCCGAGCCGTGGGGCACGCTCAATGGCGGCGATCCGGTACGGCTCTTTACATTGCGTAACGCGCACGGCATGAAGGTCGCGATTAGCGATCTCGGCGCGACGCTGGTTTCGTGGCATGCGCCGGATCGCGCGGGACGTCTCGGCGATATTCTTCTCGGCCACGACACACCGGCCCAGTACTTCGCGGCCACGACTTTTATGGGCGGTCTGATCGGCCGCTGGGCGAACCGCATTGCCGACGCGCGTTTTACGCTCGACGGCATCGAGTACACACTCGACCGCAATGAAGGCGCGAAGCTGCTGCATGGTGGAAGCGTCGGTTTTCATCGCGCGATATGGGACGTGAGCGAAGACAATGGCTCGCTGTTGATGCGGCTCGAGTCGCCGGAAGGCGATGCCGGTTTTCCAGGCAATGTGACCGCGCAAGTGCGCTACACGCTCGACGACGACGGCACCTTGACCATCGAATACGAGGCCATTGCCGACGCCGCGACGCCGCTCAATCTCACGAGTCATGGGTACTTCAACCTGACGGGCCGCGCGGGCGCCGATATTCGCGGACACATGCTGTCAATCGACGCGGACCGGTTCTTCGAAGTCGACGCAGCGATGATTCCTTCGAAGCTCGCCGACGTAGCGGGCAACGCATTCGACTTCCGGCAAAGCGCGCCGATCGGCGCACGCCTCGAATGGCCGCACGCGCAACTCGTGCAAGCGGGCGGATTCGATCATTGCTACGTGTTGCGCGATGCACCAGGCGGCGCAGGCAAGGTGCGAGAAGTCGCGTGTCTTTACGACCCCGGCAGCGGCCGCGAACTGACCGTGTCGACGGATCAGCGCGGCTTGCAGTTTTATAGCGGCAACTTTCTAAAAGGCGATGCAGGACGCGGCGGAGCTCGCTATCAGACACATGCGGGACTGTGTCTGGAAGCGGGCGGCTTTCCGAACCAGGTCAACATGCCGGAGGAACAGAATGACGTGATCCTGCGACCCGGCGACACGTACCGGCAAGTGACTGCGTATCGCGTGGGTGTGCGCGAAGGCGTGTGACAAAACGCCTTCATTTGCAGTCGCTGGGATTACAGCACGCCGACTTATCAATTGCTGCAAGAGTGAATTACTGCATTGGGGGTTTGCCCTCGAATAACCGCTTCCTACAATCCGCGCATGGTGCCGACGATCCACAGCGGCATCGGACGACACCATTCCCGGAGGGAAGCATCATGAACACGCTGATCAAGGCAGTGACTCTTGCTGTTGCGCTGGCCGCGCCAGTCGCATCGTTTGCACAATCGGAACAGCCGCTCACGCGCGCGGAAGTGAAGGCTCAGTTAAAGCAGATCGAACAGGCCGGTTATAACCCGGCGGCTGCAGTGGATGCCAATTATCCCGCCGATATCCAAGCGGCCGAGGCTCGCGTTGCCGCACAGAATGCAATGGCTCAGAGCGACACGACGGGTTACGGATCGACGGCAACAGGATCGTCGCAAACAGGAGCGGCCGCGCCGGCTCAGTGACAACCGCTTTTCCGTAGATACGACATCGCACAGATTCGCTTTAAGATGACCGCTCGAAAGGAGGAGCGGTCATGGGATCAACCGTCAAGAATTCATTGCTGTGGGTGTTCGAGCCTATCGAGGACGATCCCGGTTTCATGAGGAAGCGCTTATTCGGCTTTGAAGCAGCTTATGTCGATGGCTTGCTTTGTCTCTCGGTCGGCAATGGCGAAGAGCCGTGGAATGGGTTGCTGGTATGTACATCGCGCGATCGACACGCAGATCTTATTCGCGAGTTCCCTGAGTTGGCGCCGCATCCTGTACTCGGCAAGTGGCTTTATTTGTCGCAGACGCATGAAGAGTTCGAAGCGCTAGCGGGCGCGGTGGTTGAAGTAGTCGGAAGGCGCGACTCGCGTGTCGGCGTCGAGCCCGCGGCAAGAAAGAAGAGCGCGAAAAAGAATCGCTTCGTCTGACGGCACGCGATCGACATCTCGCGATGGGTCCCATCGTCACCTACGACACGAAGATAAACGGAAAGCACCCGCTTGCGCAGTACGGCGAGTTTTATGGCAACCGCGACGGTTGCTTTTTGATCCAATCAGACGCGGGCGCGCACGCTCGTCGCGACAACTCATTCGCGCGCGGCGACTCAATCTTTCGCCTGCGCGTTTCCAATCAGAAAGGCAACGAGTAAGCACCAGCGCCGTCGCCGGTTTGCGACGAGCGCCGCGTCGGCATGCTCAGCCACGGCGAATGTTATGATCGGAAACACGCAATACAATCGCCCTTCAGTCGCAAACAAAGCAGCAACTCATGGACACGCACATCACGAAGCCCGCCGAACCCTTGACGACCGATCTGGGCCGTCGCGTACGCGCCGCCCGTCAGTCGCAAGACCTGACGCTCGAAACCGCGAGCCGCCTGTGCGGCGTCTCACGCTCGACGCTCTCGAAAGTCGAAAACGGCCTCATGTCCCCGACTTTCGACGTGCTGCAAAAAATCGTCCTTGGACTGAAGATCGAAATCGGCGAATTGTTTGGCTCTGCGCCGAAGATCAGCGCAAATGGGCGTCGCGCACTCACGCGCAAAGGCGAAGGACAGCGCCACGCATATCGCGGCTATCAAATGGAATTGCTCGCGACCGATCTCGCGCACAAAGCCATGCTGCCGTTTCGCATCCGCATTTCGGCGCACACGCTCGATGCGTTCGACGACTGGGGCCGCCACGAAGGCGAAGAGTTTCTCTACGTGATTAGCGGCAGCGTGTGCCTCTATTCCGAGTTGTATGCGCCGACGCATCTGAACGCCGGCGACAGTCTCTACTTCGACAGCCGCACCGGCCACGCCGCAGTGTCGACGAGTGAAGAGGATGCCGAAGTATTATGGATGGCGACAAGCGCCGACATTCCGCAAGCACCCGCAATAGACGAATCGCCCCGGAAATAGCGCGACGTCTCAAGCGTTCGCTTGTCCTCGCGCCTGTGCGAGCGCACTGAGATTGCCTTCGCCGAAACCATGATGTCCCTTGCGCTGAACGATCTCGAAGAAAATCTCGCCGGGTCCGCGGCGCACGAAAGTCTGGAAAAACAGTAGCGGTATACCGTCCGCGCCAATCTCTCCATCCACGAGAACATGCGTGCGCTTCAGGCGCTCGACGTCGAGTCCATGTCCCGGCAAACGCGCGTCCAGTTGCTCGTAATAGCGCGGCGGCGGCTCGACAAATTGCACACCGTTGGCAAGCAACTGCTCGACGCAAGCGAAGATGTCGTCGGTTGCAAGTGCAATGTGCTGCACGCCCTCGCCCGGATGATCCGGCAAGTATTCGTGCATCAGGTTCGTACGGCGCGTGCCTTCCTCGTAAAGCGGAATGCGGATCGCGCCGCACGGCGACACCATCACACGCGATTCCGCCGACACATGCCAGTTCGCATGCAGCTCGTGAATCTCGCGGAAATTGAGCAGATCGCGATAGAAGTCGAGCCACTCCTGCATGCGGCCTTCGCCGACCGTTTGCGTCAAGTGATCCACTGCGACGAGGCCGGTGCCCGCATGGCTCAGATCCGCCTGCGCGGTGTCGATCTGGATCGGACGGAAGTCGATGTCGAAGATCGAAATATCGCCAAGCCCGCCGCGCTGGCCGCCGCGTCCGCGCCAACGGTCGACAAAGTAAATGTGTGAATCGCCAATGCCCTGAATGGCCGGAATCAGCAACTCGCCTGCGCCGATTCGCTCGCCTTCGAACGCCCACGCGCCGAGTTCGATTGCGCGGTCGAAAGCGCGCTGCGCATCGGCCACGCGAATGCCGATTGCGCAAATGCCGGCGCCGTACTCTTCGGCGTAGCGCGCGGCGAACGAATCCGGCTCCGCGTTGATCAGGAAATTCATTTCGCCCTGCCGGTATAGCGTGACGTCCTTGCTGATGTGGCGCGCAATCGCCTTGAAGCCGAGTCTGACGAACGTGTCGCCGAGCGCCTGCGGATCGCGCGAGGCGAACTCCACGAATTCGATCCCGGCCGTGCCGAGCGGATTGTGCTCAGGCGCCGACACAGCGCGAAGCGCGGCCTCTGGAGTGGGCAAGTCGCTGGGCATGGCAATCTCCTTGTACTGTGTTTCGACGCTGTTTTCTGTGCAAGCTTTTGCTGAACTCGCAGTGTGACACTGCCTGCGCGTGACGCAACCGCGCGCGGTTGTCGACGGCTTTCGCACCGTGTTTTTACACCGGCTCGCGCCTGGTTCGCAACTTGAATTTGTACTGGATGGTTCACAAACACCGTGAGTCGGGCGCTCGAATATCCGGTGCTCCGGTGAGCGCAATGAGCCTGAAACGCCAACTCTGTTACTTCGCCGCCGTGCGGCGCATCCGCTTGCGCACAGGCTTGCTCGCCGGTTTGCCACCGCTCGCAGCCATCCTCGATTGCGCGACCTCTCGCACCGCGTCGATAAACGCACGCCCCACCGGCGAAGGCTGCGTGTCCGAGCGCCGGATCAGACCGACAGGCTCGTCGGTGCCCGCAAACGGCAACGGCAAACGCACGAACATGCCGTGCGCCAACTCGTACTCCACTGCACTCAGCGGCACGAACCAGACGGCGTCGTTCTCGAGCGTCAATGCACGCCCCGTCGACACCGACAACACTTCGACAAACGCTGACAACGGCAGCACGCCCCATGCGCTCAGCAGACTGTCCGCCGACTGCCGGATCAGCGTGCCGAACGGCGGCAACACCACCGGGAAATCCTGCAATGCGGCGGACGGCAACCCCGGCGTGTCGCCGAGCGGATGCCCCGCCCGCACGACGGCGATCAGCGGTTCGCTGAACAACTGCTCGAAGCTGAGGCCGACCATGCGCTCGGGATCGGCGAGCCGGCCGACTGCGAATTCAATCGTGCCCGCTTTCAGACGCTCGAGCAATTCCGGGTTCGCGCCGGTTGCCAGACGCACGATCACGCGCGGCCAGAGCGACGCAAACCGCTTAAGGACAGGCGGCATCAGCGCGGCGGCGACGGTCGGCAGAATTCCCACTTCGAGCGTGGCCGCGGCGGCGCCTTCGGCGCGCGAAAGCAGATCGACGCCTTGCCGCAATGCGCTGACGCAGGCGCTCGCGTGCGGCATGAAGAGTTGCCCTTCGCGCGTCGGCACGGCGCCGTGACGGCCGCGTTCGAACAGTTTCACGCCGAGAATGGCTTCGAGTTCCGCGACCGTCTTGGAGACGGCGGGCTGGGTGATCGACAGGCTGTCAGCCGCCCGCTGGACGCTGCCGAACTGGGCCACGGCCAGAAAGCATTGAAGATGACGGAATTTGACGCGACTGTCCGCGAGGCTGCGTTGCATAGCGGCAGGTTATACGAAAAACGCCAAAACGTCATTTTTCATAACCGGACAGTTTGGATAAAGTGGCCTTATAAGCTCTATCCCACAATTGCCGAAGGAGACATCGATGGACGATTCCTTTCTCAGCGCGCGCGATTTCGCGTCGCATCCCGAGTACATTTATCCCGGCTACGGTTCGTCGGTTAAACGCGGTCCCACGCGTCCGCTGATTCCGTTGAAGGAAAAGCTGCGCGATCAGCGCGTGCCCGTCTACGGCACCGAAGACCTCGGCGCGCTCGACAACGATCTGACCCGCAACGCCGTGCGTAATGGCGAGCCGCTTGGCGAACGTATCATCGTGACGGGCCGTGTGCTCGACGAGGGCGGCCGGCCGGTGCGCAACACGCTCGTCGAAATCTGGCAGGCGAACGCGGCGGGCCGTTACGTGCACAAGGTCGATCAGCACGACGCGCCGCTCGATCCGAATTTTCTCGGCGCGGGCCGCTGCATCACCGATAACGAAGGCCGTTATCGCTTTCTGACGATCAAACCCGGCGCGTATCCGTGGGGCAATCATCCGAATGCATGGCGCCCGAATCACATCCACTTCTCGCTGTTCGGCGAGCATTTCGGTTCGCGCCTCGTCACGCAAATGTATTTTCCGGGCGACCCGCTGCTGGCGTTCGATCCGATCTTCCAGGGCACGCCGGAGCATGCGCGTGACCGGCTGATAGCCAACTTCTCGCTCGACACGACGCAAGAGTCGTACGCGCTCGGCTACGACTTCGACATCGTGCTGCGCGGCCGCAACGAAACTCCGATGGAGCGCTAAGCCATGACCACTCTCAAGCAAACGCCCTCGCAGACGGTCGGACCGTACTTCGCGTACGGCCTGTGCCCGCAGCAATACGATTTCGACTTCAAGAGCCTGTTCACGCCCGTTCTCGCGGACCGCGAGGCGGCCGGCGAGCACATCACGATCGTGGGCCAGGTGTTCGACGGCGACGGCAACGTGATCGGCGATGCGATGCTCGAAGTGTCGCAAGTCGACGCGGACGGCCGCTATCCGGAATCGCGCGAGGACATCCTGAAGACGGGTTTTCGCGGCTTTGCCCGCGTCGGCACGGGCACGGACCCGCACAAGCGCTTTGTCGTGGAGACGATCAAGCCCGGCCGCGTGAGTGCGGACGAAGCTCCGCATCTGAACGTGATCGTCACGATGCGAGGCATGCTGCTGCACACGTTCACACGCATTTATTTCGAGGACGAAGCGAATGCCAATGAACGCGATCCGGTACTGGCAGCGGTTCCGGCCGATCGCCGCGATACGCTGATCGCGCGGCGCGACGCGAATACGGCGAACGTGTATCGCTTCGACATCCACATGCAGGGCGACAAGGAAACGGTTTTTTTCGACCTGTGACGCGGAATCCCTACACTTTCATATAGCTTTCGCCTACACTGAAAGCGATCCGTCAAGCGACTGGATCGCGAAACTCCGAGTAGTTGAGCCCGCCTTAGTGCGGGCTTTTTTTGCGTCCGCTGAAAATGCAGGCTCGATCTGCAGGCTTGATCATCACAACGAGCAACGCAGCCAGCGGCGGATTCTGATCACGTCCGCAATATGATCGTGCGGACCTGGCGCGCCGAGCACGACAATGTCGATCGGCCTGCCGTGCACGATCATTCGCACGACAACGCAGTGTCCCGCCTCGTTAATGAAGCCGGTTTTCTGCAATACGATCGACCGGTCGCCGCTTCTCACCAGCGCATTCGAGTTGTGATAACTCAAACGCGCGCGCGGACCGCCAGGAAATACCCACTGGTCGCGGTCGGTCGAATACGCGCGAATCAGCGGATAGCGGCTGGCGGCCGCCACGAGCCGAGCCAGGTCGCGCGCCGTCGACACGTTATGCGGCGACAAGCCCGTGCCGTTTACAAACGACGTATGACGCATGCCGAGCGCGCGCGCCTTGGCGTTCATCGCGGCCACGAAGCCCGGTCTGCCGCCGGCGTAATCGCGGCTCAACGCGGCAGCCGCGCGATTTTCCGACGACATCAGCGCAATGTGCAGCATGTCGTGGCGCGACAAAACCGAGCCGACGCTCAGACGCGAACCTGTGAACTTGTCGAAATCCTGATCTTGGACGGTGACGTTCAGCGGTGCATCGAGTGCGTGCCGTGTGTCGAGCGCGACGACCGCCGTCATTAGTTTGGATACCGAAGCGATCGGCATCACGCGATCGGCCTGCTTTTCGGTGAGCACGGTTTGCGTTCGTTCGTCGACCACGAAGACTGAACGCGCGCGCAGCAATGCGCGGGACTTTGGCGTATATCCGCAGCGGGGCAACAGGCGGAGCCCCGCATGGGCCCCATGTGCGGTATTCATCGATGTGCGCGATGCGGGTTCTCGAGGCTGCCGGTTGCGATGCGCGGTCACTCCGGCAGTACGCCGTCCATTGCGCGGCTCGCGCGCAATGCGTGCGGCGTGGCGGCGCGATTTCGGCGCGAGCTTGCTTGCGTGCATGGAACGCTCGTCGTCGGTGACATGCTTGCGCCTGTGCGCCTTGCGCGTGGCAACCTTGTTCGCTTTGCCGGCGCTTCGCGCTTTGGCCTTCGACGTATGCCGCGCGGGCGGCGAGATATGACGGCTCACGCGAACCGACGCATGCCGAACAGGCTCGTGAGTCGCGCCGAAGGTCCAGCCGACGTTCAGGCACAACAGGCCGAGCACGGCGACATAACGGAGCCACGCAGCAAAACGGAATTCAGGGAATGACGATGAAGGAGTGGGTCGACGGTACGGCATGCAGCTTCCAGTTCTGTGCCGCGCGCGCCCGTGATGAAGAACTGCAGCGGAGCGCGTGGCCGGCAACGACCCGGGGATGTTAAGGGAGATCGCGCACACGATCAACGGCAAATATGCACGCCGGTTCGTCGTAAGCGGCGTGGATGCCGCGACAGCACCGCGAACGCTTAGCAGCGAAAGTGGTCGATGTTCTGTCCGGCGTAAATGGCGCGCGCGAGCCAGTCGGGCTTGTCGCCGTGGCCGTCCCACGTATTGCCGAACGCGTCGCGATACATGACCGCGCGCGTCGCGGCGACGTCTGCGGCTATCGACTCGCCGAGCGCTTCGATCGTGACGCCGTATTCGTCCATGCGCCGGCGTATCCACGCGATCAGGCGCTCACGCGCATTCCCGTCGAGGTCGAACAGCCTTTGTTGTTCTTCTCGCTCTTTCATCATGACCGGTTGCAGCTAATAATGTTTGTGATGGAAATAAAATGGCTTGGCTAAAAGAACGCGAAGCCTATGCGCTATTCACGCATGATTGAGATGAGCCGCGTGCAATTGAGCTTGCAATGCCTCTCCCGATGCGCAAAGAAACGCATCTGGAAATCATGCCCAGCAAGTCTCGGATTTAAGGGGAATTCGCCGCTACTGCTTGAATCGCACCGCGCTTGCCCGGAGTCCCGAAGCATCTTCAGCGTATGAAACCAATTCTAGCATTCAAACAATTCTGCTTGCAGCCAGCGTGTACTTCTTTGCATTGCGCGGCGCTTATTGTTTATTGCATTGTGAATATCGCCGATGTGAAACCGATTCAATAAAGCAGAAGCGGCACGCTCACGCCCGTGCTATGTTTCGGCACATCCTCTGTTCATACTCAGTGGAAACGCAAAGGAGACACGCCATGCCTGCCTCAACCGCCATCCTCACTATTCTTGCCGCGCTGCTGTTAGGCGCGATGAGTCCGGGACCGAGTTTCGTCATCGTCGCGCGCAATGCGATTGGTCTGTCGCGCGGCGACGGTCTGGCAACGGCGCTCGGCATGGGCATCGGCGGCGTGTTTTTTAGCGGCATTGCACTGCTCGGCTTATACACGTTGCTGGCGACCGTCGAATGGCTTTATATCGGCCTGAAAGTGGCCGGCGGGCTTTACCTCATTTATCTGGCCTCGAAGATCTGGCGCGGCGCGGCCAAACCGCTTGCGTTCGACGCGACGCAAAGCGTGCCGACCAATCCACGTCGATCTTTCTGGATCGGTCTCAGCACGCAACTCAGCAATCCCAAGACAGCGGTTTATTACGGCAGTATTTTCGCGGCGCTTTTGCCGCAGCATCCGCCGCTCTGGTGTTATTTCGCGTTGCCGCCCGCCATCTTCGCCATCGAAGCGGGCTGGTACACGATCGTCGCCTTGTGCTTTTCGAGCAAGCGCCCGCGCGAAATCTATCTGCAGTGGAAAGCGTGGATCGATCGCATCGCCGCGAGCGCCGTTGCAGCACTCGGCTTACGTTTGATCGTGACCGCGCACAAGGTCGGCATCTGACATTGTGCGGACCAACGGCTTTGCTTGCATCGACGAAAAGCCGTTGGCCGGGAACAGGACGGCTATCAGGGCGGCATTGCCAGGCCGCGGCGGGCTGCGAGCGAACAACTCTCCAACGATAGTTACAAGATAAGTGTTGACGCCGGTATGCCCCAGCGGTTACTGTTGCATCCGAAGTTCAAGAAGTTCGATTGCTGTTCATCAATGTCTCGCTCCCTCAGCGGTATTCGTTGTCCTCTCCCTCCTTGACGCTTCAGCCGCTCTTTCGCAAGAGCATATTTTCTATTTCTTTCCTCAAGGATTCTTCATGGATACCGGTACCGTTAAGTGGTTCAACGACAGCAAAGGCTTTGGCTTCATCACCCCGGACAAGGGCGGCGACGACCTGTTCGCGCACTTCTCCGAAATCAGCGGCAACGGCTTCAAGACGCTCGCTGAAAACCAGAAGGTGAGCTTCGAAACCAAGCAAGGCCCGAAGGGTCTGCAAGCGGCCAACATCACGCCGCTCTAAGCAAAGTTTGAAGGGCTCGGTGTCCGGCAACGGACATCGGGCTGCAGCGACATCCTCGCGGAGCTTCGTCTCCCACAGTTGGCGCGCGATCGCTTCAGAGTTGCAGCTATGTCGGCAACTCGCCCGAGCGCCAAACGCCTCGTTGCACCTCATTCCCCTTTCGGCTTCAACGCCCTTTTAGCTTTCCGGCTGCGTACTGATTCGGCTCGCAATGGCTTTGAATCGGCTCGTCCGCGCGACTCAATGACAGTTCGCATGGCGGCCGCGCACCCGTACATTATTAAAATACAAATGCAAAACAAACATATTCATCATTACAACGGCTATGCCGTCCAACCTTCGGCGCATCGTTTGCCCGATGGCACCTTCTCGTCCAACCTGCTGCTCGAACGCGCCGACAGCGCGCGCGCGGATGGCCTCTACCAGTTCTATTCGCTCGACTACTTCGCCGACGAAGAACAGGCATTGGAGCATTCTGCACGTTGGGCACGCGAGTGGGTCGATACGCGCGGTTGACGCCACGATAAGCGCGCGAAGTCAGAAGCTCTGATCTATTGCCGCTTATCGTCAAAAGCACAGGCCAGAACGGCCACGCTTTTCCTGCCCAATTTATCGGCACGCGGATAAAGAATCCGCTTCGACAGCCGTTATGCGAACTATGGCGCGGCCTCGCCCGCGCTCCCTATTTCGCGCTCAACGCACTGTCGAATCCGATAAATGAACCGTCTGACACTAAAACAGAAGTTGTGGGTGCCCCTGCTGCTTTGCTGGGTAGCGCTGCTGATCGTGACCGTCGTCAACGCGCTCGAAGCGCGTAGCGCACAAATGGACGCGCGTCGCTCGGCGCTTGCCGACGTCACGGACATGGCGGCGTCGATCGTCGCGGACTACGCGAAGCAGGCGGACGCCGGCAAGCTTTCCGTCGACGACGCGAAGCAGCAGGCCATTGCCCGCGTGACGGCACAGCGTTATGGCAAATCGGGCTACGTGACGATCGTACGCAGCGACTCCGTAATGGTCGCTCATCCGATGAGCCCGCAGCTCAACGGCAAGGACATGAGCGGCTTTCGCGACGCAAAGGGCTCCGCGCTCTATCACGACATCGCCGCGGCGGGCGGCTCGTCGGCCGGCTCGGGCTACCTGCGTTACTGGTGGCCGAAACCCGGCGAGACCAAACCCAGCGAAAAGATCGGCTACGTGAAGCGCTTTGCGCCGTGGAACTGGGACTTCATCGCCGGCGCCTATATGGACGACATTCAGGCGCAGTTCTACGAGACGCTGCTGCGCTCGGGCGGCATGCTGCTCGTACTCGGCGTGCTCGTGTCGTTCGTCGCGTCGCGCGTGGTGCGCAATGTCTCGCGTTCGATCGGCGGCGAGCCGTCCGCGGCGGCGGAGATCGCCATGCGCATCGCTCGCGGCGACCTCGCGACGCCTATCGACTTGCGTCGCGACGATACCTCCAGCCTCCTCTTCTCACTGCGCGAAATGCGCGATCAGCTCGCGGCCACCGTCGCGCGCATCAAGAATTCGGCCGAGACAATCACGGTTGCTTCGAAGGAAATCGCCGCGGGCAATCTGGATTTGTCGAGCCGCACCGAAGAACAGGCGGCGTCGTTGCAGCAAACCGCCGCCAGCATGGATGAACTCACCAAAACCGTCACGCAGAACGCGGACAACGCGGCGACCGCGTCCGAACTCGCGAGGGACGCGTCGAGCATCGCCGCGCGCGGCGGCGAGGTCGTCAACGACGTTGTCGAGAAAATGGCCGGCATTACCGATAGTTCACGCAAGATCGGCGAGATCATCAGCGTGATCGAGGGCATTGCGTTTCAGACGAACATCCTCGCGCTCAACGCCGCGGTCGAAGCCGCGCGCGCCGGCGAAGAAGGCCGCGGTTTCGCGGTAGTCGCGGGCGAAGTGCGCAATCTCGCGCAGCGCAGCGCGACGGCGGCCAAGGAAATCAAGGTGTTGATCGACCAGTCCGTCGAGCAGGTCGGCGAAGGTTCGACGCTGGCCGGCAAGGCCGGCAGCACGATCGGCGAGGTCGTCGAGGCGGTGCGCCGCGTCACGGCGATCATGAACGAAATTTCGGCGGCGTCGAAGGAGCAAAGCTCCGGCATCGGCGAAGTGAACCTCGCGATTCGCCAGATGGACGACGTCACGCAGCGCAACGCCGCGCTTGTCGAGCAGGCCGCGGCCGCCGCAGGCTCGCTGGACGAGCAGACCGAGCGGCTGCGCGAGGCCGTCGCAGTGTTCAGGGTCGGGCAAGCCGGCTGATCTTTGCCGACGACACACGCACGCCCACACGTTTCTCGCACGCATAAAAAAAGGTGCCGCGAACGGCACCTTTTTGTACAACAAGCAGCTTCTGGTGAAGCTTAGAAGCGGTGACGCAGACCGACCGTAGCAGCCGTCTGGTTCTTCGACGACGACGGAGCTTGCGTGATATCGCCGCTGTAGATCGAAGCGACACCGCCGTCGCCCATTGCGTGCTGGTACACGGCTTGAGCGTAGACGTCCGTACGACGCGACAGCGAGTAGTCAGCCTGCAGGCCGATCTGGTGGTAACGAACCGAGGTCGAGCCACCGTTTGCGGCAACGCCATAGCCCTTGCCGTCGGTGAACGTGTACGCCACGCCCAGGCCGAGAGCCGGGGTCAGGTTGTACTTGCCGTTGACTTCGTAGTTGTTAGCGCGCAGCGATTGCTGAACACCTGCAACGTTGTCGATACGCGATTGCGTCCATGCCAGACCGACAGTTGCCGGGCCGAACGAGTACGAACCTGCCGCGCCGAATTCGCGCTGACGGAAGTTGCCCGTCAAGCCTGCGAACGCGCCGTCCGAAGCGCCGCCGTTGCTAGCCGTGCCTGCTGCGTTCGTTGCGCCCGGGTTGTTCTGCTGTGCGTAAGCAGCGCCCAAACGCAGACCTTGCCACTGGTAAGCAGCGCCCAAGCTGTATTCGCGGTTGTTTGCGAATGCGCCAGCCTGGTTCGAGAAGCCGTACGTGCCGCCGAACGTGAAGCCAGCGTAGTTAGCGCTCGAGTACTTGACCGAGTTGTTGACTGCAAAGCCGCCGTTCGTGTTCAGGTTGTCGTTGTTGAACGGGTGCGCGAAGTACGTGCCGCCCCAGCTGCCCGTTGCGGTCAGCGGTGCCAGGTAGTCTTGCGCTGCGTCGTATTGACGGCCCAGCGTGACCGAACCGAATTGCGCGCTCGACAGACCGACGAATGCCTGACGGTTGAACATGCCGTTGTTGTTAGCGAAACGGCCGTTGTTGATGTTAAAGCCGCTTTCCAACGTGAAGATTGCCTTCAGGCCGCCACCCAGGTCTTCCGAACCGCGCAGACCGAAACGGCTCTGATCGATGCCGCCGCTGCCGGCTGCCCACTTCGAGTTGTGAGCAACGTTGCTCGTGTAGGTCACGCCAGCGTCCAGCAGGCCGTACAGGGTAACGCTGCTTTGTGCGTGAGCAACGGATGCGAACGATGCGGCAACCGCAACGACGATGAGACTCTTTTTCATGCGTGGGACTCCTGTTCGATAAATTTTCGTTGGGGAGCGGGACCAGCCTCGGCGGTGCACGGAGGCGCCGCCGCCCTTGACGCCGCCCCGTTCTGGGACGGCCGGGCACCCTTGAAACGAAGCGTGAGTGTAGGGGGTCACCCTAATAGCGGCGCGCGCAATTCACGCAACACGGTCTTGCCCGATCCGCAATAATCGGACGGCCGTTTCCGCTAAGTTATTGTTTTTGGAGAATTAACCGGAATAAGGGACAGGCGGGCCGACTGCCTTCGCCATAAAATATTTGCAACTTTTCAATAACTCAAGTTGCGCAAATGCAACAGGTTGTAATACGCGCGAAGCAATACGGGGAGCAGGCGGGCAATTAACCGCTCGCGGAGTTTGCTTATTAATTAAGCAGCATTGCCAGCGGGCAATGCGCGGTTAGGTTTATTTACGAATTCGGGGAACTAAATCGAATTAATACTGTCTTCTCGCGTGGATTGCCTATTAAAACCGTATCCCGTTCTCGCGCAGAAAATGAAGAGCCGCCCATTAGGCGGCTTATTGCGGTTGCGGAATGACGCCGCACTCACATTATTCGATGCTGATAAGTGAATGATAAGTGAAGCCTTCAGCACGGGCGTTGCCCGGAGGTGAACTGCGGCGCCGACCGCCGCGTGACAAACCCGGTGCTGAAAGCGGACGGCAATGCATCGAACAGCCTTCCATCTACATTAACGGCACGGCCGTTCGCCTTTTCACGAGTAGTTTCCCCAATTCCGTCGGCTGGACTCCGTGATCTAGGAGTCGTCTTCGGGCAGCCCGAGCGCGTCCTCGTCCTCCGGGGAACTGCCGGGCGCCAGCGGATCGGTGTCGGGCGGCGTGTCCGGCAACGGACGCGGCTGCTCTTCCGGCGCATCGAGCGGCTGGTTCGACGGGTCGGCAATGGGGTCGATGGTGGGATCGGTTTGCATGGTCAGCCTCCTGCGGATGGGAACATCTCCCACCGTGAGCCGCGCAACGGCTATTCCCGCGGTGTGCCGCTTCAGCGGCTTGGGCCGAAGCCCTTGATCGTCGATGTAGAAACTGCGCTTGCGCGTAGCGGAAATTTCCCGCGTCGTTGCTGCGACGACATTCCTTTAAGGGCGATCCGCGCCGGACGTCGTCGGATTATCGGCGGCGCCTGTCAGAAAAGGCTCCAGCCCAAACAGCCACGCAAAGCAGAACGTGATGCACGCCAGCAGGCTGAGTTGACGCGACGGCGCACCGTCGACGACGCCGTGCAACGGCGTGACGAGCACGGGCTGGGACTGTGAAAACTCTGTAGCGGTGTGGTCTTGTGGCATGGCGGTTCTCGTTATTTGACTTCTATCTGTGAGCCGAGCTTTAGCAAGGTGCGTGCCGCGCTTGCCACTGTTGCTATTAGCGCTCGAGGTCGGTGTTTACCCGTCAACCGCGTTTTTCAACTTGCACACACGCCCAGTGCGACACAAAATGTAAGCGCTATCATCACGACGAATCCACCTTAGATGCGGGCGCCACCGCGTTTAAACGCCGCGCGACGACTCGCAATGTAAGCGCTAACACAACACCCGAACGCAGCAACGACTGCGGCAGCAGCAAAGCAAGACAAGCCGCCAAGGCCCCGAACCACTGCGCGCCGCCCGCCACGACGCGCAACATCCGCCCGCCCGGCATCGCATCGGCGCGGTCGCCCAGCAAAACCGCAAACATGAAACGGAGACGACGATCATGAGCGCAACCCCGAGCCACGAGCAGGCCCCGCCCACCATCCGCCGCGCGCAGGTCGTGGCGCTCACGCTGCTGATGGTGAGCGGCATCGTCAACTATCTGGACCGCGGGACGCTCGCCGTCGCCAATCCGTTGATCCGTCACGACATGGGCCTGACGCTCGGGCAAATGGGCCTGCTGCTTTCGGCGTTCTCGTGGAGTTATGCGCTGTTTCAGTTGCCAGTCGGCGGACTCGTCGACCGGATCGGACCGCGCAAGCTGCTCGGCATCGGCCTGATCGTCTGGTCGCTCGCGCAGGTGGCCGGCGGCTTCGTGTCCACCTTCGGCTGGTTCGTGCTTGCGCGGATCGTGCTCGGCATCGGCGAAGCGCCGCAGTTTCCGTCGGCGGCTCGCGTGGTCAGCAACTGGTTTCCGCTGCGCGCACGCGGCAAGCCGACCGGCATCTTCAATTCTGCGTCGCCGCTCGGCACCGCACTCGCGCCGCTTTGCCTCTCGGTGCTGGTCGTGAATTTTCACTGGCGCTGGGCGTTCATCGTGACCGGCGTCGTGGGGCTGATCGTCGCGGCCGTCTGGTTCGCGCTCTATCGCGACCCGGCGAAAGCGACGATGAGCGAAGCCGAGCGCCTCTATCTGGAAGGCGACGAAGCGGACCGCAAGTCGCAGCCGACCGTCACGTTCGCGGAATGGCGGTCGCTCTTTTCGCACGGCACGACGTGGGGCATGCTGATCGGCTTCTTCGGCTCCGTCTATCTGAACTGGGTCTACCTGACATGGCTGCCCGGCTATCTGACGATGGCGCGTCACATGAGCCTGATGCACACCGGCGTGGCCGCGTCGGTGCCGTTTTTCTGCGGCTTTCTCGGTTCGCTCACGGCCGGCTGGTTCTCCGATCTCATCACGAGCCGCAGCGCGAGCCCGGTCGCGAGCCGCCGTAATTCCGTGGTCATCGCGATGCTCGGCATGGTCGCGTTCACGATTCCGGCCGCGCTCGTGCAGAGCAATACGCTCGCGATTGTGTGCATCTCCGTGGTGATCTTTCTGGCCAACGCGGCGTCCGCCAGTTCGTGGGCGCTCGCGACAGCGGCCGCGCCGCCGAACCGCGTCGGCTCGCTCGGCGCGATCCAGAACTTCGGCGGCTTTCTCGGCGGTGCACTCGCGCCCATCTTCACCGGCTACATCGCGCAGACCTGGTCGTTCGTGCCCGCGCTATTGACGGCCGCGGGCATCGCGTTCATCGGCGCAATGAGTTACCTGCTGCTGGTGCGCAAACCCATCGCCGACGAACCCGCCGCCAACGAACCGATGCAGGCGCCGGCATGAGCGCGCCGGACTCACGAACCCACTTCAGGAGCATCACACCATGACAAACGCGCAGCAAACTACCTCGTCAATTGAAGGCATCGTCCCGGTGATGCTGACTCCCTTCGACGACTCCGGCGCAATCGACTACCCCGGCCTCGAACGTCTGATCGAGTGGTACATCGCGAACGGATCGGATGCGCTCTTTGCAGTCGCGCAGTCGAGCGAAATGCAGTTCCTCACGCTCGCCGAGCGCGGCGCGCTGGGGCGCTTCGTCGTCGAGAAAGTCGCGGGCAGAATTCCTGTCGTGGTTTCCGGCCACATCAGCGACGATCCCGACGCGCAAGCCGAGGAACTCTACGTAGCCGCGGCCACGGGCGCGCAAGGCGTCGTGCTCGTGACCAACAGACTCGACCCCGCTCGCGAAGGAACGCAGGCATTCGCCGCGAATCTCGAGCGGCTGCTCGCGCGCCTTCCGTCGGACGTGCCGCTCGGTCTCTATGAATGTCCCGCACCCTACCGACGGCTTCTTTCGGATGACGAACTAAAGCTCTGCATCGACACCGGTCGCTTCATCATGCTGAAAGACGTAAGCTGCGATCTGCCGACGGTCAAGCGCCGCGTCGCACTTGCAGAGGGCTCGTCGCTGAAGATCCTCAACGCCAACGCGGCCATTGCGTGGGACGCGATGAAAGCCGGCTCGGCGGGCTTTAACGGCGTGTTCACGAACTTCCATCCCGACCTGTACAAATGGCTGCGCAACGACGCGGCGCAAGATCCCGCACTCGCCGAAGAACTCGCGACGTTCCTCGTGCTGGCTGCCGTCAGCGAATCGCTCGGTTATCCCGCGCTTGCGAAGATGTACCACCAGCGCATCGGCACGTTCGGCTCGATCCGCTGCCGCGTGATCGACTACGACGTGCGCGAACGGTTCTGGGCGCTGGATGCGATCCTCGACAAGATCGTCGCCGGCACCGAGCATTTTCGCGCGCGCATCGCGGCGCTCCGCTAGTACTGCGCGCGCTATGCCGCGCCATGCGTTCCATCGCCGCGATTACGCTGTGCGAAGCGCGGCGGTAAGATGGCAGGCTTCCCGCTTCGCGTTTGCTTTTCGAACTCATGTCCGACACGCCCGAGTCACCTGCTTCCACTGCCCGAACCCAGACGAACCGCGTGCGCCGCGGCACGGGCCGCACGGTGCTGTCGGACGTCGCGAAGCTCGCGGGCGTTTCGACGGCGACCGTATCGCGTGTCTATAACGAGCCCGAGAAAGTATCCGCCGCCGTGCGCGAGCGCGTCGAGCAGGCCGCCGTCACGCTCAACTGGTTTCCCAACGCCGCCGGCCGCGCGCTCGCGTCAACGCGCAGCCACATTGCCGGCATCATCATTCCCACGCTCGACGATCAGGTGTTCGCGTCGCAGGTGAGCGGCATGCAGGCCGCGTTCGCGGCGCGCGGCATTACGCTCGTGCTCGGCTGCTCGAACTACGATCCCGCGCAGGCGCTCGTGCAGGTGCGGGCGATGCTCGCGCGCGGCGCCGAGGCGATGGCCGTGGTCGGCGAAGCGCATCCACCCGAACTCTTCGACGCGTTGCGGCTCTACCGCGTGCCGTATGCGGTGACGTACGCGTATCGCAAGGAAAGCCCGCACGTTTGCATCGGTTTCGATAATTTCGCCGCCTATGTGCAGATGACCGAGCATCTGATTGGCCTCGGTCATCGCTCGTTCGCTGTGTGCATCCAACCGACGCGCGACAACGACCGCGTGCAGGCGCGCGTCGCCGGCATTCGCGCGACGCTCGAACGCCACGGCCTCGCGGTGCGGCCGGAACACATGTGCGAAGGCGAATCCACCATTGCATTCGGGCGCCGCAGTCTGCGCGCCATCTGGGAAGCGCCATGCGAACGTCCGACTGCGATCATCTGCGGCAACGATCACATCGCGCTCGGCGTGCTGCGTGAAGCGCAAGAACTTGGCATTGCGATTCCCGATGAACTCTCGGTGACGGGCTTCGACGACCTCGAAATATCCAAAGCGATTCGGCCGACGCTCACGACAATGCGTGTGGACACCTATGAAATCGGACAGCTCACCGCGCAACATCTGCTCGACGCGCTCGACGGCAAGCGGCCGCAACGCAGCCATGAAGTGCGCGCGCTGCTGCATGTGAGAGAGTCGTCGGGGCCGGCGGCTACGCGCGCGGCCGGCTAAGCACCGCCCGCCACTACCTCGCCATATGCGCGCTTGAGCCGCGCTACGCCTTCTTCGATGTCGGCAATACCCGGCGCTGCAAACGACAGGCGCAGCGACGCAGCGTCGACGTTGTCCGCGAAAAACGCCTTGCCTGGCACGAACATCACCTTGTTGCCGATCGCACGTTGAAGAAGCGCGGACGCGTCGATGCCGTTGCCGCTCTCACTCAAACGCGCCCACACAAACATGCCGCCTTCGGGCCGATGAAACTCGAGCGCATCGCCGAGTTGTGCGTGCAGTGCGTTGCATAGCGCCTCGCATTTGCGTCCGTACATTGCGGTAATGCGCGGCAGATGCCGTTCGAGCGCGCCGTCGGCGAGGTATTCGGCGGCGATGGCTTGCGTCCACGGCGCGCTGCAAAGGTCGACTGTCTGCTTGGCGATCACGCAACGGCGCGTGATTTCCGCGGGTGCAATCGTCCAGCCTACACGCAGGCCGGGCGCAACGATCTTCGAGAGGCTCGCGAAATGAACGACCCAGTCACGCGCGCCGTCGACTTCGGACGCAAGAGAAAGGATTGAGGGCACGGCTTCGCCGGAAAAACGCAGGTCGCCGTATGGATCGTCTTCGACGATAAGGAACCGGTACTGCACCGCCAGCTTCAGCAATGCGATGCGGCGCTCGCGCGTAATCGTTGCGCCTGTGGGGTTCGCAAACGTGGGCACTGTGTAGAGCAGCTTCGGTCGCGCGAACGTACCGGACGCAAGAAGCGTGGCGAGACGGGCGACGTCGAGGCCGTGCGCATCGACGGGAACCGTAACGATTTTTGCCTGCTGAAGCCGAAGTGCCTGAAGCGTCGCCGGATATGCAGGCTGCTCGGTCAACACGACATCGCCAGGACTCACCAGCACGCGAAGCAACAGGTCGAGTCCTTGTTGCGATCCGGTTGTGACCAGCATCTCGTTCGGCTCGCACGATACATTGCGGCGCGCCATCAACTGGATGAGTTGGTGCTTGAGTAAGGGTAGCCCGTCGGTGGGTCCGTATTGAAGACACAGGTTCGGGTCGTGATACGCGCGGGCCGCTGCTTGCTTTAGACCGTCTACATCGAACAGATCGCTTGCGGGATAGCCGCCGGCAAACGAAATCATGCCGGGCTCGCCGAGATACTTGAACAGTTCGCGAATCGGAGAGCCCGAGGGATTCTGGAAAGGCGCGGTGAATTCGTACATGTTGTGATGGGCTCGAAGCGGGCGATCAGACTACGTGGATAAAACGCGCGCTACACCACGTTCTTTTCCACAATAGGACGGTTTTCCAGCAAGCGCTGCCAACTCAACGAAGAGAGATCGAGCGACACATAGCGTCCGTTCAGAATCAGCTCGCTCACACCGCGCCCCGTCGCCGGACCTTGCTGAAGACCATGTCCGCTATAGCCATTGGCAAACACACAGTTTTCGATCTGCGGGTGATAGCCGATGATCGCGTTATGGTCGAACACGTTGTACTCGTAGTAGCCCGACCAGCAGTTCTCGACACGCAGCGCCTCGAACTCCGGTACGCGATGCGCGAGCGTCGGCCAGATGACGTCGTCGAAAAGCGCGTGATCGACTTCGTCGAGCGGCAGATCGTCCGGGTCGTTATCCGCGCCCGGCGATGTGCCGCAAATATAGGTCTTTCCTTCAGGGCGGAAGTACACGCCAGTCGGGTCGATCAGCAGCGGACAAGCTTCGAGCCGCGCCGGCGACGACACGTTGAAAATGCTGCGGCGGCGCGCGAACACCGGAATGTCGATGTCCATCATGCCGGCGATCTTGCGCGCCCACGCGCCGGCGGCATTCACTACCGTATCGCATGGATAGCGCTCGCCGTTGCCGGCGATTACGTGAGTAATCTTGCGGCCCTCGCGAACCACGCCTGTTACGTCGGCCGCGACATAGCGCGCGCCGAGCGACTGCGCTTTCTTGCGAAGCGCCTGCACGAGCCCGTAGCCGTCGAACCATCCTTCGCCGCTTTCGCCGAATGCACCCGACACGAGATCTTCGACATTCAGCCACGGGAATCTCGCCTTCAGCGTTTGCCGGTCCATCAGATTGATGTCCGCGCCAAGGCTCGTCTGCAACGCGTGATTCTCGCGCAGCGTTGCATCGCCGGCGGGCGTCGCGAGAAACAGATAGCCGCCTTCATGCAGATCGATCGACGGCCTATTCCCGTCCACTTCGAGAAGCTCGCCGATATTGCGCAGAAATTCGATGCCGTACAGCGACATCTGAATCGATAGCGGCGTGGAAAACTGCTGCCGGATCGAAGCGGCCGATAACGCCGACGACGACCTCGCATAACTCGGATCGCGCTCGATCACCGTCACCGAAACCGTCGGATCGGAAGCGCGCAGGAAGTAAGCGATAGAACTACCGATAACGCCGCCGCCGACAATAACGACTTGAGAACTCAAGACTTGCTCCCGATTGCACACGGCGAGGCGATTTAAAAACCGCCAGCCGACGCAGAATAATCGACCTTGCTCGACAGACCCGCAAAAGCGGGGCCGGCTTAAAAAAACGGCCGTCTCGCAACGGCCGTTATATTCAAAGAAACCCGCTTAACCGATATTGAAGTCGATGCCCTGGGCAAGCGGCAGTGCCGACGAATAGTTGACCGTGTTGGTCGCGCGGCGCATATACGCCTTCCACGAGTCGGAGCCCGATTCGCGCCCGCCGCCGGTTTCCTTTTCGCCGCCGAACGCGCCGCCGATTTCCGCGCCGCTCGGTCCGATGTTCACGTTCGCAATACCGCAGTCGCTGCCCGACGCCGACAGGAATCGCTCGGCTTCGCGCAGGTCTGTAGTGAACACGCACGAAGAAAGGCCGTGCACGGCTGCGTTATTGCCGTCGATCGCGTCGTTGAAGTCGCTGTACTTCAGCACGTAAAGAATCGGCGCGAAGGTTTCCTTCAGCACGATCGGCGTTTGCGAAGGCATCTCGACAATGGCGGGGCGCACATAGAACGCCTTCTCATTGCCGGCCACCGCGTGACGCTCGCCGCCGAATACCTTGCCGCCTTCGCTCTTCGCCTGTTCCAGCGCGGCCTGCATGCGGTTGAACGACTGCTCGTCGATCAACGGTCCCATCAGCACACCCTGCTCCAGCGGATTGCCGATCACGACTTTGCTATAGAGCGTCTTCAGTCGCTCGACGGCCTTGTCGTACACGCTTTCGTGAACGAACAGGCGGCGCAGCGACGTACAGCGCTGACCTGCCGTGCCGACCGCCGAAAAGACGATGCCGCGCAGCGCCAGTTCCAGATCGGCGGTGCCCGAGACGATGCCTGCGTTATTGCCGCCGAGCTCGAGAATCGAGCGGCCGAAGCGGCGCGCCACTTCGACGCCGACGGTGCGGCCCATTTCCGTGCTGCCCGTCGCGCTGACGATATTCGAGCGCGGGTCCGCAACCAGTTTCGCGCCGACATCGCGGCCGCCATTGACGACGCGCGTCAGGCCTTCCGGCGCATCGCCGAATTCCTTCAACGCGTCTTGCAGGATTTTGTCGACGGCAAGCGCGGTGAGCGGCGTTTTCTCGGACGGCTTCCAGATCACCGCATTGCCGCACACGAGTGCAAGCGCCGCATTCCACGACCACACGGCCGCCGGAAAATTGAACGCGGAAATGACGGTGCACACGCCCATTGGATGCCACGTTTCAGCCATGCGATGCCCCGGGCGCTCGGACGCGATGGTGAGGCCGTAAAGCTGACGCGACAGGCCGACCGCGAAGTCGCAGATGTCGATCATTTCCTGCACTTCACCGAGGCCTTCCTGAAGAATCTTGCCGGTCTCGAGCGTGATGATGCTGCCGAGCGCATGCTTCTGCTCGCGCAGTTTGTTGCCGAGCAGGCGCACCAACTCTCCGCGGCGCGGCGCGGGCACGCTGCGCCAGCTTGCATAAGCCTTCTGCGCGTTAGCCAGCGCGGCGTCGACGTCGGCAACCGTGTTGCTCGCGACGCGGCCGATGAGTTCGCCATTGATCGGCGAGTGAACGGCGATGTCGCCCGCTTCCGCGAGATGGGAAATGCCAAGTTCGGAGAGAATTGTCGATGCTTTCACGATTGAGACCTCTTTGAATTTCCAATACGAAATTTTGGTACGTTCGGAAACTATACACGCCCCGGTTTTAGGCGGCAACACTAAGCGTGCGGCGTGGGTTGCGCGGCGTGCGCGGGTTGCGAGCCGTCATTTCTGATCGGAAATGGCGCCGTCTGCGGCATCTGTTCGAGTGCCTTCATGACCAACTGCGCGATATGCAGCGTTTGTCGGCCCGCTCCCTGCTCGATCTGCTCCCGACAACTAAAGCCGTTCGTCACGACAATCGCTTCAGCGTGAGCGTTGCGCACGAGCGGCAAGAGCTTGTCTTCGGCGATTTTCATCGACAGTTCGTAGTGGTCGGCACTGAAACCGAACGAACCGGCCATGCCGCAACAGCCCGTGTCGAGCAGCGTCCAGCGCGCGCCCAGCTTGTCGAGCAATGCCGTGTCGCCCTTCATGCCGAAGATCGACTTCTGATGGCAATGTCCATGCACGACGACATCCGCGTCGAGCTTTGGCCATTCGAAATCAGCGCGCGCGACAAAGTCGGCGAACAGAAACGTCTGGTCCGACAGCCTCTTTGCAACAGGGTCGTCGGGAAGCTGCTTGAGTAGTTCGTCCTTGAAGATGGACAGGCATCCGGGTTCGAGTCCGACTACCGGCACACCGGCTTTGATGTCGTCGGCAAGTTCATTCACGGCGCTGCGGAGCAGAGTGCGCGCTTCGTCCAGCAGCCCATAGTCGTACAACGGCCGGCCGCAGCAAAGGCGCTTGCGCGGCAATACAACGTGATAGCCGATGCGCGTCAACACCTCGACTGCGGCCGTCGCGATCTCGGGCGAGAAGTGGTCGTTGAACGTGTCGACCCACAAAATGACCTTGCGTGAAGGCTCATTTGCCGCGGCGCTGCCGACCTTCACGCGACGCGCCTCGGTAGCGCGGAACGTGCGCGGTGCAAAGACCGGCAGATGCCGCTCGCGAGCCACGCCCGCGATCCACTTGCCGATATGAGCCAGCGGTTTCGCCGACGTCATCAAATTGGTCACGCGCGCAAAGCGGCTCGCAAGCGGCGCCCACTGACCGATGCGGCCCATGAACATCGCCTGACGCGGCCGACGATGCCGCTCGTAGTAATGCGACAGAAATTCGGCCTTGTACGAGGCCATGTCGGTATGCGTCGGACAATCGGATTTGCAGCCCTTGCACGCGAGGCAGGTGTCGAGCGCCTCTTTTACCTCGGTGCTGTTCCAGCCGTCCTCGATTACTTCGCCCTGAAGCATTTCCCAGAACAGATGCGCGCGGCCACGCGTCGAAAACTTCTCCTCGCGCGTCGCGCGAAAACTCGGGCACATCGTGCCGCCGTCGAGCGAACGGCACTTACCCATGCCGATGCAGCGTTCCACCGCGCGCTGCATGCCGTCGCCCTCGCGACTCGCGAACGTGAGCTTCGTTGTCAGCGTGACCGGCTTATAAGCGGGACCCATGCGAAGGTTTTCATCGGCGCGATACGCATGAACCACCTTGCCGGGATTCATGCGATTGAGCGGGTCCCAGATCGCCTTGAATTCCTGCATCGCCTGCAAGATTTCGGGTCCATACATGATGGGCAGAAACTCGGCCTTGGCCTGGCCGTCGCCATGTTCGCCCGACAGCGAGCCGCCGAAATCGACCACCAGTTGCGCCGCCTCGCGCAGAAAGCTTCGCCATTTGCCGACGCCTTCGGCGGTACGAATATCGAACGTGATGCGCGCATGCACGCAGCCGTCGCCGAAGTGACCATACAGGCACGTCTCGTAACCGAAGCGGTCCACGAGCGCCTGAAACTTGCGCAGATAATCGCCGAGCCGCAGCGGATCGACTGCCGCATCTTCCCAGCCGACAATCGGGTCGGGCTTCGACGGATCGATCGACAAAGCGACCGCCGACGCGCCCGTCTCGCGTATCGACCAGATCTTCTGCTGCTTGTGCTTGTCTTCGACGACAAGCCCGCTGATATCCGCGCCCGCCGCGCCTGACTTGAAGTACGCAGCCGCGTCGTTCGCTTGCGTGAGCGCGTCGGCAACCGTGTCCGAACCGAATTCGAGCACGACCCATGCGTCGCCATCCGGCAGCAGCGCGATTTCGTCGCTCTTTAAACCGCGCGCCTGCAAGCCGCGAATGATCGCGCGGTCGAGTCCTTCAATCGCGATCGGCGAAAAACGGTTGAAGTGCGGGACGGCATCGGCGGCGGTATAGATGTCGTTGAAACCGAGCACGAGCAGCACACGGCACGCCGGGCTATGCACGAGACGCACCTTCGCTTGCAACGTCACCGCACAGGTGCCCTCGGTGCCCACGAGCGCACGCGCGACGTTAAAGCCGTTTTCCGGCAGCAACTGATCGAGATTGAAGCCGGACACGCGGCGTCTGATTTGCGGAAATTCGCCGCGGATGCGCTCGGCGTAGCGGTCGCGCAAGTCGCGCAACTTCGCGTAGATTTCGCCTTGGCGTCCGCCTGTCGCGATGATCTCGTCCAGTTCCGCGTCGCTGGTCGGGCCGACCCAGAAGCGGGCGCCGTCATACGTCGCGATCTCCAATGCCTCGATATTCTCGACGGTCTTGCCGCCCATTACCGAGTGTGCGCCGCATGAGTTGTTCGCGATCATTCCGCCGAGCGTGCAACGGCTGTGCGTGGCAGGGTCCGGCGCAAACGTGAGGCCGTGTTCCTCGGCCGCATCGCGCAGCGTGTCGCAGATCACGCCCGGCTCGACGATCGCCGTTCTGCCTTGCGGATCGACGCTGACGACGCGATTCACATACTTGCTCGTGTCGGCCACGACCGCGACGTTTACGCACTGCCCGTTTTGCGACGTGCCGCCGCCGCGCGTCAGAAACGGCACGTCGTTGCGGCGGCAGACTTCGAGTGCTGCGACGAGATCGTCCACGTCCGCGGGCACGACGGCGCCCAACGGAATCTGCCGATAGTTCGACGCATCCGATGCATACAACGCTTTCGAGCCCGCGTCGAAGCGCACTTCGCCTCGCAGCGCGGCGCGCAGATCGGCCTGGACGTGTTCGAGCAGGCGCGTGCTTGCGACGAACGGTGCGGCCGGCAACGGCGCGGCGGGCTTTGATGCATTTGCGGGTGCGTCGCTCATCGCTCCCTCGACCGTTTCGTTCAGCGCATTATCCACTCTACTGCGCCGCGTTCGCGGTCATTTTGAAAATGCCTTGTGCGTTGCCGGCATCGAAACGCAGATCGGTTACCCAGCTACGCGATGCCTGATCGAACGTGCGCTTACGCGTGATGAACTCGTAGAACGAACCCGGAACATCGCGCGTGACGAGCTTGCCGCCGACGGACCTGAACTGACGCTCGACCGTATCGGCGCGATAGGCCGTCTGAAACACGCGGCCGGAGCGCGAACGCTCGACCTCCGGCTTCATCGGCCGGCCCTTGTTCTTCTCTTCGTCCGAAAGCGTGAAGACGTCTTCGACGCGATCCGTCGCGTGATTGAACGCATTGCCTTCGGTTGAAATCCATGCCATTTCCGCCGATTCGCGCAACAGCACTTCGTAGTCCGCCTCGTTCGGCACATCGTGCTGACGCGCAAACGCGCCGACAATCACCGGCAGCAGCTTGTGAGCCGCGTCCATAGGAAGCGAGCCTTCGCGCTCGAGCTCCCAAAGCTGCGAAACGGCGAGCGGCGTCAACGGATCTTTCGACGAACTCACGACATTCGTCACCGCCTGCTGGAATTCCGCGGAGAAGCGTTCGGGATGCAACTCGCTCACGAAGAACTGCGCGATTTCGTCCGGTGCATCTTCGTGCGCGTACGCGCGGCCGGTCATGCCCAGTTTGTCGAGCGGATAACGGCCATTCAGCTTGAAGCCAAGCGGCCGGAGGATGCGGGTAAACGCCGCCTCGCCTGGAGGCAATGCGCCGTTGTTGTCCCAACGCACCGTGCGCAATGCGCCGTGATCGAAGTAGACGGAACCGCCGTTCGCGATTGCCTCGTTCGTGTAAGCGCGGCCATTCGGCGAACGCTCGAGCAGATCTTCGAACAGCGCCATGTTCATGGCCTGGGCGAGTTCGGCGCGCGTGACTGTGCCGTCTTCCCAGTCGCTCAGTGCGGTTGGGAATGTCAGCGTCGTAAACAGCGACTCCGTTTTTTCCGGACCCAGCAGCTTCAATAACAGGCGTTCGACGTTCGAATTGCGCATTGGTTTTTCTCTCACTACGGGCTAGCCCGACATACGTGAACCGCATTATTCAAACTGTTGCGCACCTCGTAAAGCGAGATTAAATTGTCACTTGATGACTTTTCGGAACTAACATGCGCAAGTTCAAGATTCCCAACATGAGTGCGCTGCTCGCCTTCGAAGCCGCCGCGCGGCACGAAAGCTTCACTCATGCGGCAAAGGAACTGTTTCTCACGGAGAGCGCGATCTCACGGCAGATCGCGACGCTCGAATCGAATCTCGGCGTGCGTCTTTTCGTTCGCTCGAAGCAGCGCGTGATGCTCACTCGCGCCGGACGTCTATATGGCACACAGGTGCGCCGCGCGCTGGAGAATCTGGATCGCGACACGCTGTCCATCATTGCGCACGGCAGCGGCGGCGGCTACCTCGAACTCGCGGTGCTTCCCACGTTCGCGTCGCAATGGCTGATTCCGCGAATGAAGGATTTCAACGACCGCAATCCGGACGTTCGAATCAACATGGGCATTCGCACCGACCTGTTCTCTTTCGAGGAGTCGCATTTCGAAGCCGCCATTCACTATGGCAAGCCGACGTGGCCGGGCACGTCGTCGGACTATCTGTTCGGCGAGGAAGTCGTGCCGGTGTGTGCGCCGTCGCTGCTTGCAAAGCGCATCCGCAAGCCGCACGAACTGCTGAATTATCCGCTGCTGCATTCCACCACGCGCCCCGATGCCTGGTCACGCTGGTTCGCCAATCTCGGCGTCGAAGACAACGCCACGATGCAGGGCGTGCGCTACGAACTGCATTCGATGCTGATCAGCGCCGCCGCCGCAGGGCTCGGCATCGCGCTGGTGCCCAAATTTTTCGTCGACGAACAACTGACGCAGTTGGGTCTGGTGATTCCGTTCGCCGCTACGGCGGTCGAAGAATCCGCGTACTACCTGGTCTATCCAACCGAGCTCAGTCACGGCAAACCACTGGAACTGTTCAGGACATGGCTGCTCGAGGAAGCCGCCGCGTACAACGCGCAAAGCCGCTGATGCACGCGGCCCGACTCCCTCACGATCAGCAGTTCCCCTTCTTCGCCTGTCCCGGTGGACAGAAACCATTGCCCGGACCGCCCTGAGGATGGCCTTGCGGCACGACGACCACGCCCGGCGAATCGGGCACATAAAGCGCACAGCCGCTCAACAGCGCGGCGCTTGCAGCAAACAGGCAAAGGATTTTTTTCATGAGGTTCCCCGGCGAAGGGCTTGCGCGACGAGCGGAAATTCAAGCACGCACGTCGGCGTTTTAAACACGGTTTTCATTGGCGATTCCTCCATCATCGTTGTTGTGCCCTGAAGGATATGGAAACTCTACGTAAAAGAGATCGGCCAATTTGAAACGGACGGTAACTTCGGCCGATTTGACATTCTTTGTCATAACGGGTGAGACTGGGACTCGCGGCTCGCATATCATGCTTTCTGAGTGAGCTAAAACGTAGCATCCGCGCTTTAGCGGCGTGGTTAATAGCCGATCAAATTGGTTATTTGCCGCATTTGGACTAAGGTTTAGTAGCTCTTGGTTACACAACAAGAACGAACGTTGCGAGGTGAGGCATGCACACGCTAATCGACCTGGAGATCGCGCATCTTGCGCGAGTCATGAGTGCATCAATGGCCGGAGATCTCGCGGGGCCCATTCTGCCGGCCGCCTACTGGCGCGAGCGGCTTCATCAACTGCTCGATTCTCAGCACCTGACCAATGCGCAATTGCGTTCTATCGACGTCCTTCTGCTCCAACTGGACGAACTCGAAGCGCAAAGCTCGAATAGCCACGCTCACGGCGTCGCAATCAGCACGAGCTAATAATCCACAATACGCCACAATAAAGCGCGCAAGTTTTCCAAAGGAATTTTGGGCGCGCGGCATTGTCCGTATCGCGGATGCCAACGCGGTGGTTCCGGCGCTTCGTTAACCCGTCGTTAGCCCTTAGCAAACGTTTTCACAGGAACGAACTAATGAACAAATCCCGTCTATTGCTCGTGTCGATGATGGCCGCGGGTATGCTCGCATCGCCGCTCGCGCTTGCACAGCCGCCGCACGACAACCCCGGCCACGGCGGAGATCACGGGCAGGGACCGAAGCACGGCAAGGGACCGAAGGGTCACGATAGCTACGACAGCCACGGCCATAAGCCGATGCCGCCGGGACACCGCCCCGACGGTCCTGGCAACTCGGCGAACGCGCCCGGACATTGGCGCAAGGGTGATCGGCTGCCTCCCGAATACCGCGACCGTCAGTATGTTATCGACGACTGGCGCGGGTATCGGCTCGCGCCGCCGCCGCGCGGTTATTCGTGGGTCGGCATCGGCGGCGACTACCTGATGGTGCAGTTGTCCACCGGCGTGGTTCTGCGAGTCGGACCGTAAGCGGCAACATCGCACGGCGGCCGCCGCATGCGACCGTTCAACATCCCCTTGAGCGTGGCGATGAAACATCGCCCGCTCGTCACATTTCGGCGGCAGGCCCGACGCGGTTTAACGCAAACCGAAGCGTCGCAGTGACTGCTCAAACGCTCTCGCCTCGTACCTCGGCCACGCAAGCGGCTATCTTTGCGCAATTCCGTCCAGCTCCTAAAGAATCGTCGCCGCGCCGCCGTTATATCCGTCATGCATACAAGCCACGTTGGCGCGCTTGCAGCGAGCCGCTGTAACTCGTCCGATATGCAGAATTTCAACTCGCGATCCAACATGCGCGGCGCTTTACGTCAGCGCCGCGAGACGTTGTGACGACACGCGCAAGTCCACCGGCACAAGGATTAATTTCGAAAGACAACATCGATAGCAAGCCGTCATACTCTGTCTCTCCTTGGGGCGGAACATTCCGACAGCGGAATCGGAAGTTTCGCCAGACACCAGATCGATGCATGACCGCCGTCGCTTGACGGCACTCTCCGCGTAGCGCCGCACGCGGATCATGTGGAGCGTACTTGTTAAATGAGTTATAGCCCTGTCGTTCCGTTCGCTCACGACAAAGCCGCATCCGGCTCCTTCGTGGGCGGCGCGCCGGCGTTTCGCCAACTGGTCCGAATGATCGATCGCGTCGCGCCCACCGATCATCCGCTGCTGATTTTCGGGCCGACCGGTTCCGGCAAGGAACTCGTGGCACGCCGTGTTCACGCGCACAGCCAGCGCCAGGATCAACCCTTCGTCGATGTCAATTGCGGCGCGATTCCCGAGCATCTCGTCGAAGCCGAACTATTCGGGCACGTCAAAGGCGCGTTCACCGGCGCGGGCGAAAATCGCCAGGGGCTGTTGCAGCAAGTCGGCAAAGGCACGCTGCTGCTCGATGAAATTGGCGAGTTGCCGCTCGCGCTCCAACCGAAACTGCTGCGCGTGCTGGAGACGCGCACTTTCCGTCCGCTTGGATCGACCACCAACCTTCACTTCGGCGGACGCGTGGTGGCCGCAACGCATCGCGACCTGCGCGAGCTCGCACGCGAGGGACTCTTTCGCGAGGATCTGTTCTACCGGCTCGCGGTGTTCGTCCTCGCGGTGCCCGGACTGGAACAGCGCGTCGAAGACATTCCCGCGCTCGTCAACCACTTCGCTTCACAGCACACGCGCCGCCTCGAGTTTTCTCCGACCGCGCTGCGGCGTCTTTCGCAACATCCGTGGCCGGGTCATATCCGGCAATTGCGCAATCTCATCAGCCAGTTGAGCGTGCTTGCCGAAACCACGCAGATCGACGTAGATACGCTCGAGCCGTTTCTCGCCAACGAGGCGAGCGGGCCGGTGTCGCGCGCGAGTCTCGCGGACATGCTGTTGCAACTCGAAGGCCGCGACAAGCTCGGCGCCGCTGAAGATTTGCTGATCGACCGCGCGCTCGAACGCACGAGCGGCAACAAGAGCGCGGCGGCGACATTGCTCGGCGTGGGCCGCAAGACTATCGAACGGCGTCTGAAGTCGCGCGAGGAGCATCACCGCGAAGCGCGCAAATGCCTCGAACATGCGAGAGCGCTGATCGAGGAATCGAAATTCGCCGAAGCGATTCCACCGCTGCGCCGCTGCCTCGATGTGCTGCAAACACCGAACGAACAGGGCGCCGTGCGCCGCTTGCAGTTCGACGCGTATCGCCTGCTTGGGATGAGTTTGCGCAGCGTGCACGGCTGGCTGTATGCGGAAGCCACCGCGTGCTACGCCGCGGCGCTCGCGATCGGCGAAGGCGTTTGCACGCCCGCGGAAATCGCCGCGATCCAGTTCGGCATCTGGACCACGCAGTTGACCACGCTCGAACTGAAGCAGGCGCGCGCGACCGCGCAGAACATGCTGGAGCGCGCGCAAAACGGCGGCGACCGCGTCTCGCTCGACGAAGCGCACGTCGCGATGACCAACACGCTGTTCTGGCTCGGCGACAGCGAGGAAGCGCTTGCGTGTCTTGCGCGCGGCAATCTGCTCGGCGTGGGACGCAACGACGTGCGCACCGGCTCGCAAGGCATCGACCTCGCGAGTCTCGCGCTGACTTTCGAAGGACTCGCCGCGTATCAGATCGGCGCCTTCGCGCAGGCACGCCGCGCGATGGAGATGCTGATTCTGCGGGCGTCGGAGCCGGGCGTGCACGCGCTCGCTCACGTCGTCAATCTGCAGGGCGCCGCGTGGCTCGCCGCGCTGTTCGACGACGTCGAGCGGCTCGGCCGGCTCGCGAGCGAACTGGAATCGGTGTCGATCGCCTACGGCTTTGCGTTCTATCGCGGCGTCGGCCAGGTGCTGCGTGCCTGTCATCTGAGCGCGCTCGGTCAAACCGACGAAGCGGAAACGATCATGCTCGACGGCTACGATAATCACGTCGTCTGCAATGGCGGCGCGCTGTTCTATTCGTTCAAGGCGTGGCATCACGGGGAATTGCTGCTGCGTGCCGGACGTGCAAAGGAATCCGAAGCAATGCTCGCAGCCGCGATCGACGAAACGCTCGCTCGTCAGGAGCGCGTCTATCTCGGCAAGCTGCTGGTCACGCGCGCACGCGCGCAATGGGCGCTCGGCGATGTGAACGCGGCGGAACTGGGCCTGCGCACCGCGCTATCGACGGCGCTCGCGTTCGGCTCGGTGCCCGCGCGCGTGGACGCGGCGCACTACCTCGCGGATCTGCTGCGCTCGACTGATCGCGTGCCGGAAGCGATCGAGACGCTTGAGCGCGGCTTGCGTTCGTTGCCCGCGGACGCCACGCCGCGCGTCACGGGCGCGGCCAAACTGCTTGCCGAACTTCAGCAACAGAGTTCTTTCGATAACTACACTAAAGGAATCGTCAATGGCATTTGACCTACGCCGGGAAGATCTGGAGCCGCTGCTATTGGGCGCGGCTTTTTTCGGGAGTGGCGGGGGCGGCACGATCGAATCCGCGCGGCATCTGGCCGCGCATTTCGTCGCCGGCGACTACTACGCGAGCGACACGGTGAAGGTCGTGTCCGTTGAAGAAGCCACCGAGGGCGCGGCCGTCATGGTCGCCTATCTCGGCGCGCCCGAAGCGATCAATTCGGCGACCTATCCGCTGGGTCCGGTGACGGCCGTGCAGAACGTGCAGGCGCGGCTTGCGTCGCAATCGACGAAGCTCGCCTACGTCATGCCGCCGGAAAGCGGCGCGCTCGGCTTCACCGTGGCCGCGCTGGTGGCGGCAAAACTGGGCCTCGCGGTGATCGACGCCGACGGCGCGGGCCGCGCTGTGCCTTCTTTGCCGATGCTCACCTTCGCCGCCGCGGAGATCGACCCGCGGCCGGCGTTCCTCGTGAGCCAGGGCGGCCTGTGCGTCGAACTCGACGTGACGCCGCGCAGCGGCAATGCGGGTGCGCCGACTCATCAGCGCGACGTGTCAGCGATTGTCGAGCAGATGATGCGTCCCGTTGTCGCCGATCCGGAATTCGGGCAGTTCGGCGGACTCGCGATGTGGGTCATGAAACCGGCCGACATCGGCCGCGCGACGCCGATCCGCGGCACGCTGACACGCGCGCTCAAACTCGGGCGCGCGTTGCACGCGGGAGGAATCGGCAGTGCGCGGCAAATGACCGACTATCTCGTCGAATATTGCGGCCTTGCGGCGCGCGCTGTGTCGGAGCCGGGTGAACTGGTTTCCGCGGAAGTGGACACGAGCGGCGGCTTCGACGTCGGCAAGATCCGCATTCAGGCCGGGCAGCGTACCTACACGGTGATGTATCAGAACGAGTCGCTGCTCGTATGGGACAGCGAACGTCCGCAGCCGATCGTGCTCGCGCCCGATAGCGTCGCGTATTACGTCGGCGGGGAAGGTCAATCTGTGTTCAGCAACGGCGATCTCGTGAACGCCGATGGCTCGCTGAATCCGGCGATCGGCAAGCGTCCCGTGACGTTGATCGCCTGGCGCGCCGAAGCCGAACTGCGCAAGCCGGGGCTGATTCTCGACAGCTTCATGCAGTTGCTGAACTCGCTCAACTACCTCGGCCCGTATGTGCCGCTTGAAGCACTGCAGTCGCTGCAATCCGCGCGCAACGGAGAGGCATCTTGAACTCGCCCATTCGCATCTGCGTGCTCGTGCCGGTCGCCACGTCGCAATACAACGACCGCATCATGAAGGCCATTGCGCCGGTCGTGCCGCCGGACGTGCATGTCGAGATTCGCAACATCGCCGAAGGGCATCCCGACATCGAGAACCGCACTAACTGGCTGCAAAACGGCATGCCCGTAGTCGAGCTTGCGCAAGCCATCGCCAACGACGGCTTCGACGGCATCTGGCTGACCGACTTCGATATGTGCGGCGTGGAAGCCGCGCGTGAGGTGATCGACATTCCGATCATCGGCGGCTTTCCGGCTTCGGCGTTCACGGCGCTCGCGCTCAGCCAGCGCTTCTCGATCGTCACGATCCTGCAAAGCACGCTGGCGATGCAGCGCGCTCATCCGCAGACCTATGGCATCGAGGATACGTTCGCGTCGATTCGCGCGATCAATTGCCCGGTCGCGCAACTGGAGGATATCGACGTCGTCATCATCCGCACCTTCGAAGCCGCGCTGAAGGCGATCAAGGAGGACGGCGCGCAATCCATTCTGCTCGGCTGCACCGGTTTCGTGGACGTCGCGAGCCGCGTCTCACGAATGTTGAGCGACGAAATGGGCGGCTTCGTGCCGGTCATCGATCCGAATCAGGCGGGCTTCAGCTTCCTCGTCTCGCTGGTGCGCATGCAGTTGCGCCCGAGCCGGCTGACTTACAGCAAGGTCAGCTTGGCGTCGTAGGTCTCGCGTCTGTTTATTCCAGTTCTTTCCAGTTGGTCCGGCGCGGCGCTTCGTCGCCCCGCCGGATGTCCCCGCCGTGGCCGTGGCCGCTTCTGTGGCCGTTTTCGGCTTCGCTCTGCCTCCATCGCGCCCTCGCCTTTCGATCCTAACGGACGAAATCGCCGCTCCACGCCCCTTGCATGGCCACCTGGACGAAAACGTCCACTTTTAGGGCTGTACCTGGACGGGTTTGACCAGAATCATCGAGCGAATTTCGCCGATGCCCTACGCACAGCCGTATCGGCGAATGGCACGGTCATTGCTTATACAAATGCTCGTGGCCTTGAGCCCAACGAAATGCAAACGAATTCGTCCGAAATGCAGGGCGCCTGAGAGACCAGACAAGATTGCGTCGCGCCGCTGCTAACCGAGCGATCGCCGCACATGATCGCGATGATTCGGTTAGTTATACGAACGAGTGTCGATGCGCCAATTCCGCCGACGACAACAGATTGTCGGCATCAGATTGAGAGAGGGCTGTGCTGTAGCAGTGACAGTGTCGAAACATCGCGAGGGCATGCTTCCACAGAGAAGCAGCTCGAGTTGCAACGCACTGAATGGCGGAAAATCTTTTGGCTATGTACCAGACGATCCGCTGCGGGGTTGGTCTGGCCGCCGTTGCCTGCGCCTGCGGGAGCAGCAACGGCGGCTCGTCCTTTGCAGTAGTCGCAAAGAGCAAGCTGCACGAGCAGTCCACGCAGCGTCAGACCGTTAGCGACGCCGCGAATAGACCAAGGCTGGCCACCCACGGGGGTTCACAATGCATCACCACATTCTGGAAAACGAGCTCCTTCACCTGGAGCGCGTGATCGCATGGGCATCGCAAAAGCCTTTTCCGCCGACCTATTGGCGTGACCGCATCGAACATCTGAAGAGCTCTCCCCAGGCGCCGATGTACCACAAGCGCCTCGATCGTCTGTCGCGTCTCGTCGCTGAGCTGAGCGAATAACCCGGCCTTCAGGTAAGCTCTCCCGTCAGCATGTTGCCGGCGACGAAATGCGGCGCACTCTGGCCACTCACTCCTGGCACTGCACGTCCTTGCTCGGCACGACGATCAGCACAGGATACGTGCCGTGATCCAGGTCGACGCGCGCAACCACGGAGGTCAACGAGCTGTCGATCTGGTCGTACACGCTCACCTGTTCGCGGCGAAGCGTCGTAATGCCGGTACACGCGGACGCGCGGCCTTCGTCGGAGATCCGGCATTGAATCGGATGATCGGCGAGGTAGCGATACTGATCGCGCCCGGGCGTCGCAAGGTATTCGCGCACGCTCTGCTCCGAGCCGCCGACGCCTGTCACTTTTCCGATCGCACATTGCAGCGCGCCCGTCTCGCCGCTCGCGGGCGTTTGCGCGTTAGCGGCCGCACTCGCTGCGACGGCCGTCGCAAAGGTGAAGGCCAAGGTCAATGCAAAGTGGTATCTCATCGCGCATGTTCGTCTGTCGGATTGAAGTGCTGAATTGTAAAGGCGCCGCGCGCATTGCGTTGCCGGCGTGGAATTTACAAGCCGTTGTAATAACTGAGAAAGCGCGATTCGCGGACGATGTCCGCGCGCTCGGCGGGCCGGTTGGCCGAGCGTCGGCATAGCCGATGCTGCGCATAGGACAGCCTCACTTCAATCGCAGCACTGCAAGGAGCCACCGATGAGCGAAACACCCGCGCCCAACAAACCCGATCCCCAGCAGTCCGAAGTCAGTCGCGGTACGCCGCCTGCCCGCACGCCCGAGTCGCTCCCGGAAACGGATCTCGAGCCGGACCAGCAGCCGGTGCGCGATATACCCGGCGTGGGTACGCCCGGCAGTCAGTCGCCTGCTCCGTGAAGCCGGTCTACATGGTCTATTGGTCGGAGACCATAGACGACGGCATCGTGCCGCGCTGCGCGTCGTTTCCCGCCGATGCGATGGCGGACGCGTTGGCGTTCACCGAAACGTTGCGACGCCGTCAGTCGCGCGGCGAGTCCGTGTCTTTCGTCACGCTGTGCTCGGAGAATCCGAATTCGGTGGGACGGCCGGGCGTCGCCGATCCGCCACCGGACTACGCGTGGAAAAAGCGCCGCGTTTGATCGAATCGACGCGCGGCTCAGAACCTCGTGCGCAGTCCGACCATCACGCTTCGGCCGCCCTCGGGCGCAATGTCCCGGACCACCGAGCTTGCATAGCGGATGTCCTGGTTCGTCAGGTTGTCGCCGCGAAGATAGGCGAGCCAGTCCGTCGCGCCGACGCGGAACTTGTAGGTGACGAGCAAGCCGAGCTTCGTATAGCTGGCTGTCGGCAGATCGTTCTCCGGTACGCGGTGCTGTCCCCATGCGTGTTCAAGTTCGGCACGTGCGCCGAACGGCCCGTAGCCGTAGTCGACCGCGAGCGTCGCACGCAACGGCGAAATGCGCGGCAGCGGCTGATCGTTGTCCATGTTGCGCGCATGCGTGTAGTCGCCGGTGAGTTCCACGTCCACCTGATGCGCGCCCTTCTGAAACACGCGCCACTTGCCGTCGAGTTCGATGCCGTAGAACTCCGCCCGAACGCCACGATAGACGGCTTCGTTCAACGCATCGTCGGTGCCGGGCGCGACGACCTGGTCGGAGTCGTCCACGAGGCGCCCTGTGTTGAACTCGGTCAGATAGTTCTTGAAGCGGCTGTAAAACACGCCGACGCTGCCCTTGTTCGGACCGCTCGCAAAACGCAGCGACAGGTCGGTCGACACGGCCTTTTCTTTCTGCGCATCCGGGTTGCCGATCAGATACTGACCGGTCGCGTCGTGCGGACCGTTTGCATACAGCTCATAGAGCGCCGGCGCGCGCTCCGTATAGGCGACATTGCCCGCCACGGACCAGAGCGACGTCAGCTTGTAGAGCGCGCCGAGCGACGCACTGACCGCATTGAAATCCCGGTCGTGAGCGCTTGCGAACTTGTCGTTGCCGGCTGCCGTCGGCTGCTGTTTGACGTGCTCGTAACGCGCGCCCGCGCTCAGCTTGAACGCGTCGGTCACGTTCCATTCTTCGAGGCCGAAGAGCGCGACGTTGGTTGTTTGCGTCGTCGGAACGAGCGCCTCGTCGCCTAACGCGGAAAACGTGTTCTGGCTGAGCTGAACGCCGATCGCGCCTTCGAACGGACCGATCTTGCGATGACGCGCCTCGATCCGCGCCTCGTAGCCGTGATTGCGGAACGTGGTGCTGGTCTCGCCGTTGTCGATCTCCTTGTGCTCGTAGTCCGTGTAGCCGAAATCGAACTTGAGCTGCGAGAACGGCCCGCGCAGATTGCGCACTTCCGACGCAAACGCGACGTGGTCCTGGTGCATGCGCAAACGCACGTCGTCTTCGGCGACCGAGCCGTAGTTCGCCTCGAAGCCGTTGTACGACAGGCCCGCGTAACCGTCGGCCCACGTATAGGCGCCGCCGAGCGCGCCGCCGTGCCAGCGGCCGTCGCTGTTGGGCAGGCTGCCGTAGGCCTCATTGGCATCGGGACCGTCGAGCGCGCGCTGGCGGTCCGAGTGCGCGAAGCCGGGAATGCGCTCCTTGCTGGTCTCGCGATCGAACGCGTCGACGTGGAACGCGAAGCGTCCGTTGCCGCCTTCGACCTGAGCCGCGCCGGCGCGCGCATCGTTTGCGCCCCCGTAGCTGGCATCGACGCCGCCCGTCAGTCCGTTGATCGGCTCGCGCGGAATGCGGTTGTCGATCGTGTTCACCACGCCGCCGATCGCATTGCCGCCATACAGCAGCGCTGCCGGTCCGCGGACGATCTCGACGCGCTCGATCGTCAACGGCTCCTGCGGCACCGCGTGATCGTAGGACAGCGACGACGCATCCCACGCGGCCACGCCGTTTTGCAGAATGCGGATGCGGTCGCCATCCATGCCGCGGATGATGGGGCGCCCCACCATCGGTCCATATGTCGTGGTCGAGACGCCAGGCAAGCCGTTGAGCGTCTCGCCGAGCGAGTTCGTCTGGCGCCGCGTCAGCGCGTCGCCGTACAGCGCGGTGGCCGGAGCGATCAGGTCGGTTTCGCCCAACGGATTCGCGGTGACGAAGACAGGCGCCAGCGAGCCGCCGGGCGCTTGCGTCGAATTCTGCGTGGGATTGACGTTGCCGGACTGCGCATGAGCCAACGCGGCGAGGAGCCCAAAGGAAAGCGGCGACAGCCGAAGCGCGCGCACGGAAGCGCGTGGAGGTTTTTTGTTCACGGTCTTTTCGAGAATTGTCTTTTTATGTCGGCCGCGCGTTCTAGTGCAATGTTATAACGTTGCAGTCCAAAGACGCATTTCCGCCGGACTCACACTGGGCGACCCGAACTATCGCCGATGCCGACAGGCCATCGCCCGACCGCGCCCAATGTCAACGGAATGATATAACGTAACATTTGTTACGTAAAGTGACGGAAGCTGCATGCACGCCGAACGAGCGTCGCCGGGACCGCTCAGCGACGCCTCATCAAAACGCGGCAAACCTCACTTCACAGCACACTCAGCCCGCGACCTCGCCAACGCAACCGCCCGCTCGCAGGCAGCCTGCCGCGCCGCATGATCGACCTCGGGCCCCAACAGCGTCTTCTCGACAACGATAGATTCGACGTCCGTCACGCCCACCGAGCGCAACCAGGCTTCCATGAACGGCCGCTGATAATCGAACGAATGCGCGGGCGTGATCGAGTCAATCGAATAGTCGAGGCCGCGCGCGTAAATCACCACCGCGTTTTTATCTTTGAGCAGCCCGTTGAGCCCTCGCTCGTCGAAAGAAAACAGCACGTTTCGCTGCGATACGACGTCGATAAAGTGCTTCAGCTTGTAGGGAATCGAGAAATTCCAGAGCGGCACCGAGAACAGCAGCGTGTCCGCGTCGTGCAACCGCTGCGCGAGTTGGCGGATCTGCGACCACGCTTTCTGCTGGCCGTCGGTGAACGGCGTGCCGCTGAGATCGGCATATTTGGCGTCGAGGGCATCGCCGTCGAATTCCGGCAGTTCGGTCGACCACAAATCGAGCACGTCGATTCGCGCGTCCCGATGAACCTCCCAGTAAGTGTCCAGATAAACGCGCGCCACTTCGAGCGACGCGGATCGCTTTTTACGCGGCGACGCTTCGACATGCAGCAGAGTCGGCATGAGATTGCTCCACACGGGTTAAGGTGCAGCCATCTCAACATAGTTCGACGCGAAATTTAAACGAAGTATAGTGAGCCGATTCAGTCGCAATCGCACTGAATCCTGAACCGAGGAGTACGCGCCGTGTTCGATACCGTTTTGTTGCGTTCATTCGTGGCCGTCGTCAAGGAAGGCGGCTTCACGCATGCCGCCGCCCGCCTGAATCTGACGCAGTCCGCGGTGAGCGCGCACGTGCGGCGCCTCGAGAATCAGATCGGCCGCGAACTGCTCGCGCGCACCACACGCTCGGTCGCGCTCACCGCCGATGGCGAATTGCTGCTCGGCTACGCGCGCGCCATCCTCGCGCTCAATCAGGACGCGCAGGCGCAACTGTCGCGTGCGCCGAGCGAAGGCGAAGTCCGCGTCGGCCTGTCGGAAGACCTGTCGAACGTGCGGCTGATGAACGTCATGCAGGCGTTCGCCGTGCGCTACCCGCGCATCGCGTTCAGTGTGCGCGTCGGCATTCCCGCCGATCTGCTGGTCGCGATGGATCACGGCGAACTCGACGTCGTAATCGGCGGACGCTGCGACGGCGGCCGCCCAGGGCAAGTGCTGTGGCGCGAGCCGCTCGTGTGGGCGGGAGCGGAATGGTGTTCGCTGATGCACGGCGCGCCGGTGCCGCTCGCGCTATTTCCCGAACCGTGCCCTTATCGCGAGGCCGCGCTCGCTGCGCTTGCGCGCGGCGGCGTCGAGTATCGAATTGCGCTCGTGGGCTCGAGCGTCGCAGGTCTGCGTGCCGCGGCGCAGGCCGGCTTCGCGGTGACGCCGATAGTTCACACGCAACTGGTGAACGGCTTGCGTGTGATGCCGCCGGATGCCGGTTTGCCGGTGCTGCCCGATGTCGAGTTCACGATGTTCGCGTCGGGGGCTTCCTCGCCAAAGATCGCCGACGAACTGGCCGGCGCGATCGTGGAGGCGTTCGCGCACAAAGCGGAGGCGATAGAAGCGCGGCGCCCTCGGGCCGCGACGTCTGCGGCCACGATTAGCGAATAGCCAGAGCCCAAGCGAAGCGCCGAACCCTCACGTAATCGACGCCCCCAACGCAAACGCCTTCTGAAGAAAATTCGCCGTCTTCGCCGGCGCGGCCTCCATCCGCGAGGCCAGCGACAGCCGGATCGAAATGGCGTTGCCGAGCACGTCGGTATAAGCGACGCCTTCCACGCGTATCTGACACACGGAAGCCGGCACCAGCGACACCCCGAACTCCGCCGCCACCAGATTCACGACCGACGAAAGCTGCGGCGCCTGTTGCCCGGCGATCGGCTCGAATCCCGCCTCCCGGCACGCTCCGACGATGACATCGTGCAGCGTCGGACTCGCCTCTCGCGGCAGCATCACGAACGGGTCGTCGGCCAGAGCGGACAGCGGGATTCTGCGTTTCTTCGCGAGACGATGCGTTGCCGGCAAGACGACCCTCATCGGCTCGATGGCGATGTGATGGAACTGCACGCCCGCCGGCGACTGGCTGCCGAGGCGCACGAAGGCGACATCCACGCGGCCGTCGCCGAGATAGGCAAGCAGTTGCGCGGTGTTGCCCTCGGCAAGCGTGAGCGTGACGTTCGGATAATCCTGCCGATAAGCGCGAATCAGCTTCGAGACGACCGGGTTGAACGCAGCGGAGCCCGTAAAGCCGATATTGAATTGCCCGATTTCTCCGCGCCCCGCGCTCTGCGCCTTTTCGACCGCAAGACGCGTGTCGTGCAGGATGCGCTGCGCGTCGGCGGCGAAGGCCTCGCCCGCCTCGGTCAATACGACGCCGTGGCCGGTGCGGCGAAACAGCCGCACGCCGATTTCGTCTTCGAGCGCATGAATCTGCTGGCTGAGCGGCGGCTGGCCGATGCCCAGTCTTTCGGCCGCGCGCGTGACGTTGCGCTCCTCGGCGACCGCGAGAAAGTAGCGGATGTGACGCAGCTCCATGCGATATCTGTAAAAGCTATTTCAGTAAGACGCGATAGATATTGGACAGTATATCAGCGGTGCGACAAAATATCGCCATCGCGCAGTCCGCGTCCTATAAGTCTGTCCCGCAATACATGGCCTTTTATCTTCGACGATGAAGGCAGGACGAGCCGCTCTTCTCGGAGCGCGCGGCGGTATGCGCCGTTGTGTTTATCTAATGAAGCGAAGGGGTCTACTGTGGCTGACACATTAAAAAAACCGAGGCCGGAG
>NZ_JARESN010000028.1:0-73517 GCF_046054045.1 Paraburkholderia sp. RL17-368-BIF-A
TCGTCCGAGCGCGAATTACACGGGGCCTGACGATTTGTCGTTCGTGCCGCTGGAAAAGCGCGTTTGATGTTGACGGCCTCGGTTCGATAGCGAACGGAGGCCGCGCTTTCGCAGCCGCGAGCTACACTAGACCGAAGCGCCTGCTTTAAATACCGGAACGCGCCTGCGCTTAGGGCGCGCTCGACGCACGTCGCCGCCTTGTTTGCGCTTCATTACCGATCGTCCCCAAGCCATGAATACTGCCTACCGCAAACGCCTTCCCGGCACCGAGCTCGATTTCTTCGACGCGCGCGCCGCCGTCGACGCAATCCAGCCCGGCGCCTACGACAAGCTGCCGTACACCTCGCGCGTGCTCGCGGAAAATCTCGTGCGACGCTGCGATCCGGTGACGCTCGTCGCGTCGTTGAAACAGATTATCGAGCGCAAACGCGAGCTGGATTTTCCGTGGTTTCCCGCGCGCGTCGTGTGTCACGACATTCTCGGCCAGACCGCGCTCGTCGATCTCGCAGGTTTGCGCGACGCGATTGCCGCGCAGGGCGGCGACCCGGCGCTCGTCAATCCGGTAGTGCCGACGCAGCTCGTCGTCGATCATTCGCTTGCGGTGGAATGCGGCGGTTTCGATCCCGATGCGTTCGCGAAGAATCGCGCTATCGAAGATCGCCGCAATGAAGACCGCTTCCATTTCATCGACTGGACGAAGCGCGCGTTCAGGAATGTCGACGTGATTCCGCCGGGCAACGGCATCCTGCATCAGATCAACCTCGAACGCATGAGCCCCGTCGTGCAGGTCCAAGACGGCGTGGCGTTTCCCGATACGCTCGTCGGCACCGACTCGCATACGCCGATGGTCGACGCGCTCGGCGTGATCGCCATCGGCGTGGGCGGACTCGAAGCGGAAAGCGTGATGCTCGGCCGCGCGTCGTATATGCGGCTGCCGGATATCGTCGGCGTGGAGTTGACGGGCAAGCCCGGCGAAGGCATCACCGCAACCGACGTCGTACTGTCGCTCACCGAGTTCCTCCGCAAAGAGAAAGTGGTCGGCGCGTACCTGGAATTTTTCGGCGAAGGCACGACGAAGCTCACGCTCGGCGACCGCGCGACCATCGCCAACATGGCGCCCGAATTCGGCGCGACGGCCGCGATGTTTTATATCGACGAACAGACCATCAAGTATCTGAAGCTGACGGGCCGCGACGACGAACTCGTGACGCTCGTCGAAACGTATGCGAAGCAAACCGGCTTGTGGGCCGATAGCCTCGAGCATGCCGGGTATGAACGCGTGCTCACGTTCGATCTGTCCACGGTCGTGCGCACGCTCGCCGGGCCGTCGAATCCGCATCGGCGCTTGCCGGTCTCCGAGCTGGCCGCGCGCGGCATCAGCGGCAAAGTTGAAAACGAGCCGGGCCTGATGCCGGACGGCGCGGTGATCATCGCGGCCATCACGAGTTGCACGAACACCAACAATCCGCGCAACATGATTGCCGCCGGTCTACTCGCGCGCAACGCGAACCGGCGCGGATTGACTCGCAAGCCGTGGGCGAAGACATCGCTCGCGCCGGGCTCGAAAGCCGTCACGCTGTATCTGGAAGAAGCCGGCTTGCTGCCCGAACTCGAGCAGCTCGGTTTTGGCGTGGTCGCGTATGCGTGCACGTCGTGCAACGGCATGTCGGGCGCGCTCGATCCGGTCATTCAGAAGGAGATCGTGGAGCGCGATCTTTACGCGACTGCCGTGCTGTCGGGCAACCGCAATTTCGACGGACGCATTCATCCCTTTGCGAAGCAGGCGTTTCTCGCGTCGCCGCCGCTGGTGGTCGCGTATGCGATTGCGGGCACGATTCGCTTCGACATCGAAAAGGACGTGCTCGGTGTCGATGCCGAAGGCAATGCGGTGACGTTGAAGGACATCTGGCCGTCGGACGAAGAGATCGACGCTATCGTCGCTTCGAGCGTGAAGCCCGAGCAGTTCCGCAAAGTGTATGAGCCGATGTTCGCGGTTTCCGTCGACACTGGAGATAAAGCCGACCCGCTCTACGACTGGCGCCCGACGAGCACGTATATTCGCCGTCCGCCGTATTGGGAAGGCGCATTGGCAGGCGAGCGCACGTTAAAGGCCATGCGTGCGCTTGCCGTGCTCGGCGATAACATCACGACGGATCACCTGTCGCCGTCGAACGCGATTTTGCCGGATAGCGCAGCGGGCGAATACCTCACGAAAATGGGCTTGCCCGAAGAGGATTTCAATTCGTACGCGACGCATCGCGGCGATCACCTGACCGCGCAGCGCGCGACGTTTGCGAACCCGACCTTGAAGAACGAGATGGTCGTGGTGGACGGCAAGGTGAAGGCCGGTTCTCTCGCGCGCATCGAGCCCGAGGGCAAGATCACGCGCATGTGGGAAGCCATCGAAACATACATGGAGCGCAAGCAGCCGCTCATCGTGATCGCGGGCGCGGATTACGGTCAGGGTTCGTCGCGCGATTGGGCAGCGAAAGGCGTGCGCCTCGCTGGCGCGGAAGCGATCGTTGCCGAAGGCTTCGAGCGCATTCACCGCACGAACCTGGTCGGCATGGGCGTGTTGCCGCTCGAGTTCAAGCCAGGCGTGAACCGCATCACGCTCGCGATTGACGGCACCGAGACCTTCGACGTGGTCGGCGAACGCAAGCCGCGCGCGGACCTGACGCTGGTGATTCATCGCAGGAGCGGCGAGCGCGTCGAGGTGCCGGTGACGTGCCGGCTCGATACCGCTGAAGAGGTTTCCATCTACGAGGCCGGCGGCGTGTTGCAGCGCTTTGCGCAGGACTTTCTGGAGTCGTCGCGAGCGGCGGCTTGATCACGATTTCGTTTCAGGACACTTTCATGGCGCATCAACCGCAAATCAGGATTCCGGCCACGTACATGCGTGGCGGCACGAGCAAGGGCGTGTTTTTTCGCTTGCAGGATTTGCCCGACGCGGCGCAAATGCCCGGCGCCGCGCGCGACGCGCTGCTGCTGCGCGTGATCGGCAGTCCCGATCCGTATGGCAAGCAGATTGACGGCATGGGCGGCGCGACGTCGAGCACGAGCAAGACCGTGATCGTCGGCAAAAGCAGCAGGCCCGATCATGACGTGGATTACCTGTTCGGCCAGGTGTCGATCGACAAGCCGTTTGTCGACTGGAGCGGCAACTGCGGCAATCTGTCGGCGGCGGTCGGACCGTTCGCGATCAGCGCGGGCCTGGTCGACGCGAGCCGCATTCCGCGCGATGGCGTGGCGACCGTACGCATCTGGCAGGCGAACATCGGCAAGACGATCATTGCGCATGTGCCGATGACGGGCGGCGCGGTGCAGGAAACCGGCGACTTCGAACTCGACGGCGTGACGTTTCCGGCTGCGGAAGTGCAGCTCGAATTCATGGACCCGGCCGCGGAAGAAGACGGCGCGGGCGGCTCGATGTTCCCGACGGGCAATCTCGTCGACGACCTGGAAGTGCCGGGCGTCGGCACGCTGAAGGCGACGATGATCAACGCCGGCATTCCGACCATTTTCGTGAATGCCGAAGCGATCGGCTACAAGGGCACGGAGTTGCAGGACGCCATCAATAGCGATGAAAAAGCGCTGGCCATGTTTGAGACGATTCGCGCTCATGGCGCGCTGCGTATGGGACTCGTTAAGAATCTGGACGAAATCGCGACGCGGCAGCACACGCCGAAAATCGCGTTCGTCGCGCGGCCGGCTGATTACGTGTCGTCGAGCGGCAAGTGGATCAATGCGGGCGATGTCGATTTGCTTGTGCGCGCAATGTCGATGGGCAAGCTGCATCACGCGATGATGGGCACGGCGGCGGTCGCAATCGGCACGGCGGCGGCGATTCCGGGCACATTGGTGAACCTGGCGGCCGGCGGCGGCGAGCGCGAAGCCGTGAGGTTCGGGCATCCGTCGGGCACGCTGCGAGTCGGGGCCGAGGCGGCGCTCGCAGGCGGCGAGTGGGTCGTGAAGAAGGCGGTGATGAGCCGCAGCGCGCGCGTGTTGATGGAAGGTTGGGTGAGGGTGCCCGCGGCTGTTTAGCCGTGCGACGTATCTCGGATTTGTGCGTCGATGGACGATCGCGGCTGCCAGGCTAAACGAAATAATTCGGGTGACGAAACATCGTCGTATTTAGCTTGCCTGGTTGTACTTTCACGGCTCGGTACTCGCTATAATCAACAGCCCGTTGAAGAACAACCGATGACCAGGTTTGACCGCCTGCGATCGTAACCGCATCGTCCAGCAGCAGGATGCGGGCGACCCACTGATGTCTTAGAGAGATCGCACAATGAGTAAGAACAAGAAGCCGCCGCAAGCCGATTCTCGCCCGCCTGTCGATGCTCTCCAGTACGAAAAGCTCGCGTTGTCGGCTTTCCATTTCTGTGACCGGCAGATGAGCAAACTGGATACGCTGGTTGCACTTGCGTCCACGATATGTAGGAATCCTGCCGTCACGGCCGACGAGCGCCACCGTCAGCAGAGCATGCTCGAATTACTCGTCAGTACCGGCGAGCAGTATCGGCAGGAACTCGAGTGCGACCGCGAATTGTTCCAGGTTATCGGACTGGATGCAAAGGGAGTTGCCCGCAAGCGCATCACGGCGAGCCATGCAGCGCGCCTGCTGCAGGAGGCCGCGAACAGCGCGGCCGCCGCGCAGGCGGAGTCGGCAGACGACGCGTTGGCGGACGACATGGAAGCCGGTTCCGGAGCGGGCGCCACCCAGCACTGAGTGGCTCCGTCCTGGCCTGCGAGACTACTTCGCGCCGTGTTTCGCCTGCCAGCGTTGCATGAAGGCGATCTCTTCGTGCTGCGCCTTGATGATGTTCCTGGCAAGGCGCTTCAGTTCGGGGTCCTTGCCGTACTTGAGCTCGACCTGCGCCATGTCGACCGCGCCCTCGTGGTGCGGGACCATGTGCGCGACGAAGTCCTTGTCGGCGTCGCCGGTGTAGGCCGGCGCGCTCATGTTCTTCATCATCTTGTCGTCGGCGGCCTTGAATGCCGGCGTCGAGTCGCCCGAGCCGGCATCGGCCGGTGAGGACATGTCCATGCCGGGCATGGACGCCGTGTGCTGCGCATGAGCAGGCACGGCGGCAACGGCGCATGCGAGGCCGGCGGATACCGATACGCATAGGACACGAAGCGGGCGAAACGCGCGAAATTTGTTCATAGTCGATTCCCGGTTAAAAGCTCTGTCGAGCGAAACATACATGATCAGTTTTTTATCGACGGATGAAAGCCCGCCGCTTCGATCGCCTCGATCAGTTGCGTGGCCGGCAGCGTCGAAGCAATCTTGACGATTTTTGTGGACACGTCGATGTCGACGGCCGCAGCCGGATCGACACCGGTGAGCGCGCGAGCGATCGAGTTGGCGCAACCGCCACACGACATATCTTTTACCGCTAATTCCAGTTCCATTTCGAATCTCCTGAGATAAATCTCAGGGCGATCTTGGACCTTCCCACGGGGGTAAGGTCAAGTCCGTATCCCGGCGTTTTTACTTTATTGCTGACGCCAATGTCCGCGTCCGATTCGGAACGGTCCTACACAAGCTCGCGCGCGGGGCATCGATAATCGACGCAGCTCGCAGCAACGCAGCGTTCGCAGCCCGCGCCCGGGCAACGCCTCCACGGTTCATCAACGCAACCTCATTCTTGCGATCATGCAAAGCCCAACTCCGCTGTCATCTGAAGTCTCGTCTGAAGTCATCTCGCTCTGGTTCAACGAGGCGGAGGAGGCGCGCGTCGCAGGCCGGCTCGATACGGCGCAGGCGCTGCTCGACCGGATCATCATGCACGATTCGACGCACGCCGGGGCTCTTTATGCGCGTGGGCTGGTGGCGCTCGCGTCGGATCAGCTTCCGTTGGCGCAGCGCTGGATCGAGCGCGCGATCGAAGTCGAGCCGCAGCCGCCGTTCTTCGACATGCTGTGCCTCGTCCAGATCAAGCTGCGCATGTTCGCGAGCATCGCACAGACCGCGAAGGCGGGACTTGTCCATCAGCCGGATTCGCTCCCGCTTCTCTACTACCTGGGCGTGGCGCTGCAATTGCAAGGGCGTGCCGACGAGGCCGCGGCTGTGTATCGGCGTTTGATCGAGCTGAAGCCGGACTACGCGCAGGCGCATGCGAACCTCGGCGTCGTCGTCAAAGATCTGGGCTCGTTGAGCGACGCCGAGCGGCATATCAGGCAAGCCATCGCGCTTGATCCCGCGAATCGCGGTGCGCGCGCGAGTCTCAGCCTGGTGCTGCTCGCGGCAGGCCGCTACGAAGAGGCGTGGCCGTACTTCGAGGAGCGCACGGCGAATTTCGTCGATGCTCGCGGGCAGCCCGCGTCGCAGGCGCCGCAACTGCCGTTGCCGCAATGGAAGGGCGAGCGCCCCGACGTGGTGGGCGGCGCGCATGGTCTCAACGCGAGCGGCGCGCGTCTGCTGGTGTTGCCCGAGCAGGGCCACGGCGACAGCCTGCAATTCGTGCGTTATCTGCCGCTCGCGCTCGAACGCTTTGCCCAGGTGGGCTATATCTGTCCGCCGTCGTTGCGGCGGCTTTACGAAGAGTCGTTGTGCGCCCGCTGGCCAGGTCTCGTGATGCTCGACGACGTCATGCCGGACATCAGCCAATGGGGCTGGCAATGTCCGTTGATGTCGCTGCCGCTCGCGTTCGGCACGCGCCTCGACAACATTCCAGCCGACGCGTATCTGTACGCGGACCCGCAGCGCTCCGCGACCTGGCGCGCGAGACTCGACGCGTTGCCGCAACAAGGGCTGCCGCGCGTCGGCGTCGTGTGGGCGGGCGGTCACTCGGGGCTTACCGAAGACCGCGCACGCAGTCTGAGCTCGGCGCAAATGGCGCCATTGTTCGCGTCGTCGCCGCTTCGCTGGATCAGCCTGCAAAAGACCGACGACCTCGCGAAGCGTCCGAGCGCCGCCACGAAACCGTACTTGACCGACTGGATGGATGAAGTCGCGGACTTCGCGGACACCGCGGCGATTATCGACAACCTCGATCTAGTCATTTCCGTCGATACGTCGGTCGCGCATCTCGCCGCTGCGATGGGCAAGCCGGTCTGGCTGCTCAATCGCTTCGCCGGTTGCTGGCGCTGGCTGCGCGATCGCGAAGACAGTCCGTGGTATCCGGGCGTGCGCATCTTCACGCAGCCGGAGCGGGACAATTGGACGGACGTCATCGCGCGTATCCCGGAGGAACTGAAGCGTCGTTATGAACTGGGCAAGACGTACGGCTCTTTTGTGCGCTAGTGGGGTGGCATCGCTCGTTCGCGTTGGCCCAGTAGAACAAGCATAAACGCACAGTTCGCGATGCCGCGCTCGCCGACATGCAAAACCTGCTTGCGATATTCTTTGGCGAAGCAGGGCGCGCGTCGAGCGCCTGACAAAACCTACAGGAGCCGCCACATGAAAGCCGTCAAGATTGGTTCACCCGCCAGCGTCGATAGTCTCCAGGTGGTCGACATCGACGATCCTGGACAGCCCGGCGCGGGCCAGCTTCGGGTTCGCATTTACGCGAGCTCGTTGAACTTCCATGACTATGGCGTCGTCAGCGGCGTGCTGCCCGCCGAGGCCGGGCGCATTCCGATGGCGGACGGCGCGGGCGTCGTCGAGGCGGTCGGCGCAGGCGTCGACGGATTCAAGGCCGGCGATCACGTGGTGTCGTGTTTCTTCCCGTTCTGGGAGAACGGCCCGCCCGCCATCGGCGACTTCACGACCACACCGGGCGACGGCGTCGACGGCTATGCGCGTGAAGTCGTCGTGCTGCCGAGCCAGTATTTCACGCATGCGCCGCAGGGTTATAGCCATGCCGAATCCGCGACGCTGACCACCGCGGGGCTCACCGCGTGGCGGGCGCTCGTGGTCGACGGTCAGCTGAAGGCGGGCGCCACGGTGCTCGTGCTCGGCACCGGCGGCGTGTCGATCTTCGGCTTGCAGCTTGCGAGAGCCATGGGCGCGTCGGTTATCGCGACGTCTTCATCGGATGCGAAGCTCGAGAAGCTGCGCGCGCTCGGCGCCGATCATACGATCAACTACCGCGACAATCCCGAATGGGGCAAGGAAGTGCGCTCGCTGACCGGCGGACGAGGCGTCGATCATGTAATCGAAGTGGGCGGTCCCGGCACGTTGCCGCAGTCGATCACGGCTTGCCGGATCGGCGGGCATATTGCGCTGATCGGCGTGCTGACGGGCCGCGCCGGCCCCGTGCCGACCGCGGCGCTGATGGCGCGGCAACAGCGGCTGCAAGGCTTGATCGTCGGCAGCCGGCAGGACCAGCGCGATATGATCCGCGCGCTCGAAGTGACGGGCATCAAGCCGGTGATCGACAGCACGTTCGAACTCGCGCAACTCGCGGATGCGTTCAGGCACGAGGCGTCGGGTGCTCACTTCGGGAAGATCTGCGTGTCGATTTGAGCGCGGCGCGGTGCACGGCCCGCCAGGTTTAGCCGCGCTGCGCGAGATCGGCAAACGTGATGCGAGTGGCCGCGCAAGCGTCGGTGAACGCGTCGTCATAGCTCGAGAAAAACACCGTGCGAGTTTGCGCGAGTGTCGTGAAGAGATCGACCAGCACGGCGCGCGCGGCGGCGTCGAGTCCACCTACGGGCTCGTCGGCGATCAGCACGCTGGTTTCGCCGAGCATCGCCGAGGTCAGAAAGAACTTCTTGCGCGTGCCGAACGACATCTGTTCGAAGCGCTTGTCCATATGCGGCGTGAGCCCGAAACAATCGGCGAGCGTCAGCGTGGCGTCGCTGACGCTCGCGTTGCGCGCCGCGGCCACGCGCTGCAAGTACTCACGGCCGGTCGGGTCGGGCGACGGCATGCAATCCTCCGGCACGTACGTCAAAAGCGACCTGGCGGCGACGGGCGCGGCGTTCACCGAATGGCCGCCGATCCAGACATCGCCGGAATCGGCTGCAAGCGCGCCGGCGAGAATCGCGAGCAAGGTGGATTTGCCGCTTCCCGACTCGTCGTTGAGCGCGACGCAACCGGCGGCGGAGTCGTGACGCAATCCCGCGAAAACGATGCGGTCGTTATAGCGCTTGCTGAGGTTTTCGAATCGAAGCATAAGTTGTGGCGTGTTGAATGTCCGTGCCGCGCAAGGCGATGTCGTCGTCTGCGGGATCAAGCATGAAGAATGGCGAAGCCTAACAAAAAAATGCGCGCGGTCCAGAAACGAATAATCAGGAACAATTGACCGATTACCGCTCGACAGCGCATGACAAAAAATAGGGCGGGTGGAAAATGATAGGTCTACAGAATACACGGCCTTTTTTACGCTGCTAAACTGTGCGCCGGAGCAGTTTTCTACCGCATCTCATGCGCGGCTTGCGCCCTATATTCCGCCTTCATCAAACGGCGGGATAGGCGGTAGAAACAGGCCTTTTCTGCGATTTGGAAGAAGCAGCCGCACGGCATACTGGCTCGTACGCGACTGGTTAAAAGGGATGCATGGTTGGGCATCCTCTCTTCCGGGCAGGCGTGGCGTCGCGAAAGCCGATTCCTCTCCCAACCGCTCATCCTCTGATTTGACATGTATTAGGGCTCGCTCGGGCCTGTTTTTGGAAGTGACTCATGAAGCCGGGAAAGAACTCGCTTGAGAAAAGACGTGCGCGCAAAATCACCGTGGCGGCTGTGGCCGCGCTCATTGCATTCGTGCTCGCATTCAGTTTGTGGCATTACCAGCAGCGCTCGGCGCAGGTCGCGCCCGCGCTAACCGGCGTCGCGAGTCAGATGCGGCACGATACGTCCGCGTGGACGCGCGAGGAGAAAGACGCGTCGCAAATGCTGCGCGACATTCATGACGCGAACGTTGCGGCGATCGGCGTGAGTCCGAGTGCGATTCTCGTGTCGAAGCGCGACGGTTCGAAGTACTTCGTGACCGACCACAACGCGACGTTCTCGCATGCGCTGCTGCTTGGCGAACCTAAAACCGGCGACGCCGCTTCCTATCAGCTCGTGTGGTTGCCCGACGCAGACATTCGCACGGGCGGCTCGCGCTGGCTTCAGGTGTTCGACCAGACGCGCGACGTAATCAGCCTGCTTCTGCCGCTGCTGCTGATCGGCGGCATGGTGTGGTTCATGCGCCGCGAAATGCGCGGCGGCGCGTCGCTGTTGACGAAAGCGCCCACGCTGCGCTTCGACGACGTGATCGGCGCGAACGAAGCGAAGGCGGCGCTCGCGGACATCCGCGGTTATCTGTCGAGCCCGAAGCAATTCACGTCGATGGGCGTGCGCGCGCCCTGCGGCATTCTGATGGTGGGCGGCCCGGGCGTCGGCAAGACGCGGCTTGCGCAGGCGCTGGCCGGCGAATGCGGCGCGAACTTCATCTCGATCACCGGCAGCTATTTCAGCGCGAAGTATTACGGCGTCGGCATCCAGAAGGTCAAGCACCTGTTCGAAATGGCGCGCAAGAATGCGCCGACGGTGATCTTCATCGACGAAGCCGACGGCCTCGCGAAGCGCACCGACACAGGCGGCGGCCCTGTCGAAGCCGAGAGCAACCGCATCATCAATCAGCTGCTCGCGGAAATGGACGGTTTCGCTTCGAACGAAGGCGTGATCATCGTCGCGGCCACGAACCATCCCGACAATCTCGACGAGGCATTGCGCCGGCCGGGCCGTTTCGATCGCACGGTGCAGGTTCGCCTGCCGGATCGCGAAGATCGCGCGAAGATTTTCCGCTTCTATGCGGAGAAGCTGAAATCGAAAGCGGCGGACATCGACTACGATCAGCTCGCGCGTCTGACCACGGGTCTGTCACCCGCGACCGTCGCGATGGTCGTGAACCAGGCGGGGCTCGTCGCGCGCAAGGCCGGCGAGACGGAAATCGCGGCCAAGCATTTCATCGAGGCGATCAAGATTGCGCGTATCGGCGACGTGAGCGGCGCCGAGCGCGCGCTGACCGAAGACGAACGCACGCGCATCGCCGTGCACGAAGCGGGGCATGGTCTCGTGGCCGCGCTGCTCGGCACAGGCGTACTCGAAGAAGTCACGATTTTGCCGCGTGGCGGCGCGCTCGGCGTGGCGCTGATCACCAAGGCGCAGGACAAGCATCTGTACCGTGAGACCGAGATCCGCAACGAGATCAAGGTGCTGCTCGGCGGGCGCAACGCGGAAATTCTAGCGTTCTCCGAAGCGTCGAGCGGAGCGGCTTCAGATTTGCAGGAGGCTTCGCGCATCGGCCTCGACATGGTGTCCAAGTTCGGCTTTAACAGCGACGGCAATCTGTTCAGCCTCGCCGCGTTGCCTTCGCAATACGCGGGTCTTCAGATGAAGAGCGCGATCGAGCAGGCGAACGTGCTGCTGAAGGAATTGAACGAGCAGTGCTATGGCCTGCTGCATGCGTACGAGCCGGTGCTGCGCGCTATCGCCGACGAACTTCTCGAGCACGAAACGGTGCCTGGCGAGACGGTGTATCGGCTGATCAGGGAGCATAAAAGCACGCTGAAGATCGTGCACGAGCAGGAGCCTGAGCCCGAAGCCGCGTAAAAGGCGGATAAGCCGACGCCACCGCCCTATGCGAAGTCGGATGGCCCCGGCGGCGGAACGCCCGGAGGCGTCTCCGTTTCGCCCAAAGGGTCGCGCTTCGCTTCGTCGTCATCCGATGGCGGCGTTTCGCCTTTCTCGGGCAGCGGCTGATCAAGCCCCGGTTCGACCGGCGTCGGGATTGCATCGCCGATAGGCTTTGAGACCTCGGTGGGTGGACCGCCGGGGTCTTTTGTTTCGTCTGGCTTCTGGTCGTGCTCGTTCGGGCTATCGGGCTGAGTGGCCACGGCGCATCTCCAGTTGATTGCAGTCATGACAGGCATGCAGCAAGGCGTGTGCCGCCGGGTCGACTTCAAGCAACCTCAAGCGACCTCCGAAGCCGCATCATCGTCTGTCAACACGCGCGCGCCGCGCTTATCGTGCTGCGGCGCTACAGACTTCGCGTTATCCACCGAAACCCGCCGCGTCTTCAGTCGAAGAATCGGCTCCTCGATCAGCCGCCATGACAGCAGCGCGAGCCCGAGCGAGATGCCGAACGACGCCGCAATTCCCAGCGTATGCGCCCACAACGGCACCGCACCGCCGAACAACGCCTGCGCACGATGGTTGCGGGTCAGGTCGGGAATCAGGTTGTGATAGAGATAGAAGCCGTAGCTGATACGCCCCAGCCCCGCGAGCCAGCGCGCTTCCAGCAGACCCACGACGACCGCATTGCGGCAGCATGCAATCGAACACACGAGCGCCGCGATGCATACCCCGTACACGGCATTGACGACGGTGAACAGCAGCGGATCGTGCAACTCGCTCCACACCGGCTCGCTCGCGCAAAAGCCCACGAGACAAACGCTCAACGCAAACAGCGTGGCGCCGTGGCCGAGCCACGCACGCACACCGGTTGCGTCGCCGGCGACCATCAGGCCGCCCATTCCGCCGAGCGCCAATAGCCAGAAGTTGCTCAACGGATGCGTGTAGATCGTGATCTCCTGCCAATGCCCGGCGCGCATCGCGAAGAGCGCAACGAGTCCCGTCGCCGCGATCATCACACACGCGACGAAATGGCGGCGCGCGGCAAGCAGCAACAGCAGCGGCGCGACGACGAGATAGAACTGCTCCTCGATCGCGAGACTCCACAAATGCGAGTAGCGCCCTGGCCAGTAATGCAACACTGAGCCGATCCAGAAGTTCGACAGATAAGCGAAATGAAACGGCATGCCGCTCGCCAGTTCCGGACTCGCGATGCCGAAGAGCATCAGCACGCACATCACGGTCAGCATCAGGTAATAAATCGGGAAGATGCGCAACGTGCGGCGAAACAGAAAACGCTTCAGCTCCACGACGAACCCGCTGCCGTTTTCTTCGATGCGAAGCCGTTGTGCCGAGAGAATGCCGATAATCAGAAAGCCGCTCAGCGCAAAGAAGATCCATACGCCGAGATGGCCTATTTCGCCGATGTCGCCGAATAGCCGGTGCTGAAGAAAGACCATCAGGACTGCAATGGCGCGCAGTCCGTCGAAGCCGGCGATTCTTTTGTTCATGTGAGTGTCTTCCAATGCGAAGGCGGTGCGCGTGCGCGAACCGTTCAGGTCGGTAATGGAAGGACCGGTGCCGCGTGAATGACCGGGCACGTCTGTCCGGTCCACATGAGTGGCCGCCGTGCGGAGCATCGTTCGAGCGGGACGCGCGAACTCCGACGGTCGTGCATGAAACCATCCTACGATGAAAAAAAGCGAAAAAAATCGCACACCGCAATGCGCGGATTTTTTTCGGCGGCAATTACCGGTGCATTCGCAAATAGCTGTGAAAGCCGCAAAACTTGCCGCGCATCGAATGCGCTTTCCATCGCGAATTCTGAATTGCGTGAATCGCCGTAATCGCGCCCATCGCCTGAATCACAATTACCGCTTGCCGACAGCGCGATTTCAGATTGCCACTGCGCCACTGCAAACAGGAGGCTGCCTGTCAGCGTGCATGAACTCATCGCACGACGCCGCCCCAAACGTTATATCGTGCTGTGTTGCTGGATAACCTTGCTGCGAGAACCGAATGGACATTCGCCGCGGACGCTCCGTCGAAGTCGACTTCTTTCGCGGGGTCGTGCTGATCGTCATCGTGCTCGATCACATGCCGGGCAGCACGCTTTCGCATTTGATGCTGCATGCGTACGCGTTGTGCGATTCGGCGGAAGTGTTCGTGTTCCTCGGCGGCTATGCGTCGGCGGCGGCCTATACGGCGGTGCTCGCCACGCGCGGCGAGAAGGCCGCTAATCTGCGCTTCGTGCTGCGTTGCTGGGAAATCTACCGCGCCTATCTGTTGACGGCGCTGCTCACGCTGCTTTCGGGCGCGGTGCTCGCGTTCCTCAATCTGAATCACGCGATGATCGACCTTACCGGCTGGTCGCCTTTCGCCGCGAGGCCGCTGCATCAGGCGTTGGAAATCGCGGTGTTGCGCCGGCAGCCGTACCTGTCGAGCGTGCTGCCGATGTACGTCTTTTACGCGCTGCTGGTGCCGGCCATGGTGCCGCTGGCCATGCGCTCGCGCGTGGCGGCGCTGGCCCTGAGCGCCGCCGTATGGTGGCTCGCGCGGCCGCTTGCTTCGCTTCTAAGCATTGACGACATCGCCGACTGGGCTTTTAATCCGTTTGCGTGGCAACTGATGTTCGTGCTCGGCATCGTGTGCCGGCTCGCGCCGGTCAGCGAGCGCTTTCATGCAGGCAAGGCCGCTCGCTGGTTGACGTGGGCGGCCGTCGCCGCCGTGCTCGCGTTTGCCGCGGTTAAACTTTTCGTGCTGACGCAGCCTTTGCCCGGCACCTTTAAACAGAATCTTTCCGTGGACCGCGTGATCAATTTCATCGTCATAGCATGGCTTGCCGCGCGGCTCGTGCGCTTGGGCAGCATCGCGCGGCTTGCCCAGCGCCTGCCTGCTGTCGTTACCGTGGGGCGCACGGGGCTCGTGTGTTTTGTCGGCGGCACGCTCGTGTCGCTGATCGTCGATACGGCGACGCCTCACATGTTTCATGGCTTTCGCGGCGTGCTGATCGGGCTGGCCGGCGATGTCGTCGCGATCGGCGCACTGCTGATTCTTGCGCGCGGCTGGCACGGATGGAAAGGGCAGCAGCTGCGCGCGGCAGCGAGCGGGGCGCGTTGAGGATGAGGGCGCGCTCGCGCCGCACGGCTGTTCCGCGAGCTTCGCGGCTACGCGCATTAGCAATCTCGGTCGCAATCGCGGCCACGCTTGCCGGCGTGCTGCCCGGACCCGGCTCGCGTACGGTGCTCGCCGCGCAAAAGGAGGCGCCGCTTTCGATGCGTTGCGCCGAATTCGCGGGCGCCGTCTTGCCTCCGGAACTCATCGCATTGCCGACTGCGGGCGCGCAGATCGAGAGCGCGTCGATGGTCGGCGCGACCGCGCCGGGCAATCAGCAGGGCGGCGAATACTGCCGCATCACGGGGCGCATCAAGGCGGCAAAGCCGACCACGCCCGACATCCGCTTCGACCTGAATCTGCCGCGCCACTGGAATGGCCGCGCGCTGCAAGTGGGCGGCGGCGGCTATAACGGCGTGGTGGTGAGCGGCGTCGGCGTGATGCCGTTTTCACCGGATCGCGCGCCGCTTGCGCAAGGCTATGCGACGTTCGGCGACGATTCCGGGCATGTGGGCGATTCGTCGTTGGCGGTGTTCGGTCTCGTCGACGAAGCCGTGACGAACTTCGGCTATGCGCACCTGAAGAAGACACACGACGCCGCGCTTGCGTTGATCGCGCGCGCTTATGGGCGGCCGCCGCAGCGCATGTATTTCGCCGGCGGCTCGACCGGTGGCCGCGAAGGCTACACGGTGATGCAGCGCTTTCCCGACGACTACGACGGCGTGATCGCCAATTCGCCGGCACTCAATTTTTCCGGCGTGCGGCTCATCGGCGTGAAGGTCGGCCAGGCCGAATATGCGACGCCGGGCGGCTTCATCCCGCCGCTGCTGCTGGATCACGTGTATCGACGAACGCTTGCGGTTTGCGACCGGCTCGACGGCGCCGCCGACGGCATCGTGAGCGACGTCGCCGCATGCCGGGAGCATGAGGCGGAGATCGTCGATTCGTTGCGTTGCGCGGGGCACATGCTGCCACGCGACGAATGCGTCACCGAGCCGCAACTCGCTACGTTGATGGTGCTGCGCGATGGCTTGTCGCTGCCGTACAAGCTCGCCTGGAATGTCGGCGGCTATCGCGGTTACAACGTTTTTCAGGGCACGTATTTCGCGGGTTCACTGGGCCTCGGGCACCAGGCCGAACGGCTCGCGACGCCGAGATTCTTCGCCAACGGTTACCTGTTTGCGCAGGGCGACGGCTATGTGCGTTACTTCGTTGCACACGACGCGGACTTCGACTCGCTGAAGTTCGATCCGCAACGTCCCGGCAAATATCGCGCGCAATTGATCGCGCTGTCGCACACCATCGGCGCAATGAACACGGATCTCGCGCGCTACATTGCGCGCGGCGGCAAGCTCATCACGCTGCAAGGTCTCGCGGATGAAGTCATCAGCCCGAATCAGACGATTGCCTACCGTCAGGCGCTCGTCGATCGTTATGGTGTGGACGAGGTCAACCGTTTCATGCGTCTGTACATGGTGCCGGGTTTTCAGCATGGCAGCGGTGCGTTTGTGCCGTCGGTGGATCTGCTTGGCGCGCTCGATAGCTGGGTCACGCGCGGCGCGTCGCCGGAAACGCTGATCGCCACCGACATCGCCGCGGCGACCAATGGACGCTCGCGACCGTTGTGCCGCTATCCGACGTTTCCGCGTTACGCGGGCAAGGGCAATGTGAATCTCGCGAGCAGCTTCGTATGCGCGGAGCCGTAGCAGCGAAGCGCGACTTCTTTACATTGGAGCCGTTGCAAAATCCACCATCGACGCTGGAGCATTGCAAGCGCTCGGATTGCGGGTGAAAAAACAAATGGACGGCGATGCCGTCAAGCGGCGCCGCCGTCCATCTTTCCTCGCGCTCTTAAATCAGGGCCTCGAATTCATACGACTGCCCCGGCCCGAGCGCGAGTCTTCCCTTAACGTGATTACTGCCCGTTCTGCATCGTACCGTTAGTACCGCTCGTGCCGCTGCGGGTACCGTTGCTCATGCTGCCGCTATTCGAACGGTTCGTGGTTGCGCTGTTCGGCGATGCGCCGGTGCCCGTGCCCATGCCGCCGCCGGTGCCGGTCACGCCCGGCGAGCCATAGCCGGAATCGCCGGGGTGCTTCATCGTGCCGGGGCCGACGCCTGGCGCCGCGGTGCCGCCGGCGCCGCCCGTCGTGCCGCCGCCGGCGCCCACGCCGTTACCGCCGCCCGCACCCGTTGCCGCACCACCGCCGCCCATGCCGCCGCTACCGCCGGCACCGGCACCGCCGCCCGCTTGTGCAAAGGCTCCGCCCGAGAGTGCCATTACGAGCGCTGAAGCAAAAATCGTTTTGGTAAAGCGTTTCATGGTTCATCTCCATAGAGTCGATTGATGTCACGCGAGCGCCTTGCACTCACATGAACAAACTGCCGCAAGCACTGTGCCTTGGATGCCGGCGCGACGCGCACGGGCGCAGCAGCACGGCTGAAATCGAGCACGCCGCGTTCCCGGGACGGTGGCGGCGGGAGTCTGCTGGGCGAGCGGGAACGGTGCGGGAGACGACGCGCTTCCCGCGGATATCGTTATGGAAACCGAACTATCTTGCGCTGCAGCGAAATGGCTCGGCGATGCGTTCGGCGGTACGCGACTTCCCGTAGACTTCGATCCGTTGCGCTGCAGGCTTTCGCAGTTTCCATTACATTGCGGGTGCGGCCGCGCTTGCGCGTCATTTCATCCACTTAAACAACGGTGTCTGCCATCGTCGAATCCATGCAGCCAATCGTCTCAGTCACGAATCTGTCGAAAACCTATGCAAGCGGTTTTCAGGCGCTCAAAAACATCAACCTCGGGATCAACCGCGGAGAAATCTTTGCCCTCCTGGGGCCAAACGGGGCGGGCAAGACCACGCTCATCAGCATCATCTGCGGCATTGTCAACGCGAGCGAAGGCAGCGTGATGGTGGACGGCCGCGATATCGCCGCCGACTATCGCGGCGCGCGCTCGCTGATCGGCCTCGTGCCGCAGGAACTCACCACCGATTCGTTCGAAACCGTCTGGGCGACCGTCTCATTCAGCCGCGGCCTGTTCGGCAAGCCGAAGAATCCCGCGCATATCGAGAAGGTGCTGCGCGATCTGTCGCTGTGGGAAAAGCGCAATAGCAAGATCATTACGCTGTCGGGCGGCATGAAGCGGCGCGTGCTGATCGCGAAGGCGCTGTCGCACGAACCTCGCGTGCTGTTCCTCGACGAACCCACGGCCGGTGTCGACGTCGAATTGCGCCGCGATATGTGGAAGCTCGTGCGTTCGCTCGCGGCAAGCGGCGTGACGATCATCCTGACCACGCACTACATCGACGAAGCGGAGGAAATGGCGGACCGCATCGGCGTGATCAACGGCGGGGAGATCATGCTCGTCGAAGAGAAGACCGAACTCATGCGCAAGCTCGGCAAGAAGCAATTGACGCTGCAACTGGAGAGCCCGCTCGACGCACTGCCGCCCGCGCTCGCCGGCTACGGGCTCGATGTCGCCAAAGGCGGCAACGAACTGATCTACACGTATGAAGGCGACGGCGGCCGCACGGACATCATCGCGCTGCTCAAGGCGCTCGACGACGCCAGCATCCGTTTCAAGGACCTGCACACCACGCAGAGTTCGCTTGAAGACATCTTCGTGAGCCTGCTTCGAGGTAATCAATGAACATCTACGCCATTCGCGCGATCTACAAGTTCGAGATGGCGCGCACCTGGCGCACGCTGATGCAAAGCATCATCGCGCCGGTGATTTCCACGTCGCTTTACTTTGTCGTGTTCGGCGCGGCCATCGGCTCGCGTATCAAGGAAGTGGACGGCATCAGCTACGGCGCGTTCATCGTGCCGGGGTTGATCATGTTGTCGCTGCTGTCGCAAAGTATTTCGAACGCGTCGTTCGGCATTTACTTTCCGCGCTTTACCGGCACCATCTACGAGTTGTTGTCCGCGCCCGTGTCGTATCTCGAGATCGTCGTGAGTTATGTGGGCGCGGCGGCCACCAAGTCGATCCTGCTCGGGCTCATCATTCTCGCCACCGCGGGCCTGTTCGTGCCGCTGCAAGTGCAGCATCCGTTCTGGATGATCCTGTTTCTCGTGCTGACCGCGGTCACGTTCAGTCTGCTCGGGTTCATCATCGGCATCTGGGCGGATAGCTTCGAGAAACTGCAACTCGTGCCGCTGCTGATCATCACGCCGCTGACGTTCCTCGGCGGGAGCTTCTATGCGGTGAACATGCTGCCGCCGTTCTGGAAGATCGTGACGCTGTTCAATCCGATCGTCTATCTGGTGAGCGGATTCCGCTGGAGCTTCTACGGTCTCGCGGATGTCAACGTCGAAATAAGCCTCGCCATGACGGCGCTCTTTCTGGCGGTGTTTCTTGCGATCGTCGCGTGGATCTTCAAGACGGGTTACCGGTTGAAGAGCTAGGCGCAAAGCCCGCGCATTAAAAAAACGGCGTGGCGGCGGGAAGCCGCCACGCCGTTTTCGTGGCCTGCCTGCACTACGGGCGTGCTCCGTGCGTACTCCGCGTACTACCCGCGTCTACGACACGTAGGCCTTCGCGACGTTGATCAGTTGCACGCGATTGCGCACATTGAACAACTGCCGCAAGCGGCGCAGATGGTAGTCCACATTGTGCGGCGACAGCCCGAGGAAATACGCGATTTCCTTGTCGCGCTGCCCCTGAACCACCGCCTTCAGCACTGCGTGCTGCAACTCGCTCAACGTCACGCGATGCTGCTGCGCGGGCGTCATGCCGATCACGCTCTTCGCGTGCGTCCAGATGAACTCATGAATCGTGTGCGCGAACATCAGCGTTTCGGCCACGATCGATTCGGTCATCCAGCGCGGATTGGCGATCTCCGAGTTAAAGCACAGGCTCGCGCTCAGTTCCGGCTCGGGCAGCGGCATCTGCGTGAGAATGCCGCTCTTGCGCCCGGTTGCCTCCAGCATGTCGATCAGCCCGCCGAGCCGCTCGCTGCGCATTTGCGCACGCGGCAGATCGGCGCGCATGTCGACTGTGTTCCAGAGGAACGGCATGCCGGTCGGCGATGCGAGCGCCACGCGCGGATCGAGCTCGAAATAACGCTCGCGGAAATAGCGCGTGAGCCAGCTTTGCGACTCGTAGCTCGTCAGCACGAACATGGTCTTGCGATGCGCCGACGTGCGCGTGGCCGTATAGCTGAACGAGTTGAAGCCCAGTTGCCTGATGCGCTGCCGCACGAATTCGATGCGGTCCTGCGCACTGCCGAAACGCACCAGCGGACTGATGACCGGCGCGCGCCGCGCGGCCGGCGCGGGCGTGCCGATCTCTTCCTCGGTGAACAGCGTGAGGAAGCCTGCGGGCGCCGCGCCTGTTGCCGCGCGGCCAGATACGATCGATGCTTCAGCCGCGTGGGCTGACTTCGCGGCCTGCCGCGTACCGGCCGGGTAGGCCGGTTGTGCGGTGACCGCTGGGTTGTATGCTGCCGACGCATGGCCGGCTTCGCCCTGCGGCGAACCGGTCAGCCAATGCGGCAGCGTATCGCATTCGTGTTCCATGAAACGGTAGCTCCGGCGTTCGAAACGCGTGAAAGACGACAACCTGAATGATTAGCTATTTCCAAAAATTACGGTAGCCGGTTCCTTGCTATCATTTTTGCGATCTTGCGCTGACAGCCGACCGGCCACGCGGGTTTGACGGGTTTCTCTCTTTTGCATACGGCACCTCCTTGGGAATGGACGTGAAGACACGAATTCCAAAGCTGACAACGACGCTTGCCTACGACCGCTACATGGCGGGCCAGAAACTGGTGTCGAGCGTGGATCGCCCGTGGCGGCATCTGGTGTTGCGCTCCTATCTCGAGCCGGACGAGCAGGAACTGCTGGAAGCGCCCGGCCTGCAGGACCTCACGCTGATGACGCTGGCAAGCGGCGCCGAGCATCTCGAGCGCAATCTGAACGGGCGCTGGGAAAGCGCCGAACTGCGAGTGGGCGAACTCTGGTATGTGCCGCCCGCGCCGATTTCCTGGCGCTGGCGTTCGATCAGCGATGAGCCGCTGTCGACCGTCCATTTACATATCGAGCGCAGCCTGATCGACAGCGTCGCAGATCAGATGGAACTCGGCGGGTCGTGCCGCGAACTGTCGCTCGGCGACGCGATGCGGTTTCACGATCCGCTGGTTGCCGCGATGCTTTCTGCATTGCATCGCGCCGCCAGTGATCCGGCCGACTCGCGCCTGTATGTCGATGCGCTGGTTCACGCGCTCGCCGCGCATCTTCTTCAACATTATTCGCGCGGCCGGGAAGCGGGCACGGCGCGCTTCGAGCAACCCGAACGGCTGGTGCCGCGCCGCATCCGGCGTGTAACCGATTACATCCGGGCGAATCTCAGTGCCGACCTGACCATCGGCGAACTTGCCGCGCAGGCCGGTTTAAGCAGCTTCCACTTTGCTCGCGTGTTCCGCCGCGAAACCGGCGAAACGCCGCATCAATACGTGACGCGCTTGCGGCTCGAGGAAGCGGCCAGGCTCTTGCGTTCGACCGATCAGACCGTGCAGCAGATCTCAATTGCGGTTGGTTACGAGAATGCCAGTCATTTCTCCGTGCAGTTCAAGCGTGATTACGGCGTGACGCCGCTGGCTTACCGGTTGCGCGGCTGACGTGCGGACCGTGCGGCAGCCAACGCTTGCGCCGGTAAGCGATCAGCAACGGACAAGCAGCCGACCAGCAAAACGGCCAGTTCAGCCTCAGACAGGTTATTGGGCAAGGGCCGGCAACACTAGGCAACAGCGGCAACAGCCGGTGATGGACGGCGTCCGCTGCGCTCGCCGCTGCGAGCGGTGCCCTCCGATGCATGGCGGCGCTGCGCCTCTTGTTCGCGCTTTGGTTTGGCGGCCCGCCGGACTGCGCCACGCAGGAAGAAGCGAAGCTGGAAGCCGTCTGTAGGAATCACGCACCTTTCGAAGTGTGCTGTGCATTGCGCGGCTTGCAAACTACGAACTTTCGTGGCGCGACAACCTGCAAAGCTGGCATGGCCATGCTATGTCAACTCACGCACGGTCCGATTGGCGCGCGGCGCTTGCGGTCGAACTGGCCTGACCGGGCCATTGGGAACTGTATCTGTCGAACCCTTGCACGGCACGACAGAATGACCAGCCCACGGCTTGGCCCGAGCCGCGTCTGACCGACCACTTCATCCAACATTCACCGTCATACCGGATATCAAGCGATGACCCGACTTCGAATCACCTCCTGCGGCCATGTCTTTATCGCCGAAACGAACCCCGACGCGCCGCAAACCGTGGCCGCTTTCCTGAAGCTGTTGCCGTACCGGCAGAAGATCATCCACGTGCGCTGGAGCGGCGAAGGCTGCTGGGTGCCGCTCGGCGAATTCAAGCTCGAGAACGACGGCGCGGCGGTCGGCTTCGAAAATCACACGAGTCATCCGTCGGTCGGCGACATTCTGTTTTATCCGGGCGGCTATAGCGAAACCGAAATTCTGATCGCCTACGGCTCGTGCTGCTTCGCGAGCAAGATGGGACAGCTCGCGGGCAACCACTTCCTGACCATCGTCGAAGGTAAGGAGAAGCTGCGCGAAGTCGGCGTCAAGGTTTTGTGGGAAGGCGCGCAAGACGTGCTGTTCGAAAAGATCTGAGCATCGCCGGGCGTTTTTCGGACGCCCATGTAAGTTGCACGCGCGGCGTCTGCGTCGCGCGGTCCTGCTTTGATTGCGAGCCGGCCATCGACGGGCTCGCATTTCCTCCATGCCGGCTCTCGGCCACTCTCAGCATTCGACTAAAAACGCTTAATCGTCCGCATTCGGGATTAAGAGCTTTGGCAGTTTTCGTCTGAATCGCACTATGCCATTTAGCTAATTAAAGCTAAAAAATCGCTTTTAGGATTAATCGTATTCGCGAACCGCGGACGCGGTTGCACACTCGTCGCTCCAGCCTTGTTGGCCAAGTAAAAGCGCAGTGCGTCCTGAGTCTGTTTAGTCGATCAAATACTTAGGATGGCATAAGAAAAGTCTCGGCAAGAGACAGTAAATAAAAAGAATGGGAGGAATGTTGAACAAGACCTATAAAGCGGTATGGAATGAAGCGAGGCGCGTCTATGTGGCCGCATCGGAAGTCACGAAAAGCGGGGGTGCGAAGTGCGCTTCGGTATGCCGGGCGCTGGCCGCGGCGGCGGCGGGCTTGCTCGGCGCGCTGGTGTTCGCGCAACCGGCCGGCGCCCAGGAGTGCGCGCCCTCCGGCTGCCCGAATGTCGCCGACGCGCTGTTCTACGATAGCGACGCGCACGACAGCGCGACGCTCGGCAATGCGGGCACACCGGTCAGAGTGACGAACGTCGCCCAAGGCGCGCTCAACGCCTACAGCACGGACGCGGTAACGGGCGCGCAACTGCACGCCACGAACGATGCCGTCTCGCAGAACGCGGCAAGCATCTCGGACCTCGCGGGCAACATCGAAAGCGGTCAGACAGGACTCGCGCGGCAGGACCTGGGCACGCGCAATCTGAGCATTGGCGCGGGCACCGATGGCGCGTCCGTGGACTTCACCGGAACCGGCGGCCCGCGCGAACTGCGCGGCATCGCGGCGGGGACGACTGCTCAATCGGCGGTCAACGTTACGCAGCTCAAGCAGGTCGTGTCGACGCTCGGCGGCGGCGCGTCGGTGAGCGCGAGCGGCGCGACCGTCGGCCCGCGGTACTACATGCAGTCGGGCACGCAAACCACCGTCGGCGGCGCGCTGAGTTCGCTCGATACCGGCATTGCCACGCTGCAGTCGCAAGTCGTGTCGGGCAGCATCGGTCTCGTCAAGCAGGACCTCGGAACGCGCGACATTCTGCTCGCGCCGTCGTCGACGGGTATCCGGATGAACGTCGCCGGCCTGAACGGCAACCGCACGCTTACAGGGCTCGCGCGCGGCGCGATCGACGCGTCCAGCAGCGACGCGGTCAACGGCGCGCAACTCTACGGTAATGCCGCGAGCGTGGCGGCCGCGCTCGGCGGCCAGGCGGCGGTCAAAGCGGACGGCACGGTCAAGCCGCCGCTCTACACCATCGGCGGAAACACGTTTGGCGACGTCGGCTCGGCGCTCGCGGCGGCCGTCAACACGAGCGTGACAACCAGCACCACGGCGAGTGCCGCAGCAAGCGCGAAGACGATTGCGGCGGCCACGGCGGACTCCGTCCAGTACGACTCCGCCGCGCATGACACCCTGACGCTCGGCAACGCCGGCGCGCCGGTCCGCGTGACCAACGTACGCGCCACGAGACTGGACAGCGACAGCCTGGACGCGGTGAACGGCGGCCAACTGTTCGCGACCAATCAGGCGGTGGCGCAAAACAGCGACAACATTGCAAGCCTGGATCGGCGCGTCGGCAGCAACGCGAGCGACATTTCAAATCTCGACCAGCGCGTGAGCGTCAACACGACGAAGATATCGGGCCTCGACACGCGCACTACAGCGCTCGAAGGCAACGTGACGAACGTGGCGAAGCAGATCACGAACGGCGAGATCGGGCTCGTCCAGCAGGACCTGACCTCGCGCGTCATTAGCGTCGGGCAAGATGCGGGCGGCGCGCGTGTCGACTTCGCGGGCACGAGTGGCGCGCGTCAATTGACCGGCGTCGCGGCGGGCCTGGCCGACACGTCCGCGGTCAACTTTGCGCAGTTGAGGCCGGTGGTCGCCGGGCTTGGCGGCGGCGCACAGGTCAATATCGACGGCTCGGTGACCGGCCCGTCGTACCACGTGCAAGGCGGCACGCAGAAGAACGTCGGCGACGCACTCGACTCGCTCGACAGCGGGCTCAGCACACTGCAGCAGAACGTCCAGCAGGGCGGCGCCGGCATGGTGACGCAAGACCCGTCTTCGCGCGTCATCAAGATCGGCGCCTCGACCGACGGCCGGGCGATCAATGTGGCGGGCACGCAGGGCAACCGCGTCGTCACCGGCGTCGGACGCGGCTCGCTCAACGCGGCGAGCACCGACGCGGTCAACGGCTCGCAACTGTTCGCGCAAGCCGCGAGCACGGCGACGGCGCTCGGCGGCGGCTCGACGGTGAACGCGGACGGCTCGGTCAGCGCGCCTTCGTACAAGGTGGGCGGGCAGGTCGTCAACAACGTCGGCGGCGCGCTCGGCAATCTCGACGGCCGCGTCACGCAAAACAGCAACGACATTGCGGGTCTGCAGAACACGGTTGGCCGCATCAACGGAACGGTGGCGAATGCCGTTCAGTACGACAGTTCCGCGCACGACAAGATGACGCTCGGCGGCACGGCGGCGAATGCGCCGGCCGTGCAGTTGACCAACCTGAAGAACGGCGAAGTATCGGCGACGAGCAGCGATGCGGTAACCGGCGCGCAGCTCTGGCAAACCAATCAGCAGATCAGCAGCATCGACCAGACCGTCAGAAACTATGCGACGAGCGGCAACGGCTATACGGCCGTGAACAGTTCCGCGAGTGCGCCGCAGGCGACCGGCAACGGTTCTGTGGCGGTCGGCGGCGGAGCGAAAGCGTCGGCGGCGAACACCGTCGCGCTAGGCGAAGGTTCGGTCGCGGATCAGCCGAACACGGTTTCCGTCGGCTCGTCGGGTAACGAGCGCCGCATCACGAACCTCGCCGCAGGCCAGGCGCCGGGCGACGCCGTCAACATGCAGCAGTTCCAGGGCGGCATGGGCGATCTGGCGCGGCGTGCGTATGCGGGAACGGCGTCCGCGATGGCAATGACCATGGTCCCCGAAGTCGACGCGACGAAGAACCTCGCCATCGGCGTAGGCACGGCGGGTTACATGGGTTATCAGGCGGTGGCCGTGGGGCTGTCGGCGCGCGTCGCGCAGAACTTCAAGGTGAAGCTGAGCGCGGGCATAAGTTCGGTGACCACGGCGGTCGGCGCCGGCGCCGCTTATCAGTGGTAGCAAGGGAAGCCAGCCGGCGAGAACTGCCGGCGGCAAATCGAAGGCGCCCCGTGCGCCCCGCGGTGCGGGCGGCGGGGCGCGGGTACGCTTACTGGAACAGCTTCATCGCTTGCGATAGCGTGTTGAACACGCCCCACGCGAGCGGGATCATCACGTACAGCCAGAAGACGGCGATCTTGACCTTGTTGGTCGGGTGCACGGGTTCAATGGTCGACATGCGAGTCTCCTTATGCGCCTTTGGCGACTTGTGCGTCGGTCATGTGATGCTTGTCGTCCACACGCTTGACCAACAGATTGCAGATGAAGCCGACCACCAGCAGCACGGCCATGATGTGAACCGTCATCGTGTAGGCGTCGGCTTTCGCGACACCGTGCGCGACTTCGTACGCGCGGATGTAGTTCACGAGCACCGGACCCGCCACGCCGGCCGCGGCCCATGCGGTCAGCAGGCGTCCGTGAATGCCGCCGACAAACGCCGTGCCGAACATGTCCGCGAGATACGCGGGCACCGTCGCAAAGCCGCCGCCGTACATCGTGAGGATGATGCAGTACGCCAGCACGAAGAGTGCCATCTGGCCGGACGCGGCGAAGCTCGGCACGAGGAAATACAGCACGGCGCCAAGCGCGAAGAAGATGAAGTAGGTGTTCTTACGGCCGATCCAGTCCGACGCCGATGCCCACACGAAGCGCCCGCCCATGTTGAACAGCGACAGCAGGCCGACGAAACCCGCAGCGGCGGCAGCCGTCACGGTGCCCTTGAAGCTCTCCTGGATCATCACCGAAGCCTGGCCGAGAATGCCGATGCCGGCCGTCACGTTCAGGAACAGCACGAGCCAGATCAGATAGAACTGCGGCGTCTTCAGCGCCTGGTCGATGTGCACGTGGTTACGCGTGATCATCTTTTGCTGCGAGGTCGCGGGCGGCGTCCAGCCTGCCGGTTTCCAGTCCGTCGGCGGCACGCGAATGGCCAACGCGCCGATCGACATCGAGATGAAATACACGATGCCGAGCACGATGAACGTCTCGGCCACGCCGATGCTCGTCGCGCTCTTGAAGTGGTTCATCAGCGCGACGGACAGCGGCGCGGCAATCATCGCGCCGCCGCCGAAGCCCATGATCGCCATGCCGGTCGCCATGCCGCGGCGGTCCGGAAACCAGCGGATCAGCGTCGATACCGGCGACACATAGCCGAGGCCGAGCCCGATTCCGCCGATCACGCCGTAGCCGAGATACAGCAACGCGATCTGGTGGAAGTACACGCCCAGCGCGGAAATCAGGAAGCCGCCGCCGAAGCAGCAGGCCGCGGTGAACATGGTGCGGCGCGGGCCGACGTGCTCGAGCCACTTGCCCGCGAACGCCGCCGACAAACCGAGGAACACGATCGCCAGCGAGAAAATCCAGCCAAGGGAAGTCAGCGACCAGTCATCGGGCGCGGATTGCGTGATGCCGATCACCTTGGTCAACGGGCCGTTGAACACGGAGAACGCGTACGCCTGGCCGATACAGAGATGGACGGCGAGTGCCGCGGGAGGAACCATCCAGCGCGAGAACCCCGGTTTCGCGATGGTGGCTTCTTTCGAAAAAAATGGTGCGGAGCCTGAATTGTGCTGTGGCTCGGTCATGCTGCTCATGGTCGGTCTCCCGGAAAGCGAAGTCTTTGTTATCGGCGCATCAGACCGAATCCTTTAGTGCTTCGGCGTGAGAATTGCTACTCGATGGGGCGCTCATATATGCGGCTGGGCTTCATATGAACGTGCGCAAGTCCCGGATGGAGCTTGCCTGGTCGAACGATAGGGCGGCGGACCTAGGTTGGCAATATGAGATAGAAATGCATAAGGCATTGCCCGAGGAAATGCGACGCGCATCTGCCCGATCGCGGCAGTCGGTCCCAGATGTCGGGTCTGGCGCAACTTGGCGTGCGGCCCAACCGCGCCTTAAAAGCAAAAAGGGCCGGCGGTGGCAGCATCGCCACGCCGGCCTCTTCGAACTTCGATCAACCGTTCAAACGGTGCGCCCCGTCTTCATTTTTGCGGCCACGAGCACAGAGATCAGGCAGCCGATCGCCAGATAGCCGGCCACCGGATGCCACGAACCGCCGGCGAAACTCACGAGCGCAACGGCGATGAACGGCGTGAAGCCGCCGCCTACCACGCTCGCCACCTGATAGCCGACGCCCGCGCCGCTGTAGCGGTACTCGGTGCCGAACAGTTCGGTGAACATCGGCTGCTGCACGCTGACCACCATGTCGTGCGCGATGTTCGCGAGCATCACGGCGAAAACCACGATCCATACCGTCGAGCGTGCTTCAAGGGCCAGGAAGAACGGCACGGCGCTGAACATGCCGACGAGCGCGCCGATCATGTACACGCGGCGGCGGCCGAAGCGGTCGGCGAGCATCGCGAAGAGGGGAATCGTCACGCAACTCACCGCGCCGACCAGCAGGCCGATGGTCAGGAAGAACTCACGCGGCATGTGCAGGTTCGCCGTCGAGTAATTGAGCGCGAAGGCGGTCACGATATACATCGTGAACAGTTCGGCGAGGCGCAGCGCGATGATCAGCAGGAACGCTTTCGGGTGACGCAGCAGCGCTTCGACGATCGGCAGCCGCACGCGGCGCTCGCCGTGCGCGCCGACTTTTTCGACGAATTCCTGCGACTCTTCCATACTCGAGCGGATCCACATCGCGATCAGCACCAGCACCACGCTGAAGAGGAACGGCAGGCGCCAGCCCCAGCTCATGAACGACGCGTTATCCATCGAACGGCTGATCAGCGCGACCAGCCCCGTCGCCAGCACGAGGCCCACGCCGTAGCCGACCTGGACGCCGCTGCTGTAGAACGCCTTCTTTTTCTCGGGCGCGCTTTCCACCGCCATCAACGCCGCACCGCCCCATTCGCCGCCGACCGCGAAGCCCTGGATCGCGCGCAGCGTGACGAGCAGCACCGGCGCGAGCCAGCCGATGGTCGCGAACGACGGCAGCAGGCCGATGGCCGCGGTGGAGAGACCCATCATCATCACGGTGAGCACCAGCATGCGCTTGCGGCCGAGCCGGTCGCCGAAATGGCCGAACACGAAGCCGCCGAGCGGCCGGAACAGAAAGCCGACGCCGAATGTCGCGAAGGCCGCAAGCGTGCCCATTGCCGGGCTCACTTTCGGAAAGAACTCCGCGTTGAAGACGAGTGCCGCGACAATCCCGTACAGCAGAAAGTCGTACCAGTCGACGACTGCGCCGACGAAGCTGCCCAGCGCGGCTTTGCGTGCCCGGCTGCGGGCGATGCGGTTGTCGGCTGTTGCGGCCGGCGAGAGAGTGGTGCTCATGACGGGGTCTCCGTGAGATTCTTGGACTACTGCATGACCGGCCGCGTGCTGGCGGCGCGGCGTCGGCGCCTTTGCGGGCCGCCGATCGCTTGCAGGTTGTGCGGAAGATTAATGACGCTGCGCTCGCCGCACAATCGGCACTCGACGTGGATTGCGCGATAGTCGAACGCGTCTGCGCGAATAGCGCGCGTTCCTGGCGTATACACGGAGGCGCGGCGCGCCGGCAACAAGCGGGAGGCGGGACGACGCGGCGCATGCTACCGTAGTCATTGATTGAAAAACAACAGTCACTGATATACTACATACACAATATTGATTTTTGCGGCGATGCAGCATATGATTGAGTCATTCGATCACTCAATCAGTTGGAGCTACAAATGGAATTTGTTCCTCTCTCGCTGCTGGCCGTCGCTGTTGTGGGCTTGGGCAGTGCCGCCACGGTTCTTATCGCTCGCTGGATTCCGCAGCCTGTCGCGCAACTTGCAGCGCAACATGGCCGTTTCGTCGGATTGAGCGAGCAACGTGGGGCAGCGGTGGCGCCTTATCGTATGCATGTTCAACCAGAGGCGATGAATGTCGTCGGAACTTCAAACTGAAGCGGTGGCAACACCTTTGACGTTGTCGTTGCAGCCTATCGGCGCAAGCGCGAGCTTGCGCGATCAGGCTTATGCGATGCTGCGCCAGGCGATTGCCGATGCGGACATCTACCAGACGCGCGACGAAATCCGTCTGGACGAACGGGTGTTGAGCGAGACGCTCGGCGTCAGCCGAACGCCAGTGCGCGAGGCGATGACGCTGCTTGAGCAGGAAGGCTTTCTGCGCATGGTGCCGCGGCGCGGCATTTACATCGTCCGCAAAAGCAAGCGCGAGATCGTCGAGATGATTCACATGTGGGCCGCGCTGGAAAGCATGGCCGCACGTCTGGCGACCCAGCGCGCCACAGACGAGGAAATCGCTCGCCTGCGGCACATGTTCGACAATTTCCGCGACGCCACGCCGGCCGAGCACATCGCCGAGTATTCGGATGCGAACATCGCGTTTCACCAGTCGATCGTCGAGTTGTCGAAGTCGCAGATCATTCTCGACACCATCAAGAATATTTTTATCCACGTGCGCGCTATCCGGCGCATGACCATCTCGCAGAGCGATCGCGCGTCGCGGTCCATCGTCGATCATCTGCGCATTATCGAGGCGCTCGAGAAGCGCGATACCGAACTGGCCGAGCGTCTCACGCGCCAGCATTCGCTCGATCTGGCGGCCTTCGTGGAGAAGAACTGCGATTTTCTCGATTGACGGCTGAATAGGCGTTACGTGCGGCGTTAGGTACGTTAAGCACGTCTGGCGTTCGGCGCGGAGTTTCGCCGGGCCTGCCCGCGCCCGTCACTGTAGCAACCAAGTCACGCAGGCATTGAAGCCCGCGGTGTTCACGCACCGCGGGCTTTTTTCGTTTCTACGCGCTTCGTAGGGAAACACCGCGCTTGACGTCTGGTGAAATGTGGTATGTGATATATCAACAGTGAGCGTTCTTAACCGGCGCTCAGTGTTTTCCCTTGCGGAAGGCCGAAAGCGGATCTCGAAACAGCCGCTTTACCATGTCCCGCAGGGATTGCAGCAGAAACGCAGAGCGGACCCGGAGCATGAAATCGTCCTTGCCTGAATCTGATATATCACATACCGTATGTGGGCAAGCAGGGCGGCATGTTCTGAGAAGCGTTGCACAACCGATAAGCAGCAGTCTTTCATGGGGCCGGCGCAAGCGCTAATGCGCAACACCGGCCGATGCAAAGCACGGGACCGGCGCAAGCACTGACGCGCCAAGCCGGTCGACACACAGGAGACGACCATGTCTGCAGTTGTTTCATCCCTGAACTCCGCCACGAGCAGCACCACGGCCGAAGACACGCTCAAGCAAAAGACGCGCAATGCGGGCGTCGTTTCGGGCGGCCATCTGGTCGCGAAGGCGCTGAAAAACGAAGGGGTCGATACGATCTTCACGCTGTGCGGCGGCCACATCATCGACATTTACGATGGTTGTGTGGACGAAGGGATTCGCATCATCGACGTGCGCCACGAGCAGGTCGCGGCGCACGCAGCAGACGGCTACGCGCGCCAGACCGGCAAGCTCGGCTGCGTGGTCACGACGGCCGGCCCCGGCTGCACGAACGCGGTGACCGGCATCGCGACGGCATTTCGCTCCGAGAGCCCGGTGCTGCATATCGGCGGGCAAGGCGCGCTGACGCAGCACAAGATGGGCTCGCTGCAAGACCTGCCGCACGTCGACATGATGTCGCCGATCACGAAGTTCGCCGCCAGCGTGTCGAGCACGGAGCGCGTCGCGGACATGATCTCGATGGCCACACGCGAGTGCTTCAACGGCGCGCCCGGCCCGGCTTACCTGGAAATTCCGCGTGACGTGCTCGACCGTGAAGTCGAACTCACGCGCGCCGTCGTGCCGCAGCCGGGGCACTATCGCGCGTCGACGAAATCGATTGGCGATCCGCGCGACATCGAGAAACTGGCCGACATCCTCGTCAATTCGGAGCGCCCCGCGATTCTGTACGGACAGCAGGTGTGGACCGCGCGCGGTCACGAGGAAGCGATTGCATTGCTGCGCGGTCTCGACGTTCCTGGTTATTTCAACGGCGCGAGCCGCGGCTTGCTGCCGCCGGGCGATCCGCATCACTTCGATCGCACGCGTTCGCAGGCGTTTGCGAATGCGGACGTGCTGATCGTCGTCGGCACGCCGTTCGATTTCCGCATGGGCTACGGCAAGCGCATCAGCAAGGAACTGACGCTGGTGCAGATCGATATGGACTACCGGACGGTCGGCAAGAATCGCGACATCGACCTTGGTCTGGTCGGCGATCCGGGCGCGATTCTCGCCGCGGTGCTGCAAGCCGCGAGCGGTCGCCTCAAGGACGACAAGCGCCAGGCACGCCGCAAGTGGATGGCGCAACTTCAGGATGCCGAAGCAACCGCGACCGAAAAACTGATGCCGCTGTTCAAGTCCAACAGCACGCCGATTCATCCGTACCGCGTCGCTTATGAACTCAACGAGTTCCTTTCCGACGACACGATCTATATCGGCGACGGCGGCGACGTCGTGACGATTTCCGCGCAAGCAGTTCGCCCGCGCCGTCCCGGTCAATGGATGGACCCAGGCGCACTCGGCTCGCTCGGCGTCGGCACCGGCTTTGCGCTCGCAGCGGGCATCGCGCATCCGAACAAGGAAGTGCTCTGCTACTACGGCGACGGCTCGTTCGGCATGACCGCGTTCGACATGGAAACGGCCAACCGCTTCGGCGTGCCGTACCTCGCGGTGATCGGCAACAACTCGGCGATGAACCAGATCCGCTACGGCCAGCTCGCCAAATACGGCGACGAGCGCGGCAACGTCGGCAATCTGCTGAGCGATGTGCCGTTCAGCAAGTTCGCCGAAATGCTCGGCGGCTACGGCGAGGAAGTGCGCGATCCCGCGCAGATCGCAAGCGCATTGCAGCGTGCACGCGAGTCGATCCATCGCACCGGCCGCTCAGCAGTCGTCAACATCTGGGTCGATCCGCGCGAATACGCGCCGGGCACCAAGAATCAGACCATGTACAAGTAATACGGATACCTTAGGAGACACGACATGGGCAAAGCACTCGACGGCGTGCGCATTCTCGATTTCACGCATGTGCAATCGGGCCCGACCTGCACGCAATTGCTGGCGTGGTTCGGCGCGGACGTGATCAAGGTGGAGCGGGCCGGCGCCGGCGACATCACGCGCGAGCAACTGCGTGATATTCCCGACGTGGACAGCTTGTACTTCACGATGCTCAATCACAACAAGCGCTCGGTCACGATCGATACGAAGAACCCGGAAGGCAAGCAGGTTCTGGAGGCGCTGATCCAGAAATGCGACGTGCTGGTGGAGAACTTCGCGCCGGGCGCACTGGATCGCATGGGCTTTACGTGGGAGCGCATCCAGGAGCTGAATCCGCGCATGATCGTCGCGTCGGTGAAAGGCTTTGGCCCAGGTCCGTACGAAGACTGCAAGGTCTACGAGAACGTCGCGCAATGCGCGGGCGGCGCGGCGTCCACCACGGGTTTCGACGACGGCCCGCCGGTCGTCAGCGGCGCGCAGATCGGCGATAGCGGCACGGGCTTGCATCTCGCGCTCGGCATTGTCACCGCGCTTTATCAGCGCACGCAGACGGGCCGCGGCCAGCGCGTGCTCGCTGCGATGCAGGACGGCGTGCTCAATCTGTGCCGCGTGAAGCTGCGCGATCAGCAGCGGCTCGAACGCACCGGCGTGATGAAGGAGTATCCGCAATATCCGAACGGCAAGTTCGGCGAAGCGGTGCCGCGCGCGGGCAATGCGTCGGGCGGCGGCCAGCCGGGCTGGATTCTGAAATGCAAGGGCTGGGAGACCGATCCCAACGCGTACATCTACTTCATCACGCAGGCGCCGGTGTGGGCCAAGATCTGCAACGTGATCGGCAAGGAAGAGTGGGCCACGGACCCCGATTACGCGACGCCCGCCGCACGCCTGCCGCGTCTGAAGGACATTTTCGCGGAAATCGAACGCTGGACGATGACCAAGACCAAGTTCGAGGCGATGCAGATCCTCAACAAGTACGACATTCCATGCGGGCCGATTCTGTCGATGAAGGAGATCGCCGAGGAGCCCTCGCTGCGCAAGACCGGCACGATCGTCGAAGTCGATCATCCGACGCGCGGCAAATATCTGACCGTTGGCAATCCTATCAAACTGTCCGATAGCCCGACCGAAGTGAAGCGCTCTCCGCTGCTTGGCGAACATACCGACGAAGTCATGGCGGAACTGGGCTACTCGCCCGAGCAGATCAGCGCACTGCGCACCGCCGGCGCCATCTAGCGCATAGAAAAACCCGTAGTGCAGGCCGCCCGCCGCTCGCCATCCAGGCGAGCGCGGTGCCGGGCGGCGCCTTTCGAACCCGCATTGGAGACGGCAGGACATGGCATACGAAGACACGCTCTCACTGAAAGAACGCGGTACCGCACACACGCCGGACGACCGCGCGCAGGTCGCCAACAAGGACGTCGTGCGGCACATTCTCGATCACGCGAAAGCCGAAGGCCGCAATTCGCTGACCGCGCCGGAAGGCAAACTCGTGTGCGACGTCTACGGCATTTCGGTGCCGAAGGAAGCGCTTGCGACGACCGCGGATGAAGCCGCGCAATTCGCCGCCGACATCGGTTTTCCAGTCGTACTAAAGATCGTCTCGCCGGAAATTCTGCACAAGACCGAAGCGGGCGGCGTGCTCGTCGGCGTGAAGAATGCTGCGGACGTGGTGCAAGGATTCACCACGATCATGGAGAACGCGAAGCGCTATAACGCCAACGCGAATCTGCTTGGCGTGCAGGTGCAGCAGATGATCGGCGGCGGGCAGGAAGTGATCGTCGGCGCGGTGACCGATCCGTCGTTCGGCAAGCTGGTCGCGTTCGGTCTTGGCGGCGTGCTGGTCGAAGTGCTGAAGGACATCACGTTCCGCCTCGCGCCGGCCACGCGCGACGACGCTCGCTCGATGCTCGACGGCATTGCGGCTGCCGACATGCTCAAGGGCGTGCGCGGCGGCGAACCCGTCGACCGCGAGGCGCTCGCCGGGTTGATCGAAAACGTCTCGCGGCTCGTGTCCGACTTCCCCGAAATCTCCGAGCTGGATCTGAACCCCGTGTTCGCGAGCAAGCGCGGTGCGATTGCCGCCGACGTGCGCATCGTGCTCGATTTCGCGCCGCCGGTAGAGCGCTATCGGCCGAGTCAGGAAGACATCGTGCGGCAAATGAACCGCATCATGAAGCCGGATTCGGTCGCGGTGATCGGTGCATCGGCGGAAGACGGCAAGATCGGCAACTCGGTGATGAAGAACCTGATCAACGGTGGCTACAAGGGCGAGATCTATCCGATCCACCCGAAGGCCGACGAGATCATGGGCCACAAGGCCTATAAGAGTGTGCTGGACGTGCCGGGCAATATCGACGTGGCAGTGTTTGCGATTCCCGCGAAGTTCGTCGCCGGCGCATTGACGGAAGTCGGCAAGAAGCACATTCCGGGCGCGGTGCTGATTCCGTCCGGCTTTGCCGAAACAGGCAACGTGGAAGGCCAGCAGGAAATCGTGGCGATTGCGCGCGAATACGATATTCGCCTGATGGGGCCGAATATTTACGGCTTCTACTACACGCCGAAGAATCTGTGCGCAACGTTTTGCACACCGTACGATGTGCAAGGCAAGGCGGCGTTGTCGTCGCAATCGGGCGGTATCGGCATGGCGATCATCGGCTTCTCGCGTTCGGCGAAGATGGGCGTGTCGGCAATCGTCGGCCTCGGCAACAAGTCCGATATCGACGAAGACGATCTGCTCACGTTCTTCGAACAGGACGAGAACACCGACATCATCGCGCAGCATTGCGAAGACTTGAAAGACGGCCGCGCGTTTGCGGAAACGGCGGCGCGCGTGTCGAAGAAGAAGCCGGTCGTGGTGCTCAAGGCGGGCCGCACGAGTCTCGGCGCGCGAGCGGCGAGCTCGCACACGGGCGCGCTTGCAGGCAACGATCGCATCTACGAAGACGTGTTCAAGCAATGCGGCGTGATCCGCGCTCGCTCGCTGCGCGATCTGCTCGAGTTTGCACGCGGCATTCCGAAGCTGCCGACGCCGAAGGGCGAGAACGTGGTGATCATCACGGGCGCGGGCGGCTCGGGCGTGTTGTTGTCCGATGCTTGCGTGGACAACCGTCTGTCGCTGATGACCATGCCCGCCGATCTCGACGCTGCGTTCCGCAAGTTCATTCCTCCGTTCGGCGCGGCGGGCAATCCCGTCGACATCACGGGTGGCGAGCCGCCGTCCACGTATCAGAACACGATCCGGCTCGGCCTCGAAGACCCGCGCATTCACGCGATCATTCTCGGCTACTGGCACACCATCATCACGCCGCCGATGGTGTTCGCGCGCCTCGTCGTCGAGGTGAAGGAAGAGATGAAAGCGCGCGGTATCGAGAAGCCGATCGTGGCCTCGCTCGCGGGCGACGTTCAGGTGGAGGAAGCCGCCGAATATCTGTACGCGCATGGTGTTCCCGCGTACGCCTATTCGACGGAAATTCCCGTCGCGGTGCTCGGTGCAAAGTATCAGTGGGCACGCGGCGCCGGCCTGATCTGACGCGTCAAACGGAAGGCGGCACGGTTTTCTTCGCGACAGTCGATTGTCGTTTGCAACTCGCGAAGAAGATCGTGCCGAAGCGCTCAAGGAGCGGCGTATGGATACGTGGATGCGTTTCATGTCCAGCGACGGCGGTGTGGTGTTCGGCCGCGTCGAAGGTGCTTATCTGCACGAGTACGAAAGTCTCGATCAACCGGTGCCGACCGGCGCCGTGTTATCGACGCGCGCGCTGACGCCGCTCGCGCCTTGCGCGCCTGGCAAGATCGTCGCGCTGTGGAATAACTTTCACGCGCTTGCCGCGAAGCTCGACAAGCCGGTGCCCGCGCATCCGCTTTTTCTGCTGAAGCCGGCGGGCTCGGTGATCGGTTCGGGCGAGCCGATCCGGCGGCCCGTGAGCTACGCCGGCAAGATCGTCTATGAAGGCGAACTCGGCATTGTGATTGGCCGGCGCTGCCGCGATGCGAACGTCGAAGAAGCTGCTCAAGCGATCTTCGGTTACACGCTCGTCAACGACGTGACTGCGGCCGATCTGCTCAACGAAAATCCGCATTTTCCGCAATGGTGCCGCGCGAAAGGCTTCGATACGTTCTGTTGTATCGGACCGGCAATCGTCTCCGGTTTCGACTGGCAAAGCGCGCATCTCGTGACGATGCTCGACGACGTCGAGCGGCAAAACTATCCGCTGTCCGACATGGTGTTTTCGCCGGCCGAGCAGGTGAGCCTCATTTCGCAGGATCTCACGCTGGAGCCGGGTGATGTGATTGCGTGCGGTACGTCGGTGGGAGTCGGGTCGATCAAGGATGGCGCGACGGTGTCTATTTCTATCGATGGAATCGGCACGCTGCGCAATACGTTGCAAGCCGCGGTACGCGAAGCGCCGGGACCGGGCGTTACTGCAACAGGCGTTACGGCGGGACTCGTTTGAAGAACGATCGGTCGATCCGCGGGCCACAAGTCCGCGGGTTGCAACAACACGGAAGGAGCGCGCGTGCCGCAAGCGTCGGATAGTACCGTGTGGCTTGGAATGCTCGTCTCGCTGACGGCTGCGTGTGCTGCATTGCTTGCCTGCGCGCTCGGCCCGATGCTCGCCGGTGCATCCGTCGTGCGCCGTCGCAATCTCACACGACGACCCGCGCTCGCCGCGTTGCTCGCGAGCGGCATGGGTTTATCCGTCGTATCCGTCGGCGTCGCGCGTTATCTGTCGCCAGGAAACCAGGCCAATCTCGCGATTCCCGAGCGGATCGAACTCTATGCGGCGGTGTTCGCCGGCGCGTTGATCTTCGCCACATCGGCGATCGCATTCTGCAAACTGCGCGGCCTGTTGCCGCTTCGCGTGACGGCGCGTCGCGGGCACGACATCGTCAATGCGGTCGCGCTGCTGTTATGCGGATGGCTCGGCTATGGCTTCGTCACCGAAGCGGCGCAGCCGTTCGGGCTCACCGCGTTGCTCGGTATGAGCGCACTGGCTTCGTCGATCGGTGTGCATGTGATGATGAGCCGTGAGTATTCGAAGAAGCACGCGAAAACGCATGCGAAAACGCACGCGTATGGCGCTCGCGCCGACATGCCAATGAAGTGGCGAGAAGACGCAGAAGAAGTCAGCCCAATGCACGTCATGGTGCGCGCGGCAGCATACCGTCACGGCCGACGCTGGCATAACAGCGACAGCATCGGCAGCAGGCAACGGAACATTCAGGCATGCGCGGCACGACGCTTGTCCAACCGACCCACGGTAAGCCGGCATCCATGAACGCGAACCCGATCAATCAAGCAACTGCCGCGATAAAAGGCGGGAACGTATTCCCGCCCATCCGCTCACTCACCCAAAGCCGCGAATTCACTAAAGTACTGCGCCTTCTTTTGCAGGATCAGTTGCGCGAGAAAGTCCGGATCATATGCGCGATGCAGATGCGCATGAAACCGCTCGATGTATGCGGTAATCCGCGCGGCCTCGCTATTGAATTCGCTCAGCACGTCGAGCGTGGCGTGGTCCCAGCGAAAGCGCAGCCCGAGGTCGCTGAAGGCCGCGTTATAGGCGCTCAGATGCGGGTCGTTGGAATGATCGGCGGAAGCGCGCGCAGTGGTGCGTGCGCTGGCATGAGTCGCAACCGAAGCGTGGTTCATGATCGGCCTCCTAGGCTGTCAAGTGATGAAACTAGCTTGCAGCATAGAAGTACCGAACGATTTGCAATAGTTAAAGTTTTATTGGATCTCCATAGCCTATTGCTTATAGACGCTCAATTCCTTCACACGAGTGATCTTCTCGATGAGGTTCGCGCCTTCCTCCATCAGGAAGCGCTTGAACGCTACCGCAACCGGCGGCAGGCGCTTGTTCTTGCGATGAACCACATACCAGTTGAGCATCACAGGAAAGCTCTCGACGTCGAGCACCACGAGATGCCCCAGTTGCAACTCGAGGCTGATCGTATGCGCAGACAAAAACGCGATGCCCATGCCGGCAATCACCGCCTGCTTGATGGTCTCGGTGCTTTTGATCTCCATCGCAATCTTCAGATTCGACAGTCGGCCCGCAAAGCCTTCTTCCATCGAATTCCACGTGTCCGAGCCGCGCTCGCGCACGATGAACGCCTCGTTCGCCAACTGGCTGATCTTGATGTTGCGCTTGTGCGCGAGCGGATGCGTGGGCGCGGCCACGATGACATACGGATGAGGCGCGAACGGCTCGTTAGTGGCGTCCATCTCGTGCGGCGGGCGCACCATTACCGCGAGGTCCGTCTGATTGGTCGCGAGCTGATGCAACAACTCCTCGCGATTGTGGACAGCGAGGTTCAGCACGACGCCCGCATAGCGCCGCGTGAATTCGGCGAGCAGCCGCGGAAAGAAGTAGTCGCCAGCGCTGATCACCGCCACATTCAGCTTGCCGCCGGAGACGCCCTTCAACTGGCTCATCGCTTCGTCGACTTCGTGAAACTGCTGAATGATCGCGCGGCTGTAGTGCAGCATTTCAGTGCCGGCCGGCGTGAGGTAGATCTTTTTGCCGAGCTGTTCGAAGAGCGGCAGCCCCGCATGCTCTTCCAACTGACGAACCTGCGTGGAGACGGCAGGCTGTGTGAGATGCAGTTCCTCGGCGGCGCGCGAAAAGCTCAAGTGGCGCGCCACGGTCTCGAACACCTTCAATTGACGCAGCGTGGCATTGCGCATCGTCATGACCGATGTATAAGCAAATGTGAATCAACATAATAACAAACTTTAATTATTAGTAATTCAGCAATGACCCTAGCATGGGTTTGTAAACAAGGCGAAGCCGCCACGGAACACTCGGGTTAACGCTTGGATTTCAGGCGTGGCGGGACCAGGCGGCAGATTGGCGGAAAACAACAAAACGGATTAGTCGGAATTAAGAACTTCCAAAAGGCGATGAATAAAGCGCTTTTTAAAGGAAGCGCTTTAAAGACTCAAATATTAAACATTCCCGGATTGCAAGGCTTTCCGGGTCATAACGATAAGGTGGGACACATACAGCACGGCGCTTTGGCCGGCTGCACTAAATAATTGCGGAGACAAGGCACATGGACGACATCACTCAACAGACCGCGGCCCGCGTATTCTGGGCGAACCGTTGGTGGCAACTCGTCATCGGCATGGTGTGCATGGCGTTGGTGGCGAATTTGCAGTACGCATGGACGCTCTTCGTCGCACCGATGGACGCGCGGCATCACTGGGGCCAGGCCTCGATTCAACTGGCGTTTGCCATCTTCATTCTCACTGAAACCTGGCTCGTGCCGCTCGAGGGCTGGCTCGTCGACAAGTTCGGTCCACGGCCCGTGGTGGCAGGCGGCGCGGTATGCGCGGGCCTCGCGTGGGTGATGAATTCATATGCGACCACCTTGCCCATGCTCTACACGTCCGCGGTGATTGCGGGTATCGGCGCGGGTGGCGTATACGGCACATGCGTCGGCAATGCGTTGAAATGGTTTCCCGACCGGCGCGGTCTGGCCGCGGGTCTCACGGCAGCGGGCTTCGGCGCGGGCGCGGCAGTCACCGTGATTCCGATTGCGAACATGATCACGCGCTCGGGCTATGAGCACACGTTCTTCTTCTTCGGCATTTTGCAGGGCGTAGCGATTCTGCTGCTCGCGATGCTGCTGGTCAAACCGGTGTTGAGTAAGCACACGCCGGCGAAGAGAAAGTTCTCCGTGTCGAAGGTCGATCTCACGCCCGGCCAGATGATCAAGACGCCGGTGTTCTGGGTGATCTACGTGTCGTTCGTCGCAGTCGCAGCCGGCGGCTTGATGGCCACTGCGCAGATCGGTCCGATCGCGAAAGACTGGGGCCTCGCGCGCATTCCGATGACGATCTTCGGCGTCACGCTGCCGCTTCTCACAGCGACGCTTTCCATCGACAACGTCTGCAACGGCTTCACGCGTCCTCTGTGCGGTTTCATCTCCGACAAGATCGGCCGTGAAAACACGATGTTCATGATCTTCATTGGAGAAGGACTCGCGTTGCTCGGCATGATGGAGTACGGCACGAACCCGTATGCGTTCATGACGTTCGCCGCGTTGATCTTCCTGTTCTGGGGCGAAATCTTCTCGATCTTCCCGGCGATTTGCGCCGACACCTTCGGCAGCAAGTATGCGGCGGCGAACGCGGGCACGTTGTACACCGCGAAGGGCACGGCCTCGCTGCTGGTGCCGATTGCATCGGTGCTGTCGGCAACCGGCGGATGGAGCCTCGTGTTCACGGTGTCCGCGGTGATCACGATTGCCGCGGGCGTGTCCGCGAAGTTCATCCTCGCGCCGATGCGCTCGCGATGGATCCACTCGCAGGACGAGCCGTCGCCAGGCGTGCTGGCCGTCGCCGGTAACGGTAACGGCAAGGCCTCGCGTCTTAGCCACTGGCCCGAGCAAACCGGCGAATAGGAACAATAGGAACAGGCCGACAAGCCGCGCGCCGGCCACTACGTCATGAACGTTTCGTTGCAGCAACTCAAGGTGTTTGTCGCCGTCGCGCGTGAACGCAGCTTCACGCGCGCGGCGCGCGAACTCGATCTGACGCAGTCCGCAGTGAGCCGTTGCGTGCGTGAACTGGAAGACGCGGTCGATCTGAAGCTGTTCGACCGCACGACGCGCCAGGTTCAACTGACGCATGCAGGCGCGAGCCTCGAAAGAAGAATCGGCCGCCTGCTCGATGAAATCGATCTGACGTTGCGCGAAGAACGCGGTGCTTACGAAGGCCATCGCGGTGTGGTCGCGCTGGCGAGCAATCCGGTGTTGTCGTCCAGTTGGGTCGCACAGGGACTCGCGCGCTGCGCGTCCGCATTCCCCGAACTGCTCGTTACCGTCGAAGACCAGGCGCAAAGCGGTGTGCTCGCGAGCGTCGAGCATGGCGAGGTGGATTTCGGCGTGGTCTCGCTGGCCGAGCCGCTCGTCAGCGATCAATTGCATGCGCAAGTCGTTTTCACGACGCCGCTGCATGCGGTGATGCCGCCGACTCATCCGCTTGCCCGACACGCGAGCGTCGCCTGGGATGCGTTGCACGACTGGGCGCTCGTCACGCTGAACGCCGACGCCGGCGTGCGCGCGGCGCTCGATCGCGCGTTCAATGCGAACGGTTTGAAGCGGCGTCCGGTGCAGGAATTCGGGCACGTCGCGGCTGTGCTGCGCATGGTCGAACTCGGGCTCGGCGTCGGCGTGCTGCCCGTCGACTCACATTGGCCCGCCGTGGGCGAGTCGCTCGTGAGCCGGCCTCTCGCACCCGAGGCGACATTGACGACGCTGCTCGTGCATCGCCGCAACCGCTCGCTCAGGCCGAATGCCGCGGCTGCGTGGGCGCAGTTTGCCGAGCAGGGCGGGGCGTTGTCGAGCAGCGCGAGCGTCGAGGCGAACCGCGAGGCAAACCCGGAGGCAAACACAAGCCCGGCTTCGCACACAGTCTCCGATTCTTCATGGCCCGTCGCCGCGCGCAGCGGCGCGGCGCTTCACGAGCCGTAGCGCCGCCTGGTCCTTGCGCGCACCGGTCATCCCCGGACCGGTTTGCAGCACTCAGCCACGCAACATCTCAATGCAAGGAGCTTTACGATGGACACTGACACCGACCTCAGGCGCCATGATCTGCTGATCGACGGCAAGCGGTTGCCGCCGGGCACAGGCGAATATTCCGTCGATATCAATCCGGCCACCGAAGAGCCGATCGCGCATGTGGCCCAAGGCAGCGCGGCCGACGTCGACACAGCGGTTATCGCAGCGCGCGCCGCTTTGAAAGTGTGGAACGGCATCAAGGCGGCGGAGCGCGGCCGCATTCTCGGCCGCCTCGCCGGCCTGATGCGCGTGAATCTCGACGAGCTCGCCGCGCTCGAAAGCCTCGACGCCGGCAAGCCGATTGCTGCTGTCATGCGCCAGGACGTTCCGGCCGCGATCGACACGCTCGAGTACTACGCCGGCTGGTGCGACAAGATCAACGGCCAGGTCGTGCCGGTTCGCCCGGACGCGTTGACCTATACGATCCGCGAACCGGTCGGCGTGGTCGCGGCCATCGTGCCGTGGAATTTCCCGTTGATGATCGGCATGTGGAAAATCGCGCCCGCGCTCGCGTGCGGTTGCACGCTGATTGTCAAGCCCGCGGAGATCACGCCGCTCAGCGCGTTGCGTATCGGCGAACTCGCGCTCGAAGCGGGCCTACCGCCTGGAGTCCTGAATATCGTCACCGGCAAGGGACGTGTGGTGGGCGACGCGCTCGTCGCGCATCCGGGCGTGGACAAGGTCACGTTCACCGGCTCGCCTTCGGTCGGACGCGGCATTCTGCAAGGCGCGGCGAGCAACTTCAAGCGCGTGACGCTCGAACTCGGCGGCAAATCGGCGAACCTGATTTTTGCCGATGCGAATCTCGACAACGCAGTGCGAGCCGCAGCGTCGGGCATCTTCTTCAACACCGGCCAGGTGTGCTCGGCGGGCTCGCGCATTCTCGCGCATCGCGATGTCTATGACGAAGTGGTCGACCGGCTCGCCGCGCGAGCGAAGTCGATCAAGGTCGGCGATCCGTCGCTGCGCGAAACGTCGATGGGCCCGCTCATCTCCGCCGCGCAAATGAAGACCGTGCTCGGTTATGTCGATGCAGGGCGATCGGAAGGCGCGTCGCTCGTGACGGGCGGGGCGCGGGTCGGCGAACGCGGCTTCTTTGTGGAGCCGACGGTATTCGCCAACGTCGAACACGAAATGCGAATCTCGCAGGAGGAGATCTTCGGACCGGTGGCAAGCGTGATCCGTTTCGAGGACGAAGCCGACGCGATCCGTATCGCCAACGGCACGTTGTATAGCCTCGCGGCCGGCGTGTGGAGCGCGGACATTGGCCGCGTGCATCGCGTGGCGAGAGACCTGCGGGCAGGGACCGTCTGGATCAACACGTATGGCTACACTGACGTGCGCCTGCCGTGGGGCGGTTCCGGCGATTCGGGTTTCGGCCGCGAACACGGCGACGTCGCGATTGAAAACTTCACCGAGCCGAAGGCGGTCTGGCTCGCGATCGACCAGTAGCGAGCCGTAGCGATAGCGGTAATAACGGCGCAATAAAAAAGGATCGGACGACGTCCGATCCTTTTGCACCTACCATCATCAAACCACGACGGCCAACGCGATAAACGCGATCTCGCTCACGCGCCCTGCAAGGCCATGCGCTCGCGCAGCTTGACGAGCGCGAGTACGACGTCGATGGTCGGCGTCGGTTCGTTGACGAGCCGCCCCATTTCCTGCACGACGGTCAGCAGCGGATCGATTTCCATCGGCCGCCGGTTTTCCAGATCGACGAGCGTCGACGTTTTATGCGCGCCGACCGCGCCCGCGCCGTCAATCCGTTTTTCGACATCCACGCGAAAGTGCACGCCGAACTGATCCGCGATGCGCTTCGCTTCGAGCATCATCGTGCGCGAGACGGCGCGCGTGCCGGGATCGCTCGTGAGCACGTCGAGCGTCGCGTGCGTCAGTGCGCTGATCGGGTTGAAGCATAGATTGCCCCACAGTTTCAGCCAGATTTCATCGCGGATATTGTCGCGAATCGGCGCCTCGAAACCCGCGGCCTGCATGATCTCGTGGAATTGCTGAATGCGCGGCGTGCGCTCGCCGCTCGGCTCGCCGATCGGAAACTTCTTGCCGTACACATGCTTGATGACGCCAGGCTCGACGATCTCCGCGGCCGGGTAGAGCACGCAGCCGATCGCGCGTTCGGGGCCGAGCTTCGTCCATTGACTGCCGTCCGGATCGACGCTCGCGAGGCGCGTGCCCGCGAACTTGCCGCCATGCTGATAGAAGTACCAATACGGAATGCCGTTCACGCCGGTCACGATGGCCGTGTGCTTGCCGAGCAGCGGCTGCATCGAGTCGACCACGCCGGGCAGCGAGTGCGCCTTCAACGTGATGATGACGACGTCCTGCACGCCGAGCTCGCGCGGATCGGACGTGCAGCGGACCGGCGCGCTCACCGTCTCGCCGTCCATGATCAGACGCGCGCCGTGCTCGCGCATTGCCGCGAGATGCGCGCCGCGCGCGATGAAACTGACGTCGGCGCCGGCGCGTGCAAGCTGCACGCCCATCAAGCCGCCTATCGCTCCCGCTCCGAAGATGCAGATCTTCATGATGCCGCTCCTGTGACTATGAGAAGTCGCTTGCCCATGCCGCGCGTCGCCGGACACGACGGAGGGTCACTGATTGAGCATAGGGGCGCGGCGTCAATACAGATAGTTAAAGTTTCTCGCGCTTTGCATAAGCGATCGCTTATAGCCGCGGCATGCGAGGCGCGGCCATCCCATCTTCGCGCCGCTCCGACGCCTCGGCTCGTCCGATGTCTATCTAGCTGACAAATAGCCGCCAGGCTTAGGAAATTTCTGGTCCCTGAGCATTCAGCGTAAGGGCAGAATGCGCCCTCACTCAAGAAGTGACGCGTCCGTCCATTTTCAGATAGCTCTTGTTGAGAGTAACCGCATGATGTCCGTATTTGTGCCCAGACGTATTGGTATGTCCGGTGATGGCGACTGCGCGGTTTCGCGATGTCGTCGCGCCGGCCGTTAGGCACAGTCATGCGTACGGTGTTTCGTCAAACGATGGGCCGCGAATCCGTCGATATGGAAAGCGCTCTCGCGCGCCTGCTCGACGTGCTCATGATCGCGATGGCGGCGGCGCTTGCGCGCCTATTGCCGGCTGGAGAGGGGCATCCGATCCTCGAGGGCGCATTCGTTGCGCTGGACATGGCGCTCGCCATGATGCTGCTGCCGTGGTTCGGCGTGTATGAATCGTGGCGCGGGCGTTCGAAACTGCATCTGACGCTCAACGTCGTCGCGGGCTGGATCGTGGTGCAACTCTGCGGGCTCGCGATGATGTTTCTGCTTCATCGCGCGGGACTGCTGTCCAGAATCTGGTGCGTGCGATGGACCGTCATCACCGCGATGCTGCTCGTCGCCTCGCGTCTGTTGATCCACGCGATGCTTGGCCGCATCAGACGAGCCGGACGCAATCTGCGGATGGTGGCGGTGGTCGGCAGCGGCGCGCATCGCGACGGCGTGCTCGCGAGCATCGCGGCTTCGACCGATTCCGGTTTTCGCGCCGTTGCGACGTTCGATCCGCTGCACGGCGAAACGGTCGCGGAGCCGGGCCTGTCGTCGTTCTCGGAGTTGCGCGACTTCGCAAACTGGGTGCGCCGTGAGCGGACCGAAGAAGTGTGGCTTGCGATGCCGATGTCGCAAGAGCACGCGGTGCTGCGCATCGTCGAGGAATTCAGCGGCGACCTCGTGAACCTGCGCTTCATTCCCGATGTGCGCGCTCTCGCCATGTTCGATCGCAACGTGGTCGAGCTGGTGGGGCTGCCCGCGATCAACCTGATGGCGTCGCCGATGACGCCTCATGCACTGATGCAAAAGGCGCTGTTCGACCGCGCATTTGCTGCGGCGGCTTTGCTTGCGCTGTCGCCGGTGATGTTGCTCGTCGCGGCCGCGATCAAGCTGACGTCGCGAGGCCCGGTGCTGTTCTCGCAGCGCCGCATGGGCGCCGACGGCAACGTGTTTCGCATCTACAAGTTTCGCTCGATGCGCGTTCACACGCAGCAGAACGGCGTGGTTCATCAGGCGACCCGGCTTGACCCGCGCATTACGCGCGTCGGCGCGTTCCTGCGCCGCACGAGTCTCGATGAACTGCCGCAGTTTTTCAACGTGCTGCGCGGGCAGATGTCGGTGGTCGGTCCGCGCCCTCACGCGATCGAGCACGACGACCAGTACCGGACGATCGTCGATGGCTATATCCATCGTTACCGGATCAAGCCTGGTATTACCGGGTGGGCGCAGGTGAACGGCTTTCGCGGCGAGACGGATCGCGTCGAGAAGATGCAGGCGCGCGTCGAACACGACCTTTATTACCTGCGCAACTGGTCGTTCGCGCTGGATATGCGGATTGTCGCGGCGACGGTGGTGAGGGGGTTGGTGGATCGGAATGCTTATTAAACGGCATTTCGATGGAAGGGTGCAGCCCAATGCACACGAATCATGACTGCCGCGATGCAGTCGACAAGGGCGGCGCTGCGGCGCGCCCGCTTGAACAGGTTGAGTACGATGTCAGTTGCAGTTTTGTCCCAGCCGATGTATCGGCTCGGAGCCTTGGTGACCGTGGTCGCGTTGCTGACCACCGGATGCGCGGTGGCGCCCGGTATGCGGATGGAGGAATCGGCCGCATTGCCCATGACCAGCGGCAGCGACCAGACGCCGGGCGAGCAGTTGCCCGTGCCAGTCACCGAAGTGACCCTGGCTTCGCTCGATCAAATGGAAGGCGAGGTCGAGCATCGTAGCGACGCAAGCGTCGAAGCGCTTCTCGGGCACGCGACGGCCTATACGGTCGGCGCTGGCGATGTGCTGCAAATCACTGTCTGGGACCATCCGGAATTAGCGGCCGCATCCGGCTCACCTTCGCCTGCGGCGGCGCGCGCGTTCGATCCGCCGCCCGGATTCATCATCGACGATACCGGCAGCCTGCGATTCCCGTTTGCCGGCAATATCCACGTCCAGGGCATGACGGTCGCAGAAGTTCAACGCAAGCTTGCCGTGGAACTCGGCAAGTCGTTTCGCGATCCTCAAGTGACGGTTCGCATGGCGTCGTTCCGCGCGAAGCAGGTCTACGTGGATGGCGAGGTCCGGCAGGCCGGCGCGCAAGCGGTCAACGATATTCCGACGACGCTGTACGACGCCATCAGCCATGCCGGCGGCTTCAGCCCTGCTGCGGATCAGAGCCGCATCACGCTGACTCGCGACGGCAAGTCGTACGACATAAACTTCGTCCGCATGTTGCAGCGTGGTGTGAGTCCTTCGAGGCTGATGCTGCGTGCAGGCGACCTGGTTCGCGTGCCCGCGAGGGATGAAAGCGGCGTGTTCGTGATGGGTGAAGTCGCGAAGCCGGTCACGGCAGTGCCGCTGCGCAACGGTCGCATGACGCTGAGCGACGCACTCTCGCAGGCGGGCAGCATCAGTTCCGCGACCGCGGATGCCGGGAATCTCTATGTCATTCGCGGACGCGGCGCGGACGCGCGCATTTTTCATCTCGATGCCGCTTCGCCGGTCTCGATGGTCCTCGCCAACCGCTTCGAACTCGAACCGAAAGACATCGTTTATGTCGACGGCAACGGACTCGTTCGCTTTAGCCGCGTGCTGAGTCTGCTGTTGCCGGCCATCAACGCGGGGCTCACCGCGGGGCTGGTGGCGAAGTGATCCTGAGACTGCGCTTTGTGCTGGCTGGATGCGTGCGGGAAGCGGCACGATGAACCGCCGCTCCGCAATCGGACTCTCGGCCGGGATGGCAGTGCTCGGCGCATCCGCGGTCTCGCCTGGGTGGGGCGAGCCGCAACCGGACGACTCTGCCGGTGGCTTTCGCTGGCTGCATGATTTTGCGCGGAAGGGCGCGGGTGCGAGCGACGATACGGGCACGCTGCAGCGCGCGATCGACTTTGTGCGCGATCTCGGCCTACGCACGAAAGACACCTCCTGCTTGCCGAGCCTGCTGATCCCCGCCGGCCGATATGTTCTGACCGACACGATCGATACCTTGCCGTGGATCAAGCTGCGTTCAGTGGGCGGCGTTCTGCTCGACTTCTCGACGATGCCGGTGGGTCGCGACGGCCTGACGTGCAGAAACGAAACGATGCTTCCGTCGACCGAATTGCGCTTCCCCGGCAACCGTTCGCCATTCCTCGATGGAGCGGGAGGCACGATTTCGATCCTCGGCCCCGGCGTGGCACGCGCGGAAGGGCGGGGCATCGTGATGGGCAATCGGCAGCCCTCGTTTTCGGGTGACGTACGAGACGCGGGCGGCCGCAACGTTGTGATCACCGGATGGCGCGGAGCGCTCGCGATCGATCCCATCAATACCTATCTGAGTGCATGGCATTCGTGCCGGTTCGAGCAGAACCGCGAACATGGTATTTGCGTCGCATCCGCCGATGGAAAGAGCGTCAACAGCGGTGAGCGGATGACCTTCGCCGATTGCACGTTTTCCGGTTCCGCGCGAGCCATTGCAATCGACGCCGACAGCATGGATTTCGTTTTCGACGCGTGTTCGTTCGACTTCAACGGCGACGTCGTGCATTTCGGGCCCCATGCGAGTTTCGGTACGGTCGCTTTCAATCACTGCCACATAGAAAGTATCGACGGCTTGCTGGTCGATGCCACGCAGGCGGGCAAACATCTTCGCACGGTATTCCGCGATTCGATCGTGCTGCCGAGGCACTGGAAGCGTAAGGACTTGAGCAACACACCGCGTCAACTGGTGGCGGGCAAAGCGAAGTTTTCCGCTTCCGGCGTCGAGTGGCGATTCGAATCTCCCGCTCAAGGCAGCCTGACGGCTTTGATCGGTGACGAAGTGCCCGTCGAGTCAGTGTCGGCGATGAGCTTTCAGCAAGTCCACGCGCTGCCCTGGCGAGGAAGCGTGATCAATGCCGACAGTCTTTTCGAACTGGACACTCCCGGCACACCGGTAGGCGCGCTCACCCATTGGAGCGCATCGGTGACCGCAGGCGCCCAACTCGCAGGAAGCATTGTCCTTGCGGGTCCGGCTGCGGATGCCACTGCGGCTACGCAGAGCAGCGCGTCGGCGAAACGAAAGCAGGCTCTCCACGTGAGCTTGCCTGATGCGGGCAACGCGCGGTTCTCCGTGGCGACGCGAGCCGCTTTCCCGGTTGTACCGGGCGACGTCCTCAACGTGGCCTGCAGCGCAGCGGCGACAGGTGTAGCGGGCCGCGTGAAATTCGCGTTCCACTTCGATGCCGCGCCGGGCATTCCATTGAGCACAAGCGAATCGCAAAGCGCCGCGCATGAACTGCCGGCCGCGCAAGCAACCGTTCCAGCGGGCGCAACGCAGGCGATGGTCACTGCCGCTTTCATTGGATGGACGGGGCAGTTGCAAATAGATGAACTGGCGGTATGGCGCTCGTCATGACGCCGGTGTGCGAAGTCGAATTCCTCGGCACACCGCAATACAGAACCAAAGACAGATGATCTCCAACGTTTTGACCGTTTGCCAAGGCAACGTATGCCGCAGCCCTATGGCTGCGGCTCTTTTACAGCAGAAGATCGAGGGCGTGCACGTACATTCCTGCGGACTTGCGGCGATGGTCGGGCAACCGGCGGCGAGCAACGCCGTCGCGGTGCTTTCAGAAGTCGGCGTCGATATGCGGGAACACCGCGCAAGGCAGTTGACCTGGCAACTGGCAAGCCGGGCAGATCTGATTCTTACGATGACCGCGCGGCAGAAGCAAACCATTGAGTCGTTTTTTCCCATGATGTGGGGCCGCATATTTCCGGTGCGCGGCTTCGACCACATGGATATCGACGACCCCATGGGCTTGTCCCTATCGGCGTTTCGCCAGTGCAGGGAGAGTTTGACGGTGGGTATCGACTACTGGGTAGAGCGGCTAGGAAAATTCAACGTGCGGTCCGCTGATCGTCATCGCGATGACGCGGCCCACGTCAAGGGGGTGGCACAGTGAACCAGTCCCGCGCTTTGCATGAGCCCGCCAACGCCGAAAAGGATTTCGATCTTGCGGCGATTCTCGATGTGTTCCTGCTTTACCGGCACATGATGCTGTGGATCTTCGGCACGCTGTGTGTTCTCGGCCTTGCCGCGGTGCTGCTTTCCGATCCGCAGTACGAGGCGGACATGGTGACTCAGGTCGATGAGAGCAGCAGTGCGAGTACTGCGTCGTCGCTGCTGGGTCAGGACCTTTCGTCGATGCTCGAGGTCAAGTCTTCCGCCGATACGGAGATGCAGGTGCTGCGGTCGCGGCTCGTCGTGGCTGCGGTCGTCGACGAGTTGGGCCTGTACATCGAAGCCGAGCCAGTTCGCTTCCCACTCGTCGGCCGGGCGATCGCACGCGCCAGCAAGGGATTATCGCGCCCCGGTTTGCTGGGCATGGGCGGCTATACGTGGGGTGAAGAGCGCGCGTACGTCGAACGCTTCGACACGCCCAGCGGACTGATCGGATCGGCGTACTCGTTGACCGTTGCTGACGCGGGCGCGTACCGGCTCTCCGGACCTGGGTTGAAGCAGGATGTGGTCGGCCGGCTCAGCGCAACCGAAACCTTCATGACCGACGACGGTCCGCTGACGTTGTGCGTCGGCGCGTTGCATGCGGCGGTTGGTGCCCGCTTCAAGCTCACGCGGCAATCGCGCCTCGAGACGATCGGCAAGCTGCAGGACAGCCTCTCGATCAGCGAACAAGGAAAGGATTCCAACGTGCTGCGCGTGAAGTTGCGCGGCGCCGATCCGTTACGGATCACCGAGGTGCTCAACCATCTCGCACAACACTACCTGGAGCAGAACGAGGCGCGCAAAGCCGAGCAGGCCGCGCGGTCGCTCGCGTTCCTGCGCGGCCAGGTGCCTGGCTTGCGCGACAGACTGGACAGCGCAGAAAAAGCCTATGCGGTAATCCGCAGCAAGTTTGGATCGGTGGACCTTGAAGGCGAAGCCAAAAAAGTACTGCAACTAGCGGCCGACAATGAGATACAGGTCGCCACGCTGCAGCAGAAGAAAGCCGAAGCGTTGACGCGTTTCGCGCCGACCAACCCGACCGTGATGGCTCTCGATAGACAGCTAGCAGTTCTGCAATCGCAGTCGAGTGGACTCAATCAACAGATCGACGGCCTGCCGGAGATGCAGCGCCAGGTGGTGAAAGCGGAGCGCGACGTCAAGATCAGCAACGATCTATACGTGGGCTTGCTGAACAACATCGAACAACTGCAGATTCTGCAAGTGGGACGGGTCGGCAACGTCCGCGTTCTCGACGAGGCGTTGTTGCCCGACCGCCCGGTTCGCTTCTGGCGTTTTCTGCTGTGCCTCGCGGTCATCGCCGTCGCGTTACTTGCAGCGGTCGGCGCCGCGTTTATTCGCGACCTTCTGTTCCATGGGATTTCGGATTCCCGCGAACTGGCGGAGCGCACAGGTCTCGACGTGCTCTCCGTGGTGCCGGTGGCACGCAGGGGCGGATTCCATTGGTCTGGATACTTCGGTCGGGAAACGCGTCCGCGGCGTCCGCTTGCTTTTATCGACCCAGCAGATCCGGCAATCGAAAGTTTGCGCAGTCTGCGCACTGCGCTGCAGTTTTCATTGTCCGATGGCGGCGGTAACGTCGTGATGTTCACCGGGCCGTCGCCGAATGTGGGCAAATCGTTTATCGCGTCCAACGTCGCCGCGGTCGTGGCCCGCACTGGCAAACGTGTCCTGTTGGTCGACGGCGACCTGAGACGCTGCGGACTCACTCGCGCATACGGCTGCATTTCGGCAGTCGGACTGTCCGAGGTGATCGCCGACATGGGCAAACTGGACGCGTCGATCCGCAAGCTGGAGCGCTCGACGCTCGACTTCCTGCCGGCTGGCGCGATGCCGCCGAATGCGGCCGACCACCTCGGTAGTGAACGCACAGGCGATCTTTTCAAGGCGTTGTCCGCGCGCTACGACCTCGTGGTCGTCGACACCGCGCCGCTGTTGCCGGTGCCCGATGCGGCGATTCTCGCGCCATATTCAAACGGCAACATCTTCCTGGTCGCTCGCGCCTCGGTCACGAAGGCTGCGGAAATGGAAGAGTGCATGCGCCGCTTGCAGCATGTGGGCGTTGCGGTGAAGGGCGTTGTGCTCAACGGAATCGACCGTCATGCAGGGCGCTTCCGCAATGGCACCACCTATGGCATGTACCGCTACGGGCGCTCACGAGGTGAAGATGCGCGTCCGATGATGGACGGAGCGCAAGAATGAATTCGCGCATCCGTGACGCTCGCGCTGCGTCGGTGCTGCTGGTCAGCGCGTCGATGTCGGCGGGCCTGGCGTTCGCCGTGCAGGCAGTGCTTGCGCGGTCTCTGTCGCCGGCGGACTACGGGCGGTTCGCTGCTGCGCTCGCTGTCGTGACTATCGTTGCGCCGGCGGTCGGGTTCGGCGTGCCGTCGTTCTGGCTCAAAGCGTACGGCAGCGAGGGTTGGTCCGCGAGTCGATGGATGGAAGCATCCGTGCGTTTCGTCACCCGCAGCGCGCTGGTGTGTCTTCTCGCTGCCGCCTTGTGGGCATGGCTAGGCACTCCTGATGCGCAGACCGGTGCACTGCTGTTATTCATGCTGCCGGCGGTGCTGACGCAAGGCGCAATCGAGATCGCCTCGGTGAAGTTGCAACTGGAGGAAAAATTCGGCCGGGTTGCAATGTGGCAAGGACTACAGCATGCCGGACGTCTCATGTTGCTGCTGGTGTGCTGGCGGTTGGGCGCAAGCAGCCTGATTGTCGCGGCCGGCTTTGGCTGTATTGCCGTCATCGTGACGCTCGGCGCATGGCAGTCCGTCCCGGCGCTGCGAAGCGGCGCGGTGCACCTGATCGGGCATGGACCAAAACTCGCGGAACGATTTTCGCGCGAAGGACTGCCGACGCCGCCCGTCATGGAACTCTGGCGCAACGCGCTGCCCTTCGGTGTATCCGGCCTGCTGTTTTATGCGTACGGCCAAAGCGGCCTGGTTATCGTCTCGCACCTGGGCGAACCTCAGGACGTCGGCGCATACAGCGTCGCGTTGACGATTGTTAGCGCGCTTTATCTGTTGCCGACGGTTCTGTTCCAGAAACTGCTCATGCCGCGTCTTCATCGATGGGCCGCATCGGGCGACGAACGTCTCGAGCGGATGTATCGGGAAGGCGGCAGATGGATGTTCGTCTCAGGTCTCGCGTTGGGCGCGATTGCGGCGCTGCTCGCGCCGGTCGCCATCCCGCTGGTGTTTGGCAGGCAATACGGGCAAGCGGTGCAAGTGGTCGTCATCATGGCACTGAGCACACCGTTCAGATTTTTAACGGTCTGTGCGTCGTCCGTGATGACGACCCGCAACCTGGTCCGCGTGCGCAACTGGTGCGCCGCCGCCGCACTGCTATTCAGCGTGGTTGCTGGACTCATCGGCGTGCTCGTCGCGGGCACTGTCGGCGCAGCCGCCGCTTCGGTGATGGGCGAAGTGGTGTGGGCGGTGCTGTCCGTGCTGTGCGCTCGCCACTTCCTGTTCCGCGAACGGCAGCAGCCGATATCCGGCATCGACGCGCGGCCAGATGCCCGCAGCATGTCGCCAATGCCTCCGGAACAGATTCCGGTGTGCGTGATCATTCCGTGCTTTAACTGCCGCGACACGATCGGGCGTGCGGTTCAATCCGTCTTCGAGCAGACATGCCGTCCGCAGGAGTTGATTCTCGTCGACGATTGCAGCACGGATGGCACGCGCGCATTGCTTCGCGAATTGGCGCAGATTTATCCGCGCAATTGGCTTCGCGTACTTCTGCAGCCGCGCAACGCGGGGCCGGGTGCGGCGCGTAACGCCGGATGGTCCGCGACGACGCTGCCGTACATCGCGTTCCTCGACTCGGATGACAGCTGGCATCCGTCGAAAATGGCGACGCAATACAAGTGGATGCGCGCGCATCCCGAGGTGGCGATAACCGGGCATCCTGTGGCGCAACTCGAAGCCAGCGATCAGCCGGCGTCTCAACCGTGGCCGGCTCTTATCGCGCCGCGCTGCGTATCGCGGCGACGCGTTCTGTTCTCGAACCGCTTCACGCCCTCGAGCATTTTGATGCGCTCGGACGTCGGCGCACGTTTCGATGAAAACAAGCGCCACGCCGAAGACTATTTCATGTTGCTGGAAGTGGTGCTCGTGGAGGGAGGCGAGGCCTATCTGTTCCCTTTCGCGCTTTCGTACATTTACAAGGCGCAGTTCGGCGCGCAAACCGGACTGAGCGCCCAGCTCCTGAAAATCCAGAAAGGCGAGCAGGACAACTACCTGCGCTTGCGCCGTCGACGAGTGATCGGTCCTGGTGAATGGCTGTGCTTTTCTGCGTTGAGCGGCGCGAAATATCTGCGGCGCTGCCTGCTGTCACGGAGGTTTGCGTGAGACGCATAGCGGCGATTCCCGCAACACGACAAGCGGGGTGGTGCGGCTCATGACGTACTACCTTGTGCCGTTGCTGTTCTTCTATCTCGGCGTCGCGCTGTGCGTTGCGTACGGTGGAACCAGCACCGCTGTCATTGTGACGTGTGCGCTGCCGATGGTCGCGCTCGCGGTCTTGCGCGGCCATTGCGGCACCGACACGGCCGCCTACTACCAGGCGTTCGCCGATCTGGGCCAGGGGAACGGCTATGGCGGCGAGCCGCTGTTCAATGCGTATGCGAGGCTTCTCTGGGCTATCGAGCCCGACCCGCGCTTCGTCGTCAACAGCGTGTCGATGACAACCGCGCTGCTGTTGCTCTGGTCCATTTCACGCAGTCGTCATGGCATCTGGTTCGGCGGCCTCGTGCTCGTGCCCGGCATGTTCTATGAACTGACCATGAACGTGATGCGATTCGGCCTTGCGGCTTCGATCTTTCTGCTGGCCACGCGCTTCTCGCCGCAGCGAAAGCCGCTTCGGTATTTCATCTTCGCGGTGGTCGGGACGTGTGTGCATTTCTCATCGGCATTGCTGTTCCTGCTCTTTGTCGCGACCACGCGGCGCGGGCACACGATCATGTTCGTCGGTGCGGCGTTAGCTGTCGCCGGCGGGTCGTTGCTGGTCCCAGGCTACCTCGCCGACAAGACGAGTCTTTACACCGGCATCGAAGCGCCCAATGCAACGTCTGGATTGCTGTTCCTGTTGATCCAGTTGCTCATGCTGGGCGTCATGGTCATGCATCGGCGGCAGTTCGCGATTCCACCCGTCGGCTGGATGATTTTTGCCGTGCTGGTAGCGGCGCTTTACGGCATGACACAGGTCACGTATGCGGGCATCCGCTTCCAGCTGATTCTCGTCTATCTGATGCTGGTTGTGCTTTGGCGTCAGTTTGCTCCGCCGACGGGGCGGATGAACACAAGGTTGGCGGCGTGGCTGTTCGCCATCGGTCTCATCGCACTCGCGGGACGAATCCACAACATGAGCGATGAAGAAGGCCGTGGCGCATCGCCATTCCTGCCTTATCGCGCAGCGCCAGAATTGCAGAATATGGAGTAGTGATCTTGCGGCAAAAAATCGTACACGTAACAGAAGCGCTGGGTGGCGGCGTGCTGCATTGCGTGGTTCTTCTAGCTAATCGTCAGGCCGCTGCTGGCGATGACGTCGTTGTGCTCCATTCCGTGCGCAAAGATACGCCGCTTAACGCAACGCTGAATAAGTTGTTCGATCCGCGCGTGCGTCGCCGGGTCGTGGAAATGCAAACTGCCATAGGAGTTCGCGACCTCTCGAGTCTGTGCAGGCTTTTCGTCGAGCTGTTTCGGGAGCGGCCCGACATTGTTCATCTCCACTCGTCGAAGGCGGCGGCGCTAGGCCGCATCGCCACGCGGTTGCTCGGACTAAGCGGGTGCACGATCTATTCGCCGCACGGGTTTGCGTTTCTGAAAGAGGACACGTCTGCGTTAAAGGCAAAGCTGTTCCTGATAATCGAACGGACGCTGCATGCAATGGGCGGGCACATCGTTGCATGCTCAAAAAGCGAATGGCGTTACGCGCGAATGTTGCTTTCGAATCCGCAACGCACGAGCCTTGTCGAGAACGCGGTGAAGCTCGATGACTTCGAGGCTGACAAAACGAGACAAACTCGCGAGCAGGTCGTCGTATGCACGTCGGCGCGCGTTACCTATCAGAAGGCGCCGTGGCGATTCACGCAGCTTGCCCAACGTCTCGCGCGAACATCCAACGTCCGTGCTGTGTGGTATGGCGATGGCGAAGCGGAAGCGATCGATCGCTGGATTGATCGTGAGGTTGTTGAGTTGAGTGGATGGATTGCGGCGCCGGAACTCAGGCGAGCGCTTCAGCAATGCGACATCTTCGTTTTGCCTTCGCTATGGGAGGGCATGCCGATTGCGCTGATAGAGGCGCAGGCGGCGGGGTTGCCGGCGGTCGCCAGTCGCATCGTCGGCAATCGGGATGTCATCGTCCACGGCGTGACCGGCTTCCTCGCAAGCAACGATGCGGAGCTCGAGCATTACACACGTCTATTGATCGACAACCCGCAATTGCGCGAGCGAATGGGCACGGCGGCGGCGAAGCATGCGCTTGCCCGGTTCGGCGACGCCCGATTGTTTCGCTCTTACGTCGGTATTTACCGGCGTCTGCTGTCGCCAGTGCATGCTCATCATTCGCCGGCCCTGACTCGCGCACTTTCAATAGAGGTCTTGAAATGAACGAGTTCGACGTAGCGGCGCCGGCCGCCGCGCCATCGAATGGGTGCAATAAGGGCGGACCTGGCCGCAGCACAGCTCGCACATCGGGTAGCCGCACGACCCGCATTGCTTTCTTCGGATTCTATGGAAGGCGCAACTTCGGCGACGACCTGTTCGGATATCTGTTGCAGTCCATATCGCTTCGGGCACGAGGCATCGAGCCGTTGATCGTGGGCGCTTCACCGGCGCAAGAGTTGACGCACTCGTTCCATCTGCCGGGGGCACGGGGACTCTGGATGCGAAGAGGCGGAGTCGGTGCCGCGGTACGCTCGGTCACTTATGTTGCAGCGATGTTGTCTGCGCGGGCGGCCATTTTCGGTGGAGGCTCGCTATTTGGTGCTAACGCTTCGCTGTCCTTTGCGAAGCTGATCGTTCGTTTGGGCCGGCGGCTCAGCAAGCCGGTCGCAGCGCTTGGCGTTTCGGTCGGACCGTTTGCATCGGCAGAGCGGCGAAGCGCATTCGAGGCTGTCCTTCGCGACATACCATACGTGGCCGTGCGCGATGAAGCGTCGGTTCGCCTCGTCGCCGAAGTGACAGGATCGGCGCCCGTCAATCTCAGGGATCTTGCTTTTGCGTTGCCTGCGATCTACACGCCAAAGCGCAGACCGTCTGATAGACGAACGCTGATCGTGTCCATTCACCTGCGTCAATATACTGACGCGGTGCTTGCGATACTTGCGTACGTCGACAGCCAGCGGCTTGTGGATGAAGTGCTATTTGTCTCGCTGGACGAAGAAAGTGTTGCGGTGACAGGAGACATTGCTCGCCTGTTCTCGCCGTCGAACGTTTCGGTGGAGCGTTTTCGATACGGGGACTCGATCACAGCGGTCGTGGATCTACTCGCCGCAGCGGCCTGTGTCGTTACTTCGAAACTGCACGGCGCGATCGTCAGCTTTGTGTATGACGTCCCAACAATGCTGTTCTGCTACCAGCCAAAGTGTGCGGAATTCCTGCGCGACAATGCATTACCGGGTCCGCATGAGCCGCTGCCGGTCGAGGACGTCTGCGTCGATCATGTCGCCCGGCTTCTTACGCGAGAGACGACAAAAGGGCGCTATGGCGACGCCGAGTGGTATCGCGACCGGTTCACTGATTTCATCGCAGACGTCGGCAATGGCGGACACGCGCGGTTGCCGCTTTCCGACGAGGTCGTGGGATAGGCTAGGCGCATCCGGCTGCCGTGATCCGGTAATTCGATCCGGAATGTAGTTATGTCGGAACACGGTCGCCGTTGGCCGTGTTTCCTCCGACCCGCACCTCAACGCCGCCCTAACCCCGCCTAACCATCAAAAACCCCACCCCCATCGCAGCCAGAAACGCCCCACAGCATCGGTTAAACCACCGCCTCACCCGTGCGCGCACCAGCCACTTGCCGAGATACATGCCGGCCCACGAATAGAGCGCGATCGCCACGCATTCGAGCACGAGAAAACTCGCGCCGAGCACGGCGAATTGCGGCAGCATCGGCTTCGCGATGTCGACGAATTGCGGCAAAAATGCGGTGAACACGAGGATCGCCTTCGGATTGCCGGCGGCCACGAGAAACTCGCGCCGCGCGACGGTCGCGAGCGATGCGCACTGTTCCTGCGTGGTGTCGATGGCAGGCGCGTCGCTGCGCCAGAGTTGAATGGCAAGCCAGATCAGGTACGCGGCGCCGGCCAGTTTGATCGCGAGAAAGAACCACGCCGACGCATGCAGCACGACCGCGAGGCCGGTCGCGGCCAGCACGATCATCGCCGCGAACGCGACGAGCCGTCCCGCGCCGCCGAGGAACGCCGTCATGAAGCCGTGCCGCGCGGCGACGTTGATCGATAGGAGATTGTTCGGCCCAGGCGCGAGATTGATCGCGAAGCAGGCGGGAAGAAAAAAGAGCCAGGCGGTAGTGGACATGGAGCCTCGCGGAGTGAGTGCTCATGGGCGCCGGCGCGGTTGGCGCGGCACGCACAAAAGCGCAGCAAAAAAGCAGCGGCATGCGCTGCTTCCGATTGTAGCGAAACAGGCGGCGCGCCTCTCCTGGTATCTCCGCTACCGTGCGTTGCACAGTAAAACGTACACGTCTACGTCGCGCCCACTAGTTCACTGCGTTGATGAACCCGGCGTCTTTCACCAATGCGTCGACGCTGAGCTTGACCGTGTCCTCGATCGCAACGGTGTTGCTGGTGAATTTCGGCGACTTCCGTTTGACGGTTTTGGTGGTCGAGAACACGACTTTGTGCGTGACGGCGTCGGTCACGACATAGCGCATCTGCAGAGTCCAGAGCGCCGGCGTGCGAACGTCGTCGACGCTGAATTTTTCGATGCTGCCGCTCAGCAGTTTGCGCCTGTCGTCGAGATGGAAGCCCACCACCTTCAGGCGGCTCGCCACACTCTCGCGCACGGTCTCGCTGATGTCGTTCTTCAGCACGACCACGGTCATCGCCGTATTTTCGATGCGGTTCGGCGACACGCGGCCATCGACAGCCGGCATGTAGGCGAAGTCGCGCGCGGGCGCGACGCTGAGCCAACCCGTGGACGAAGCGGCGGCGCGCGGCGCACTATGACTGTTGAGACCGAACCACGACCATGAGCAGGCCGACAGCATCAAAGGCAGCGCGACGGCGCCGCAGCCCTTGAGCATTGTGATTCGTATAGACGCTGACGGGCGCGCAAGATGCGGCACAAGCGAACGATGCCGCGCCGATTCGGGCGCTGCGTGGGGACAAGCGGCGGTCGAGATCAGAGGAGTGGCCCTTTAAGTGGTGGCACGTGCTGGCGGTACATTCATACGCCGTTCGAGAACAGCATGGTAACAGCGGCCACTCGCAAGCCATCTTCTAAATAAAATCTCACGCGCGCTATCAGAAGAAGCCGGCCTTGCCTTGCGTCATATCGACCAGCGTGCGGCGCGCGTCGTCGATTTTATTCACCGGCAAACGGATCGTCATTTTCACGAGCATTGCGTGCGCGGTATCGGCGAGCGCGTAGCTTTCCGCTTCGATCCAGCGGCGCACCTTGGCTTCGTCGGCGTAACCGACTTCGACGATCAGCGATCCTTGAGCAATCCGTTCGACGCGCGGCGCGTCCAGCAGCGCGGAGGCGATCGCGTCCGTATAGGCGCGCACGAGGCCGCCCGCGCCGAGCTTCACGCCGCCGTAATAGCGGACGACGGCGGCCAGCACGCCGTCCAGATCGTGATGCCGCAACACTTCGAGAATCGGCCGGCCCGCGGTGCCGGACGGCTCGCCGTCATCGGACATGCCTGATTGGCCGCCTGCCAGCAACGCCCAGCACACATGCGTCGCGGCCGCATGCTCGTCGCGCAGACGGCGCAGTTCGTCCATCGCGGCGTCGCGATCCTCGACGGGTATCGCATACGCAATAAACCGGCTCTTGCGAATCTCGAGTTCGTGGATGTGCCGCGCCGACAACGTGTAAGTCACCTGGAAATTCCGCTCAATAGCCTGCGATAAAAAACGTCGGAGCCGGCTTTCGGCCCAGACTCGAATCATAGCGACTTTGCGATGCGGGCTGTCGTGCAAGCGCGAACGCAAGCACCAACGCAACCGCAAGCAGGCACAAGCGCAAGCGCGGTACACTTTGCGGAGCACGAATTGAACGGAACCGCCAATCAGCAGGAAACCGCCAGGAGACAGAATGAACAGCATGCTCGAGTTGTCCACGTTAGGGACCTTCGTCGCCGTCGTACTCGGTCTTTTTCTGATTCCGGGGCCCGCGGTCCTGCTGGTTCTGACACGCACGGTTCACGGAGGACGCAAGGCCGGCATCTTCACCGGCCTCGGCATTGCGGTGGGCGACTTCGTTCATACGCTCGGCGCGGCAGTCGGTCTGTCAGCGTTGCTGATGACGTCGGCGCTCGCCTTCAACGCCGTCAAGTGGATCGGCGCGCTTTATCTCGTCTATCTCGGCATTCGGGCCTTGCGCGAAAAACCGGCAAGCGGCGAGATGCCTGCGAGCGCACCCGTGTCGGCGTCGAAAGCGTTCTTTCAGGCCATTCCCGCCGAAGTGCTCAATCCGAAAACCGCGCTCTTCTTTCTCGCGTTTCTGCCGCAGTTCGTGCATCCCGAGCACGGTTCGACGTTCTTGCAGTTCACCACGTTGGGCCTGATTTTCGTCGGCATGAGCGCGCTTTACACGACGCTGATCGTGTTGACGATCCGCCCGCTCGGCAGACTCGTCGGACGCCTGACGTGGCTGCGCCGCTGGCAGAACAAGATTATCGGCGTGCTGTTCATATCGCTCGGCCTGCGCGTAGCGACGCAAACGCGCTAAGCGGGCGGCCGCGCGCCGCGACGGCTAGATGTTGCGGCGCTGTCTTCGCAAACGCCCTTCGCGCGCGTATTCGATCTGTTCCTGAGTTCGCACCGCGAGCCTTTCCTGCTCTGCGCGGCTGATTTGCCGCGTATCGTCGATTTCGCCGACGCGCAGTACTTCCTGCGCGAGGCGGATACGCAGCGTCATGAGCGGTTCGCCGCGTTCGACGAGCGTGCGGTCCGCGGCGCGCGCCTGCTGCACGCCGCAGTCGATGAGATTGCGCAGTTCGAGCAGCGTAAGCCGCTGCCGCTGGATTTCGAGGATGAGCCGCTGCACCGCGCGCTCGTCACGCGCGCGCCAGAAGGCGCGCAGCTCGGCAAGCGTGGGAGGCTCGAAGGGAGGAAGACGCATTGCTCATACGAAAAGTACTGTATATACGTACAGTATATCGCGACTTTTCGCGGGCGCGCGTAGCGGTTGCCCGGAGCTTCAATTCAGCGCCAGCATGACCGACGCGCCCATCACGACGACGGCAAGAAGCATGGCGACACACAGATCGAGCGGGTAACGCATCATGCTTTCATCATCGGTTGAGAAACGCGAAGACTGTCATCATAGGCACGCTTGTGCCGCTCGACTGTCAGACATTGCAAGAGGGAAGAGATGAACCCCACCACTGCTTCCACAGCGCCCGCGCGCGACATCGAATTCTGGTTCGACTTCGGCAGCAACTACAGCTACCTGAGCGTGATGCGTATCGAGGCTGAGGCTGCTGCGCGAGGCGTGCGTATTCATTGGCGGCCGTTTCTGCTCGGGCCGATTTTTCGCGCGCTGGGTTTTGACAATTCCCCGTTCGTCTTGCAGAAGGAGAAGGGCGCCTACGTCTGGAAGGATATGGAACGGCAGTGCCGCAAGTACGGTATCGCGCTGACACGTCCGAGCGTTTTTCCGCGCGCCGCGCTGCTGGCGATGCGCGTCGCGCTACTCGGCGCCGAGCGCGAATGGATCGCTGCTTATTGCCGCGAGATCATGCAGCAGAACTTCGTGCATGACCGCGATATCGGTTCCGTCGAAGTCGTGAGCGAAGCGCTCGTCAAACTCGGCTTGCCCGCGCAGCAGATCATCGCGGAAGCGCAAAGCGACGCGCACAAGCTGCGTCTGCGTGAACAGACAGAAGCGGCCGCGGCCAAAGGCATTTTCGGCGCGCCCACGTTCTTTGCCGGCGATGAAATGTTCTGGGGCAACGACCGGCTCGAAGACGCGTTGGACTTCTGCTATTCGTCGCCGTGCTGACAGAAGCGCCGCCCCGGCACATGCGAGACGACAGCCTGGGCGATCTCGAGCGGCGTGCTCTCGGCGGGCACTACGCGGCGGCTCGCTTCGGGCGTGTGCTTCATCGTCCATTCGACAAGCCGGTATGAACGTCCCCAGGGCGGCTGCAGCGGGTCGGAGACCTTGCATGAGTGAATCTGCCCGACCCATTCGTTGCCAGGCATGGCGCGCAGATGCTCGAACACCGCGTCCTCAACCATGGTTCGTCCTCCTTCTTTTTCGCAGGCATGGAGTCTTTCTTTTGCGCGTCGGCAACATCGCTGAAAAAAACGCCGCCGATGATCTGGCGGCTCAACAGGGGATGTTGAGCCGCATGGTTGCAGCAAAGAATTAAGCGAGACTTAAGACGGCGCAAATGCGTGTGCGGCGTTTTGTCCGTCGACGCCTCGCGCATCCGGCGGCACGCCGAGCAGTTGCAGTGAGCCGCCCGTTACCGCGCTGAACACGGGGCCTGCGACAGTGCCGCCATAAAACGCCTTGCCGGCCGGATCGTCGATCATCACCGCGACGATCAGGCGCGGGTCGCTCATCGGCGCCATGCCGACGAAGAGCGCGCGATAACGGTTCTTCGCGTAAGACGCGCCGACCTGCTTGCGCGCAGTGCCGGTCTTGCCGCCGATGCGATAGCCTTCGACGGTTGCAGCGCGCCCCGTGCCGCCGTCGCCCGTGGCCATTTCGAGCATCGAACGGATCGCGCGCGCGGTGGCCGGCGTGGTGACCGCATGGCCCGTTTGCGAAGCGGCGGCCGCGGCATCGATGTTCTCGCGCACGAGGCGCACCGGATGCATGGTGCCGTCGCCGGCATAGGCGGTGTAGATCTGCGCGATCTGCAGCAGCGACGCCGAGAGCCCATAGCCGTAAGCCATCGTCGCCTGCTCGATAGGACGCCAGCGTTTGTACGGACGCACCTTGCCCGACGCCACGCCCGGAAAGGTCAGCTCGGGCCGCATGCCGAGTCCGTACTCCTGATATTTGGCCCAGATTTTTTCGGCGGGCAGATTGAGCGCGAGTTTGGCGAGCGCGATATTGCTCGATTTCTGCACTGCTTCGGCGACGGTCATCGCGCCGTGATTCGACGTGTCGTGGATCACCGCGGGGCCGATCTTGTACCAGCCAGGCGCCGTGTCGATCACACTTTGCGGCCGCACCTTGCCCTCGTCGATGGACAACGCGACGACCACCGGCTTGATCGTCGAGCCGGGCTCGAACGTGTCCACCACCGCGCGATTGCGCAACTGCCGGCCCGTGAGGCGCGCGCGATCGTTTGGATCGAAGCTCGGATAGTTGGCAAGCGCGAGAATCTCGCCGTTGCGCGCGTCGAGCACGACCACGCTGCCGGCTTCCGCGCGATGCTTCGCGATGGCGTCCTTTAACTGTGCATACGCGAGCTGCTGGATGCGCCGATCGATTGTCAAATGAATCGTGTCGCCGTTCTGCGCGGGCACGAGCGGCCGCGTTTCCGACACCACGCGGCCAAGCCGGTCGCGAATCACTTCGCGATGGCCCGGCACGCCGAGCAAGTGTTCGTTGGCGGCAAGCTCGACGCCTTCCTGGCCGTTGTCCTCGATGTCCGTAAAGCCGACCACGTGAGCCGCCGATTCGCCTTCCGGATAGAAACGCTTTGAATCCGCGATCTGCGTGATGCCCGCGAGTCCGAGCTTGGACAGATGCCCGGCCGTGTCCGCGTCCACCTGGCGTTTGAGCAGCACGAAGGTCTTGTCGCCGTTCAAACGGCGGCGCAGTTCCGCGAGCGGCAGATCGAGCAGTTTCGAAAGCGGCGGCAGCGCGGCTTCGTCGAGCAGCTTCGGCGTTGCCCAGATCTCGTAAGTCGCGAGACTGACGGCGAGCATCGAGCCATTGCGGTCGACAATGCGCCCACGCGTCGCGTCGAGTTCGATGGTGCGTTGATAGCGCTTTTGCCCCTGATCGACATAGAAGTCGCGGTTCACCACCTGCACCCAGAACGCGCGGCCCGCGAGCGCGGCAAACGCGGCGAACACCAGCACGACGATGAACTTCGAGCGCCACATCGGCAGACGCGCAACCAGCAACTGGTTCTTCGCGACGGGCGCATAAGAATCGCGCGACGGGGATTTTTTCTTCGGGATCATGGCGGTCCGACTGACAGCGGATTAACTTGCGGCAGCGCTCATTGTAATGAGAACGTAATCTGTATGCGAGATTACCGCAAGCCAACACGCGCGACAGACGTAAAAAAAGCCGCGCGGACTTGAAAATCCGCGCGGCTCATTTCGTTCGATTGATGCGTCGATTTCGACGCGGCGTGTTAAAGAGGCGCTCGCTGCCTGTCGAGCGCCTTCTTTTTCACGCGTGGTTTCATGCGCTCCTTCGTGCGTGCGCCTTCACGCGGGCAACGCGAAGCTCGAGATCGCCTCGCGCAACACGCCCACCTGATCCTTCAGCGAATGCGCGGCCGCGGCGGCTTCCTCGACCAGCGCCGCGTTCTGCTGCGTGACCTGATCCATCTCGCCGACCGCGCGATTCACCTGCTCGATGCCCGCGCTCTGCTCGCGCGACGCATTGCTGATTTCCTCGAGAATCTCGTTCACGCGACGCACCGACTGCACGATCTCGCCCATCGTCGAGCCCGCGTTGGCAACCAGCGACGCGCCGGCTTCCACCGTGGTCGTCGACGTTTCGATCAGCGCCTTGATTTCCTTCGCGGCCGTGGCCGAGCGTTGCGCGAGGCTGCGCACTTCGGCGGCGACGACGGCGAAGCCGCGTCCCTGTTCGCCCGCGCGGGCCGCTTCGACGGCCGCGTTCAACGCGAGAATGTTGGTCTGAAACGCAATGCCGTCGATCACGCCGATGATGTCGCCGATCTGCCGCGAGCTCGTCGTGATCTCGCCCATCGTGCGAACCACGTCGTCGACGACGCGGCTGCCGCGCGTGGCGACGTCGGCGGCTTGGCCCGCCAGTTCTGCCGCCTGTTGCGCGCTGTCCGCGTTCTGCTTCACGTTGACCGTCATCTGATCCATGCTCGACGCCGTCTGCACCAGCGCCGCGGCTTGTTCCTCCGTGCGTTGCGACAGATCGGTATTGCCGGCGGCAATTTCACTTGCGCCGACGTTGATGTTTTCCGTACCGGCGCGCACCCGCGAAACCGTATCGACGAGACCGGCCTGCATGGTTTGCAACGCATGCAGCAGGCTGCCGGCGTCGTTGTCCTTGACCGGCACGCGCACGGCGAGATTGCCGCCCGCCATCAGTTGCGCATGTTCGACGGCCACTTCGAGATCGCCGCCGAGCGAGCGGCGCACGCTGCGCAACACAAGCAGCATGATGCCCGTGGCGATGCCGCCGAGCGCAACCGTGATCGCGAGCCAGCGCAACAGTCCCGCGTAAAACGCGCGCTGCACGTCGTCCATGTACATACCGGTGACGAGATACCAGTCCCACGGCTGGAAGTGCTGCGAATAGCTGGTCTTCGCCACGGGTTTGTCGCTGCCGGGCTTCGCCCACAGGTAATCGACAAAGCCGCCGCCTTCGTGATTGCCCGCGTTCACGATATCCACGAACAGATGGTTGCCCGCCGGATCCGCGAACTGCGCGAGGTTCTTGCCGACCATCTCTTTCTTGAACGGATGCATCAGCATGACGGGCTGCGAGTCGTTCACGGAGATGTAGCCATCCTTGCCGTAGCGCATCGATTCGAGCGTGGCGAGCGCCTGCTTCTTCGCTTCGTCTTCGGTGATGGCGTGCTGTTGCGCCATCGCGTAGTAACGGGCGACCACGTGGTTCGCCTGGTCGATCAGCGACGTGAGCTGGTCGCGCCGGTCGCTCACCATCGACGCACGGTTTTGCCATGCGCCGAAGCCGCCGATCAGAATCAGGCCGAACCACAGGACGGCGATCATTGAGGCTAATTTTTTGTTCAGAGTCATAGCAAAGAGTGGTGCTTGGCAAAGGGTCGATCGGATTGGGCTGTGTGCTTCTCGCTGACTCTGTTTACGGCACGTTTCACTTTGCTCATGAGGGCAGGGGAAACCCTTTGCCATGCGCGTTTCGTCTGATTAAAGGGTGTGGGCGGAGGTAATGGAGGCGATGCAAAAGGATTTATTTAATTCGGCCGAGTTAATAAGGAAGCATTATCCGCGGCGACGATTCTCTGATTAATAAAAAGCCGGTGCCGAGAAATCGAATTAATTCCGCGATGACGCGCACCAACCCAACCCGGCAAGCCTTCGCATCAATAAACCACAAAACGCCACTCAATTCCAAAGCGCTTGCCAGCGCGCCTGCGCTGCAAAAATCGACACATTTCTCCACTTAAAAGCAATACAGCAAAAGCACAGCCGTCTAAATGACGACTAAATGAAAATTCCGCTATAGTCGCCATTTTCCAGTCGCCAGCCGGGCAAAAAGAGCGCCGATAAACCCGCAAGCAGGCCCCGCCAATAAGCCCGCCACCAGGAGTACAGAATATGAACGCCCGCGAACCCGCCTTCGTCTCTTCTTCACGCAGCGCACGTCTGCGCCAGATGCTTGTCAGCAGCGAACTCGAATTCATGATGGAGGCGCATAACGGCCTCTCCGCGCGCATCGTCCGCGAAGCCGGCTTCAAGGCGATCTGGGGCTCGGGCCTCGCGATCTCCGCGCAATTCGGCGTGCGCGACAACAACGAGGCAAGCTGGACCCAGGTCGTCGACAACCTCGAATTCATGGCCGACGCAAGCGATCTGCCGATCCTGCTCGACGGCGACACCGGCTACGGCAACTTCAACAACGTGCGCCGCCTTGTGCGCAAGCTCGAACAACGCGGCATCGCCGGCGTGTGCATCGAAGACAAGCAGTTCCCGAAGACCAATAGCTTCATCAACGGCGAGGCGCAGCCGCTTGCCGACATCGACGAATTCTGCGGCAAGATCAAGGCCGGCAAGGACTCGCAATCGGACGAGAATTTTTCGATCGTCGCGCGCGTGGAAGCGCTGATTGCCGGCTGGGGCATGGAAGAAGCGCTGCGCCGCGCGGAAGCCTACCGCCGCGCCGGCGCCGACGCGATCCTGATTCACAGCAAGCTCTCGCGCCCCGACGAAATTCTCGAGTTCGCGCGCGAGTGGGCGGGCCGCGGGCCGCTCGTGATCGTGCCGACCAAGTACTACAGCACGCCGACCGAAGTGTTCCGCGAAGCCGGCATCAGCACCGTGATCTGGGCGAACCATCTGATTCGCGCGGCCACGTCGGCGATGCAGGCGGTCGCACAAGAAATCCACACGAGCCAAACGCTCGTCAACGTGGAAGACCGCATCGCCGCGGTCAACGAAATTTTCCGTTTGCAGGACGCCGACGAGTATTCGGAAGCGGAAGACCGCTATCTGTCGAGCGGCCGCGCGGCGGGCGCCGCGGTCGTGCTCGCGGCGAGCCGCGGCAAGGGCCTCGAGGCCGTCACCGAAGACCGTCCGAAAGTCATGCTGCCGGTTGCGGGCAAGCCGCTGTTGCGCTGGCTCGTCGACGCGTTCAAGAAGCAGGGCGTCAACGACATCACGGTGGTCGGCGGTTATCGCGCCGATGCAATCGATACGGCAGGCATCAAGCTCGTCGTCAATGACAAGCACGAGCAGACCGGCGAACTCGCGTCGCTCGCGTGCGCGCTCGACAAGCTCTCGGGTGACACCGTGATCTCGTACGGCGATCTGCTGTTCCGCAGCTACATCCTGCGCGATCTGGTGGAGAGCGAGGCGGCCTTCAGCGTGGTCGTCGATTCTTCGCTGACCGATGCGGAAAACGCCAGCGTGCGCGACTTCGCGTGGTGCTCGGCTTCCGACGACCGCGGCCTGTTCGGCAACAAGGTCGTATTGCGCCATGTGTCGAGCGGACAGGAGGCGTCGGCGGCGATCGCCGCACAAACGCCGCATGGCCGCTGGGTCGGTTTGCTCAACGTGCGCGGCGCAGGCCGCGAGCGTCTGCAGACGGTGATGGCGCAATTGCAGGCGCGCGCCGACTTTGCATCGCTCGACATGCCCGCGTTGCTGAACGCGCTGATCGAAGCAGGCGAGTCGATCGAAGTGCAATACGTGCACGGCCATTGGCGCGGCGTCAACGATCTCGAAGACTTCCGCCGCGCCGGCGACTTCGCGCACGGACAGACGCCGCTCGCGGCATCGGTCGGCGGTGCGGCCTCCGACGCAGCGGGCGGGGCGGCGCAATGATCGAAGCCGCACAGTTTGTCGAGGCGGCGCGCGAGCGCGGCTTCGACTGGTATGCGGGCGTGCCTTGCTCGTACCTGACGCCGTTCATCAACTACGTGTTGCAGGACGAGTCGCTGCACTACGTGTCGGCGGCGAATGAGGGCGATGCGGTTGCGTTGATCGGCGGCGTCACTCTCGGCGCGCGCCAAGGCCGCCGCGGCATCACGATGATGCAGAACTCGGGCCTCGGCAACGCGGTGAGTCCGTTGACGTCGCTCACGTGGACCTTCCGTTTGCCGCAATTGCTGATCGTCACGTGGCGCGGCCAGCCCGGCGTCGCGGACGAACCGCAGCACGCGTTGATGGGACCGGTCACGCCCGCGATGCTCGACACGATGGAAATTCCGTGGGAGACGTTTCCGACCGAAGCCGACGCAATCGGCCCCGCGCTCGATCGCGCCATCGCCCATATGGACGAAACGGGCCGCCCTTACGCGCTCGTCATGCAAAAGGGCAGCGTCGCGCCATACGAATTGAAGGCGGGCGATGCCGGCGCGCGTCGTGTGCCGGTCGCGCCGCGTTCACAGTTCACCGGCGTGGCGGCGAGCGAACTCGCGTCGCGTCATGACGCGTTGAAGAAGGTGATCGCGCACACGCCGCTCGAATCGACGGTCGTGCTCGCGTCGACCGGTTTTTGCGGACGCGAGCTTTACGCGATCGACGATCGTCCCAACCAGTTGTACATGGTCGGCTCGATGGGTTGTGTCACGCCGTTCGCACTCGGTCTCGCGCTCGCGCGTCCGGACCTGCATGTGGTCGCGCTCGACGGCGACGGTGCGGCGCTGATGCGCATGGGCGCGTTCGCGACGCTCGGCGCTTACGGTCCGTCGAATCTCACGCACGTACTGCTCGATAACGGCGCGCACGACTCCACGGGCGGGCAGGCGACGGTGTCGCCGCAGGTCTCGTTTGCGGGCGTCGCGGCGGCGTGCGGCTATGCGTCGGCGGTCGAAAGCGACGATCCCGCTGTGCTCGACGCGCTGTTCGAATCCGCGCCGCTCGACGGTCCGCGCTTCGCGCGCCTCGTCATTCGTCGCGGCACGCCTGACGGCTTGCCGCGTCCCACCATCACTCCGCCCGATGTGAAAACGCGTTTGATGCGTCACATCGGCGCCGCCTGAAGTCAAAGGAAGACGCGCCCATGCTGCTGCTCAATCCCGGCCCCGTGACGCTCACCGAACGCGTTCGCAACAGCCTGTTGCAGACGGACCTGTGCCATCGCGAAAGCGAGTTTTTCGATTTGCAGGAAGAGGCGCGCACGCGTCTCGTCGATCTTTACGGCCTCGACGCGAGCGAATGGCAGGCGGTGCTGATGACGGGCTCGGGCACGGCCGCCGTCGAAAGCATGACGGCCGCGCTGGTGCCGCAAAACGGCAAGCTGCTGGTGGTGGAAAACGGCGTGTACGGCGAGCGTATCGCGCAGATCGCCGCGCAATACGGCATTGCACATGAAGCGCTCAAGCATGACTGGATGCAGGCGCCAGACCTCGCGAAAATCGCCGAACGTCTCGACGCGGACAAGGCGTTCACGCATGTCGCGGTGATCCATCATGAAACGACGACCGGGCGGCTGAACGATCTCGCCGCGCTCGGTGCGCTGTGCCGCGCGCGCGGTCTGCGTTTGCTGGTTGATGGCGTGAGCAGCTTCGGCGCCGAGGCGATCGACTTCGCCGATACAAGTCTCGACGCCGTCGCCGCGACCGCCAACAAGTGCCTGCACGGCGTGCCGGGTGCGTCGTTCGTGCTGGTGCGCCGTGCGGCGCTTGCACAGGCGGCGAGCCGCACGTACTACCTCGACCTCGGACGGCTCGCGCGCCTGCAGGATCAGCGCAATACGCCGTTCACGCCGTCGGTTCACGCGTACTACGCGCTGGTCGAAGCGCTGCGCGAAATCGCCGACGAAGGCGGCTGGCGCGCGCGTCATGCGCGCTACGCGGCGCTCGCCGAGCAGGCGCGCGCGGGACTGGCCGAGCGCGGCATCGATAGCGTGCTGGCGCCGCAGGAGTCGTCGGTCGTGTTGCGCGCGTACCGGCTGCCGAACGGCGTCACGTATCCGCAATTGCACGACGCGCTGAAGGCGCGCGGCTTCGTGATCTATGCGGGGCAGGGCGGGCTGTCGGCGGAACTCTTCCGTATCTCGACGATGGGCAATATCCACGCCGCCGACATCGACCGGCTGTTGCAGGGCTTCAGCGAACTCACGAGCTGATTGCGGTGCGGGTGTGCCGCCGTGGCGCCGTCGCGTGCCCGCATGTCGTGTGCGGTTTATGCACGCGGCTGTCGGTTCGCGGCTGATTTGCTAACGCTTCGCGGCTCACACCGGGTCTTTGTCGGGCGGTCCTTCGGGGCGCTGTGGTTCGTCGTTGTGATGACCGGGCGACGGCGGTGTCAGCGGATCGCCTTCCGGGTCGCGCGTCGGGTCGGCGTTGGGATCGGGGATCGGGCTCGTATGCATGTCGTAGCTCATTGCATCACCTGTGGTTGAGAGTTGTGCGATAGCGCGACGGCGCGTGCGGTTCACTTCAAGGGTAGGCGGTTTTGCTGTCGGGCGGGATTTCGCGGCGGCGCTTTTTGTCGGCGCTTTCGCCTGCGTTTTTGCCTACGCTTCCCGCTGTGTTTTTCACGCGTTCCGCTACCTTTTCACGCGACGGCCCACGCTCAGTTGCCAGTAGCGCTCGGTGGCGAACACGTCGTCGTAATTGCCCGGCCCGAACGCCCGCAACTGACTCTGGTATGCGTGAACGGCTTCGCGCTTGATCTGCGCGCGCCGCTGCATGTCGATCGTGTGGCCGGCGCTCGGATTGGCCGGCGTCGCCACGATGCCGCGCTGCGCGAGATCGGCGAGGCGCGCCTGCACGACTCCAGGCGTGCGCCGGTGAATCGCTTCCTCGTAACCGAACCAGGCGAGATGCGACAGCCGCGGCAGGATCTCGCAGCAGGCTTCGAACACGCGCACGTGATCGTCGTGATACAGCCCGAGCGGCATCAGCAACGTGTTAGCCGTGGTTCGATAGATGGTTTCCTCGAGCGCGGCCGCCATTTTGCTGATGGACGGCGAATCGGAATACTGGCTTTCGCGAAACGGCATGCGCAGCGGAATCGCGTCGAGCAATTCGAGCGCGCGATTGTCTTCGAACGTGCGCTCGTGGATCGCTTCGTGGGCGTTGACGAAACCCGACTTTTCATCCCATTCGGTGTGCATCGTATGCTCGGGCGGCGCGGCGAATACCGTGCAGACCGCGGCGTCCGGATGCGCAGCGAGCAATGCGCCGCAACTGAAGACGGCGTCGTCGAAATGCGGTGACACGATGAACAGGCGCGGGCTGGTTTCGCTCATGGGCAGTCGGTGGTTTCGAACGCGTGCGCCGCGTGAACGACGGCGTAGCGTTGCGTGACAATCGCGGCGTCACATCAGCTTAGGCGGAATTGGAACGAGTTGCGCGGTTGATTCGCGGTCGATTGGCGGTTCATTCGCGGTCGGTTCACTGTCGGTTCGCCGTTCTGCGGCGCTCACGCATAGCTATGAGTGTTTGCGCAAGCCATGTGCCTGTGCACGCCCGAGCGATGGCGTGGCTTAGGCGGTTGTCACCGACTCGGAAGCGTCGCCCGCCAGTTCCGCCGCCCACCTGAACGCAGTCGCGATTCTTGCGACGATGTCGTCGCGCAAACGCGCGTCGGCGGTTCGCAACGCATACGCCGGATGCCAGGTCGGCACGATGATGCGCCCGCCATGACTGATCGTGCGCCCCGCATATTCCGACAGGTTGACGTGCGCGCCGGTCAGCGCTCTCAACGCCGTCGGGCCTAACGTGACGACCACCCGCGGCGCAAGCTGCGCGAGTTCTTTGTCGAGCCAATACTGACAGGCTTCCACCTCGCGTTGCGCGGGGGTGCGATGAATGCGCTCGCGCCCGACGATCTCCCACTTGTAATGCTTGACGGCATACGTCAGATAGAGCGCCGCGCGTTCGAGTCCGGCGCGGGCGAGCACGCTGTCGAGCAACTGACCGGCCGGTCCGGTGAAGGGCACGCCGTGCTGGTTTTCATATTCGCCGGGTTGCTCGCCGACGACCATGATCGGGGGAGTGGCAGGGGTAGTGGAATTTGTATGCGCATCGGCGTTGGTACCCACGCTGCGGCCCGCACCCGCACCGAGCACCGGCTGCTTCGCGTTGCGCCATAACGCGCAACGCCGGCACGTATCGAGCGGACCGGTGGGCTCGCGCAGCGGTGGCGTCAGCGCGGAATATTCCGCCGGCGGAGCAGCCGGTACGGTCACAACAGCGTTTTGTCCGCGAGGACAGATTCGCTCGCGCGCGAGCCGCGCAGGCAACGGCGGCCCTTCGGGCGGGGCTCTCCAGTACCGAAGCGGCACCGGCGGCGTCTCGTCGCTGACGGCTTCCTCATAGTAGCCGAGCCAGAGCGCTTCAGTGGACTCGCTGGTGACGGCTTCGCCCGTCATTGCGTCTTCGGCCGGAGCGTCGACGCTGTGCTCAGACACCGGCTGCGATATGTGCAGCAGCATGCCGTTCCAGAGCGCGGCGCCTCGTGGCGTGGCCAGCATCCATGTCGAGTAGCCCATGCGCGCCGCGAAGCGCTCGGCCGCGTACTCGAGCAGATCGTGATGCGGTTCGTACCAGCCGACGAACTCGGGCGGTCCCATCGACGGATCGCGTCTTCTGAACAAGGTCAGGTTCAGCATGTCCTCGGTTTCGTGCTCGACGGCGCGCACGCGCTGATCGAGCAATGCGCCGTCGCTGTCGCCGAGGTCGAGGACTTCGCGTTCGCCGCGCGTCCAGCGCCAGAGGACTCGATAGAGCAGCGCCCAGCGGTCGGGCGCGCGGAAACAGGCGGCCGCTTTCAGCCAGGCGAGTAGCTCGCGTGGTACGGCGGTTGTTGCCGCGAGGCCGTTTGCTGCGTCCGGGGTTGCTGACGCGTGAGACGGGTGCGATGCGGCCGACGCGTGCGAGGCTTGCAACATGCCCGACGCACCCGACGCACCCGACGCACCCGACGCACCCGACGCACCCGACGCACCCGACG